>CAKTFS010000006.1 GCA_934561115.1 uncultured Faecalibacterium sp. | reverse complement strand
AGCCATCGTACGATGCTGCCTTGCCGACCAGAATGGTAGTGCAAGCCATAGGTTTTCCCTCCATATTCTATAATGTGTCTCTATTGTAGAACTTTTGCCGCGGAATTGCAACCGGAAGGATTTAAGATTTAAAATGGCCTCCGCTTGGGCTCTGGCCATAAATCAAGGTATTATTATTTATAGTTTCGCGTTTGTCGCGCTCTGCGGAGTGCTCCAAACGCCTTTTCACGGGAGGGGTCGTAGAGGGAAACGGCATTTGCAGCGCCGCTTTCTGCGAAAGCGCAGCGCTGCGGTTAGCGTCCTCGCCCTCTCCGTCTTTGCTTCGCAAATCCACACTCCCCCTTTTGTCGCTGCGCGACATCTTCCCCCGGCGCGGGGGAAGTCTTTCCTCAAAGGGAGAGGCCTTGGCAGTCCACGCAAAGTGACCGGTTTCGCCAGAGGCTCTCCCTTTGGGAGAGCTGTCACCGCAGGTGACTGAGAGGGCGAGGACGTTTGCGGGCAGGCGCTTGCTCCCTCGGGGGGAGCTGTCGCGCAGCGACTGAGGGGCTATAAATCGGCGGAGCCGGAAAAAAACGGTTAAAAGATCTTCACGCCGAACAGGCGTGAATCTTCAGTTTTTTCCGGTGTAGCCCTCCTCTTTGGGGTTAAAAGGGGCGAGCAGCCCCTTTTTCGTGGCTCCAGCGCGTCGAAATCGCTGGCACTTTTCTGGTTCTCTTTTGGTGTCAAAAGAGAACATCCCTCGGCAAGCAGAAACCCTCCCAGCGGAAGCCATTCAAAATCGTTTTCTCAATAAAAACCGCCGCGCTGCGTACCACGGCAGAGCGGCGGGAGATGGAATGCTTTTTTCAGGTTGTTACTGGGCTGCCCAGTAGAAGTCCTCGCCAGGCAGCGTGCCGCCCACGGCGGCGGGGTCGGCATCGTAGAGCACCTGCAAGTAGCCGGAGACATCGGCCTTCAGTTCCTCGCCAGTCAGGCAGACGATGTTGCAGTTGGGCAGTGCCTTTTTGGCGATGGCGGCTTTTGCCACCACGCCCTGCTCCTCGCACAGAGCGGCGGTACCGTCCAGATCGGTGTTGGCGGCGTTCACGCTCTGGGCGTAGTCTGCCAGAAAAGCAGCTACCACGTCCGGGTGCTCCTCGGCATAGGCCTTGCGCACCACGGTCACACCGGTGATCAGCTGGGTATCTGCCACCTTGTCCCACTCGGCGGTCAGGTCAAGGGCTACCCGCAGGGTGTCGTCCTTCAGCCCGGCAGCGGTCACATAGGGCTGGGGCAGCACCGCAATGGCGTCCTGCGTGCTGGCCATCTGGGCGGTCACCTCGGTGGCTTCGCTGTAATACTGGATGTCCACATCCTTGTCCGGGTCAATGCCGTTGGCGGTAAGCAGATAGCGCAGCACATACTCCGGGGTCGTACCCTTGCCGGTGGACAGGATGGTGCGGCCCTTGAGGTCGGCCATGCTGTGGACGGTATCGCCCTGCTCCACCACATACAGAACGCCCAAGGTGTTCACTGCCACGGCCTGAATGCCGCCGTTCGTTTTCTGGTACAGGGTCGCAGCCAGATTGGCCGGGATGGCAGCCATGTCCAGCTCACCCTTGATGAGCAGCGGCACGATCTCATCCGCAGCGCCGTAGAGCTGCAGGTCGTAGTCCATGGCGGCGGTACCAGCCTGCTCCATCGAGAGAAGGTTGACAAGACCCATGGTGGTGGGGCCCTTCAAGCCTGCAATGCGCAGCGGCTCGGTGGCAGACAGCGGCGCTGCAGCTTCTTCCTCAGAAGCAGCCGCAGCGGAAGCAGCCTCGGACACCGCCGTGCTGGAAACGGCAGAGCTTGCGCTGCCGCCACAGGCTGCAAGGCTCAGTGCAAGGCTGAACGCCAGCAGTAAGGACAGGATCTTTTTCATGATATACTCCTTTTCACACCCGGCACGCCCCGGTACGGGAAGCGGAAACCGGTCTTTTTTTGAAAAATTTTGCAAAATCATTTGCTTTGCGCGTTCCAGTTTACTATAATAGGGGTAAAAATACCGTTGCGTGTGCAACGCAATTGCAGGAGGCTGCGGAGAACACTATTTTCTCTGCGGAGTTGCGATGAATAATTATCTGCCGCTGTTACAAACCACCACGCTGTTCGCGGGTCTTTCCGCTGCGGAGCTCAGCACGCTGCTGTCCCGGCTGGGGGCAAGTGTGCGCAGCTACGGCAAGGGCGAAGCCCTTGTGCTGGCGGGGGAGCCCAGCCGCCGGGTAGGCATCGTGCTGTCCGGCGAGCTGGAGGCCTACCGCCCGGCACCGGGCGGGGCACGCATTCCCATTGCCCGGGTAGAGCCGGGCGGGGTGTTCGGGGACGTGCTGGGAGGCTCCAGCCTGTCCAGCCCGGTCACCGTGCTGGCTGCTGCCCCCTGCGAGGTACTGCTGCTGCCCTACGAGCGGCTGCTGCTCTCGGACGGCAGCCCCGCCCACCAGCGGGTGGTGCAGAACCTTGTGCGCACCATCAGCGATAAATATTTTTCCCTCTCCCGCCGCATCGACCTGCTGGTGATGAAGAGCCTGCGCGCCAAGGTAGCGGCGTATCTGCTCAGCGAGGCCGCCCGCGCCCACAGCCTGACCTTCAGCATCCCCTTCTCCCGCATCCAGCTGTCGGATTACCTCAACTGTGACCGTAGCGCCCTTTCCCGGGAGCTGAGCACCATGCAGAAGGAAGGCCTCATCGACACCTACCGCAGCAGCTTCAAGCTGCTGGAACCGGATGCCTTGCAGCAGATGGTGCAGTAAAACCCTCTCAGGCGCTTCGCGCCAGCTCCCCCGAAGGGGGAGCCTTTTCCCGGAAGATAAACTTTGCGGTGCTGTCAAAAGCCGTCCTCTTTAGGAAAGCTGGCATCGCACAGCGATGACTGAGAGGGTTATTTTATAAAAAGGAGCAATCAAGCAATGTCCAAACCTGTTCTCTGGATCGTGATCCCCTGCTACAACGAGGAGCAGGTGCTGCCCATTACAGCACCCATGTTTCTGGAAAAGATCCACAGTCTGACCGCACAGGGGCTGGTCAGCGATAAAAGCCGGGTGCTCTTTGTCAACGATGGCTCCCGCGACAAAACGTGGGAGCTGATCCAAGGCTTTGCCGCGCAGGACGAGCACTATATCGGCATTTCCCAGAGCCGCAACCGCGGCCACCAGAACGCCGTGCTGGCGGGGCTGATGGAGGCACTGCACAGCGACAGCTGCGATATTACCATCTCCATCGACTGCGATGGTCAGGACGACATCAACGCCATGGACGAGATGGTAAAAAAGTATCTGGACGGTGCCGAGGTGGTGTACGGCGTGCGCAGCCGCCGGGACACCGATACCTTCTTCAAGCGGTTCACCGCCGAGGGTTTTTATCATGTGATGAACGCCTTGGGCGCGGATATCGTGTTCAACCACGCAGACTACCGCCTGATCAGCACCCGCGTGCTGGAAAGCTTTGCGGATTACAAGGAGGTCAACATCTTTTTGCGGGGCATGGTGCCGCTGGTGGGCTTTGCCCACGATGTGGTCACCTACGAGCGCCACGAGCGCCTTGCCGGAGAGAGCCACTACCCCCTGAGCAAGATGCTGGCGCTGGCTTTTGACGGCATTACCAGCCTTTCCAACAAGCCCATCCGCATCATCACCGGGGCGGGCATCGCGGTAAGCCTTGTCAGCTTTATCGGGGTCATCTGGGCCATCGTATGCGCCGCCATGGGCAGCAGCGTGGCAGGCTGGGCGTCCACCGTGTGCATCGTCTGCTTTATGGGCGGCGTGCAGCTGGTGTGTCTGGGCGTGATCGGCGAGTATATCGGCAAGATCTATATGGAAACCAAAGCCCGCCCGCGCTATATCATCTCGGAGCGCACATGGGCTCCCTACGAAAGGAAATATCACGGATGAGCAAGCAAAGCTGGAAGGGCAGCACCCTTCTGAACCCGGAACCGCCGGTACTGGTATCCTGCGGCGGGCTGGATAAACCCAACCTTATCACCATCGGCTGGACAGGCACCATCTGCACCCAGCCCAGCATGGTATCCATCAGCGTGCGCCCGGAGCGGTACAGCCATCAGCTGCTGTGCGAGAGCGGGCAGTTCGCCATCAATCTGCCCACCGAAAAGCTGGTGCGCGCCATCGACTGGTGCGGCGTGAAGAGCGGCCGCGACGTGGACAAGTTTGCCGCCTGCGGCCTGCACGCCTCCCCCGGCAGCGTGCTGACCGACTGCCCGGTGCTGGAGGAAAGCCCGGTCAATTTGGAGTGCCGCATCACCCAGCGCATTCCGCTGGGCAGCCACGACCTGTTTTTAGCCGAGGTGGTGGCCTGCGATGTGGACGAGAGCCTGCTGGACGAAAAAGGCAAGCTGTGTCTGGACAAGGCAAACCTCATCGTGTACAGCCACGGAGAGTATCTGGCGCTTGGCAAAAAGCTGGGCACCTTCGGCTACAGTGTGCGGAAAAAGAAGTCGATCAAACGTAAAAAATAAAAACCGGTATTATCGGGCGGGGGCTGCTGCACATCATCTGGTGCAGCAGCCCTTTTGCGCAGCCGAGAGTTTGCGGGAAGTTTGCCTGTGCTGCAAAAGCGCAAAACACAACAATCTGCACAAACGTTTTTATTTTTGATTGACATTCTTATTTAAAACAATTAAAATCAAGGTGATTCTGAAAAGAAGCACCGCGGCTCGGCAGATATGCCGGGATGGCAATGCTTCACTGTTCAGTGTAAACGAAATCAGGTCATAGGGAGGTGAAGTATTTTTTTCCGGGTTCAACACAGAAAAAAGGAGTGAATCACAATGAAATTGAAGAAAAACGTATGGAAGCGGCTTGGGTGTACAGCGGCGGCGGTCGTGCTGAGCTTAGCAATGCTTACTGCCTGCGGAGAATCGGCAGCGCCCTCTTCTCCAAGCAAACCGGATGTACCTTCAAGTCCCAGTCAGCCCACTGAACCGGAAGAGCCTTCCAGCCCCAGCCAGCCCACCAAGCCGGAAGAACCTTCCAGCCCCAGTCAGCCCACCAAACCGGAGGAGCCTTCCAGCCCCAGCCAGCCCACCGAGCCGGAAGAGCCTTCCAGCCCCAGCCAGCCCACAAAGCCGGAAGAGCCTGCAAAGCCTTCTATCAAGTGGACTTACCGGGTCGAAAGCGATGCGCTGAGGACGGCGATCCTGACCGGCTACGATGAAAGCGGCGAGTTGAAGCCTGTTGGTGCGGTAGAACTGCCGGAAAAGGTGGATGGTTACACCATTGTGGCTATCCAGTCTGGTACGTTTAAAAATAACAACAACATCACCAGCATCAGCGTCCCCGGGACTATTAAGAAGATCGGCAGCAATGCATTTCAGAACTGCAAAAATCTGGTCACTGTCAAGATTGCTGAAGGTGTAGAGCGCATAGATTCGTACGCTTTTTATCAGACTTCGATTCTGGAGATCGAGCTGCCCAAGAGCGTGACCTATGTAGGCTCGCAGGCTTTTGCTTCAAACGGTGCGCTGCGCAAGGTAACAGTCAATGGCACGGCCTCCTTTGATTATGGGACATTTGATAACTGTGTCAGCCTGCGGCAGGTCGCCTTTTTGGGTGCGACCCCCGAGATTTCCAGTTCAATGTTCTATGGCTGCAGACAGCTGCAGCGTGTTCAGCTGCCGTCTGCGCTGCGCGTGATCAAAGACAGTGCTTTTTATAACTGCAGTTCTTTGATGGAGCTGCAAATCCCGGATACCGTGACCGAGATCAACGGCTCTGCCTTCCGGGGTTGCACTTCCCTGCAGAGCATCAAGCTGCCGAAGTATCTCTCTGAGATAAAGGGTTATACCTTCTCCGATTGCACTGCATTGCAGAGCGTCAGCCTGCCGGAAGATCTGATGATCATGCAGGATCATGCATTTTATAACTGCAAATCCCTGCTGTCGATTACACTGCCCAGCGGCATGACCCAGATCGGAAACTATGCATTTAATGGCTGCACTTCACTGGTATCCGTCAAGTTGCCGGACAGCATCTCCGTACTGTCCAAGAATCTTTTTGAAGGCTGTACCTCGCTGACTAATATAATGCTGCCCAAAAATATCACTACGATCGGAAGCTGCTGCTTCAACCAGTGCAAATCTTTGACTAAGATCGAGATTCCCAGCAAGGTCAAAACGATTGAATACAACGCATTTTCCGGTTGTACCTCGCTGGCAGAGGTCAAACTGCCGGATGGATTAAAAACTATTGGCAGCTCTGCTTTTAGTGGGTGCAAAGCGCTTGATACCATCAAGATCCCGAACACTGTCAGCCTGATAGACAGCACTGCCTTCTCTTCTTGTACGGCGCTGAAAAACGTGACCCTTTCCAGCAGCCTGAAAACACTTGGTTCCTCTGCTTTCTCCGGCTGTATTTCCCTGCAGAAGATCGTGCTGCCGGATGGCCTGACCGAGCTGGGTTCGGCATTTAGTGAGTGTGACCATTTGAAGTACATCTACATTCCCGCCAGCGTGACCAGCATCAAGTCCTGGACATTCCATGGCTGCAAAATGCTGGATCGTGTCTACTTTGGCGGCAGTGAGGACTTCTGGAACAACAATGTTAACAAAGCAGACTATGCTGAATCGGGCACCAATCGTTATCTGTACGGCCGGTATATCATCGGACAGATTAAGTTCAATCAGACCCCTGCAGCCTTAGCGCTGCTGTAAGCGCATAATGTGGGATGTTGCAATATAAATGCAATAGCCCCCGCAAAGAAATAACATCCTAAAATAAAAAGTATCTGCAACAAAAATTCGCTGATCTTCTGTAACTCAGAAGCGAATCCTGTTGCAGATACTTTTGTTTTTAGCTGAACGTTTGCCGGAACGAAAGCTGCGGGTGCAAAATCAGCTGCTACTTGTGCATCCTCGTTTTGTTTTTTCAGTCTTCGTGTTTTACCCTCTGGATATCCCCCAGATCGTAGGGGGTGTTCTGGTAGACATAATAGTTCAGCCAGTTTTCATACAGCAGGTGGGCGTGGGCGCGCCAGCGGAACAGCGGCGGCTTTGCAGGGTCGTCGTCCGGGTAGTAGTTGGCAGGCACATGGATGGGCAAGCCCTTGGCTACGTCCCGCTTATACTCGGCATCCAGCGTGTATTTATCATACTCCGGGTGTCCGGTGACAAAGATCTGCCGCCCGTTCTCGGTGCTCATGAGAAAGGGCCCGGCGGCGTCGCTCTCGGCCAGAATGCGCAGGGCGGCGCAGTTGTCCACATCCTCCCGGCAGATGCCGGTATGGCGGCTGTGGGGGGCGTAGAACACCTCATCAAAGCCGCGCACCAGCGGGTTTGCCGGGCGGGTGACCCGGTGCTCGAACACGCCGAACATCTTTTCCGGCAGCAGCTGCTTGCGCACGCCGTAGTGGTAGTACAGCCCGGCCTGTGCGCCCCAGCAGACATGGAGGGTGGAGTAGACGTTCGTTTCGCTGAAGTCCATGATCTCGCACAGCTCGTTCCAGTAGTCCACCTGCTCAAAATCCATGGTCTCCACCGGCGCGCCGGTGATGATCATGCCGTCGTAGCGGTTGTTCTTCACCTCGTCAAAGGTCTTGTAAAAAGCCTCAAGGTGTGCAGCCGACACATGGGTGGCAGAGTGGCTGGCAGTCTGCAGCAGGGTCATGTGCACCTGCAGCGGGGTGTTTGCCAGCAGCCGGGCGATCTGGGTCTCGGTGGCGATCTTGGTGGGCATCAGGTTCAGGATCAGAATTTCCAGCGGGCGGATATGCTGCGCCAGCGCCCGCTCCCGGTGCATGACAAAGACGTTTTCCTCATACAGGGCATCAAAGGCAGGTAAGGTCTTGGGGATGATCAGCGGCATAGGATGGTTGCTCCTTTGCTAGACGATTCAAAAATGACTCCGCGTTCGCTTTGCCATCTTCATAGGAATCATGATTTTTGATTTCGCACTTGTCGCGGGAGGGAATCACACCTTATCCAGTGCCTGCGCGATATCGGCAATGAGATCTTCGGCGGATTCCAGACCGCAGCTCATGCGCACCAGCTCAGCAGGCACACCGGCGGCGGCCAGCTGCTCGTCTGTCATCTGGCGGTGGGTGCTGGAGGCAGGGTTCAGGCAGCAGGTGCGGGCATCTGCCACATGGGTCTCGATGGCGGCAAGCTTCAGTTCCTTCATAAAGGTGCTGGCTGCCTGACGTCCGCCGGCCAGACCAAAGCTCACCACGCCGCAGCTGCCATTGGGCAAATACTTCTGCGCCAGTGCGTGGTAGGGGCTGCTTTCCAGCCCGCAGTAGTTCACATAGGCCACCTTGGGGTGGTTCTCCAAAAACTGTGCCACCGCCATGCCGTTGGCGCAGTGGCGCTGCATCCGGACGTGCAGGCTTTCCAGACCAAGGTTCAGCATATAAGCGTTCATGGGGGACTGCATGGAGCCGAAGTCCCGCATCAGCTGCGCGGTGGCCTTGGTGATGAAAGCCCCCTCCTTGCCGAAGCGCTCGGCGTAGGTGATGCCGTGGTAGCTGTCGTCCGGGGTGCACAGACCCGGGAACTTCTCGGCGTGCGCCATCCAGTCGAACTTGCCGCCATCCACGATGGCACCGCCCAGCACTGCGCCGTGGCCGTCCATGTACTTGGTGGTGGAGTGGGTCACGATGTCCGCGCCCCACTCAAAGGGGCGGCAGTTGACCGGCGTGGGGAAGGTGTTGTCCACCATCAGCGGCACGCCGTGGGTGTGGGCGGCCTTGGCGAACTTTTCAATGTCCAGCACGGTCAGGGCGGGGTTTGCGATGGTCTCGCCGAACACCACCTTGGTGTTGGGCTGGAAGGCAGCGTTCAGCTCCTCCTCGGTGCACAGAGGATCCACAAAGGTGGCAGTGATGCCCATTTTGGCCATGGTGACCGAGATGAGGTTGAAAGTGCCGCCGTAGATGGTGCTGGAGGCCACGATGTGGTCCCCTGCCTCACAGATATTGAACAGGGCAAAGAAGTTTGCAGCCTGTCCGCTGGAGGTAAGCATGGCAGCGGTGCCGCCCTCCAGCTCGCAGATCTTTTTGGCTACCATGTCGCAGGTGGGGTTCTGCAGACGGGAATAGAAATAGCCGTCTGCCTCCAGATCGAACAGCTTGCCCATGTCCTCGCTGGTGGCGTACTTGAAGGTGGTGGACTGGATGATGGGGATCTGACGGGGCTCGCCGTTGCCGGGGGTGTAGCCGCCCTGCACACAGATGGTATCACGGTTCATACAACATACTCCTTTGCTGGTTTTTTGGTTGGGAAGGACGATTCCCCGCAGGAGGGGCTGCCTCCGGCGGGGAATCGAAAGAACACTGTTTTTATATAAACCCTCTCAGTCACCGCCTGACGGCGATGCCAGCTCCCCCGAAGGGGGAGCTTTTTTGCATCAAAAGGGAACGTCCTCGCCTTTTCTCCAAGAAAGAAAGCCTTATGTAACAGCGCATAAAGCTCGCCCTTCGGGAGAGCTGGCGCGAAGCGCCTGAGAGGGTTCTGGTGTGCTTCTTATTTCCGCAGGCGCTTATCGCTCTTAGTGGCCCACAGGGTACCCACAGACTGGAACGCCTGCACCATCAGCACCAGCAGCACCACACAGACGATCATGATGTTGGTCTGGTAGCGGTAGTAGCCGTAGGAAAGGGCGATCTTGCCCAGACCGCCGCCGCCGATGACGCCGGACATAGCGGAATAGCCCAGAATGGTGGTCAGTGCGGTGGTCATGCTGGAGATCAGGCCGGGCAGACACTCCGGGATCATGACCTTGGTGATGATCTGGAAGGGGGTGGCGCCCATGCTCTGGGCAGCTTCCACCACACCCTCGTCCAGCTCCCGCAGGCTGGTCTCCACCAGACGTGCCACAAAGGGGAAGGCGGCGACCACCAGCGGAACGATGGTGGCCTTGGTGCCCACCGTAGTGCCCACGATGGCGCGGGTAAGCGGGAACACACAGATCATCAAAATCAGAAAGGGCACGCTGCGCAGGATGTTGATGACGATATTGATCAGGTGCATCAGCCAGCCGGGCAGGGGCAGAATGCCGTCCTTGTCACCGGCTACCAGCAGCACGCCCAGCGGCAAGCCCAGCACCAGCGCAAAGGCGGTGGAGAGCACCGTTACATAAAAGGTCTCCCAGATGGCAAAGCCGTAAGCTGCGATATTCATATACCGGTCACCTCCTCTACCGTTACGCCGGACTGGCCGCGCATATACTCCACAGCCTGCTGTGCAACTGCAAGCTCTGCGGGCAGCTTGAGCAGCATGGAGCCGTAGCACTGGCCGCTCAGATCACGGGTATCGGCGCTGAGCACCGACACCAGAATGCCCTTTTCGGCGGCAAGGCTTGCCACCAGCGGCTTTGCGGTGGAGGAACCATTAAAGGTAACGCGCACCACATGGTCATCCGGCGCAAAGCAGGAAAGATCCCGCGCTGCGCTGCCGCCGTTGGGGGCCACCAGACGCTTGGCAGCCGCCGTTTTGGGGTTTGCAAAAATTTCCTGTACCGAGCCCTGTTCCACGACCACACCGCCGTCCAGAATGGCCACGCTGTCGCAGATCTCCTCCACCACGCTCATCTGATGGGTAATGACCACCACGGTGATGCCCAGCTTGCGGTTGATATCCTTGATCAGGGTCAGGATGGAGTGGGTGGTGTTGGGGTCCAGCGCACTGGTGGCCTCGTCGCACAGCAGCACCTTGGGGTTGGTAGCCAGTGCACGGGCAATGGCGATGCGCTGCTTCTGACCGCCGGACAGCTGTGCCGGGTAGGCGTTGGCCTTATCCGGCAGACCCACCATCTCCAGCAGCTCCATGGCACGCTTTTCGGCCTCGGCCTTCTTCACGCCTGCCAGCTCCATGGGGAAGCAGACGTTCTTCAGGCAGGTGCGCTGCATGAGCAGGTTGAACTGCTGGAAGATCATGGTGATCTCCCGGCGGCGCTTGCGCAGCGAGGCGGGAGACAAAGTCTCCATGGCCACGCCGTCGATCACCACACTGCCGCCGGTAGGGCGTTCCAACAGGTTGATGCAGCGCACCAGCGTGGATTTGCCCGCACCGGACATACCGATGATGCCGTAGATGGAGCCATCGGGAATGGTGAGGTTGATGTTCTGCAGCGCTTTCACCGCGCCATCCTTCATCTGGAAGGTCTTGGAAAGGTACTTGAGTTCGATCACAGAAATTGCTCCTTTAGCTTATCCCTCGATGGTAGATTATCCCTCGATGGGTGCCAGACTGTCCTGCTTGCCGCCGTAGATGCCCATGGGCTCTACGTGAATGCCGGCAACAGATACCAGATGGGTACCCTTTTCGGCGTTGAAGTTGTCCAGATACGGCTGATGCTGGAAGTAGTTGGTATCGACCTGGCCGTCCTCGACGATCTGGTTGGGGATCACATAGTCGTCGTACTCCTGGATGTCCAGCGTGATGCCCTTGGCGGCAAGGATCTCCTTGCAGATCTCCAGCACTTCGCAGTGGGGGGCGGGAGTAGCGGCGCAGCTGACGGTCTGGCCGTTCAGGGCATCGTAGTCCACAGTAGAATCGTAACCGTCGGTGGGGTTCTCCACAACGGACACCACAGCGCCCTTGTAGGTCTCGTCCATGAAGTCCTTCACCTTCTGGCTCTGCAGGGCAGCGGCCAGAGCCTTGATCTTGGGCTCCTCCTGATTGCCGTCCTTGCAGACCAGAATGTTGACGTAAGCAGAAGAGCCGTCCTCCATGGCCAGTGCATCGGTCATGGGGTCCAGACCGGCAGAGATGGCGTAGTTGGAGTTGATGACGGCGTAGTCCTCGTCCTGCAGGACGTTGGGCACCTGAGCGGCCTCCACCTCGTCCACAGTGACGTTCAGGGGGTTCTCCTCAATGTCGTTCTTGGTGGCGGTCAGGCCGGCATCTGCCTTCAGCTTGAAGAAGCCGTTCTTCTCCAGCAGGGTCAGGGCGCGGGCCTCGTTGGTGGTATCGTTGGGCACAGCCACCTTGATCTTATCCAGCTTAGCTGCGGCAGAGGATGCCACGCTGCCGGATGCAGCAGCGGAAGAAGCAGTGGAAGAAGAACCACCGCAGGCAGTCAGGGCAGCGGCTGCGGCTGCCACACCGGTAACTTTCAGAAAATCGCGACGAGTAATCATAGTTTTGTTCCCTCTCTATTTGTTCTCTATTTTGTACAGCGGCCCGCACGGCACCTTTCCGCGCGCGGCCTTGAACGGACGCATGAAAAATGCCCCCGTCCTTACAAGCCTTAGGCTCTGCAAGGACGGAGGCATGAACATACTTCCGTGGTACCACCTTGGTTCACTGCACCCTTACGGGCACAGCCTCGACGCTGCGGCAGCGTGTGCTGCTTACAGCCGGACGCTGTAACGGGCGCATCCCGTTGCGGGCTTAGCACTCCTGCGCCTCGTCCGCACGGCTCCGAGACCATTTTCAGCTTCCTGTTTCCTGCCCTTTTTCACCGCCCGGGCTCTCTGGTAAGGATCAATGCGAAGGCCTACTCTTCTCTTCACAGCCATTTTTGTGATATTGACACTATAATAAACCCATCGGCGGCATTTGTCAACACCCCTAACGAAGTTTTTTGGTAGGGATATGGCTACCGGTCTGCCGCTGCGCCTGTTTTGCTTGACAATGCGCACAAAAAAGGTTATACTATAACTACAAAAGGCACTGCGACAAGCGGTTAGCCCTTTAGGTTTTTGGCTTAACTTTTATCAAAGAAAAACCGTCACCTGCCGGGGTGGCGGTTTTTTATTATATGCTCTTGTATGCGGCTGGTGCACATGATAAAATAGGGTATCATCTTTTGCAAGGAGAGCAGGCAATGAACAGCAGAGACCCTTTTCCCGATGAAGAGCTGCGCCGCCGCATCATGGATTTTATCATGGCCGCAGGGCAGACCCTGCTGGAAAACGGCGCAGAGGTATTCCGGGTGGAGCAGACCATGGAGATCATGGCGCGCAGCTTCCATCTGCGGGAATTTCACGTTTATGTGCTGACCAACGGCATTTTTGCCAGCGCCGGCACTGCCGAGATCAGTGAGGTGCGCAACGTGCCGGTGCGCACCACCCATCTGGGGCGGGTGGCGGCGGTGAACGAGCTTTCCCGCCAGATCGCCCAGACCGGGATGACCTTGGACGAAGCCGAGAGCCGTCTGGTGCTGGCGCGGCGGCTGCCCTTCCCCAAAGACCATGTGCAGCTGCTGTCCGGGCTGTGCGGGGCGTTCTGCTTTGCCATGATGTTCGGCGGCAGCCTGCGCAGTGCGCTGGCTGCTGCGGGGGCGGGGCTGGTGGCCAGCTGGTACCTGCTGTGGTGCGGAAGGCACGAGGTGCCCGGCGGCTTCCAGAAGATCAGCACCGCCGCACTGATCACGTTGGTGTGCATTCTGCTGTGCAATTTGCTGCACACCTCTGCCAGCCACGCCATCATCGGTACGCTGATGATCCTGACCCCGGGCATCGCCTTTACCATGGGCATCCGGGACTTTGTGCAGGGCGACTACCTTTCCGGCACCATCCGCATGATCGACGCTTTGCTCATTGCCGCCAGCATTGCCATCGGCACTGGTCTTGTGCTGCGACTGTACACGGTATTTACGGGGGTGGTCGTGGTATGATGTCCCTTACAGCTGTACAGATCAGCGAGCTGACGGCGCAGTTTTTTCTGGCCGGGGTGGGCACGCTGAGCTTTGCCATTCTGTTTGCGTGCCCCCGCCGCTGCCTGCCCTACTGCGCGCTGGTGGGTGCTGTGGGCTGGCTGGGGTACGAGCTTCTGACCCTGCTGGGCGCAGACCCCGCCACGGCCTCGCTGCTGGCGGTCATTCCGCTGACCATCCTTACCCGCGTGTTTGCCATTACCCAAAAAACGCCGGTCACGGTGTTTTTGCTGACCGGCATTTTCCCGCTTGTGCCGGGCGCGGGCATCTACTACACCGCCTACTATTTCATCCAGAACGAAAACGCCCTTGCCCTTGCCAAGGGCATCAGCACCTTTAAAATTGCGGTGGCGCTGGCCATCGGCATCAGTCTGGTGCTGTGCGTGCCGCTGCCGAAAAAGCGGAAATAATCTGTTGTTTTCCAAGCTATTTATATAAAGGAGTGATCTCTATGAACGCAATGGAACTTCTGACTACCCGCCGCACCTACCGCCGGTTTGCACAAAAAGCCGTGCCGCAGGACGTGGTAGATGATATCGTACAGGCCGTGCGGCTGTCCTCCTGCGGGGCAAACCGGCAGGCCGTGCGTCTGGTGCTGGTGCAAAGCCCGGAGATGGTAGCCAAGGTGCAGCCGCTGGTCAAGTGGGCTGGCTATCTGCCGCCGGAGCAGGGCACGCCCAAGGCAGACGAGCTGCCCACCTTTTATGCAGCCGTGGTGCAGGATACCGCCATCCCCGGCGACCTTGCCACCGACACCGGCATCGCGCTGGCCAACATGACCCTTGCCGCATGGGACAAGGGCGTGGGCAGCTGCATTATGGGCGCGATCAACAAGCCTGCCCTGACCGCACTGCTGGGCATTGAAGAGCCGCAGAAGCTGGCCTTTATGGTGGCTTTCGGCTACCCCACCCACAAAGCCGGCATCGTACCCATGACCGAGCAGACCGGCGTAAAGTACTATCTGGACGAAAACCGCGACTACTGCGTGCCCAAGCGCAGCGCCGAGGAGATCGCAAGAAGCGTCTGATTTCCGCAGCGCAAGCGCACCCCTCCCGGGGAACTCCCCCAGTCATCGCTACGCGATGCCAGCCCCCTCTGAGATGGGGCCTTTGGCATAACGGCAAAGTCACCGGTTCAAGCGCAAGGTGTCCGGTTTCGCCAGAGGCTCCCTCCCCGAGGGAGCTGTCAAAGCCGTCAGGCTTTGACTGAGGGGGTTTATACCGCATATATTCATACATTTTCTCCGTTATTGCATAAATGTTTGCAAATTCGTTTCAATTTCACGGATTATTATGCACAAGTATTGACTTTTTGTTTTGTACAAACTATACTAAGTGCGTTCCCCGAAAGCGCGATGAATCGCATCCCATCGGGAAAAGTCAAATATTATTGCATATATAGAGGAGTGTTTGAATATGAAAAAGATTTCTCGCCGCAGCTTTCTGGCTGCCGCTGCCGTTTCCGTTGCTGCTCTGGCTATGACCGCTTGCGGTGGTTCCGCAAGCTCTGCTGCTTCCTCTGTGGCAAGCTCTGCTGCTTCCTCCACGGCTGCTTCTTCCGGCGCTGCTGCGCTGTCCACCGTGGTGGCCGGCAAGCTGACCATGGCTACCAACGCCACCTTCCCTCCGTACGAGATGACCACCGACTCCGGTGAGATCGAGGGCATTGATGTGGACACCGCCAAGGCCATTGCCGAAAAGCTGGGTCTGGAACTGCAGATCGATGATATGGACTTTGACGCCGCCCTGCTCAGCGTGCAGCAGGGCAAGGCCGACATCGTGATGGCCGGCGTTACCGTTACCGACGAGCGCAAGGCTGTGATGGATTTCTCCGACAGCTACGCCACCGGCATCCAGTCCATCATTGTGCCGAACGATTCCGACATTGCTTCTCCCGATGATCTGGCCGGCAAGAAGATCGGCACCCAGCGCGGCACCACCGGCTACATCTACTGCTCCGATGACTTCGGCGAGGACTCTGTTGTGGCCTACGACAACGGCCTGACCGCTGTGCAGGCCTTGAACAATGGTCAGGTGGACGCTGTGGTCATCGACAACGCTCCCGCACAGGAGTTCGTGGCTGCCAACCCCGGCCTGAAGGTGCTGGATACCAGCTACGCCGAGGAGGATTACGCCATCGGCATGGCAAAGGGTTCTGCTCTGGAGGACGCTGTCAACAAGGCTCTGGAGGAGCTGAAGGCTGACGGCACTCTGCAGGCCATCGTGGACAAGTACATCAACGCAAACTAAGCTGCGTGCCCTGTACCATTCCTGTACCCAAGGAGGCGCCCCGCTCCGGGGCACCTCTTTTTTTGGAAAAAAGTGGTTACAATTTATTGACAAACAGAAAGTGAGGATGTGAATGGCTGCTCAATACGAACTGCTCAAGGAGCTGCTGAACAGCGGCACAACGCTGAACCTTGGGCAGGAGCTCTTTTTCAAGTTTTATCAGGCCTTTATCCTGAAGGACCGCTGGCTGCAATACATCAACGGCGTGGGCACCACCCTGCTGGTCACCGCCATTGCGCTGGCGCTGGGCGTTGTGCTGGGCAGCGTGGTGGCCATGCTGCGCGTTACCCACGACCAGCAGCGCCCCGGTACGCATAACCCGGTACTGGGCTTTTTTAACGCGGTGTGTCAGGTGTACACTACTATCATCCGTGGCACGCCCATGATGGTGCAGCTGCTGATCATGAGCATGGTCATCTTCTCCAACAGCCGCAACTTTACCATGGTGGGTGCGCTTACCTTGGGCATCAACTCCGGCGCGTATGTATCGGAGATCATCCGCGGCGGCCTGATGGCTGTAGACCCCGGCCAGATGGAAGCCGGCCGCAGCCTTGGCCTGAACTACATGACCACCATGGTGGTCATCATTATCCCGCAGGCTATCCGTGCGGTGCTGCCTGCCCTTGGCAACGAGTTTATCGTGCTGCTGAAGGACACCTCCCTGATCACGGTCATTGGCGGCAAGGAGCTGCTGTACGCCGCACAGGGCATTATGAACCGCACCTACGACGCTATGTTCCCCCTGCTGGGCGTTGCACTGATCTATTTGATCCTTGTTATGCTGTTTACATGGCTGCTGAGCAAGTTTGAGAGGAGGCTGGCACAAAGTGACCGCTAATGCACCTGAAAAGATTCTGGAAGTCCGTGGCCTGACCAAGACCTACGGTGGCGTAAAGAAGCGCGGCGCAAAAAAGGCCGACCCTACGTTGGACGTTTTGAAGGGCATCGACCTTGATATCTACCGCGGCGACGTGGTGTGCCTGATCGGCCCTTCCGGCTGCGGCAAGTCCACCTTTCTGCGCTGCCTGAACCGTTTGGAGATCCCCTCCTCCGGCTCTATCAAGTTTGAGGGGGTGGAGGTGGACGAGGCGCACATCGACGCCGTGCGCCAGAAGATGGGCATGGTGTTCCAGCACTTCAACCTGTTCCCCCACCTGACCGTGAAAAAGAACCTTGAGCTGGCACCCAGTCTGCTGAAGCTGAAGGACAAGGAAGCCATCTCTGCCCGCGCCGACGAGCTGCTGGCTCGCGTAGGTCTGGCCGATAAAGCCAACGCCTACCCCAAGAGCCTCTCCGGCGGTCAGCAGCAGCGCATCGCCATTGCCCGTGCGCTTGCCATGGACCCGGACGTGATCCTGTTCGACGAGCCCACCAGCGCCCTTGACCCCGAGATGGTGGGCGAGGTGCTGGAGCTGATGAAGGAGCTGGCACACACCGGCATCACCATGCTGGTGGTCACCCACGAAATGGGCTTTGCCCGCGAGGTGTCCAACCGGGTCATCTTCATCGACGATGGCAAAATTCAGGAGGACGAGCCGCCGCAGGAGCTGTTCTCGAACCCCAAGCACCCCCGCCTGAAAGCCTTCCTCTCCAAGATGCTGTAATTATAAAAAAACTCAAGCCCGGAAGGTCGGTAGACCTTCCGGGCTTGTTTCGTTAAAAATAATGTGCTGCGGCTTAAAGCTCTGCCAGAATGGCATCGCCCATGGCGGTGCAGCCAAGGCAGGTGCAGCCGTCGCTCATGTTGTCGGCGGTGCGCAGACCCTTGTCCAGCACACGGCTCACGGCGTTCTCAATGGCATCGGCTTCCTCTGCCATGCCAAAGGAGTACCGCAGCATCATGGCGGCAGACAGGATGCAGGCGGTGGGGTTTACGATGTCCTTGCCCGCAATGTCCGGGGCGGAGCCGTGGATGGGCTCGTACAGGCCCCGGGTGCCATCGCCAAGGCTGGAGGACGGGATCATGCCAATAGAGCCGGTGATCATGGAGGCCTCGTCCGACAGGATATCGCCGAACATATTCTCGGTGACGATCACGTCAAACTGTGCGGGGTTCTTTACGATCTGCATCGCGCAGTTGTCCACGAACATCTCGCTGTACTCCACGTCCGGGTACTCGGCCTGCAGCTGGTGCATCACGGTGCGCCACAGACGGCTGGTGTCCAGCACGTTGGCCTTGTCCACGCAGCACAGCTTTTTGCGGCGCTTGCGGGCAGTCTCGAAGCCAATGCGGCCAATGCGCTCGATCTCGTGCTCCGCATAGGGCATGGTATCCACAGCCTGCTTTTCGCCGTTTTCCAGCGTATGGGTCTCGTGATTGCCGAAGTACACGCCGCCGATCAGCTCCCGCACGATGATAAAATCAATGCCCTGTGCCACGATTTCGGGCTTCAAAGGGCTGGCAGGTGCCAGCTGGGGCCAGATCTTAGCCGGGCGGTTGTTGGCGTACAGCCCCATGCCGGCGCGCAGCCGCAGCAGGCCCTTTTCCGGCCGCTGTTCTCCGGGCAGCCCCTCCCACTTGGGGCCGCCCACCGCGCCCAACAGCACACTGTCGGCGGCAAGGCACTTGTCCAGCTCGTGCTGGGGCAGAGGGTCGCCATACTTATCAATGGCCTCGCCGCCCATGGCGGCAGCGGTGTAGTGGAAGGTATGGCCGTACTTTTCGGCCACCTTATCCAGCACCCGGAGGGTCTGCTTTACGATCTCCGGGCTGGAGCAATCGCCCCAGATGACAGCAATATTTTTTTCCATGAGGTACTCCTTTTATGCTCAAAACGCCCCTGATAGCCCCACTCTCTCAAAGCCTTACGCCCTCTTTAGGGGATGGACGATTTAAAATGCGCTCCGCGTTGCTCTGCGCATAATCAGCGGAATTTTTATTTATATTTCGTGTTTGTCGCGGCCTGCGGGCCGCTCCAAACACATTTTCACGGATGGGGATGGGCTTATTTCTGTATGGCCTTCATCAGGCCGCCGGCGGAGATGATGTTCTGGATAAAGGGCGGGAAGGGCTCGGCGTGGAACACCTTGCCGTTGGTCTCGTCGGTGATGACGCCGGTGTCAAAATCCACCTGAACGGTGTCCCCTGCCTCGATGGCGTCCACAGCCTCCGGGCACTCCATGATGGGCAGGCCGATGTTGATGCTGTTGCGGTAGAAGATGCGGGCAAAGCTTTTGGCAATGACCACCGCGATGCCGGCGGTCTTGATGCACAGGGGCGCGTGCTCACGGGAGGAGCCGCAGCCAAAGTTCCAGCCGCCCACCATGATATCACCGGGCTGCACCCGGTTCACAAAGTCCTTGTCGATATCCTCCATGCAGTGGCTGGCAAGCTCTTTGGCGTCCTGCGTGTTCAGATGGCGTGCCGGGATGATGACGTCGGTATCCACGTTATCCGGGTATTTGAAAACAGAACCTCTTGCGTTCATGCTCATGCTCCTTTCGGGTCAGACCGTGCGCGGGTCGGTGATATAGCCGGTCAGGGCGCTGGCGGCGGCGGTGGCGGGAGAGGCCAGATAGACCTCGCTGTCCACATGGCCCATGCGTCCCACAAAGTTGCGGTTGGTGGTGGAAACGCAGCGCTCGCCCGCTGCCAGAATGCCCATGTAGCCGCCCAGACAGGGGCCGCAGGTGGGGGTAGATACGATGCAGCCTGCGTCGATAAAGGCGGTGGTCCAGCCCCGCAGGATGCACTCCTTATAGACCGCCATGGTAGCGGGGATGATGATGCCGCGCACGCCCTTGGCGATGTGCTTGCCCTTGAGGATGTTGTAGGCGGCTTCCATGTCCTCCAGGCGGCCGTTGGTGCAGCTGCCAATGACCACCTGATCGATCTTGATGTCCTTGCCCTCGCTGGCAACGTGGGTGTTCTCGGGCAGATGGGGGTAGCTGACGGTGGGCTCCAGTGCGCCGAGGTCGATCTCGATGGTCTTTTCGTACACAGCATCGGGGTCCGCTTCGTAGAACACCGGCGGGCGCTGGCTGCGGCCCGCAAGGTAAGCCTTGGTCACCTCATCCACCGGGAAGATGCCGTTCTTGGCACCGGCTTCAATGGCCATGTTGCAGATGCACAGACGGTCGTCCATGGTAAGGCTTTCCACGCCCGGGCCGGTGAACTCCATGGATTTATACAGTGCGCCGTCCACACCGATCATGCCGATGATGTGCAGGATCAGGTCCTTGCCGGACACCCGGGGATTGAATTTGCCGGTAAGCACGAACTTGATGGCAGAGGGCACCTTGAACCATGCCATGCCGGTGGCCATGCCTGCGGCCATATCGGTAGAGCCTACGCCGGTGGAGAAGGCACCCAGCGCACCGTAGGTGCAGGTGTGGCTGTCCGCACCGATCACGCAGTCACCGGCGGTGACGATGCCTTTTTCCGGCAGCAGGGCGTGCTCGATGCCCATCTGGCCTACATCGTAGAAGTTGAGGATATCGTATTTATTGGCAAACTCCCGGCACTGCTTGGACTGGGTAGCGCTCTTGATATCCTTATTGGGTACAAAGTGATCCAGCACGATAGCGATATGCTCTTTATCAAACACGCGGTCGAAACCGGCGCGCTCAAACTCGTTGATGGCCACCGGGGTGGTGATGTCGTTGCCCAGCACAATGTCCAACTTTGCGTTGATCAGCTGGCCTGCCTTGACCTCCGGCAGTCCGGCGTGTGCGGCAAGGATCTTCTGCGTCAGGGTCATTCCCATGGTAGTTTTCTCCTTTTTACTTATGTAGAAGAGTAGGCGGCTCGCCCTCTCAGTCAAATCCTTCGGATTTGCCAGCTCTCCCAAAGGGAGAGCCTTTGGCAATCCACGCAAACTTCATCTCTTTGCCAAGGCCTCTCCCTTTGGGAGAGGTGGCAGTGAGCGAAGCGAACTGACGGAGAGGGCGAGGACGCTCCCCTTTTTTATCGATTATTGATCGCACTGACAAGGGCGCGGATACCGGCCACGATGATGTCGGTGTCGGTACCGGCACCCCATGTGACCGTGTTGTCGCCCCAGACAAGGCCCACATAGGAGGCCGCGCGGGAGGTAGAGCCCTCGTCCAGACTGTGCTCGGAGTAGTTTTCCAGATGGAAGTCCATGCCGGTAGCGCTCTGGATGGCGTTGGCTACGGCATCCAGACGGCCGTTGCCCACCGAGGTGACCACCTTGCGCTGACCGTTCAGCTCCAGCGTGACCGTGGCGGTAATGCCGTTTACCTGTGCAAAGTGGGCTTCCACCACGTTCAGCGGCTTTGCGCGGTTCAGGTAGGTATCCTCGAAGATGTGCAGCACCTCGGCGGCGCTCAGCTCCTTGTGGCTGTGGTCGGACACGCTCTTGACCTTGTAACCCAGCGCCTCCCGCATCTTGGGGGGCAGGTTGTAGCCGTAGTTCTGCTCCAGCACAAAGCCGATGCCGCCCTTGCCGCTCTGGCTGTTGATGCGGATGACGTCGGCATCGTAGGTGCGGCCGATGTCGTGGGGGTCCACCGGGATGTAGGGGCAGGTCCAGCGGTGCTCGCCGGACTGCTTGCGGTAAGCCATACCCTTTGCAATAGCGTCCTGATGGCTGCCGGAGAAGGCGGCAAACACCAGCTGCCCGGCATAGGGGGTGCGCTCGTAGATGTGCATCCGGGTCACCCGCTCATAGGTAGCGCAGATGGCGGGCATGTCCGAGAAGTCCAGCTTGGGGTCTACGCCGTGGCTGTACATATTCATGGCCAGCGTCACGGCGTCCACATTGCCGGTGCGCTCGCCGTTGCCGAACAGGCAGCACTCCACGCGCTGTGCGCCAGCCAGCACTGCCAGCTCTGCGCAGGCAACGCCGGTGCCGCGGTCGTTGTGCGGGTGGGTGGAGATGATCACGCTGTCGCGGTACTTCAGGTGCTTGTCGCAGTACTCGATCTGGTTGGCGTACACATGGGGCATACTCATCTCCACGGTCACCGGCAGATTGATGATCATGGGACGCTCCGGGGTGGGCTGCATGATATCCAGCACGGCGTTGCACACCTCTACGGCGTAGTCCACCTCGGTGCCGGTAAAGCTTTCGGGGCTGTACTCAAACAGGAAGTTGCCCTCGTATTCCTCGCTGAGCTGCTTGACCAGCTTTGCGCCGTCCACGGCGATCTGCTTGATCTCCTCCTTGGACTTGTGGAACACCTGCTCCCGCTGTGCCACGGAGGTGGAGTTGTAGAAGTGGATCACCGCCCGGGGTGCGCCCTTGACCGCCTCGAAGGTGCGGCGGATGATGTGGTCGCGGCACTGGGTCAGCACCTGCACGGTGACGTCGGCGGGGATCATGTCCTTTTCGATCAGGGTGCGCAGAAACTCGTACTCGGTCTCGCTGGCGGCGGGGAAACCCACCTCGATCTCCTTGAAGCCGATCTTCACCAGCATCTGGAAGAACTCCAGCTTTTCTGCAAGGCTCATAGGCACGATCAGTGCCTGATTGCCGTCCCGCAGGTCCACGCTGCACCATGCGGGAGCCTTTTCAATATGGTCTTTTTTTACCCAGCTGTCATAACCGGCGGGTACCGGGTAATACCCCGGTGCGTACTTGGTAGCGTCCATCATCCTGTTGTCCTCCTGATGTTGTGGTGAGACGAACCCTCTCAGTCAGCCCCTGCGGGGCTGCCAGCTCCCCCGAAAGGGGAGCTTTCCGGCTTCTGAAAAAGGTGAGACGCTTCTTAGAAGAAGCATTCCTCCCCTTTTCTCTTAAAGCTCCCCCCCCTCGGGGGAGCTGTCGCCGTCAGGCGACTGAGAGGGTCATCATACAAAAAGGCTCCCGTCTTTCAAGGCGAAAACCTTGAGAGACGAGAGCCTGTAAATAGCTTTTACAGGGCACCCGTGGTACCACTCTCCTTGCTGTACGGTCAGGTACAGCCACTTTGCACGATCGGCCAAGGCGGCGAATCGCTGCCCCTGTAACGGTGGGCGTCCGTCAGAACCTACTTATCCATTCAGCTCTGCCGCTCAGGGGCCAGTATCCGAAGTTCTCTGCACCCGCCTTGCACCACCCGGCGGCTCTCTGCACACAGAAGAAAGATCGTTTTATCCCCGTCATCGCATTTGCACTTTGTTGAAAGTGAGATAATTTTAGCACGCCTGCCAGAAAGTGTCAAGAAGTTTCGTTCAGGATAAAGATGAAAGCATTTCATAACACCATAGGGAAAATCATACAGAATTGGGGATTCTCCCCTCTTTGTTAAGAAACTGCTAAGTTTTTGCAAAGTTGCCCTTGCTGCGCTGTTGCCGGGCGGCAAGGTGTGGTATACTGGACGCAGCAAACGGGTGGAAGCCCACTTTATCGCAATCTTCAGCAACAGTCTCTATCAAAACGACATATTTGCGATATGCAGTTTGCGGATGTTGCCTGTGCATTAAAAACGCAAACTGCGATATATAGAAGGAGGAAATTCCCATGAAAGAAGTCAAGCCATCCAAAAAGCCGTTGGCCATCTACTATGCCATCGTGCTGCTGGTGCTACTGGTCATCAACCTTGTGGTCATGCCGTGGCTGGCCGAGCGTCAGGTGCAGGAGGTAGACTACGGCACCTTTATGAGCATGACCGAGCAGGAGAACATCGGCAAGGTGGATATCCAGTCCAACCAGATCATTTTTACAGATAAAGACAACAAGCAGATCTACAAGACCGGCCTGATGAACGACCCCGGCCTGACCGAGCGTCTGTACGATGCCGGCGCGCAGTTCTCCAGCGAGATCGTGGAGCAGGGTTCGCCGGTGCTCAGCTTTCTGCTGTGGTTTGTGCTGCCCATCCTGCTGTTCAGCTTCATTGGCAACCAGATGAACAAAAAGCTGATAGAAAAGGCAGGCGGCGGTCCGGGTGCCATGATGTTCGGCGGCGCGGGCAAATCCAACGCAAAGGTGTATGTGCAGTCCACCCACGGCATCCGCTTTGCGGACGTTGCCGGTGAGGACGAGGCCAAGGAGAACCTGCAGGAGATCGTCAATTATCTGCACGACCCCAAGAAGTACGAAGAGATTGGCGCTTCCATGCCCAAGGGCATTCTGCTGGTAGGCCCTCCGGGCACCGGCAAGACCATGCTGGCCAAGGCCGTGGCGGGCGAATCCAATGTTCCCTTCTTCTCCATCTCCGGCTCGGAGTTCGTGGAGATGTTCGTAGGCATGGGTGCCTCCAAGGTGCGTGACCTGTTCAAGCAGGCCAAGGAGAAAGCGCCATGCATCGTGTTTATCGACGAGATCGATGCCATCGGTCAGAAGCGCAACAGCGGCCAGTTTGGCGGCAACGACGAGCGCGAGCAGACCCTGAACCAGCTGCTTACCGAGATGGACGGCTTTGAGGGCAACACCGGTGTCATTATTCTGGCGGCCACCAATCGCCCGGATTCCCTCGACCCTGCCCTGACCCGCCCCGGCCGGTTCGACCGCCGTGTGCCCGTGGAGCTGCCCGACCTGAAGGGCCGCGAAGAAATTTTGAAGGTACACGCCAAAAAGGTGAAGATCGCCCCGGGTGTGGACTTCAACACCGTGGCACGCATGGCTTCCGGTGCCTCCGGCGCTGAGCTTGCCAATATTGTGAACGAAGCCGCCCTGCGTGCCGTGCGGGCAGGCCGCAAGAGCGTGACGCAGGCCGACCTTGAGGAGAGCATCGAGGTGGTCATTGCCGGCTACCAGAAGAAGAACTCCATCCTGACCGACCACGAAAAGTGCATCGTAGCCTACCACGAGATCGGCCATGCCCTTGTGGCGGCCAAGCAGTCCCACTCTGCCCCGGTGCAGAAGATCACCATCATCCCCCGCACCTCCGGCGCACTGGGCTACACCATGCAGGTGGACGAGGGCAACCACTACCTGATGAACAAGGCCGAGCTGGAAAATAAGATCGCCACCCTGACCGGCGGCCGCGCCGCCGAAGAGGTGGCCTTCAACTCTATCACCACCGGCGCGTCCAATGATATCGAGCAGGCCACCAAGCTTGCCCGCGCCATGCTGACCCGCTATGGCATGAGCGATGAATTTGACATGGTAGCGCTGGAAACCGTAAACAACCAGTATCTGGGCGGCGACACCTCGCTGGCATGCAGTGCCCAGACCCAGTGCGAGATCGACCGGAAGGTGGTAGAGCTGGTCAAGACCCAGCACGAAAAGGCCATCCGTATCCTGACCGAGAACCGCGCAAAGCTGGACGAGCTGGCACAGTACCTGTACCAGAAGGAGACCATCACCGGCGAGGAGTTCATGGATATCCTCAACCGCGATGATACCGAAAACAAACCGGAGAATCCCTGAAAATAAAAAATTTTGAATCTTTTGCAATAATCCGGCCGCCGTATCCGTTTACAAAGCAGATACGGCGGTTTTCCATTGTGGATGCGCCGCAGCTGAACCATGGTTTAAAAAAACGATTATGATGCAAAAAACAAAGGCAGTCCCTGCGGCTGCCGTTTTCAGGAGGTATTTCCTATGAAGATGCTGAACAAAAAGTTTGTCCGTACCCTGAGCTGTGCCGCTGTGGCGGTGTGCGCCGCTGCTATGCTGAGCGTGGGCGCATTTGCCGCCGAGGTGGATTCTACCTGCGTGGAGGGCTATCTGCCCCCGCAGGAGCAGATGGTGCAGGGTGATATCGCACTGCACAGTGCCGACGTTGCTGTGGGCGAAAAAGACCCCAGCTACGGCGGCTACGGTGCCCCGGAGGGCAACCCCATTCAGGGCAACATTATGCTGATCTCCGGCGATGAACTGGCCGACACCGCAAAGACCGAGGCGCGCTACACCGTCAAGGGCCTGCTGGGCAAGCAGCTGCTGTACACCGCCCGCCAGAAGGACGACGTGCTGACGCTGGACGTCCCCGCCGAGGTGGCCACCTTCCGCACCACCATCGAGGATATGCAGGCACTGCAGGCCAACGGCGTGAAAACGCTGGTGCTGGTGACCGAGAAGAACACCACCACCCTGAACCTCTCGCTGCTGTGCGAGGGGCAGAAGTCCGGTACCCGCGTCACCCTGCGGCATCTGGGCAGCAGCGCCACCCTCTCTGTGGGTCTGCGCTGCCGCCGCGACCTGCTGATTGGCCGCTGATTAAAAGGAAAAATCGTTCTATCGCAATTTTCAGAAATAGTGCCTATCAAAACAGCATATTTGCGATATGCAGTTTGCGGATGTTGCTTGTGCATTAAAAACGCAAACTGCTATAAATAGCGCAATGCCGGAGCGTCTGCGGACGCTCCGGCATTGCATTTTCACGGGTCGGGTCTTAAATAAACGAGATGACAAGACCCCCGGCGGGCAGCCGGGGGCTTGTCGTACGCTTATGGAGGCTTGGACAGGAATAAAAGGAAGATCACATTCCCTTGCGGGAAAGAGAATAGCTGCTTACTTGCCGCGGACGGCTGCGAAGCCGGCTTCCAGATCGGCAAGGATGTCATCAATGTGCTCGGTGCCGATGGACAGGCGGATGGTGTTCTGATAGATCTGCTGCTCGGCCAGCTCGGCATCGGTCAGCTGGCTATGGGTGGTGGAGGCCGGGTGGATAACAAGACTCTTCACGTCCGCCACGTTGGCCAGCAGAGAGAAGATCTTCAGGTTGTCGATGAAGGTAAAGGCTTCCTCGCGGCCGCCCTTGATGTTAAAGGTAAAGATGGATGCACCGCCGTTGGGGAAATACTTCTGGTACAGGGCGTGATCCGGGTGATCCGGCAGCGAGGGATGATTCACCTTTTCCACCTGCGGGTGGTTGGCAAGGAATTCCACCACCTTTTTGGTGTTCTCCACATGACGCTCGATGCGCAGGCTCAGCGTCTCGGTGCCCTGCAGCAGCAGGAAGGCGTTGAAGGGGGAGATGGTAGCGCCGGTATCACGCAGCAGAATAGCGCGGATGTAGGTGACAAAGGCAGCCGGGCCTGCGGCATCTGCAAAGGAGACGCCGTGGTAGCTGGGGTTGGGGGCAGCAATGTTGGGGTAACGGCCGCTGGCCTTCCAGTCGAAGTTGCCGCTGTCCACGATGATGCCGCCCAGCGTGGTGCCGTGGCCGCCGATGAACTTGGTGGCAGAGTGCACCACGATGTCTGCGCCGTGCTCGATGGGACGGATGAGGTACGGGGTGCCGAAGGTGTTGTCAATGACCAGCGGCAGACCGTGCTTGTGGGCAATGGCGGCAATGGCATCGATATCAGGGATATCGCTGTTGGGGTTGCCCAGCGTCTCCAGATACACAGCCTTGGTGTTGGGCTGGATAGCGGCCTCCACCTGTGCAAGGTCGTGGGCATCCACGAAGGTGGTGTTGACGCCGAACTGGGTCAGGGTGTGAGCCAGCAGGTTGTAGCTACCGCCGTAGATGGTCTTTTGTGCCACGATGTGGTCACCGGCCTGTGCCAGTGCCTGAATGGTGTAGGTGATGGCAGCTGCACCGGAAGCGGTAGCCAGTGCTGCCACGCCGCCCTCCAGCGCTGCAATGCGCTTTTCGAACACATCCTGCGTGGAGTTGGTCAGGCGGCCATAGATGTTGCCTGCATCGGCCAGACCGAAACGGTCCGCGGCGTGCTGGCTGTTGCGGAACACATAAGACGTGGTCTGGTAGATGGGCACCGCACGGGCATCGGTGGCGGGGTCGGCCTGCTCCTGGCCGACATGAAGCTGCAGGGTCTCAAATTTATATTCAGACATTGTTATTTACCTCTCTTTGTATACCAAAAGTATTATTGTTGTGTACAAAAAATCCCGATGCGTTTTCAAAGGCGCACCGGGCAGTGTGGTCCACCGGAGCTGCTGCTGTCACATTCGGGTGCACATTCGCACAGCCGAGGGCAACATACAGTACACATCCGATGCCTGTGCCCGGTTGGTACGCATTCGCCCACAGCGATAATTCGCGTGCAGCAGTTCTTTCCAGATCAGCTTCATCTTTGTGCCCTCCTTCCGGTAAAACTTTTCCATCCCTCTATGTACCACCCGCCGGGGAACCTCTGTTTCATTTCCCTACAAGACTGGTGGATTGGATGTCTGCATTATATCCCGTTCTACCTAGTTTGTCAATAGGTTAATTCTACTTTTTTCAAGGATGTATTTTTTGCATGATAATTTTGCCCGTGCTGCCCCCGTCCGACAGCATTTTGTACAGCGGCTCCTCTGAACAAAAACGAAGCCCGGAGCGTCTGCAGACGCTCCGGGCTTCGTTTTTTCATAAAATGGTCAGACCTGCTTTGTCTCCTCTGTCCGGGTGGAAATGCCGAACAGCACAAAGCCGATGACGAACAGGATGGCAATGGAACCAACACCCACGTTGGCGCTGCCGGTCAGCTGGCTGCCCACACTGACGATCATGGTGCCAAGGAAGGAGGCGCCCTTGCCGCAGATATCGAACAGGCCGAAGTATTCGCCGGATTTTTCCTGCGGGATGATCTTGGCAAAGTGGCTGCGGCTCAGCGCCTGCACACCGCCCTGGAACATGCCCACCACCACAGCCAGCACCCAGAACTGCCACTGGCTCTTCAGGAAGAAGGCAAAGACGGCAATGCCGGTATAGGCCGCGATGCAAACCGGGATCAGGGTCTTGGATTCATACTTCTGGCTCAGGCGTCCAAAGATCAGCGCCGAGGGGAAGGCCACGATCTGGGTGACCAGCAGCGCCAGCAGCAGGCCGGTGGTGTCCAGCCCCAGTGCCGTGCCGTAGGCGGTGGCCATATCAATGATGGTATACACGCCGTCGATGTAGCAGAAGAAGGCCAGCAGGAACCAGAACACCTGCTTGTCCTGCGGCAGGTGCTTCAAAGTCTGCCCGATGCGCACAAAGCTCTGGCGGATGGCGTGCTGCTCCACCTCCACATAGTTGATCTGGCGGTACTTTTTCAGCAGCGGCAGGGTGACCACCAGCCACCACACGGCGGTAATGACCAGCGCGATGGACAGCGCGGTCATCTGGCTGAGCCCTACTGCGCTGCTGCCCAGCACCAGCGCCAGACAGACCACAAAAGGCACGCAGCTGCCGATATAGCCCCATGCATACCCGCGGGAGGACACCATGTCCATCCGCTCCGGGGTGGTCACATCGCCCAGCATGGAGTCGTAGAACACCAGACTGCCGGAGTAGCCGATCTTGGCGATGATAAAAATGACCAGAAAGACCAGCCATGTGCCCGCCAGACCCATGGCGCAGCAGCCAATGACGCCCACAAAAAGGCAAAGCATAAAGATGGGCTTTTTAAAGCCCTTGGTGTCCGCCAGCGTGCCCAGAATGGGGCCCAGAATGGCGGTGACCACCGTGACGATGGAGCTTGCGTAGCCCCAGTAGGCCAGATAGTCCACCTTGCTCACCCCGCCGGCCTCGGCCAGCGCATTGAAGAAGATGGGCACCAGCGTAGCGATCATCAGCACAAAGGCCGAGTTGCCCACATCGTATAAGATCCATGCCCGCTCCAGCGGTGTCACCTTGAATTTTTCAGTTTTCATCGTATTTTCCCTTTTCCCCTTGCACCGCCGGGCGGCGCGTTTTTTAAAATTCTCCAAAGGTGTGGTCGTAGGCGGCGTCCAGCGGCTCGTCCGTGTCCAGCTTTGCCACATACTCTAAGATCAGCCGCTCTGCCAGCGGCAAAGCCTTGGCGTACAGCGCATCCAGCTTGCGGTTGCTCTCGGTGCACTGCGGGTTCGGCTGCGGGTTTGCCACAAGGCCGTGCATCCCCTCGTACTTGCCCAGCACCTTCATGCCGGTCAGCACCACCCAGCGCTTGACCGGGTTCGAAGCCTGCAGCACCTTATGCACCATGATCATGCCTTTCAGGGATTCCAGCGCGGTCTGCTCCGAGATGTCCTTGTAGAACGGCGCAATGACCCGGGCGTTTTCCGCGCTGGGGTGGATATGACTGGCGGTAAAGAAGGTCAGCGGGTCATAGCCGTCCCGGCGCAGCAGCATGTTGTCGAACTCGGTCTCGATCTCGCAGTGGGTCACACCGCTCTCCCGGGTAAACTGCTCCACAAAGGGGTGGCAGGTGCTGTCCAGCGCAAAATGGCACACAAAGCCCAGCGCGTAGGCCAGCGCCGCCTCCCGGTCGGCTTCCTCGTGCACCACCCGGCGTGCCCGGTCAAAAAACGTTCTGCCCGGCTCGTCGTGCATGGCGTTGCCCAGCGCGGCGACCGGGGTGGACTTTTCCGCATGATAATAGAACAGCAGATCCGGCCCGTGCAGACCGATATCGTACAGTTCCCGGTGCGCTTCCAGCTTTTCCCGCAGCGGCGCGGGCAGATGATCCAGCACATTTGCGCCAAAGCGGCGGTGTGCGTAGGTAGAGGGCATCTCTCATTCCTCCTTCTTACAGTGCCAGCGCCCGCCGCCCTGTTCCGGCTGCACTGACCAAAAATTCTATCGTTTTCAGTATAGCAGAAAGTTTGCCGACCTTCTACCCTTTTGTGTCTGTTTTCTGTAAAAAGTTTTAATAATTTTACTGCACTTCCCGCCAAATAAAAGAGGCTTCCGGAATACCCACAGACATTCCGGAAGCCTCTTTTCGATTATTTCAGGCTCACACGCTCTCATAGCCCTGCGGCATCTCGCTCTTGCGGTCGCGGGACATCAGGTTGCGCAGCGCATCGCTGGCGCTCATGCCCTCCTTGACGATGGCGTTCACCGTCTGGGCGATGGGCATTTCCACATGGTACTTCTCGGCCAGTTCCATGGCGGCGGGCAGGGCGTTGATGCCCTCCACCACCATGCCGACCTCCTTCACGGCCTGCTCCGGGCTTTCGCCCTTGCCGATCAGGATACCGGCGCGGTTGTTGCGGCTGTGCATACTGGTGGCGGTGACGATCAGATCGCCGATACCGGCCAGACCCGCAAAGGTCTGGACATTGCAGCCCATGGCCACGCCCAGCCGGGCGATCTCGGCAATGCCGCGGGTGATCAGGGCGGCGCGGGCGTTATCGCCGTAGCCAAGGCCGGTGGAGATGCCAACGCCCAGCGCAATGACGTTCTTCATGGCGCCGCTCAGCTCCACGCCCTTGATATCAGAGTTGGTGTACACGCGCATACAGGTGTTGCTGAACACCTCCTGCACCACCTCGGCAGCCTCCAGATCCGGGCTGGCGGAAACGATGGTGGTGGGCAGATCCAGCGCCACCTCCTCGGCGTGGGTGGGGCCGCTGAGCGCCACCAGACGCACCGCGCGGGGGCCGTTCTCGTGGCTCAGCTCGTCGGCGAGGATCTCGGTCATGGTATATAAGGTATCGGGCTCAATGCCCTTTGCCACGTCCACGATGATCTGGCCGGAGCGGATATAGGGCCGCGCCTTGGCCGCCGTGGAGCGCACGAACACCGACGGCACTGCAAACAGCAGCACATCCTTGCCGGTGCACACTTCCTCTATGCTTTTGGTAAAACGCAGCTCCTGCGGGATGACCATCCCCGGCAGATTGGGGTGCACCCGGGTGGCGGAAAGGTTGTCCACCTCGGCCTCAATGGCCGACCACACCTGTACATCATTGCCGCTGACGGTCAGCATCCGTGCCAGAGCCATGCCCCAGGTACCTGCACCCAGAACACCAATACTAAACTTTTTCACGTTCGTATCCTCCGTGTCTGCACCGGGCAAGGGGCAAGCCCTCTGCCGGTGGATTTGCGCCGCGCCGGGCTATTAGCCCGCAGCCGCGCACTGTTATGTTCATTGTACACGAAAGCGTCCACAGCGTCAAGCATCTGCCGCATTGCACAAATATTTAACAAGTTTATGCAATTTTTCAGGCACATCACACGTTTTGTGCAAACCGTTTGCGCTGCGGGGCATTTCATGTTATTATAGTATTCTGGTAGGTTTTGTAGGGATTTGTGATTCAGTCTCTTGACTTAAACTCTACTTTAAGGTATATACTGCTTTAGCCGGCAAAGGCTTTGCCGGTCTGCGCATTTTTATTTTGAGGAAAAACCGATGTTTGAAGCACTTTTATCCAACCGCACGGTCGGCGTGCTGGTGGAGGCGCTGCCGCGCATCCTGACGGCAGGCCTGACCATGACCATTCCGCTGACCCTTCTCTCCTTCTTTTTTGCCATGATCATCGCGGTGGCGGTGGCGCTGGTGCAGTACGCCAATGTGCCGGTGCTGCGGCAGATCGCCCGGTTCTACATCTGGGTCATCCGGGGCACCCCGCTGCTGGTGCAGCTGTTCATCATCTTTTACGGTCTGCCCAGCGTGGGCATCATGCTAAACGCCTTTCCGGCGGCGGTCATCGCCTTTGCCTTCAACGAGGGCGCCTACTGCGCCGAGACCATGCGCGGCGCGCTGGAAAGCGTGCCGCAGGGGCAGCTGGAAGCCGGGTACTGCGTGGGCATGAGCTGGTGGCAGATCATGCGCCGCATCGTGCTGCCGCAGGCGCTGCGCACCGCCGTGCCTGCGCTGTCCAACTCCCTCATCGGCATGATCAAGGACACCTCGCTGGCCTCCAACATCACGGTGGCAGAGCTGTTCATGGCCGGGCAGCGGGTGGCCGCCCGCACCTACATCTTCCTGCCCATCTACTGCGAGGTGGCTGTGGTGTATCTGCTGTTCTGTACCGTCATCACCAAGCTGCAGGCTCTGCTGGAACGTCAGCTCAACGCCCGCGGCTTCCAGTAAAAGGGAGGGTGAGCACCCATGGCTATGCTTGAGATCCGCAATGTGCAAAAAACCTTCCGCACCTACGCAAAACCCGGCCTTTTCCACCGTCCCGGTGCGCGGAAGGCCGTCAGCGAGCTGCCCGTGCTGCGCGGGGTAGACCTGACCGTAGAAAAGGGCGATGTGGTGGCCATTCTGGGGCCGTCCGGCTCCGGCAAGACCACCCTGCTGCGCTGTCTGAACTTTCTGGAAACCGCCGATGCCGGGCAGCTGGTATTTGACGGCGAAAGCTTCGACCTTGCCCATGCCAGCCGTGCCGACATTGCCCGGCTGCGCAAAAAGACGGCCTTTGTGTTCCAGAACTACAACCTGTTCCGCAACAAGACCGCCCTGCAAAATGTGACCGAGGGGCTTATTGTGGCGCGTAAGCTGCCCAAGGAGCAGGCGGATGAAATCGGCATGAAGATGCTTGCCAAGGTAGGCCTTGCCGACCGCGCCGACTACTACCCCCGCCAGCTTTCCGGCGGGCAGCAGCAGCGGGTGGCCATCGCCCGTGCCCTTGCCGCTGACCCGGAAATTATTTACTTTGACGAGCCCACCAGCGCCCTTGACCCGGAGCTGACCGGCGAGGTGCTCAGCGTGATGCGGCAGCTGGCCGAAGAGGGCATGACCATGCTGGTGGTCACCCACGAGATGGGCTTTGCCCGCAACGTTTCCTCCAAGACTGTGTTCATGGAAAACGGCGTGGTGGTGGAGCAGGCACCCTCTCAGCAGTTCTTTGCATCCCCCAAGGAGGAGCGCACCCGGGCCTTCCTGCGCAGGATCGCCCATACGGAATAAGCACTCTCCTGTTTTTATATTTTTTTACGACAGAAAGGAATTTTTACTTATGAAACGCAGAACCTTTATTTCTCTGATGGGCGTTATGGCCGCAGCCGGGGTGCTGTCCATGACCGGCTGCTCTTCCAAGGACACCGCCGCCAGTACTGCCAGTTCCGCAACGCTGAATAAGCTGGACAGCATCCAGAAGAGCGGCAAGCTGGTGGTGGCGCTGGAGGGCGCATGGCAGCCGTGGAGCTACCACGACACTTCCGACACGCTGGTGGGCTACGACGTGGAGGTATCCCGCGCCATTGCCGAAAAGCTGGGCGTGGAACCGGAGTATGTGGAAAGCGACTGGGACAGCCTGTTTGCCGGTCTGGACGCAGGCCGCTACGACATGGTGTGCAACGGCGTGGAAGTGACCGAGGAGCGCGCCAAGACCTACGATTTCACCACCCCCTACGGCTACATCCACACCGCGCTGGCTGTGCGCAAGGATAACGAGGACATCCACAGCTTTGAGGACCTGAAGGGCAAGACCACCGCCAATAGTCTGGCTTCCACCTACATGGAGCTGGCCGAAAGCTACGGTGCTACCGTGCAGGGCATCGACACGCTGGAAGAGACCATCCAGCTGCTGACCGCAGGCCGCATTGACGCCACCCTGAACGCCGATGTTTCCTTCTATGACTACCTGAACGTCCACCCGGAGGCAGACTTCAAGCTGGTGGCACAGACTGCCGAAGCCTCCCATGTGGCCATCCCGGTGCTCAAGAGCGAGGACACCGCCTATCTGGACGCGCTGAACACTGCTATTGAGGAACTGCGTGCCGACGGCACCTTAAAGACCCTGAGCGAAAAGTATTTCGGACAGGATATCTCTTCTGAAAACTAAGAAGTTTGACCCTCTCAGTCTGCTCACTTCGTTCGCATCCAGCTCCCCCGAAAGGGGGAGCTTTTTTTGTTGGGAACGAACTCCCTCAGTCAAAGCCTGACGGCTTTGCCAGCTCCCTCGGAGAGGGAGCCTCTGGCGAAACCGGAAACTTTGCACTTGCACCAGAAACTGTGCCGCCATGTCAAAGGCGCCCCCTTGGGGGAGCTGGCGAGCGCAGCGAGACTGAGAGGGCAAATCTCCTATTGACTTATGTAATATTATATGATATATAATATTATAGAAACAGACCACACCGAAAGGAGGCTGTTCCCGCATGAGTTTTCCCATCAGTGCCGCGCTGCTGGATGCTATTGTGCTGTCCGTGGTGGCGCAGGAGCCGGAAGGTACCTACGGCTACAAGATCACCCAACAGGTCACTCACACGCTGGAGCTAAGCGAATCCACCCTGTACCCGGTGCTGCGCCGGTTACAGAAAGACCAGCTGCTCACGGTCTACGATGCGCCCTTCAATGGCCGCAACCGCCGCTATTATCAGATCACCTCCGCCGGGCGGGCGCAGCTTGCCGCCTACGCGCAGGAGTGGAGCCGCTACCGTTCTTCCATTGACACATTTTTCAGAGAGGTGGAATGATCTATGACCCGTACTGCATTTCTTGCTGCGCTGGAGCAGCTTCTCGCCCCCTTGCCGGAGGCCGAGCGCAAGGACGCTTTGAGCTATTACGAGGATTATCTGGACGCCGCCGGGCCGGAGAACGAAGCCCGCGCCATTGCGGAGCTGGGCAGCCCGGAGGAGGTCGCCCGTAAAATTCTGGACGAGCAGACCCCGGCAGGCAGCTCTGCTGCCCCGGCATCCCCTGCCCGCAAGCCGCATTCCCGCTGGCGCATGGTGCTGGGCGGCGGGCTGGCAGTGCTGGTGCTGGTTTGCTTTTTCTTCCAGCACTCCAAGGCCACCCCGGTGCAGCAGGCCGAATCCGTTTCTCCTGCCTCGGAAATTCCCGCTTCCTCTGCGGAAGTACCTGCCGAGAGTGCCTCAACGCAGCCCGCAGTTCCCGTTTCCACTTCAGACGGCTTGAACTTCTCCCTCTCTGCTGAGATGGTCAGCGATAAACTATCGCTGAAGTTGGATTACGGTACCATTCTCTTTGTTGTCGACCCAGACGCTTCAGATATCACTTTACAGTTTGATGGCTTCAGGACACGGTACCTCACCCATTCCAGCAAAAAAGACGGTACCACAGAGTTTTCCTATCATATTCCGAAATACTACGCTCTCCCTGATACTTACAGTGCTGTGCTCACCATTACAGCTCCAGAAAATATCCTGCATAAGGTAGACATTGATCTTGCTATGGGCGACGTTGACCTTGGCACGCTCTCAGTGGAAGAACTGGATCTGGAACTTGCCATGGGTGACGTCTCTGCCGACAGCCTGACTGTGAAGGACGCAGATTTTGATCTTGCCATGGGCGACTGTCACATTGACCATCTGTCCGCACCTAAATTCGATGCCGAACTTGCCATGGGTGACTGCACGATCGGTATGCTGTCCGGTGCTCAGGATGTCAGCATCTCGGTCATCACTGGCGATACCGACTTGACTCTGGAAGGCAGCGCCTCGGACTATTGCCTCGTCACGAATGGGCTTAAGGGCAGCTCGATCCATAATGGCAAGGCAAACACCTCTCGTAAAATTTCCCTCGATTCTGTCACCGGCGATTTCTCCATCTCCTATACGAATTAACCCCTAAACACAGAACACCCCCGGCATCCGTTTTCGTTTTGTTCGGATGCCGGGGGTGTTTTTATGCTTCCCTGTGAAAATATTCGTAGATGGTCTGCGCCAGCTGCCTGCCCACACCGGGGGTGTTTTCCAGCTGGTCGGGGGTAGCTTCCTTCACCGCGCCCACGCTCTTGAACTGCGCCAGCAGGGCTTTGGCTGTTTTGGGGCCTACGCCCGGCACCTCGGTCAGGGTGGAGGAGTAGCTTTTCTGCTTCATCTGCTGCTTGCGGTAGGCGTTGGCAAAGCGGTGGGTCTCGTCCTGAATGGCGGTGATGAAGGTAAAGGTGCCGCGGTTCATATTGATGGCAATTTCCCGCCCGTCGCTGTCCACGATGGCGCGGGTGCGGTGGTGGTCATCCTTTACCATGCCGTACAGCGGCACATCTGCCAGCGCCGTACCGGCCAGCGCTTCCTTTGCGGCGCTCACCTGTCCCCTGCCGCCGTCCATCAGCAAAAGATCCGGCTTCTGCCCGAACCAGTTGCCGCCGGGCTGGCCGTTTTCGGCCTGCGCGGCGTATTTTTCGTACTCTGCCGCCCGGCGGGAGACCGTCTCTGCCAGCGAAGCGTAGTCGTCCGTGCCCACCACGGTTTTCATCTTGAATTTGCGGTAGCCCGCCTTGAAGGGCTTGCCGTCCTTGAAGGTAACCATGCCGCAGACGCTGCTGCCATCGCCCCAGTTGGAGATATCGTAGCTTTCAATGGCGCGGGGCGGCTTTGAAAGCCCCAGCACCTGCGCCAGTTCGTCCAGCAGCTTTTCCTCCCGGGCGTAGCGTCCGCTCTCCCGCGCCAGACGCTCCACCGCGTTGGTGTGCGCCATCTCCACCAGATGCGCTTTATCGCCCCGCTGGGGCACATACAGCTGCACCTCGCTGCCCCGCTTCTGGTTCAGCGCCTGCTGCAAGGCATCCACGTCCGGCGGCAGCGCGTCCACCGCGATGATCTTGGGAATCTGTTCATCGTCCAGATAGTACCGGGGCAGAAATTCCTCCCGCACCGCGTCGATATCCGAGGTATCGTGGAACAGAAACTCCCGCTTGTCGGTCAGCCGTCCCTCCCGGAAGCGCAGCACCGCCGCGCACACGCTGTCCGGTGTGCCCGCCAGCGCCACCACGTCCATCTCCACGTCCGGGTCTACCACCACCTTCTGCCCTGCTGTCAGCTTGGTGATGGCGTTGATCTGATCCCGCAGAAGGGCGGCGGTCTCAAATTCCAGCCGGTCAGAGGCCTCCTGCATCCGCTCGTTGAGGGTTTTCAGGATATCCTTTTTGCCGTAGCGGATCAGGTGCACCGCGTTTTTGACCGCCTGATTGTAGGTCTCGCAGCTGATTTTGCCGCTGCACACCGCCATGCACTTGCCGATATGGGCGTTCAGGCAGGGACGGCCTTTGCCGATCTCCTGCGGGAAGCGCTTGGAGCAGCGCGGCAGCAAAAAGGCATCCATGGCCGTTTCTGCCATCTGCCGCGCGGCAAAGCTGGAGGTGTAGGGGCCGATATACTCCGCCCCGTCCTCCTCCTTTTGCAGGGTGAAGGAAAGGCGCGGCCAGTCCTCCCGGGTGACGCGGATATAGCTGTAGCCCTTGTCATCCTTGAGCAGGATGTTGTACTTGGGGGTGTGCGCCTTGATCTGGCTGGCTTCCAGCACCAGCGCCTCGAACTCGCTCTGACAGACGATGACGTCAAAGGCGTAGGCGTGGGCGATCATCTGGCTGACCTTGTTGTCGTGGGGCACGCCCTCGCGGAAATACTGGCTTACCCGGATGCGCAGGCGCTTGGCCTTGCCGATATAGATGATGGTGTCGCTTTTGTCCCGGATGATATACACCCCGGGCAGCAGCGGCAGCATACAGGCTTTTTGGTAGAGCTCGGCCTTGGTCATGCGTTTTCGTCCTCAGCCTTGGCAGCCCGGAGGTTTTTGCAGTGGAAGATATCGGCCACGCAGCCCACGATGCCTGCCGCGTTGAGCAGCCATACCCAGCTCTTGACCCGCTGCTCAGTGAGCAGCTCCAGCAGGGCATTTGCCGCCAGCAGCAGGCTGAACAGAACAAGGAACACATACCACGGCTTGCCGGAATCGCACAGTGCCACGAACTTTTCCATTCGCTGTTTGTTTTTCTCGCTCATAAAAAGCCCTCCTTCTTCCCGTAAAAAAGCTTATCAAAAAAGCGGCAGGGAGCCCCCGCCGCTTTCTGTTGCTTGTGATACAGACTTACTCTGCAAAGCCGGACTCCACCAGCTTGATCAGACCGTCCACGGCAGCCTGCTCATCAGCGCCGTCAGCGATGATGCGGATGGTGGTGCCGCCAACGATACCCAGAGACAGAACGCCCAGCAGGCTCTTTGCGTTCACGCGGCGTTCTTCCTTTTCGACCCAGATGGAAGACTTGAACTCGTTTGCCTTCTGGATAAAGAAGGTAGCCGGACGAGCGTGCAGACCAACCTGATTTTCAACGGTAACTTCTTTTACGTACATAGTAAAGCGCTCCTATCTAATATCGTTTTGGTGTACAAAAGCATAGTGTGCCTGTTGTGTTACACTCATTTTAGCGCAAGTCGATACGGTTGTACAGCCCCCTTTTGCATTTTTGGCGGTTTTCCCAATGAAACCGAGAGCATTTTTCAGGTTTTGTACAAAGACAATAAAATTATACCCCGAAGGTTAGAGGGGTAATACAAAAGTTTTCAACAACTTTTAGACCGCCGGGGAGTTTTCCTCTGAATTTTGTGTATTTTCACCGACATTTCCGGTGCCTGCTCACTCCTGCGCAGGCCCTGCGTAGCGCATCTGCACCAGTGCGCATTTACGCGTCACGGTGGGATATTGCTGCGGGTCAAATTCCAGACGGGTGCTGCCGTCCAGCTGCCAGCCCATGCGGGTATACAGCGCAATGGCGCGGGTGTTGGTGTTCAGCACGCTCAGCACCGGGTGTGCGTGCTCCGGCAGCTTTTTGCGGGCAAAATCCAGCAGCTTTGCACCAATGCCGTTGCCCCGGGCTTTTTCTGTGACGAACAGGTGCTCGATATGCCCCGCCTTATGGCTGACGCACACCATGCCGTCCGGCACATCCTTGGTGGTGTGCAGGTAGCACACCCAGCCCGCCGCCTTTTCCTGCTGCAATTGCAGCAAAAACTGCGGCTCGGTCAGGGTGCGGCAGTATTCCGGTGTCCAGTTGTCGGCACAGACAGCCTGCCGGCCCTCGGCAAACAGCTTTGCGGCGGCGGCAAACTGCTCGGCGGTCTTTACCAGCCGGACATTCTCGCCCCGCTTCCACTTGGGCACTTCAGCAATGGGGTGGCTCGTGCACCACTGCTCATACAGCTCCGGGCGGCGCAGACGGGTGCGGGTGCGGCTCTGCTCGCCGCGCCACGCGTCGATTTTTGCATGGTCGCCGCCCAGCAGCACCTCGGGCACGGCGCGGCCTTCCCACACCTCGGGGCGGGTGTACTGGGGGTATTCCAGCAGGCCGTCCCAGTAGCTTTCCTCCTCGTAGCCCTTCTGCTCGGCCAGCACGCCGGGCTTCAGGCGCAGCACGCTGTCTGCCACCACAAGGCTGGCAAGCTCGCCGCCGGTCAGGATATAATCACCGATGGAGATCTCCTCGTCCGCAAAAGCTTCGATGACACGCTCGTCAATGCCCTCGTAGTGGCCGCAGACCAGCGTCAGGTTGTCGTACTGTGCCAGCCGCTTTGCGTGCTCCTCGGTGTAGCGCTGGCCGCCCGCCGTCAGGAACACGATATGCGGGGCGGGGCGTCCCTGCTGGGCCACCTCGCGCTGCACCGCCCGCAGGCAGTCTGCGATGGGCTGGGCGTACAGCACCATGCCGCAGCCGCCGCCGTAGGGGTAATCATCGGTCTGCTTCTGCTTATTCAGGGTATAATCCCGGATCTGGTGGCAGTGGGTCTCAATATAGCCCCGCTTTGCCGCCCGGCCGATGATGCTGGCATCCAGCACCTGCTGGCACATCTCCGGGAACAGGGTCACGATATCCACACGCATTCCCATGGTTTACTCCTCCTCCCGCTCGCTGTCAAAATCGTCATCCAGCAGGCCGGGGATGGGGGTGACAAGGATATACCCCTCCGGCGGGTTGCGCTCTTTCAAAAAGGCATCCACCCCGGGGAACATATACTCCTTGCCGCCGGGTGCCTTGACAGTATAGATATCCTGCGCACCCGGGTGGTCCACGCTGGTCACCACGCCGTACACCTTGCCGGTGTCGGCGTCCCGTACCTCACACCCGATGAGGTCTGCCACATACCATCGGCCTGCGGGCAGGGTGGCATCGTTGCGGTCAAAGTAGAACACCTGCCCGCGCAGCGCCCGGGCGGCGTCCATATCGCTGACCCCTTCCAGCTGGAGCAGCGCCATCTGTCCCTGCGGACGGATGGAAAGAATCTTATACGCCTTACCGCCCTGCGCCGAAGGGTACAGACGGCCCGCTTTTTTCAAAAAATCCACCCCGTCGCACCAAAGCTCCAGCTTCATTTCCCCGCGCACACCGTGGGTGGTAACAACTTTTCCGGCTTCCAGATATTGCTGCATAAATTCGCTCCTGTGTAGCATCCTCGCCCTCTCCGTCATTGCTTACGCAATGCCACATTCCCCCTTTTGTCGCTGCGCGACATCTTCCCCCGGCCGGGGGAAGTCTTTCCTCAAAGGGAGAGACCTTGGCAGTACGGCAAAGTTTCCGGTTTTGCCAAGGGCTCCCACTTCGGGGGAGCTGGCGCGAAGCGCCTGAGAGGGTGAGCCCTGTTCCAAAAAATTCAAAAAAGGCCCCTTGCCGCAAGGGCAAAGGGCCTGTAGGGTGCTCAGTCGATCTCAACAAGGACCTTTTCATCGACCCGCACAGCAGCCGCGCGCATCACCACACGAATGGCTTTTGCGATCCGGCCCTGCTTGCCGATGACACGGCCCATATCTCCCTCTGCCACGCTCAGGTGGTAGACGATGGTACCGTCCTCGCGGGGCTCGTCCACCGTGACCTTGACGGCGTCCTTGTCCTCCACGAGACCGCGGGCAACTGCCAGCAACAGCTCCTGCATGAGTCAGCCCTCCCTACTTACAGAATGTTGGACTTCTTCAGCAGGACACGAACGGTATCAGTGGGCTGAGCGCCGTTAGCGATCCACTGCTTTGCCTTCTCGGCATCGATCTTCACCTCAGAGGGCTCCTTGTTGGGATCGTAAGTGCCGATCTCCTCGATGAAGCGGCCATCGCGGGGGAAGCGGCTGTCAGCAACGACAACACGGTAGAAGGGAGCCTTCTTGGCGCCAACGCGGCGCAGACGAATCTTAACTGCCATAATAGATATCCTCCAAAAATTGTTGTTTTTGATATATGTTACAAACCCCGCCGGGGTTGTATACCGTTGTTATTTCAGTCCGCGGAAGGCGTTGGGGTTGCCCATCATGCCGCCCAGACGGCGGGCAAAGCCCTTGGGGCTCTTCTTGAACTGCTTCATCATCTTCTGCATCATCTCGTACTGCTTGAGCAGCTTGTTCACGTCCTCTACGCGGGTACCGCTGCCTGCGGCAATGCGGCGCTTGCGCTTGGGGTTGATGATGGAAGGCTTTTCCCGCTCCTCTTTGGTCATGGAATAGATCATGGCCTCGATGCGGTCAAAGGCTTTATCGTCGATCTGGCTGGCGTCGATGCCGGAAGCACCGGGCAGCATGCTCAGCATTGCGCCTGCACCGCCCATCTTGCGGATCTGGGCGAACTGCTCCAGCATATCGTTCATATCGAACTTGTTTTCCATCAGCCGCTTGGCGGTCTCCTCGGCGGCCTTTTCGTCGGCGGCATCCTGTGCGCGCTCGATCAGGCTGAGCACATCGCCCATGCCAAGGATGCGGCTTGCCATGCGGTCCGGGTGGAACACATCCAGATCATCCAGCTTTTCGCCGGTGCCCTGGAACTTGATGGGCTTGCCGGTAACGGCCAGCACGGAAAGTGCTGCACCGCCGCGGGTATCGCCGTCGGTCTTGGTAAGGATGATGCCATCCACGCCCACCGTCTCGTTGAAGGTCTTGGCCACGTTGACGGCATCCTGACCGGCCATGGCGTCCACCACCAGCAGGGTCTCATCCACGGGAACGGCGGCCTTGACGTCCACCAGTTCCTGCATCAGCACTTCGTCGATCTGTAAGCGGCCTGCCGTATCCAGAATGACGATGTCGTTGCCATAGTCCTTGGCGTGCGCCAGCGCCTTGCGGGCGATCTCCGGCGGCTTTGCGCCGGGCAGGGTGAACACCGGTGCACCGGCCTGTTTGCCCACCACCTGCAGCTGGTCAATAGCCGCAGGGCGGTAGATATCGCAGGCTACCAGCATGGGGCGGCGGCCCTGCTTGATATAGAACTTGGCAAGTTTTGCCGCGTGGGTGGTTTTACCGTTGCCCTGCAGGCCGCAGAGCATGATGACCGTCTGGCCCTTGTTCTTGATGTTCAGGCGGGCGGCCTCGGTGCCGCCCATAAGGGCTACCAGCTCCTCATTGACGATCTTGACCACCTGCTGGGCGGGGGTCAGGCTCTCCATGACCTCCTGCCCCATAGCACGCTCGGACACCTTTGCGCAGAAGTCCTTGGCAACCTTGTAGTTGACATCGGCTTCCAGCAAAGCCATCCGCACCTCGCGCATGGCGGCCTTGATATCTGCCTCGGTCAGCTTGCCGTGACCGCGCAGTTTTTTGAATACACCGGCAAGGCGGTCGGTCAGGGATTCAAATGCCATTGTGCGGTGCTCCTTTCAAAATTCGATCAGCTTTCGTTTGCTTCATCCATCGAGCGGATGAGCTCCAGCATTTTTGTCAGTGCTTCCACATACTCCGTGGTGGTGATATTGGCGCGGGGGCCGGTGCACTCGAACCGGGTGTCGATGACCAGCTGTTCCAGCTGTTCCAGCTTCTGCTGCACCCGCCGGTAGCGGGCTGCAAAGCCTACCTTTTCTTCCAGTTCCTTCAGGGTGGTCTCGCCATGCTTGATGGCGTCCCGTGCGCCCTGCCGGGTGATGCCGAAGTTCTCGCCGATCTCGCTCAGCGAAAGATCATCGTTATAATACTGGCGCAGCATCTCGCGCTGCTTTTGGGTAAGCACCTCGCCATAAAAATCCAGCAGATACCCCATTTCCAGATCTTTTGCCATTGCTGTTGACCCCCGGTGCTCTGCTGTCTGTACTTGCTGTGTTGTAAAGTTTTTTTGCTTTACGGATGGAGTATACCAGAACCCCTGCCCCTTGTCAAGGGGATTTTGGAGTTTTTTCTGAAATATCTGCCTGAAATTCGCTGTTTTTGCCAAAAGGCATCTTGACGCAGCCGGGGGCTTTGCGTTAGGATAATAGTGTTGTATCCCAATAAACCCTCTCAGCCTCACTGCGTTCGGCAGCTCTCCCGAAGGGCGAGCTTTTTTGCTGCAAAAGGGCAGGTACTGCTCTTTGCCAAAGTTTTCCCGAACACAGTCTGGCAGGGCGCATCCTCTTGAAAGGAGTTCTTCCGTGCCGATCTACTCTAATTTTTATCAGACCCTTACCACCGCCTGCCCTATTGTGGAGCTGCGGGGCTACGCCGCCGCCTGCGGGCTGAAGGGGCATCTGTACGCGTATCTGGATTTTTACGGCCCCACCGGCACCGCCCGGGACGGCCTTGCCGAGGGAATGCTGGCCCTTGCCATTGAAAAAAAGCAGCTTGCCCCGGGGCAGCCCATCATCGAGGCGGCTTCCGGCCCCTTTGCCACCGCCCTTACGCTGGCCAGCCTGACCGCCGGGCATCCCATCGTGCTGGTAATGCCGGAGGACGCCCCTGCCCTGCGGCAGGAGTACCTGCTGCGGCTGGGTGCGCAGATCCGGCACAGCCCCGCCCGCAGCGGTCTGGCCGGGGCGCGGGCACTGGCGGCGCAGACTGCCGCCGCGAACGGCTGGTACTATATGAACTGGCTGGCCAACGACGATAACCCGGAGTACCACCGCCGGGTCACCGGCCCCGCCATCGTGCAAAGCATTGCCCGGCAGAACCAGAGCCTTGTGGACGCCATTACCATCGGGGTGGGCAGTGCTGGCACAGTGACCGGCGTGGGCGAGACCATCAAGGCATGGACGAACGATGTGCGCATCGTGGCGGTGGAGCCGTACGAAAATCAGGTGCTGGGCGGCGGGCTTACCGGCCCGCACGGCATCCCGGATATCGGCTACGGCATCGTGCCGGAAAACTACAACAGCTATGTGGTGGATAACGTTTCCGCCGTGGCAAGCCGGGACGCCCAGCGCGCCGCCCAGCAGGTGCTGCGCACCGATGCCATCCCTGCTTCGGTCAGCGCCGGTGCTGCCCTGTACGCCGCCGCCCAGCTGCTGGCCAACTGCAACAGCCGCGCTGCGCTGGCCATTTTCAGCGGACGCGCCAGCATCGTGTAAGCGGCTGTTTTTATAAATAGGAAAGAAGGACGTTTTTTCATGACCAAGGACATGACCAGCGGTGCCATTACGCCGCTGCTGATCAAATTTACCATTCCGCTGGTGCTGGGCAACCTGTTCCAGCTTACCTACAACGCTGCCGACAGCATCATCGTGGGCAAGTTTGTGGGCGAGGATGCACTGGCTGCCGTGGGCACCTCGAATCCCCTGATGACCCTTGCCATCCTGTTCATCAACGGGATGTGTCTGGGCGCGGGCATTCTGGTCAGCACCGCCTTTGGTGCGGGAGACACCAGGCTGGTGGAGCGTCAGGTATCCACCACCGCCATTGCGGGCACGGTGTTCTCTTTGACCTTCTCTGCCCTGTGCGTGCTGCTGGCAGACCCGCTGCTGCGGCTGCTGCAGGTGCCCGCCGCCATTCTGCCCATTGCGGTGAACTACCTGCGCATCGTGTTTGCGGGGCTGATCTTCACCTTCTTCTATAACTTTCTGGCTGCCACCATGCGTGCGCTGGGCGACAGCAAGAGCGCGCTGTATTTTTTGATGATCAGCGCCGTGCTGAACATTGGCGGCGACCTGTTTTTTGTGGAGGCGCTGGGCTGGGGCAGCGAGGGCTGCGCCCTTTCCACCGTGCTCAGCGAGGCCGCTTGCTGTCTGCTGTGCGTGGTGTACATCCGTTACAAAGTGCCGGTCCTGCAGCTGGGCAAACGGTGGCTGGTATATGACGGCAAGCTGCTGCGCAAGACCGTGAGCTACGGCTGGGCCAGTGCCATGCAGCAGGCCACGGTGCAGCTGGGCAAAATTGCGGTGCAGGCCATCGTGAACACCATGGGCGTCAACGCCATGGCAGCTTTTACCGCCGCCTCTCGCATCGACGACTTTGCCTACACCCCGCAGCAGAACATCGGCCACGCCATGACCACCCTGATGGCCCAGAACCGTGGCGCGGGCAAGACCGACCGGGTACGGCAGGGCTACCACTGCGGGATGCGCATCGAATTTGCCTATGGCATTCTGCTTACTGCTGTCTGCATGCTGTTTGCCCAGCCCATCATCCGGTTGTTTGCCACCGACCCCGCCGTGGTGGACCTGGGCGTGCGGTTCTTACGCACCAGCGCCCTGTTTTACATGCTGCCCGCCGCCACCAACGGCATACAGGGCTTTTTCCGGGGCATGGGCGATTTGAAGGTCACCCTGAACAGCAGTATGCTGAACATGGGCGGCCGTGTCGCCGCCGCTGCCCTGTTTGTGCTGGTGATGAAGATGGATATTGAGGCTTTGCCCTTCAGCTACGCGGTGGGCTGGCTGCTGATGCTGCTGTACGAGCTGCCCATGCTGGTGCGTTTTCTGCGCAGCAGCGAGATGTAAGAAAAAAAACAATGCCGGAGCATCAACGCTCCGGCATTGTTTTTTATAGATATGTTTTTATTTGGTGCCGTAGATACGGTCGCCTGCATCGCCCAGACCGGGTACGATGTAGCCATTCTCGTTCAGGCAGTCGTCCTGTGCGCCCAGATAGATGTCCACATCGGGGTGTGCCTCGTGCAGAGCCTTGATGCCCTCCGGTGCGCCCAGCAGACCGATGAACTTGATGCGCTTTGCGCCGTGCTTCTTGATCTGGGTGATGGCGTCGATGGCGCTGCCGCCGGTAGCCAGCATGGGATCCAGCACCAGAACGTCGCGCTCAGCGATATCCTGCGGCAGCTTGCAGAAGTACTCCACAGGCTGCAGGGTCTTTTCGTCGCGGTACAGGCCGATGAAGCCGACCTTAGCAGCGGGCAGCAGGGTCAGCATGCCGTCCAGCATACCCATGCCGGCGCGCAGGATGGGCACCAGAGCCAGCTTGCGGCCTGCCAGCACCTTGGTCTTTGCCATGGTGATGGGAGTCTCGATCTCCACCTCTTCCAGCGGCAGATCGCGGGTAGCCTCGTAGCACAGCAGAGTTGCGATCTCGCCAACGAGGTCACGGAACTCCTTGGTGCCGGTCTGTTTGTTGCGCAGCAGGCTGATCTTATGCTGCAGCAGCGGATGTTCAACGATCATCGGGGTCATAAAAACACGCTCCTTAATTTATATAGAACATTCTATCGGGTACTTGAAGGATTTTTTACAGAGAAGCTTGCAGTGCAAGCTTCTCTGTAAAATTATAAAAATTTCAATCAGCGGTTTTCCAGTGCGGTCAGCTTGTCGATGCGGCGCTGATGACGGCCGCCCTCAAACTGGGTGTTCAGGAAGATGTCCACCAGCTGGCAGGCAAGGCCTGCGCCCACTACGCGGCCGCCCATGCACAGGGCGTTGGCGTCGTTGTGGCGGCGGGTATACTCGCAGCTGAAGCTGTCGGAGCAGCAGCAGGCGCGGATGCCCTTGATCTTATTGGCTGCCATGCTGATGCCCACACCGGTGCCGCAGAACAGCAGTGCCTTTTCGCACTGGCCGCTCACCACTGCGTCACAGGCAGGCACAGCCATATCGGGGTAGTCCACGCTGTCGGTGCTGTGGGTGCCAAAGTCGATATACTCCAGACCAAGCTCTTCCAGATGTGCCTTGACAGCCTCTTTCAGTTCAAATCCGCCGTGGTCGGCGGCAAGTGCGATGGGTTTTGCCATGGAAAAACGTCCTTTCCCTGTGAGTGGTCACAGTTCCGCTTTTATTGTTTGTTTGCTGCGGCTTCGGCAGCCAGACGCTCCGCCCGCTCCCGCTCCGCCTGACTGAGGCGGTGGTAGTCCGGCAGCAGCGCCTCCGGCAGCACAGCCTGCCCGGCTGCGGCCATCTGCTTTGCCACAAGTGCTACGGCAGCGGCACGGCCGCCCCGCAGCGCCGGGGGTGTTTGCAGCACGCCCGGTACATTGCTGTATTTATTATAGCACAGACCTGCGCCATCACCAACAAAAAACAGGGGCTTTTTGCAATTTTCTACAAAATCCGCCAGATCTGTCACCGCCCGGGCGTCATCCTCCAGCAGGCGGGCGTGGGTGGCAAGGTCGAAAGCTGCGCTGTAAACCTGTGCGCGGCGGGCGTCCAGTGCGCAGAGCACCGTACCCTCGCCAGTGTGGGCAGTGGCCAGCGCTTCCAGGGTAGAGACCGGTGCGCACAAGGTCTCGCGCGGGAAGGCCAGACCCTTGACGGCGGCCAGCCCGATGCGCAGGCCGGTAAAGCTGCCCGGGCCTGCGTTGACGGCGTACAGGTCGATGTCCGCGCAGGTCAGCCCGCACATCTTTAAGCAGGTGTCGATCATGGGCATCAGCGTTTCGCTGTGGGTCATGCCGCCGTCCAGATATACCTCGTACAGCAGGCGGTCGTCCTGCAGCAGAGCCACACCGGCGGTCTTGCCCGCCGTATCCACGGCCAGAATATTCATACCGTCACCCCCTCAATGGTGATCCTGCGGGTGGTATCGTCCAGACGTTCGATGTTCACCCGGATGGGGTTTTCCAGCGCCAGCAGGTCGGCAAAGTTTTCGCTCCACTCTGCCGCCACCACAGCGCCCTGATCCAGATAATCGTAGAAGCCTGCCGCACACAGATCGTTTTCGGTAGAGATGCGGTACAGGTCAAAGTGCGCCAGCGGACGCGGGCCACGGTAGTAGTTCACGATGGCAAAGGTGGGGCTGGACACCGGGTCGGTGCAGCCCAGACCCTCGGCAAGACCCTCGGTAAAGGCGGTCTTGCCCGCGCCCAGACCGCCGGTAAAGGCGATCAGCGCCCCGGGGGCCAGCACAGCGGCCATCCGCTTGCCCAGCGCCACCGTCTCGGCGCGGGAATGGGTGATATATTCTGACATGAAGGTTACCTCATCGTTTCAAAAAAGGGATGGCAGATACTCTGCCATCCCTAAGTATAATATAAAACACACAAAAGTGCAATGGTCAGGCGGCGGCAGGGGTCTGCTCTGCTGTGCCGTTCGTTGCCGTGCCGGGCGCGGTGAGCCGGGCAGCGGCGTCGCCCTGAATGATGGGGTAGGACGCCGCCGGGTGGGGTCGCCGCCCGGTGTTCTGGTTGAGGTACCACACGATGTCGTTTTCGCCGTAGACCTCAAGGCTGTAATCAATGGCCTGCTGCAGGGTCTCGCCCTCGATCAGGCGGTTCACCGTCGCCCACAGCATACTGCGGGAGTACACGCTGTACACGTTGTTTACAAAACCCGCCACAGCTGCTGCCCCGCCGGAGAGCAGCCCGTCCGAAAGGGCGGTGTTTACATGACCGCTGCGGCCGTAGAACTCGCAGGTCTCCGAGAACACGATGGTGCCGTTCAGCTTGCCGCCCCGGTAGGCGTTGCTGAAAAAGTCTCCGGTGACGGCGTAGCAGCCGTTCACCTTGATGACCCGGTGGCTGAGCAGATCCATGCCGTAGCGCAGGTCGTTCCAGAAATCAGATTTTTCCAGCAGCAGAAGGATGGGCGCGGTGGCCTGCTTTTTCCACAGCCAGCCGTATTCATAGGTATAGTACGCGCCATGGGCACTGAGGATGGCAAGATCGTAGTCTGCCATCCGCTTCAGGTCGGAGACGGTCACCATCATGTCCAGACGGGTGTCCAGCCCGGAGCCGTTCCAGTAGTCCTTCATATAAGAATAGTAGGGGTAGCGGTTGCTGTTGACCCCGTTATCAAAGGCATAGTAGATGACCGCATTGCCCACCGTGCCGTTTTCGGCGGCGAGCAGTGTGGGAATGTCCTCCATCTCCGGCCCGGGCAGGGCGGCGTCCGCCTCGCTTTCGGTGTCGGTGAGCAGGATGCCGCCCAGTGCGCCGCAGCTGTAAGCAAAGCTTACCATGCCGTTTTCTGCATCCACATAGATGCTGTCCTTTTTTACAAGACCCTGCGCTGCCAGCGCGTCCAGCTGCGCCAGCGCAGCAGCCTGACGCTCTGCCTCCGACATTCCGGCGTAGGCGGCGCTGTCGGTCAGGGCGGTGACGGCGGCATCCGTCTGCTGCATCTCCTGCACCTCAGAGGCGGTCAGGGTCTGGGGGGTGCCGGTGGTCTCCTCCGGTGCGGCGGCCACTGCCGGGCACACTGCCGTAAAGGCCAGCGCAATGGCGCACACTGCACTGAGCAGGCGGCGATAAACTGTATGTTCCATTTCTTCTTTTCCGTTCCTCTCCCCCGGCACACTGCCGGGGCTGTTGTACGCAAGGTGGCGTCCACAGGTTCATTGTAGGATGCCGCCGGGGCTTTGTCAAGCTTCCCGGCAATGTTTTACCATTCCGTCACACCCGGCGCATTGCATTGGCGCAGGGATTTGTGTATAATAGCGATATGCTGGGTTTTTATCGCCTGTACGCAGGCACGCCCCGGCAGACTGTTCTGACGAAAGGCGGTGCTTTCCTTGGATAGCATTCGACAATATTTTAAGCGCACCGATAAGATGTATCTGCTGCTGTGCATTTTCAGCAGTGTCATGGCGGTGCTGGCGCTGTCCTCGTGGGCAGCCAAGCAGGGCAATGGTTTTGCCACCGACGAGGTGACCGGTGCCATCATCGGCATCGGCGACTACCGCCGCGCACTGGTGCAGGCGGGCGCTGCCGCCATTGGCATCGTGATCGCACTGCTGCTCTCCTGCGTGGATTACCGCAGCCTTGTAAAGGTGTGGCCGGTGCACGTTGCCCTGACGTGGGGTCTGGTGCTGCCCACGCTGGTCATCCGCAACGTCTCCATCGGCCCGCTGACCATCGGCTACAACGCCGGTGACACCGACAACTACTCTTGGTACAAGCTGGGCGGCTTTACCTTTCAGCCCACAGAGCTGGCAAAGATCAGCTTTATCCTGACCTTTGCCATGCACCTGAACAACGTGCGCAGCCGCATCAACGAGCCAAAGGAGCTGGCAAAGCTGCTGCTGCACCTGCTGGTGCCCATTGCCATCATCCATGTGCAGGGCGACGACGGCACCGCCATCATCTACGGCATCATCGGCTGCTGCATGATGTTTGCGGCAGGGCTGAGCTGGAAGTATATCTTTGCGGCCTTTGCGGCGGCGGGTGCTGCCGTGGCGGTGGCCTTTGCCTTTTTCAGCGATAAGATCGGCAAGGGGTACCAGTGGTACCGCATTCTGGCGGTGCTGGACCCGGAAAACACCACCGGCTGGGCCCCCAGCGAGACGGTGTGGAAGAACATCATCTACCAGCAGCAGCGCGGCGAGATCGCGCTGGGCTCCGGCGGCATCTTCGGCAACGGCCTGTTCAGCGGCCGGTATTACAGCGTGCCCAACGCCCACAACGACTTCATCCTCAGCTGGATCGGCAACGTGGCGGGCTTTGTGGGCTGCTGCGTGGTGCTGGGCGTTCTGCTGGCGCTGGTGATCAAGACCTTTGCCACCGGTGCCCGCAGCGCAGATCTGCTGGGCAGCTACATCTGCGCCGGTATCGGCGGTGCCCTGATGGCACAGATCGCCGTGAACGTGGGCATGAACCTGCGGGTGCTGCCGGTCATCGGCGTCACCCTGCCTTTCTACTCTGCCGGCGGCAGCTCGGTGCTCATGCTGTATATCTGTGTCGGATTAGTCCTGTCTGTATACTCTCACAACACCAAAAGCCTGTTTGGATAAGAATACAAGGACGAGCAGCCCGCGGGCTGCTCGTCCTTGCTTTTTAGGTAATTTTATCGCAAGTCAAGAAATTAGTGCAACATTCAAACAGCATATTTGCGATATGCAATTCAACGCTGTTGCTGTTGCATTAAAAAGTTGAATTGCTATAAAACAAGCAGCTTTTGTCGCGCTCCGCAGAGCGCGACAAAAGCCATATTTAAAAAACAAAAATTCCTTAAATGATGCCCAGAGCAAAGCGGAGGGCATTCAAGAACGTCCCAGCTTTTCCAGTTCCACCACCGGCCAGCCAAGGGCGCGGATGGCGCTTTCATCGTGGGTGGCCAACAGCACCGGTTTGCCCGCGCAGCGCTGCCGCAGCAGCGCCGCTGCCCGCTGCAAGGTATCCGGGTCCATGCCGGTAAAGGGCTCGTCCAATAGCAGGGTGTCGCTGGAGGCCCACAGCGCCCGCAGCAGCGCCACCCGCCGCTTTTGCCCGCCGGAAAGTTTGCGGGCAGGCAGCTGCAAGGCGGCAATATCCATTCCAAGCTGTTGAAAATCACTTATAATTTGCTCTTTGTACTGGTTTTCCGTGTCCGGCAGCACCAAAGTGACGTTCTGCACCGCGTTCAGCTGGGGACAAAGGCGGTCCTCCTGAAAGACCGCCGCCACCCGGCCCACGCCCTCCACGCTGCCGGCGGTGGGGCGTTCCAGCCCCATCAGGATGCGCAGCAGGGTGGTCTTGCCCCAGCCGCTGGGTGCCCACAGCACCACGGGGGCGTCCACCTCCATGCACAGGTCGGTGAAGAGCGGCACTGCGCCGAACCGCTTTGTCAGGTGTTGAAGTTTCAGCATTTTGCCCCCTCCTCTCCCAGCACTGCGCCCACGGCCTTATCCAGCGCAAACAGGAACAGCTTTTCAAAGCCTGCGCTCAGCAGGATGATAACAAAGGTCCACGCAAACAGTTCCCCCGTGGAAAGGGTGATCTTAGCGCGGTAGAGTGCATCGCCGATGCTGCCATTGGGCAGACCGATGACCTCAGCTGCCACACCGCTTTTCCAGCAGATGCCCAGCGCCACGCTGCACCCCTGCCGGAAGGCCGGCAGCACCGCCGGCAGCCAGATCGCCCGCAGACAGCGACCCGGCGGCAGACGGAACACCGCTGCCATCTCCAGCAGCTGCACGTCCGCCCCGGCAATGCCTGTGCGCACCGCGCCGTACAGCACCGGCAGCACCATTAAAAAGCTGATAAGCACCGAAAGGGCGCTGCCCCGCACCCAGACCAGTGCCAGAATGATAAAGCTTGCCACCGGCGTAGCCTTGACCAGCTGCATCACCGGAGCCAGCAGCGCATCGGCGGCGCTCCACCGGGCGGCGCACACCGCCAGCACCACGCTGACCACTGCGCCCAGCACAAAGCCCAGCAAAATGCGCCCGGAGCTAAAGCCCACCCGCTGCCAGAAATCTACCCTCGGCAGCAGCTGCACCAAGGTGCGCAGCGCCTGCACCGGCGATACCAAAAACACCTCCTGCCCGATGGCCATGGCTGCGGCCTGCCAGACCGCCAGCCAGAACGCCACCGCCAGCAGACGGCGGAAAAACTGCTTGTTCTGCTTCATAAACTGCCCTCTTCCCCTGCCTGTTATAAGGTATAGTATACCATACCGCCCCGCAAAGGGGAATGACCTGTGCACCACCTGCGGCGGGTCGGCTTGCGCTGTATATACTTTTATTCAACCGTTGCGTGCTTGACATGAATTTGCATCCAGTGTAAACTGGATGCAGTATACGGTGCACCTTGGCATCGGCGCAGAAAAGAGGGGACGGTATTGACACAAGCACTCAAGGGCCGCAAGCTGCTGCTTGTCGGTTTTACGTTATTTTCCATGTTTTTTGGGGCGGGCAACCTGATCTTCCCGCCCGATCTAGGTGCAAAGGCGGGGGTAGACTTCTGGCCCGCCTTTCTGGGGCTCGCCCTCAGCGCCGTGGGTCTGCCGGTCGCGGGGGTCATCGCGGTGGCACGGGCTGACGGTCTGGACAAGCTGGCCGGACGGGTGCATCCGGTGTTTGCGCAGGTGTTCATGATTTTGATCTACCTGTCCATCGGGCCGTGTCTGGCCATTCCGCGCACTGCAAGCACCTCCTTTGCCATGCTCACCCCGCTGCTGGGCAGCAGCGCCGGGCTGCAGCTGGGGTACTCTGTGCTGTTCTTCAGCGCGGCCTTTCTGGTGGCGCTGCACCCGGACAGGCTCACCCGCTGGCTGGGCAGACTGCTCTGCCCCTGCCTGCTGGTTCTGATTCTGATCCTGTTCGGCGGCTGCCTGCTGCACCCGCTGGCGGCGCAGTACGGTACACCCACCGATGCGTATCGTTCCGCTGTTGTGTTACAGGGCGTATTGTACGGCTACCAGACCATGGACGCCCTTGCGGCGCTGAACTTTGGCGCTGTCATCGCCATGAACATCCGGGCGCAGGGCGTTGCCCGGGAGCAGGACGTGCAGCGCAGTGCCATCCGCGCCGGGCTTGTGGCGGGCGGGCTGCTGCTGGCGGTCTACGCCATGCTGGGACACGCCGGAGCGCTGACCGGTGCCGCCGTGCCCGGCCTTGCCACTGGTGCCGAGGTGCTGACCGTGCTGGCGGAGCGGCTGTTCGGCAAGGCGGGGCTGGTGCTCCTTGCGGCCATCTTTATGCTGGCCTGCTTCAACACCTGTGTGGGGCTGATCGCCTGTGTGGGAGAGTATTTCCACACCCTGCTGCCCCGCATCCCCTACCCTGCCCTTGCCGCCTTTTTTGCCGCTGCCAGTATGCTGATCGCCAATTTAGGGCTGGCAGAGATCCTGCGCCTGTCCGTCCCGGTGCTCAACGCGCTGTACCCGGTGGCCATTGTGCTGGTCGCACTTTCCTTTGTGCCCGGGCTGGAGCAGCGCCGCCGGGTCTATCTGCTGTGCATCGGCTGCACCGCTGTGCAGAGCATCGCTGCCGCGCTGCCGCTTGGCCCGCTTTCTGCCCTTGCCAACGCCTTGCCGCTTGCGGCACTGGGCTTTGGCTGGGTGCTCCCGGCTGCTGCCGGACTGCTGGCAGGCATTTTTCTGAGCTGTACTGAAAAATAAAGGAGATGTTACTATGATCCAGCCCATCATGCACGACCCGCTGTTTCTGGCGCAGAAGTCCGCCCCTGCCACCCCGGAGGATGCCCCCATTGCGCGGGACTTACTGGATACCCTAACCGCCCACGCCGACGGCTGTGTGGGCATGGCCGCCAACATGATCGGCGTGCTCAAGCGCATCATTGCGGTGGAAGCTGAGGACGGATATTTAGTGCTGTTCAACCCGGTCATCCTGAAAAAGTCCGGCCAGTACGAAGCCGAGGAGGGCTGTCTTTCGCTGGAAGGCGTGCGGAAAACAAAGCGCTGGCAGAGCATCAAGGTGCAGTACCAGACCATGGACGGCAAGCCGCGCATCAAGACCTTTACCAGCTGGACGGCGCAGATCATCCAACACGAGATCGACCATTGCGATGGGATCCTGATCTGAATCCCATCGCACGCTTTCTGCGTGGGACGATTGGGAATGGCTTCCGCTATCGGGTTGCGGCACCCAGCATCCGCATCGTGCCTTGGGCGGCACGCGCGTCTCGCTGGCCGCTGCCCCAACAACTCCTCCCTGTTTCCACCGCTGGTGGCGGTCGTCGTTGTTGCGCTCTAGCCATTTTCAGCGGAAAAATTATTTTTAATTCGGGATTCAGAAACGCCTGCGGGCGTTTCTGAATCCCCTTTTCACAGGTGGGGTCGTGAAGGGCAGCAGCATTTGCAGCACCGCTTTCTGCGAAAGCGCGGCGCTGTGGGGATTCCCCTTCCGTCATCGCCTGCGGCGATGCCACCTTCCCCAAGGGAACGGCTTTTGGCAGTGGCGGGAAAGTTTTCGGCATAGCGCAAAGGCGTCCCCTTGGGGGAGCTGGCGAACGTAGTGAGCCTGAGGGGGTGACCTTTGGCATGGCGGGAAAGTTTCCGGCTACGCCCCCTCTCTTGAAAAAGCAACTCTGGAAAATCCGCAGATTTTCCAGAGTTGCAAACATAAAAATGTTCTTTCCGCTATTTATGCGCAAAGCAAACGCGGAGCGCATTCCAAATCGTTTTCTCTCTTCAACTTACGCACAAAGCCCCCGAGGGTGTGTCCCCCGGGGGCTTTGCTATGCTGTAACAGAGAAATGAAGGTGTTATTGTTCGGTTAAAACCTCTTGCGGTGCCCTGCATCCGCTTCGACCCTTGGGCGGGTCTCGCGTCTTGCAGACCGCTGCGCCAAAAATTGCTCCCTGTTTCCGCCGCAGGCGGCGGTCGGAATTTTAGCCCTTAACGCCGCCAAGTGCAACGCCGCGGACGATGAACTTGGACAGCAGCAGGTAGACGATGATGACCGGCAGAATGGCGATGGCCACCATCATGTACACCTTGCCCATATCGAACTTCAGGAAGTCCGCGCTGCGCAGCTGGGCAATGAGAATAGGCAGGGTCTTTTTGTCGGCGGTGTCCAGCACCAGAGCCGGGATGAAGTAGTTGTTCCAGCTGGCCACGAAGGAGAAGATGGCCTGCACAGCCAAAGCCGGCTTCATGATGGGCAGCACGATCTTATTAAAGGTATAGAACTCGCCTGCACCGTCAATGCGGGCGGCTTCCACGATCTCCATGGGAAGGGAGGCGTCCAGATACTGCTTCATGAAGAAGAACACGGTAGGTGCTGCAATGCTGGGGACGATCAGGGGGATGAAGCTGTTTTTCAGGCCCATCTTGGAGATCAACTGCAGAAAGCCCAGTGCGGACACCTGTGTGGGCATGGTCATGATGAGCAGGATCAGGGCAAAGGCGGCCTTTTTAAACTTGAAGTTATAGGCGTAGATGCCGTAGGCTGTCAGTGCCGAGAAGTAGACGCTGAGCGCTGCCGAGCAGGCAGACACCAGCAGGCTGTTGCGGATACCGCTTACCACAGGGATGTTGGCATCCGTAAGCACGTTGCGGAAGTTTGTAATGATGGACTTGCCCGGCATCAGCGAGAAGCCCTTTTGAATTTCGAAGTGGGTGCGGGTGGAGTTGATGATCAGCACATAGAAGAAGAACAGGCACAGAAAGCTGATCAGCACCAGCACCAGATAGCACCACGCACGGCGAGCGGTCAGGATCGCCTTTTCGGACTGGTTTTTAGGCGTATGTGCCATACTTATTTCCCTCCTTTGGCAGCAGCCTTTTTGGCTGCCTTCAGTTCCTTGCGCTGAGCCTTGGTCAGGCCGTCATCTTCCTTGGTCAGCGAGAAGTACACGACGACGCACAGCACTGCACACACAAGGAACAGCACCACAGATACTGCACCGGCCATGCCGTAGTTCTTGCTGAACAGGTGGTTGTTCAGGTACATGATCATGGTGGTGGAGGTACGGTCGGGGCCGCCCTTGCCGTTGGTCAAAATCTGCGGCACATCGAACATCTGCAGGCCGCCGATCATGGAGGTGATCATCACATAGACCAGAATGGGGCGGATCAGGGGCAGGGTGATCTTCCAGAACATCTGGTTCGGGGTGCAGCCGTCCAGCTCCGCAGCCTCGTACAGGGTGGGGTCCACGCCCATAATGGCTGCCATCAGCATGATGGTGGTGTTGCCGAACCACATCAGGAAGTTCATCAGGCCCACAAGGCCACGGTTGCCCCACACGGTATTCAGAAAGCTGATGGGGGTCTTGATCCAGCCCATGCTCAGCAGCACTGCGTTCACCGGGCCGTTATCCGAGAACAGGGCGAAAAACAGCATGGCGAAAGCCGAGGCCATGATCAGGTTGGGCATGTAGATGACCGTCTTGAAGAAGGTCTGCCCTTTCAGCTTCAGCCGCAGGTCGGTGAACCATGCCGCCAGCAGCAGCGAGACGATGATCTGCGGGATAAAACCGATGATCCACAGGATCAGCGTGTTGCCAAAATACTTGGGCAGATCAGTCGCGAACAGGGTGATGTAGTTCTTCAGACCCACAAAGTTGGGTCCGATGATCTTCAGGCCGCTGCGGTAATACTCAAAAAAGCTGTAATAGATGGTGGATGCCAGAGGGATCAGCTGGAATACCGCGAAGATGATAAAGAACGGTGCAATGAAGATATAGCCCCATTTCGCGTAGCTGATCGACCCTTTCTTCTTTGTTTTTTCTCCCATGAGATCTCCCTCCTGCCGGGTCACAGCAAAACCAAAGGGGCGGGCGAGATACGCCGCCCGCCCCTTTGCTTCAATTTTCAGTTTGGAGTGGAACCATTTATGCGGGCCATACCACGTCGGTCAGCTCGGGGTACTTCTCCTTGATAGCGGTCTCGAAGTTTGCCTTGGCGGCATCCTCCTTCACGTTGCCGGTGAAGTAATCCTTGAAAGCGGTCTGGAAGCTCTCGTTCAGGCCCTGATCGTACGGGCCGGCGTTGGACATATCGATCTTGGTTGCAGCCTCTGCAAACAGAGCGATATGGTTCTGGCCGCCGAGGAAGTCGGACTTGTAATCGCTGTTGGCGATCTCGTTCATGGCCTTCTCGTTGTTGGTGTAGTCCTGCGTATCCATGGTGATCTGCTTCATGATGGCTTCATCGCAGGTCAGCTTCAGCATAACGTCCTTGATGGTCTCAAGGTTGTCGCTGCCGGCTGCGCCGCAGATCCAGGTGCCGCCCCAGTAGTAAGGCTGAGGGCCTTCGCACACAGCGTAATCGCCGTAGATGCCGTTGCCAACTTCTTCCTTGCCGCCCTCAGAGGTAGGAGTTGCCAGAGAGTTGCCCAGCAGGGTGAAGTTGATGCCCCAAGTGGAGTAGAAGAAGCCGAACACCTTACCGGTGGGGCCCTGATCGGAAGCCCACTGGCTGTCCCACAGGCTGGACTTGTTGTTGTAGCCCTTGTCGGTGTACTCCTTGGTCTGATCTACCCACTTCATCAGGTTAGGATCGACGGTAACGGTGGTGCCGGTGACCCAGGGTGCGGAGACGTTGTTGGAGAAGGTGCGGTATGCATCGTCAAAGCCGGACAGCATCTTGTAGCCCTTGGCAGCAGCCTTGGCAGCTACGTCGTTGAACTTATCCCAGTCGGACAGGTAGGTCTGCACCTCGGCGGGATCATCGGTGCCCAGCACTGCCTTTGCAATGCTGCGGCGGTATGCAAACAGACCCGGGGTGGCCTGCCAGGTGGTGCCGCGCTGGCTGCCGTCCACAGAAACGATATCCTTGGTGTACTGGTACTGGCCGGCCAGATCAGAATCGGTCAGGCCGATATCCTTCTTGACATCCAGAACGTAGTCGGAGTCCACATACTTCAGAGCGTAGTCAGCCTCGATCAGGAAGATGTCGATCTTGTCGTCATCGGCAGCGGAGTCCTGATTCAGCAGAGCCTCGTCCAGCTTGTTCTGGTAGTTGTTGTTCTCGTTGGCGTTGATGGTCCACTTCACGGTGGTGCCGTCCTTCAGGGTGGTGGTGGACTTGTCGGCTGCGATCTCCTTGACTTCGGGATAGTAGTCGTTGAAGCGGCTCTGGAACTCATCATTCCAGCACCAGATGTTCAGCACCTTGCCCTCGGCAGCAGCCGGAGCAGAAGCAGCTGCAGAAGATGCAGGAGCAGCAGAAGAAGCAGCAATGCTGCTGGAAGAGCTGCCGCCGCAGGCTGCCAGAGCAGCACCAACAGTCACGACACCGGAAGCGAGCAGGAAATTACGACGAGAGATCTTTTTCATAAGGGTAAACCTCCTTCATGGTTTTCCAATTAAAAAATTCATTCTCAAAAACTCCACGCCGGGAGTTGTGGGCCTTTGTTAAAGGATGCGGACGGAGCCGCCGTCCAGCAGTTTGCCGGACACCCGGATCTGCTCCGGCAGGGTCACACGCGGATGCTCGATCAGCTCGATCAGCTTATCCGCTGCCAGCCTGCCAAGGGATTTGGTGTTCTGCTGGTAGGTCACCAGCGGGGGCTTGACCACCCGGGAGAGATAGATGCCATCGTATCCCATCACCGAGATGTCCTCCGGGATGCTTAAACCCGCTTCGCTCAGGACGTTGTAGCCGCCCAGTGCGGAAAAGTCATCCGGGAAGATGATGCAGGTGGGCCGCTGCGGCAGTGCCAGCAGCGCCCGGGTCTCCTCTGCGCAGCGGTCCACATCGTGGTACACACCGCAGCGGACGTACTCCTCCGGCACCTTCAGTCCCAGCTCCTCGCAGGCCTGATAGAAGCCTGCCAGTCGGTTCTCGGTAACGGCGGTCTTTTCGCCGTGGATAAAGGCGATGCGCCGGTGCCCGCAGGCCCATGCCTGCTGTACCAGAGCCTTTGTGCCCACCACGTTGTCTGAAAGGATCGCCATCCGGTTGTTGAACACATGGTCGATGGTCACCACCGGCACATCGCCGTTGACCAGCTCCACCACCTGCGGATCGTAAAAGTTCACACAGGCGATCACCACGCCGTCCACACCCCGGTAGTGGCAATGCTCCAGATAGCTCATGGACCTGCCGCTGATGTTGTGGTTGATAAAGGTGATATCATAGCCGCGCTTTTCCGCTTCTACCTTGAAGCTGTCCAGCACTGCGGAGAAGTACTCGTGGGTCAGGCCGCTCTGTTTTTCATCTACGAACAGAACGCCAAGGTTGTAAGTACGGTTGGTTTTCAGCGCCCGGGCTGCTGCGTTGGGCAGGTACCCTACGCGTCGGGCCGCTGCACGGATGCGCTCCCGCGTGGCCGGTGCGATATCCGGCTGGTCGTTTAAAGCCTTGCTGACGGTTGCGACGGATACGCCGCATTCTTTTGCAAGATCCTTCAGGGACGGCATCTTATAGCCTCCTTCCGAGGAAAGGAGCTGCGGGATGTTTCTCGCAAGTTCCTTAATCGTTTTCGCAATCTCAATATATCGCATTCTGCACCAAAAATCAAGCGAAAACGTAAAAGTTTTAGCCCCGTTGCATCACTTTTGGCATTTTGTTCCAATGTGACCTGTAGAAATTGTGCATCTCGATTCGCTTTCGTTACATTTCGATTAAAACGGAAAAAATTTCGTTGCAGTTTCGTTATGGTTTTCGGTGCCAAAGGCCGTATGTATATATTACTTTTAAAATGGGGTTTCGGGGCTTTCGTTCGGCGTTCCGCCGGAGCACGCAGCACAGAAAGCTGCCGAAAACCGCCGGGGCTGCGCAGATTATTTTAAAATTTCCGCTGAGATTTTTGCAAAAAGCTCTTGCATTTTTTTGTGGGATACGGTATGCTTAGCGTGATGAGATTGCTTCTTTCGCAGTGTCTTAATCGTTTTCGCCCATCGACACACTGCCCACCTGACAAGGCGCAGTTTTAAGGAGGAAGCATTATGAAGTTCGGATATTTTGATGACCAGAATAAGGAATACGTCATCACCACCCCGCAGACGCCCCTGCCGTGGATCAACTACCTTGGCAGCGAGGACTTCTTCAGTCTGGTCTCCAACACGGCGGGCGGTTACAGCTTTTACCGGGACGCCCGGATGCGCCGCCTGACCCGCTACCGCTACAACAACTCCCCGCTGGATATGGACGGCCACCGGATCTACATCAAGGACGGCGACACCGTGTGGAACCCGGGCTGGCAGCCCACCAAGACCCCGTTGGACAGCTACAGCTGCCGCCACGGTCTGGGCTACACCATTCTGGAGGGCAAAAAGGACGGCGTGACCGCCCGGCAGGAGCTGTTCGTCCCCAAGGGCGATGCCTGTGAGCTGGACCGGGTGACAGTGTGCAACGGCAGCACCATCGTCAAGGAGCTGGATCTGTTCAGCTATGTGGAGTTCTGCCTGTGGGACGCTGTGGACGACGGCTCCAACTTCCAGCGCAACTTCTCCACCGGTGAGGTGGAAGTAGAGGGCAGCGTCATCTACCACAAGACCGAGTACCGCGAGCGCCGCGACCACTACGCCATCTTTTGGGCAAACTGCCCGGTGGACAGCTTTGACACCACCCGGGATGCCTTCTGCGGCGTGTACGGCGGCCCGGCAGACCCGCAGGCCGTCCGCGCCGGGCACTGCTCCGGCAGCATTGCCCACGGCTGGGCACCGGTGGGTGCCCTGCACATCCACCTGACCCTTGCCCCCGGCGAGAGCCGCAGCATCCTGTTCGGTCTGGGCTACATCGAGAACCCGCAGCAGGAAAAGTTCATTGCGCCGGGCGTCATCAATAAGACCCGCGCCCACGCCATGATGGAGCGCTACGCCACCGATGCACAGATCGATGCCGCCCGCGCCGCCCTGCGCACCCACTGGGAGCAGCTGCTGTCTACTTACCATCTGGAATCCGGCGAGGAAAAGCTGAACCGCATGGTCAACATCTGGCACCAGTACCAGTGCATGGTCACCTTTAACATGAGCCGCTCTGCCAGCTACTTTGAAAGCGGCACCGGACGCGGCATGGGCTTCCGGGACAGCTGTCAGGATCTGCTGGGCTTTGTGCACATCATCCCCTCCCGTGCCCGGGAGCGCATTCTGGATATCGCCGCCACCCAGTTTGAGGACGGCAGCGCCTATCACCAGTACCAGCCCCTGACCAAAAAGGGCAACCGGGATATCGGCACCGGCTTCAACGATGACCCGCTGTGGCTCATTGCCGGTACCGCCGCCTACCTGCGTGAGACCGGCGACTGGTCTATTCTGGAGGAGCAGGTGCCCTTTGATAACGACGCCACCAAGGCACAGCCCCTGATGGAGCACCTGCGCCGCAGCTTCAACTATACCTGCACCCATCTGGGCCCCCACGGCCTGCCGCTGATCGGCCGCGCCGACTGGAACGACTGCCTGAACCTGAACTGCTTCTCCGAGCACCCGGGCGAGAGCTTCCAGATCACCGGCCCCAGCGAGGGCCCCGTGGCCGAAAGCGTTTTCATTGCCGGTATGTTCGTCAAGTACGGCCACGAATACGCCCAGCTGTGCGACCATCTGAACCTGACCGAGGAAGCCGCTGCCGCCCGCAAGCACATCGATGCCGTGGAGCAGGCCACCCTGACCGCCGGTTGGGACGGCGCATGGTTCCGCCGTGCCTACGATGCTTTTGGCAAGCCCATCGGCAGCAAGGAGTGCACCGAGGGTCAGATCTTTATTGAGCCGCAGGGCATGTGCGTCATGGCCGGCATCGGCAAAGAGAGCGGACAGGCCGCGCAGGCGCTTGCCAGCGTGGAGGAGCGGCTGGACACCAAATACGGTGTGGTGCTGCTGCAGCCTGCCTACACCAGCTACCAGCTGAATCTGGGCGAGATCTCCAGCTATCCTCCGGGATACAAGGAGAACGCCGGTATCTTCTGCCACAACAACCCGTGGATCAGCTGCGCCGAGGCAACCCTTGGTCACGGCGACCGCGCCTTTGCAGTGTACCGCAAGACCTGCCCCGCCTACATTGAGGACATCTCCGAGATCCACCGCACCGAGCCCTACGTTTACAGCCAGATGGTAGCCGGTAAGGACGCCCCCACCTTTGGCGAAGCCAAAAACAGCTGGCTGACCGGCACCGCGGCATGGACCTTCTTCAACATCAGCCAGTACATTCTGGGCATCCAGCCCACCTTGGACGGCCTGAAGGTAGACCCCTGCATCCCCCACACCCTGTCCGGCTTTACTGTGACCCGCCGCTTCCGCGGCGCGGTGTACCACATCACGGTGGATAACGCCGCCGGGGTGCAGCACGGCATCAAGGCCGTTACCGTGGACGGCAAGGCCATCTCCGGCAACGTTCTGCCGCTGGCTGCCGCCGGTACTGAGGTAACGGTGCAGGTGACCATGGGTTAAACCGTAATTCTCTGCTTTTTCATATTATTCTCCTTTCTGTGACCAAAGCCGCCGCGCAGACCCCTGCACGGCGGCTTTGGTTTTTACAGCTTATCTGACAGCACAACGATCAAAAATGCGCTCCGCGTTGCTCTGCGCATAGATAGCGGAATTATGATTTTAATTTGCATTTCAGCCAAGCCTGCAGAGCTTGTCGGGGCAAAGCCCCTCCATCTGCTAACGCAGACCGCTCTGCCGCTTAAAAGCCCCACTGGGGCTTTCATTGCTGCGCAAACGCGGTCTTGGCTGAAATGCTTTTTCACGGGAGGGGTCGTAATGGTAAAATAGCGCTTTCAGACTGCAAATGCTGTTTTCCTCTGCGACCCCCACTTGTGAAAATAGCGTTTGGAGCGGCCCGCAGGCCGCGACAAACGCGAAATAAAAATAATCTTTCCGCTGAAGATGGCCAGAGCGCAAGCGGAGGCCATTCCAAATCGTCTTGCCTCCCCCGCGGAGCGCATTCCAAATCATCCCCCTTCCCTCTTGCATTTTTGGGGAAAGAGGTGTAGAATACAGTCACAATCAAACACAGGGGAGCTCGTGCAGCGGGCTGAGAGGAAGTATAGCAAGCTTCGACCCTTTTACCTGATGCGGATAATGCCGCCGTAGGAAGTCATACCCTTTATGATTTTTTGCAGGAGGAGCCGCGCCGGGCTCCTCCTGTTTTTTTGTCCCTCTGCGGAGGTTCCGCAGCCGGCTGAGGGGGAGCGCCCTGAGCCTTGGATGAATGCAGCGATGGGAAGCCGTGTTCCGGCGTGAGAGGAAACCAGTAAGTTTCGACCGCACCTTCCGTACCTGTTCCCGCCTTGCGGCGGGCACGGGCTGTTTTGTTGCGGGAGCGCCGGTGTTCGTCCTGTGCTGCCGCAGATGGTTGAAAAGGAGCCAATTTATCATGAAGAATCTCTCTGTCAAAAAGCTTGCCCTCGCCGGTATGTTCTGTGCCCTGTGCGTGGTGGGCAGCGTATTCAGCTTTCCCATGTTCGGCAGCAAGTGCGCCCCGGTGCAGCACATGGTCAACGTGCTGTGCGCCGTTCTGCTGGGGCCCTGGTGGGGTGTAGGCGTGGCCTTTGTGGCCTCCCTGCTGCGCAACCTGCTGGGTCTGGGCAGCCTGATGGCTTTCCCGGGCAGTATGTTCGGTGCGCTGCTGTGCGGCCTTGCATACCACAAGACCAAAAACCTGATCGCTACCGTGGTGGGCGAGGTGTTCGGCACCAGCATTCTGGGCGGCCTGTGCGCATGGCCTGTGGCCATCTTCCTGATGGGCAAGAGCGCTGCGGATATCGCCTTCTACGCCTACATCGTGCCCTTCCTCATCTCCACCGCCGTGGGTGCTGTGATCGCCGGTGCTGTGGTGTTCAGCCTGCAGCGCTCCGGTGCTCTGCGCTCCATGCAGAGCAGCCTTTCCTGACCGGAGGTGGCCGGAATGCTCAAGACAGCCTTTGAGAACCTGCGCAACCGCTGCCCTCTGATCCACAACATCACCAACTACGTCACCGTGAACGACTGCGCCAACATGGTGCTGGCCTGCGGTGCCTCCCCCATCATGGCCGATGATGCCGCCGAGGTGGAGGAGATCACCGCCATCTGCGGCGGGCTGAACATCAACATCGGCACGCTGAACAGCCGCACTGTCACCAGTATGCTGCTGGCGGGCAAAAAAGCCAATCAACTGGGACACCCCGTGGTGCTGGACCCGGTGGGCGCAGGCGCTTCCCAGCTGCGTACCGACACCGCCTTCCGTCTGCTGCGGGAGGTGCAGTTCACAGTGATCCGGGGCAACATCTCGGAGATCAAGACCCTTGCCTCCGGTGCAGGCACCACCAAGGGCGTGGATGCGGACGTAGCCGACAAGGTGACCGAGGAGAACTTGGACAGCGCCGTGGCTTTTGCCAAGGCCTTTGCGGCCCGCACTGGTGCGGTGGTGGCCATTACCGGTGCTATCGACATCGTAGCCGATGCACAAAAAGCCTACTGCATCCGCAACGGCAACGCCATGATGAGCAGCATCACCGGCACGGGCTGTCAGCTTTCTGCCCTGACGACGGCCTTTGTCACCGCCAACCCCGGCCACCCGCTGGAAGCTGCCGCTGCGGCGGTGTGCGCCATGGGTCTGGCGGGCGAAGTTGCCCACCGGCGGCTCACCCCGCAGGACGGCAACGCCACCTACCGCAATTACATCATTGATGCCATTTACAACATGACCCCCGAACAGCTGGAGAAAGGCGCAAACTATGAAGTGCGATAAACACACCATGCTCCTGTACGCGGTGACCGACCGCGCATGGGTGGGCGAGCAGACTTTGTATCAGCAGGTGGAATGTGCCCTGAAGGGCGGCGCCACCTGCGTGCAGCTGCGGGAAAAGCAGCTGGGCGACGCAGATTTTTTGCAGGAAGCCATCCAGATCCACGCCCTGTGCCAGCAGTACGGTGTGCCGCTGTTCATCAACGATAATGTGGAAGTGGCCTTGCAGTGCCACGCCGAGGGCATCCATGTGGGGCAGGACGATATGGCCGCCGCACAGGTGCGCCAGCGCGTGGGCGACGGCGTGATGATCGGCGTTTCCGCCCACACGGTACAGGAAGCGCTGGACGCTGTGGCGCATGGCGCGGATTATCTGGGCGTGGGCGCGGTGTTCGCCACCCACACCAAGACGGACGTAAGCGAGATGCCCCGGCAGACCCTGCTGGACATCTGCAACGCCGTGGACGTGCCGGTGGTGGCCATTGGCGGCATCCATAAGGAGAACATCCTGCAGCTCAAGGGCACCGGCGTGGACGGCGTGGCGCTGGTAAGCGCTATCTTTGCCGCAAAGGACATCGAGGCCGAGTGCCGTGAGCTGCGCGCCCTTTCGGAGCAGATCATAAAATAACCTATCATCCCGCGGCAAACCGGGGGCACCACCTTGGGCCGCGTTACAAAATTCATGGAGAAAATCAACATGAAAAGCGTATTTTGCGCAGGTGCCGGCATCCAGAGCGTACTGTTTTTTCTGAATGACGGCTACCTGCAACTCCCTTTGTATGACCAGCACCCTGCTGTTCAGAGATAAACTGTCATTTGGAGGAACACAGCGTATGCAGACTTATACCACCCAGATGGATGCCGCCCGCAAGGGCATCGTTACCCCGGAGATGGAGATCGTAGCCAAAAAGGAATACCGCACCACCGAGGAGATCCGCCAGTGGGTCGCCGAGGGCAAGGTAGCCATCCCCGCCAACAAGCACCACAAGTGCCTGAACCCCGAGGGCGTTGGCTCCATGCTGCGCACCAAGATCAACGTGAACCTTGGCGTCTCCCGCGACTGCAAGGACTACAACATCGAGATGCAGAAGGTGATGAGCGCCGTGAACATGGGCGCAGAAGCCATTATGGATCTGTCCAGCCACGGCAACACCCAGCCCTTCCGCCAGAAGCTGACCCACGAGTGCCCGGTGATGATCGGCACTGTGCCGGTGTATGATTCGGTCATCCACTACCAGCGGGATCTGGCTGAGCTGACCGCACAGGACTTCATCGATGTGGTGCGTCTGCACGCAGAGGACGGCGTGGACTTTGTTACCCTGCACTGCGGCATCACCCGCAAGACCATCGAGCAGATCCGCAAGCACAAGCGCAAGATGAATATCGTGAGCCGCGGCGGCTCTCTGGTGTTTGCGTGGATGAGCATGACCGGCAACGAGAACCCCTTCTACGAGCACTTTGACGAGATCTGCGAGATCTGCGCCGAGCATGATGTGACCATCTCTCTGGGCGACGCCTGCCGTCCCGGCTGTCTGGCTGACGCCACCGACGTGTGCCAGATCGAAGAGCTGGTGCGTCTGGGCGAGCTGACCAAGCGCGCATGGGCACACAACGTGCAAGTGATGGTGGAAGGCCCCGGCCATGTGCCCCTGAATCAGGTCGCCGCCAACATGGAGGTGCAGAAGAGCATCTGCATGGGCGCACCCTTCTATGTGCTGGGACCTCTGGTCACCGATATCGCCCCCGGCTACGACCACATCACCGCTGCCATCGGCGGCGCAGTGGCAGCTGCCAGCGGTGCGGCCTTCCTGTGCTATGTGACCCCCGCCGAGCATCTGGCACTGCCCAATGTGGAGGATGTCAAGCAGGGCATCGTGGCCTCCAAGATCGCCGCCCACGCCGCCGACATTGCCAAGGGCATCCCCCACGCCCGGGACATTGACGACAAGATGGGCGATGCCCGCCGCGTACTGGACTGGGATGCACAGTTCGCCTGCGCGTTGGACCCCGAGACCGCCAAGGCCATCCGTGATGCCCGCCTGCCCGAGGACGACCACAGCGACACCTGCAGCATGTGCGGCAAGTTCTGCGCCGTGCGCAGCATGAACAAGGCGCTGGCCGGTGAATACATCGATATCCTGTAAGCTTTTCCCGCGCTGAAAGGCGCTTCTTCCTCCGCCGCCCGGCATAACCGGGCGGCTTTTATGTTGTAATCTATAAAAGATTATGTTAGAATAACAATAAGGCGCTGATTGCAAAATTGGTGGTCATGCTTTCTATCCCGCGTCGCTGTTTTTCTATTTTTACATAGAACAAGCAGAGGTTCCGGGAAGAAACTTTTTTGAAGTGCCCTGCCCGGAGCCTTGAAGGCGAAGGGAGGGATATCGAATGACTCTGTTGGAGACTCTCGCACTTCTCACGTTCATTCTCGCATTGCTGAGTTTGATCGTGGATGTGATCCATTTGACCTTTGAGGTCATGGCAAAGTTTTCCCAGATGAAAAACGATGATAACAAAAAAGATTGACCGCCTAACAGTTCCCCAACTCGAGCGGTCAATCTTTTGACATGCGGGATGGAAAGCTGACCCTTGCAGTCAGCGCCCCTTCTGTTTGTAGTATAATCGAAGCTATGTGATTTGTCAAGCTATCCCGTTCTATCGATTCTTTCTATCAATATTTTAGATTTTACAATTCTTCTGTGCTGTACTATAATGAAGTAGTAACTTTATTTCTCAAAAGTACAGGAGGCTGTTTTCTTGATAGTTGATCTGATCGAAGCGCTTTACCGCCTGCTGTGGGGCGATCTGTTCACCCTGCCGGTGGCAGGCGGCATTGGTATCTCCTTTATGGTGGTGCTGCTGTTTGCAGCCGGTATCGGCTTTACCCTGCGCACAAGGCTGCTGCCGGTGCGCCTGTTCCGGGATATGATCGGCGCAGTGTGCGAAAAAAAGCAGGCTGCGGGCGGGCTTTCCTCCTTCCAGACACTGGTCATCTCCACCGCCACCCGGGTGGGCATGGGCAACCTTGTGGGCGTGGTGGCCGCTGTTTCGGCAGGCGGTGCGGGCGCGGTGTTCTGGATGTGGGTCACTGCGCTGCTGGGTGCTTCCACCTCCTTTGTGGAGTCCACTCTGGCACAGAAGTACCGTGTGCCGGACCCGCTGTACGGCGGCTGGCGGGGCGGCCCGGCCTACTACCTCCATGTGCTGGCCGAGCGCAAGCGGGGCAAAAAGCTCAAGCGCTCCGTGTGCGCAGCGCTGTTTGCGGTGTCCGGGCTGATCTGCTGGTGCGGCATCAGTCAGGTCATCTCCAACTCGGTCAGTTCTGCCTTTGAAAACGCCTTTCACGTCCCGCCGCTGGCCACCACTGTAGTGCTTACCCTGCTGGCGGCGCTGATCGTGCTGCGCAAGAACGCCACCGTAAAAAGCCTTGACTTCATCGTGCCGGTCATGGCGGTGTGCTATTTTGTCATCACAGTAGGCATCGTGGTGCTGAATCTCCGGCAGCTGCCCGCCGTACTGGCACGCATCTTTGCCGAGGCCTTCGGCCTGCGTCAGGTGGCCGCAGGCGGCTTTGGCGCAGTGCTGATGAACGGTGTCAAGCGCGGGCTGTTCTCCAATGAAGCCGGCAGTGGCTCTGCCCCCTGCGCCGCTGCCGCTGCCGAGTGCGACGACCCGGTAAAGATGGGTCTTGTACAGGCACTGGGCGTATTGATCGACACGGTGGTCATCTGCAGCTGCACCGCCTTTCTGATGCTGCTGGTACCGCAGGAGATCACCGCCGGGCTGACCGGTATGGACCTTTTACAGACCGCCATGCAGTACCATCTGGGCAGCTTCGGCATCGTGTTCATTGCGGTGATCCTGGCACTGTTCAGCTTCTCCACCTTTCTGGGGGTACTGTACTACGCCCGGGGCAACGTGGCCTACCTGTGCGGCGACAACTGGTGGAGCCAGACCGCCTACAAGCTGCTGGCGCTGGTCATGCTGCTGGTGGGCGGCACACAGGCCTACACCGTGGTGTGGGATCTGGGCGATGTGGGCATCGGACTGATGACCATCTTCAATATGCTGGCACTCATTCCCCTTTCCGGCGAGGCGCTGACCGCCCTCAATAACTACGAAAAGCGCAAAAAGCTACACTGAAAGAAGCCGCCGCACATAATACGTTGTGCGGCGGCTTCTTTTCAGATAGACGATTTAAAATGCCCGCCGCGTTGCTCTGGGCAAAAACAGCGGAAAAACTATTTTTTATTAGAACAATCCCGGAAAGTCTGCGGACTTTCCGGGATTGTATTTTCACGGAAGGGGTCGTAACCGGAAACAGCAGCTGCAAATGCTGCCTGCCTTGCCCCCTTGCTATAAAAATCAACTATGCTGCTTCAGGGCGCAGACGGCGATGCTCAAAGCGCTCCAGGCGGCCTGATACATCAGCACCGTGGCGATGGAAAGCTGCCAGATGCTGCCCGCGTAGGTCAGCAGCACCGCAATGAACACCGAGAAGCACACCGACACCAGCTGCACCGTGGTGGCGCT
>CAKTFS010000005.1 GCA_934561115.1 uncultured Faecalibacterium sp. | reverse complement strand
TGATTGAAAACTATCGCAAATTGATGTATTATGCAATTATAACAGTTGTACTTTTCTGTTGTGTACAACAAACTGTTGCATCTGACAGTTTCATGGAGGACTTTTTGGTGAATTATACAGCCAAGCGCTATTTTTTTGAGCAGAGCGCCGTTCGGGAGTTTTATTCCGGCGCATATTATGATCTGTTTCTGGTCATGCGGGGCAGCGGCGTGTTCCGGTGCCCCGATGTGGTGCTGCCCGCACAGCAGCAGAACCTCATCATCTTCAAGCCCGGTCAGGGCGGCAGGCTGGAATACGCCGGTGCCTACGGCCCGCTGGAGCTTATCCGGGTGCAGCTGTCCCCCCAGACGCTGGCGCAGCTTTCGGACGCCGACACCGACCTTGAAAAAAGCTTCAATGTGGTGCCCTTCCGGCAGGTGACTGTCCGCCCGGACAGCCAGATCTATATGCTGCTGAAAAACCTTGCCCGGAAGCTGCTGGTGCTCCCGCAGGAGCGCACCCAGTTCGGCGCAGCGGCGTTCGAGCACGGCATTCTGCAGATGTTCGTGGTGCTGGCGCTGCGTGCCTGCATCCATGCGGAGTTCCACACCGCATCGGTCAGCCGCCACCACCTGATGCTGGACGAGGTGTTTTTGTTTATTCAGGCGCACCTTACCGAGGAGCTGACGCTGGAGCGGCTGGAAAAGGAGTTTTTCGTCTCCCGGGAGCATATTGCCCGGGAATTCAAGCGCCAGACCGGGCAGACGGTGCACCGCTATATCGTAAAAGCGCGGTTAGACCGCTGCTGCACCCTCATCGAGCAGGGGCTGCCCATCACCGAGGTGTACAAGACCAGCGGCTTTGGCGGCTACAACCACTTTTTCCGCGCCTTTAAAAAGGAGTACGGCATGACCCCCAAGGAGTATTTCAGCACCACCCGGCAGGACGCCCGGGGATAGATCCGGCAAAAGCAGCGCCATCTGCTCCTGTGAAAAAAAGCCGCCCGAAAGGATCCGCAGATCCTCCCGGGCGGCTTGCTTATCGTATTTTTGCCCTTACTTGCGGCGGGTGAGGCAGTTCAGCGCCATCACCACCAGCACGAGAAAGCCGATGACCAGCAGGATACCGGTCATGCCGATGAGCATCATGGGCAGGGTGGTCATCCAAGAAGAAAGATGAAGCATAAAGGTACCTCCGTTAAGCCATCAGGGAAAGGATCAGTCCGCCGGCAAGGACGGATGCGATCTGTCCGGAAACGTTGACGCTGATGGAGTACATCAGCAGGAAATTCTGGCTGTCCTCGGCCAGACCCATCTTGTTGACCACACGTCCGCTCATGGGGAAGGCCGAAATGCCTGCCGCACCGATCATGGGGTTCAGCTTTTTGCCCTCGGGCAAGAAGAAGTTCAGCAGCTTGGCAAACAGCACGCCGCCGGCCGTATCAAAGATAAAGGCCACAAGACCCAGTGCCATGATCAGCAAAGTGTCCGGCCGGACGAACTTGTCGGCGGTCATCTGCCCGGCTACGGTCAGACCCAGCAGCAGGGTGATGAGGTTTGCCAGCACGTTCTGGGCAGTCTCGCTCAGCGAGTTCAGCACCCCGCACTCCCGCAGCAGGTTGCCGAACATCAAAAAGCCTACCAGTGCCACGCTGGCCGGAGCCACCAGACCGGCGACCACCGTGACCACAATGGGGAACAGGATCTTGGTCAGCTGGGTGACGTTGCCTTTTTCGTAGGGCATACGGATGCGGCGCTCCTTCTGGGTGGTCAGCAGACGGATGACCGGCGGCTGCACGATGGGCACCAGCGCCATGTAGCTGTAAGCTGCCACCATAATGGCACCCAGATACTGGGATTTGAGGGTGTTTGCCACAAAAATGGCGGTGGGGCCGTCCGCAGCGCCAATGACCGCAATGGACGCGGCGTCCTTCATATCAAAGAAGAACCCGGCCAGAAACAGGGTGAAAAAGATGCCGAACTGTGCCGCTGCGCCAAACAGCATGAGCCACGGCTTTTCCAGCAGCGGGCCAAAATCGATCATGGCACCAATGCCGATGAACAGCAGCAGCGGGAACAGCTCGTTGGACATGCCCGCTTCAAACAGGGCAGAGATAGGGCCAACGGTGTCTCCCTGCGTGATGGCACCGGATGCGGGAAGGTTGACCAGAATGGCGCCGAACCCCATGGGCAGCAGCAGACTGGGCTCCATCTTTTTGACAATGGCAAGGTAGATGAGCAGGGCACCGATGCCCCACATGACCACCATCTGCCATGTCAGCGCCCCGAAGTTTGAAAAGAGCGCGGCGAATGTGTTCCAGAAATTCATAATGTTTTCCTGCCTCCTTTTGTTCTGATGCTGCGGCAAGAAAAAAGAGACCCTTGCCACAGCGTACGATCTGTGACAAAAGTCTCAAGCGAACACATGACATCGGGCATTGCTGCCGTGATGACGCTGCCATGTAGCGGCCTGCCGGAAAAAGCCTTGACCGGCAGACTGCCCTTTACTCCCCTTTATCATTTTTATTGATACCAGAAACTGCCGCTTCTGTCAAGGGGGAAAATGCGGTTTTGCGCAAAAATCAAACCGTGAAAAAGGGCTAACCGGGAAAATCTGCAGATTTTCCCGATTGGCAAATATAAATAGTCCTTCCGCTAAAAATGCCCAGCAACGACGACGACCGCCGCCCAAGGCACGAAGCGGATGCTGGGTGCTGCAACCCGGAAGCAGCGGAGGGCATTCTGAATCCGTTTCTGTCACATCGCCGTGCGGGCGGTGCGCACCAGATACTCCATGGCCTGTACCGGGTACTGCCCGGCGGCGGTCTCACCGGTGAGCATCAGGCTGGATGCACCGTCCAGTACGGCGTTGTAGATGTCGCTCACCTCGGCGCGGGTGGGTACAGCCCGGGTGTGCATGCTGTCCAGCATCTGGGTCACCACCATAAAGGGCACTCCGGCTGCGCGGCAGGCGGCGGAAAGCTGCTTCTGGCAGCGGGGCAGCTCCCACAAGGGCATCGCGTTGCCAAGGTCGCCACGGGCAATGACTATTTCATCCACCAGCGGCAAAAACTCCGGCAGTGCCTGTACGCCCGCAAGGTTTTCGATTTTGGCAAGAATTTTCAGCTGCGGCGCACCGGCTTCTGCCAGCGCCTGCCGCAGGTTGCGGATATCTGCCGCACCGCGCACAAAGGGCAGCATCACGCCGGTAACGCCGCAACCTGCGGCGATGGCGAGGTTTTCCTTGTCCTCGGTGGTCAGGGTGGGCATCTGGATATCTGCCCCCGGTGCCGCCAGACTTTTGCGGCTTTGCAGTACCCCGCCCCGCACTACGGTGCACACGAGCGCGTCCGGCTCCACGGCGTCCACCCGCGCCAGCAGCTTGCCGTCGTCCAGCAGCAGCTCCTGGCCGGGCTGCACGCCCTGCACCAGCGCAGCAGGGCAGGGGATGCCCTGCGTGCCCAGACGCACCGTCTGCCCGGCGGTCAGGGACAGCGGCTGCGGCAGACGTCCGATGCGTAATTCCGGCCCCTGCAGGTCGATGAGCAGCTTTTTGACCCCGGCCTTGCGCAGCAGCGCTAGCCAGTCCGCGTGCGCTGCCAGCGGCCCGTGAGAAAGATTCATGCGGATGCCGGTCATGCCGGCTTCCACCATCTGCTGCAAAAGCGCTGCATCGGCACAGGCGGGGCCGATGGTTCCGTAAAAATCCATAATTCCTCCTGCAATACGCGTTTTCTTTCTATTGTAGCATGACCGCGCAGTAAAAGATAGTCCGTCTGCGCATAAAAAAACACCGGAAGCCGATGCAAAGCCTCCGGTGTCTTTTTATGATGCCTTATGGGGTTTACTGTTACACTTAGTACCGCCTGCGTTCAGTACAAAGCTTACAGCTCCCTCTATTTTTAAAGGTTGTACTTAGTTTACAGCATTTCGGGCAGTTCGTCAAGGGCTTTTTCCGGCTTTTGCCGGGAAAAACTGGAATATCACAACATTATCACAACTGCAGCTGATGGTAGCACGCGCCCTCCATAGTCTTCCAGCAGGCGGTGTTTCCCGTTAAGGTCATGTAGCTGTGGGCGGTGTTTTCCTTGGGGATGCTCACGGAACCGGGGTTCAGGTAAAGGTTCCCCTGTCCGAAGTCCGTCCATGCGGGCACATGGGTGTGGCCGTGGAGCAGAATGTCCCCCGGGGCAAGGGGCGGCAGATGGTTCAGGTTGAACACATGGCCGTGGGTGACATAGATCAGCCGCTGCCCCACCGGCAGCACTGCGTAATCTGCCAGCACCGGGAAATTGAGCACCATCTGGTCTACCTCGGCGTCGCAGTTGCCGCGCACGCACAGCAGCTTGGGCGCAAGGCTGTTCAGCAGCGGGATGACTTTTTTGGGGGCGTAGTCCCAGGGCAGGTCGTTGCGAGGGCCGTGGTAGAGCAGGTCTCCCAGAAACAGCAGGCGGTCGGCCTGCTCCCGTTCAAAGGCCTGCTGCAGCTGCTGCGCATAATAATAGGAGCCGTGCAGGTCTGATGCGATCATCCATTTCATATACAGTGTCCTCCCTTAAAGCCGGTTTGCCTTATTGTAGCGCCTGCTGTAAAAATGGTCAAGCTTTCGTAAAAGTCATACTTTTGCACCGGAACCCCTTGACATACTGCCGGGGATGTGGTATTCTGCTGGAGTTGCAGCCGGCAAATTTGCAGGGTGCATATCGCGGACAGCTGCCGCGATCATAAAAACCGTGTGGATTTTTACAGCAACATTGCTACTTTTCGCCACACAATGGCCCCCCAAAGGTCATTGTGTGGCTTTTTTGTGCGCTGGAAACCGGCTGCAGGCCGATGCTGTGCCCGCCACATTTTGACTTTTTACAGATAGCAGGTGAAATTTTTCAATGAACGAAACTTTTATGAAGGAGAAGCCGGTGCTGCCGCTGCTGCTCTCGATGGCGCTGCCCAACGTGATCTCCATGCTGGTAAACAGCCTGTACAACATCGTGGACAGCCTGTTTGTGGCGCGCATCAGCGAGGACGCCATGACCGCTTTAAGTCTGGTGTTCCCCATCCAGAACTTTTCCAACGCCATCGCCATCGGCTTTGGCATCGGCATCAACGCCATGATCGCGCTGTATCTGGGCGCGGGCGACCGCGAAAAGGCCGAGATGGCCGCCACCCACGGCTTTGTGCTCAGCCTTGTGCACGGCGTGGTGATGATGGCGGTCAGCATTGCCATCATGCCCGGCTTTCTGCGCCGTTTTACGCAGGACGAGACGCTGATCGCCGCCGGCATTACCTACTCCACCATCGTGTTCCTGTTTTTGGTCGTGAACATGGTCTCGCTGGCCTTTGAAAAGATCTTTCAGGCGGTGGGTCGCATGAAGGTGTCCATGGTCGCGCTGATCACCGGCTGCGTGTGCAATATTTTACTGGACCCTGTGCTCATCTTCGGGCTGGGGCCGGTGCCTGCCATGGGCATTGCGGGCGCAGCGCTGGCTACCGGCATCGGTCAGGTGCTCAGTGTGGTGGTCTACCTTGTGGTCTATCTGCGTACCGAGCTGCCGGTGCGGCTGCGCCGCAGCTATCTGCGCCCGGACGCGGTGCTGGACGGCAGACTGTACGCCATTGGCATTCCGGCTATCCTGAATCTGGCGCTGCCCTCGCTGCTGGTCACCTTCCTCAACGGCCTGCTGGCGGCTTTCTCCCAGAGTTATGTGGTGGTGCTGGGCATCTATTATAAATTGCAGACCTTTTTGTATCTGCCCGCCAACGGCTTCGTGCAGGGCATGCGCCCGCTCATCGGCTACAATTACGGTGCGCGGGAGCACGCCCGGGTGAAAAAGCTGTTCCAGCTGACCCTGCTTATGAGCGCAGGTATCATGGCAGCGGGCACGGTCATCTGTCAGTTTGCCTCCGGACAGCTGATGGGGCTGTTCACCCAGAATCCCGAAACCATCGCCGCCGGGCAGACCGCTTTGCGCATCATCAGCATCGGCTTTGTCATCTCGGCGGTCTCAACAACCGTCTCCGGTGCGCTGGAGGGGCTGGGCAAGGGTGCAGAATCTCTGGTCATCGCGCTGTGCCGGTATGTCGTTTTTATCATGCCGTTGGCTGCACTGCTGTGTAACTGGCTGGGCGCAGACGGCGTATGGCACGCCTTCTGGCTTACCGAGGTGCTGGCGGCGGTGGTCTCCGGTGCGGTCTACCGCCGGGCGGTCAGCCGCAAGGGCTGAGCGCGGTCTGCTGCTTTGCAGCGGGACGGTAAGGAAAAAATATTTTTATAGTTTGTGGTTCAGAAACGCCTGCGGGCGTTTCTGAACCACTTTTTCACGAATAGAGAGTTGAAGGCAAACGGCAGCGCAGCGCCTGTTTCCTACGGCTTGAACCCTCTCCGTCATCGCTACGCGATGCCACCTCCCCCGAAAGGGGGAGGTTTTGCTCTACTTACCGGAAGATGGCGAAAAGCTCCCCCCTCGGGGGAGCTGACAAAGCCGTCAGGCTTTGGCTGAGAGGGTTTTATGCTTGAACCATGATTTTTCATTGACACTACGGGAAAAGTACGGTAAAATATTTTTCGTGTTTTGACAAAAACTGTCAGTGCGCAAGATATTACAGAGGATGTGGAAGTATATGATCGAGACCATTGCCGCCGTCAATCAGGCGGTGAACAGCTTTATCTGGGGCATCCCCGCCATGGTGTGCATCATTGGCGTGGGCTTGCTGCTCAGTGTCCGCACGGGCTTTTTGCAGATCCGCAAATTCCCCTACGCCATCCGCACCACCGTGGGCCGGATGTTCCGCAAGCGGGACGCTTCGGACGGTGCCATGACCCCCTTTCAGGCGGTGTGCACCGCGCTGGCGGGCACGGTGGGCACCGGTAACATTGCCGGTGTGGCGGGTGCTATTGCCATCGGCGGCCCGGGTGCCGTGTTCTGGATGTGGTGCTCTGCGCTGCTGGGCATGTGCACCAAGTTTGCCGAGGTGACGCTGGCCGTGCATTTCCGGGAGCGCAGCGACACCGGCGAGTGGGTGGGCGGCCCGATGTACTATATTAAAAACGGCCTTGGCCGCCGCTGGCAGTTTCTGGCCGTGCTGTACGCGCTGTTCGGCGTGCTGACCGTGTTCGGCACCGGCAACGCAACGCAGGTAAATACCATCGTGGCGGCAGTGGATACTGCCCTGCTGGAATACGGGCTGGTGGGCAATGGCTTTCTGCCTACCCTCAACCTCATTGTGGGCATCCTTGTGGCGGTGCTGGTGGCACTGGTGCTGCTGGGCGGCATCAAGCGCATTGGCAGCGTAAGCGAGAAGCTGGTGCCCTTTATGGCACTGTTCTATATTGTGCTGTCGGTGGGCGTGGTGGTGCTCAACTTCTCCCGCCTGCCCTATGTGCTGGAATCCATTGTAGCGGGCGCGTTCAACCCCGCTGCCTTTACCGGCGGCACCATCGGCAGTTTGTTCGTCAGTATGCAAAAGGGCGTTTCCCGCGGTATTTTTTCCAACGAGGCCGGTCTTGGCACCGGTTCCATCGCCCATGCCTGCGCCGACACCAAAAAGCCGGCCAAGCAGGGCATGTTCGGCATTTTTGAAGTGTTTGCCGATACCATTGTCATCTGCACCCTGACCGCGCTGGTCATCCTGTGCAGCGGCATCCCAATCAGCTACGGCGCAGCTGCCGGTGCGGAGCTGACCATCTCCGGCTTTACCACCACCTACGGCGGCTGGGCTTCCATTTTTACTGCCGTGGCGCTGTGCTGCTTTGCCTTTTCCACCATCATCGGCTGGGGTCTGTATGGCTCCCGCTTTCTGGTGTTCCTGTGCAAGAGCAACAAGGTGGCGCGCCCCTTCTTTGTGGTGTACTCTCTGGTAGCCATTCTGGGCGCTACCATGGACCTTGGCCTGCTGTGGAGCATCGCCGATACCTTCAACGGTCTGATGAGCATCCCCAACCTCATTGCGCTGCTGCTGCTTTCCGGTACGGTGGTGCAGCTGACCCGCGCCTTTTTTGAATCGGAGGGGTGAGCGGCAGCTCTGCCCATAGTGGACAGAAACGCCGGAACGCGGTATACTGAGAGAAAAACAACGGTGATTTTGCACCACAGGAGGTTCTGACGTGGAAAACTTTAACGAACTGCTGCAGAAGTATGCAGATTTTATCGTCCGGGTGGGTGTGAACCCGCAGCCGGGGCAGACCCTTATCATCAACTGCCCGCTGGAAGGTGCGCCGCTGGCACGGCTGTGCGTGCGCAGCGCCTACGAAGCCGGTGCACGGGACGTGCAGGTGAACTGGCAGGATGATGCTGTTACCCGCATCCGCATGGAGCTGGGCAGCGAGGAGGCACTGACCGACCACAAGGGCTGGCAGCTGCGCCGCTATCTGGACTACGCCGAGAGCGAGGGCGGTGTGTGCGTGCTGCACCTCATCGCGGACGACCCGGAACTGTTTGCCGGGCTGGACGGCGCTAAGATCAGCCGGGTGAACAGCGCGAACCGCAGCTTTATGCAGCCGTGGCGGGAGTACACCATGAACGACCGGGTGCAGTGGTCCATCGCCGCCCTGCCCGCCGCGCCCTGGGCAAAGAAGATGTTCCCGGAGCTGGACACTGCCGCAGCCATTGAGGCACAGTGGAAGCTGATCTTTGATACCTGCCGCGTGACCGGCGGCGACCCGGTAGGGGAGTGGCAGAAGCATCTGGACCGCCTGAACGAGCTGGGCGCAAAGATGAATGCCCTTGATCTGGAAAGCGTGCATTTTGAAAGCGCCAACGGCACCGACCTGACCGTGGGTCTGGCCGAGCAGGCGGTGTGGGAGAGCGCCGGCAGCAAAAACGAGAAGGGCGTGCCCTTCCTGCCCAACATCCCCACCGAGGAGGTGTTCACCGCGCCCCATAAGGATAAGGTGGACGGCATCGTTTACGGCACAAAGCCCTATGTTTTTAATGGACAGCTGATCAAGAACTTCCATGTCACCTTCAAGGACGGCAAGGTGGTGGAGCACGGTGCGGACGAGGGCGCAGACCTGCTGGGTCAGCTGCTGGACACCGACGAGGGCGCACGCCACATCGGCGAGGTGGCGCTGGTGCCTGCTTCCAGCCCCATCAACCGCAGTGGCAAGCTGTTCTACAACACTCTGTTTGACGAGAACGCCGCCTGCCACATCGCCTTTGGCGACAGCTACCCCGGCACCACCGTGGGCGGCACCGGCCTTTCTAAGGAAGAACTGGCAGCCCGCGGCATGAACCACTCCTCCCTGCACGAGGATGTGATGATCGGTGCAGAGGACAGCCGCATCACCGGCAAATGCCGCGACGGCCGCACCGTGCCGCTGTTTGAAAACGGCGTCTGGGTACTGTAAAAAGCCCCAAAGGGCGTACAACAGCAAAAAAATTGCGAAAATGCTTGCATAAATCGCAAGAGTATGCTATATTCTAGTAGTACGATATAGTTTAACCTGAAACGTGGGCCGCAAGGTCCGCGTTTCTTGTTTGTTTGGAGGTTTTTTATGGCGAAGCAGTCTGGCGGCAACACCGCGCAGAGAGTGGAAGCGCTTGTCCGTCCCACGGTGGAAGGCATGGGTCTGCGCCTGTGGGATGTGGTTTTTGAGAAGGAAGGGCCGGACTGGTATCTTCGCATCCTCATCGACCGGGACGGCACCATGGATACCGACACCTGTGCAGAGGTGTCCCACGCACTGGACCCCATTCTGGATGAGGCAGACCCCATCGACCAGAGCTATTATCTGGAGGTGGGCAGCCCCGGCCTTGGCCGCAAGCTGACCCGCCCGGAGCACTACGAGGCGCTCAAGGGCCAGAAGGTGCGGGCAAAGCTGATCCGCCCCAACGCCGACGGCGTGCGGGAACTTGCCGGCATCCTGACCGGCCGCGAGGGCAGCACCGTAACGCTGGAGACCGAGAACGGCCCCGTGACCTTTGAAGTAAATGCAGCCTCCGGCGTGCAGCTGTGCGACGACGAGGATCTGTTCAACTGAGAAGAACCGTCTCTGATGGAGAAAAGAGAACAAAATATATAGGAGGAACCCGAAAAATGACAGCAGCGAATAAGGACTTTTTTGAAGCGCTCTCCATGCTGGAGCATGAGCGCGGCATCACCGCAGAGTACCTGATCGAAAAGATCAAGGCGGCTATCATCATTGCCGTCAAGAAGAACTATGAGGTCGAGGAGGATCACATCCGTGTGGACATCGACCCCGACACCGGCCGCTTTGACGTGGCTCTGATCCAGGACATCGTGGCAGACGAGGACTGGTACGACGAGCACGCCGAGATCGGCGTGACCGAGGCACGCAAGATCCGCAGCAGCTACGAAGTGGGCGACCGCATCATCACCCCGCTCAAGACCCGCGATTTCGGCCGCATTGCTGCCCAGACCGCAAAGCACGTCATCCGTCAGGGCATCCGCGAGGCCGAGCGCAACCAGCAGCTCAGCGAGATCCAGTCCCGCGCACATGATATCGTGCAGGCCACCGTTACCCGCGTGGATACCGAGAAGGGCATCGTTGCGCTGGATCTGGGCAAGGGCGGCGAGGCTGTTCTGCCCCGCAACGAGCAGGTGCCCGGCGAGGTGTACACCGAGGGCGAGACCCTGCAGGTCTACATCGTGGACGTGGTCAGCACCGAGCGCGGCCCCCGCGTGATGATCAGCCGCACCCATCCCGGCCTTGTCAAGCGCCTGTTTGAGCTGGAAGTGCCCGAGATCTTTGACGGCACTGTGGAGGTAAAGGCCATCAGCCGCGAGGCCGGTGCCCGCACCAAGATGGCTGTCTGGTCCAAGGACCCCAACGTCAACCCTGTTTCTGCCTGCATCGGCGAGCACGGCGCCCGCGTGGCCGCTGTTGTGGAAAAGCTGGGCGGCGAGAAGATCGACATCGTCAAGTGGAGCGAAGATATCTCTGAGTTCATCTCCGCAGCCCTGAGCCCCGCCAAGGTGGTCAAGGTGGAGCTGCTGCCCGGCGAGACCCGCTCCTGCCGCGTCACCGTGCCCGACCAGCAGCTGAGCCTGGCCATCGGCAACAAGGGTCAGAACGCCCGCCTGTGCGCCCGCCTGACCGGCTACAACATTGATATCCGTCCCGAGAGCGGCTACTACGGCGAGGACGAAGAGCCCAAGAAGGACGCAGCAGACGCTGAATAAGCCCGGCACCATCTGCCGAAGGAGGGAAACCGGATGGCACAAAAAAAGATCCCTGCCCGCCAGTGCATCGGCTGCATGACCAGCCGCCCCAAAAAGGAGCTGGTGCGCGTGGTGCGCGCACCCAGCGGGGAGATCAGCATTGATCTGGTAGGTAAAAAGCCGGGGCGCGGCGCATATCTCTGCCCAGACCCGGACTGCCTGACCAAGGCAAAGAAGAAAAAGGCGCTGGAGCGCTGCTTTGAGCAGCCGGTCCCCGCCGAGGTATACGACGCGCTGGCTGTACAGCTGGCCGCAGCCGCAAAGGAGGCAGCAGCCGATGGCAAAAAAGAATAACGCCCCCGCAAAACCCAAGCTGCCCCCGGAGGAGGCGCTGTATCAGGCCGTGAGCCTGTGCCGCAAGGCCGGTGCGCTGACCATGGGCTTTGACGCCGTGGAGGAAGCCTGCGTAAAAAGCAAGGCATGGCTGGTGATGACCGCATCGGACATCAGCCCCAAGACCCTGCAGCGCCTGAACTACGCCGTGGGGGACTTGGTGGACGTGTTCACCATGCCGCTGACGCAGGATAAGCTGGCCGATATCAGCCACAAGCCCGTGGCTGTTTACGCGGTGACCGACCGCAACCTCGCAAAGCTCTGCTTCGACCGCCTGTCGGACTGCGGAGCAATCAAAAATGAGGAGGATATGAGCGAATGATCGTAAAATATAAAGTGAGTGACTTTGCAAAGGATCTGAACCTTTCTACAAAGAAGGTGCTGGATGAACTGACCGCTATGGGCAGCACCGGCAAGAAGAACAGCTCCAATCTGGAGGAGAACGAGCTGAACTACCTGCTGGAGAAGTTCAGCAAGGATAACAGCGTGGCGAATCTGGACGAGTTTTTGAACAGCGCCAAGGCTCCCAAGGAGGAGCCCAAGGCCGAGAAGAAGGCTGAGCAGAAGGCTGAAAAGAAGCCCGAGGCTCCCAAGGCCGACAAAAAGCCCCAGCAGCCTGCTGCAAAGGCTGAGCAGCCCAAGGCAAACAACAATAATAATAACAATAACGGCAAGCACGGCGACAAGAAGCCCGAGCAGCACAAGAAGCGCGAGGAAAAGACCGTTTCCTTCAGCGAGCTGGCACGCGAGACCGGCGCAAAGGCTACTGCTGCCTCCGCACAGGCAGTCTCTGTCCGCCGCGAGGACAATCAGGTCACCGTGGATACCCGCACTGTGGATATGAACGTGGACCGTTTCGATGCCCGTTACGATGATCTGGCCTCCACCAAGAACACCGAGAACCGCCGCAAGCCCACCCCGCAGGGCAACAAGCAGAAGTTCACCCAGCGCGGCCAGCGCCAGCGCCAGCAGTTCCAGAAGGGCAAGCGCGAGACCGAGTTTGAGCGTCTGCAGCGCATCCAGCTGGAGAAGGCCCGCAACGCCCAGCTGAAGGTGCTGATCCCCGATGAGATCACCGTGGGCGAGCTGGCTGCCCGCCTGAAGCAGCAGGCCGGTAAAGTCATTGCCAAGTTCATGCAGATGGGCGAGATGCACGCCATCAACGACGTGATCGATTTCGACACCGCAGCTCTGCTGGCTGAGGAGTTCCACGCAAAGGTCGAGCACGAAGTGCACGTTACCATCGAGGAGCGCCTGTTCACGCAGGAAGAGGATGCACAGGAGGATCTGGTGGAGCGTCCCCCGGTGGTCTGTGTCATGGGTCACGTTGACCACGGCAAGACCAGTATTCTGGATGCGATCCGCAAGACCAACGTCACCGCAGGCGAGGCCGGCGGTATTACGCAGGCCATCGGTGCATATCAGGTGCGCATCAACGACAGCAAGATCACCTTCCTGGACACCCCGGGTCACGAGGCTTTCACCTCCATGCGTGCCCGCGGTGCCAACATGACCGATATCGCCATTCTGGTCGTGGCTGCTGATGACGGCATCATGCCCCAGACCATCGAGTCCATCAACCACGCCAAGGCTGCTGAGGTCAAGGTGATCGTGGCCATCAACAAGATGGATAAGCCCACCGCCAACCCCGAGCGCGTGAAGGAGAGCCTGACCAAGTATGGTCTGATCCCCGAGGACTGGGGCGGAGATGTGGCCTGCATCCCCGTTTCTGCACTGACCGGTATGGGCATCAACGACCTGCTGGAGCGCGTTGCGCTGGAAGCCGAGGTCATGGAGCTGAAGGCCAACCCCAACCGCCGCGCCAAGGGTGCTGTGGTCGAGGCACGTCTGGACAAGGGTCAGGGCCCCATCGCCACCATTCTGGTGCAGAACGGCACCCTGCACGCCGGTGATGTCATCATTGCCGGTACCGCCGTGGGCCGTGTGCGTACCATGCGCAACGACAAGGGCCAGCTGCTCACCGATGCCGGCCCCTCCACCCCCGTGGAGATCACCGGCCTGACCGCCGTGCCCGAGGCCGGCGACCTGTTCGAGGCTGTTGAGGACGAACGTCTGGCCCGTGAGCTGGCCGAGCAGCGCATTGCTGCCGCCAAGGAGAAGCAGTTCTCCTCCTTCCAGAAGGTCACGCTGGATAACCTGTTCAGCCAGATGGCACAGAACGACATGAAGGAACTGGCTATCGTGGTCAAGGCCGACGTGCAGGGTTCTGCCGAGGCTGTGAAGCAGAGCTTGGAGAAGATCTCCAACGACGAGGTGCGCGTGCGCGTCATCCATGCCGGTGTCGGCGCCATCAGCAAGTCCGACGTCGATCTGGCCGATGCCTCCAACGCCATCATCATCGGCTTCAACGTCCGCCCGGACAATGTGGCTAAGGAAGAAGCCGCTGCCACCAAGGTGGAAATGCGTATGTACCGCGTCATCTACGACGCCATCAACGATGTCACCGACGCTATGAAGGGTATGCTGGCACCCAAGTTCCGCGAGGTCTCTCTGGGCGAGCTGCAGGTGCGTCAGGTGTACAAGATCTCCAACGTGGGCACCGTTGCAGGCTGCCGCGTGACCAGCGGCAAGATCACCCGCGACAGCAAGGTGCGCGTGGTGCGTGACGGCATCGTTATTGCCGAGGACGAGATCGCCTCCCTGAAGCGCTTCAAGGATGACGCCAAGGAAGTGGCCGAGGGCTACGAGTGCGGCGTGACCCTGGAGAAGTTTGCGGACGTCAAGGAAGGCGACGTGTACGAGGCCTTCAAGATGGAAGAGTACCGCGACTAAGCAAGAACCGAATATATAACAGCTTCCCGGCAGAAAAGGCTTTCCCCGGACGGGGGAAGCTGTCGAACGAAGTGAGACTGATGAGGGCGTATCTTTCGCAGGTGTGGAGCGTGCGCCCTCATCCGTCGTTTTGGCAGACAAAGGCCGCCTTGCCCCGGCCGGGGTAAGGCTTTGGGAAGCTGCCGGACAGAATTTGGAGAAAACTATGTCTCAGAAAAATATGGGCCGTCTTGCGCAGGATATGAAGCGCGAGGTCATTGCCATCATCGGCCGGCTGAAGGACCCGCGGCTGGAGGGCGGTCTGCTGACCGTCACCCGTCTGGACGTGACGCCGGATCTGGATGTGGCAAAGGTGTATGTAAGCGTGATGGGCCGTGCAGACGGCCCCAAGCCCGCCATTGAAGCGCTGAACCGTGCCGCAGGCCATGTGCGCACCGAGGTCAGCAAAAAAATGCACATCCGCAAGGCACCCCGCTTCATCTTTGTGGAGGATGACGGTGCCGCCTACGCCGCCCACATCAACGAGCTGCTGCGCAGCCTGAACGTGAACGGCGAGGAGGAAGCACAGCCTGCCGATACCGAACAGACCGAGGACTGACTGCCTTTGCGGAAAGGATGGATCATTGGATGACAGAACAACTGAATGTGCAGCAGATGGCGCAGCGCCTGCTGGCTGCGGACAACATTTTGATTCTGTGCCACAAAAACCCGGACGGTGACACCATCGGCTGCGGCAGCGCCCTGTACTATGCGCTCAAAGCGCTGGAAAAAACAACGGCGGTGCTCTGCTCCGATGCTATTCCGTCCCGTTACGCCTTTACAAACCCACGGCTGTTCAAGGGCGAGTTCGAGCCCCGCACCGTGATCGCGGTGGACGTGGCCGGTTTGCAGCTGTTTGGCGAAAATAACGGTGTGCCGCAGTATGCACACCATGTGGACCTGTGCATCGACCACCACGCAGGCAACAACGGCTATGCCGATTTTACCCTTCTGGATGCCGGTGCCGCTGCGGCAGCGGAGCTGCTGTATCAGGTCATTGTGGAGATGGGCGTGCCCATCTCTCCCCACATTGCAGACTGTCTGTACACCGGTGTTGCCACCGATACCGGCTGCTTCAAGTTCTCCTCCACCACAGCCAACACCCACAAGATTGCTGCAAAGCTTATTGAGGCCGGCTGTCATGTGGAGGAGCTGAACACCCTGCTCTTCGACACAAAGCCCCGTGCCCGCATGGAGGCCGAGCGCATCGCCCGCAACCATCTGGAGTACTATTTGGACGGCCGCTGCGCCCTGATCTACCTGACACGGGACGAGATCCGGCAGAGCGGGGTAGACCCCGCGGATCTGGAGGAGCTGACCGGCCTGCCCATCAGCATCGAGGGGGTCAAGGTGGGCCTGACCCTGCGCCAGCAGCCCGGCGGCAGCTACCGCATCAGCGTGCGCACCGCAAAGGGCGTGGACGCCTGTGCCATCGCCCGGCGGCTGGGCGGCGGCGGCCACACCCGCGCAGCGGGCTGTGAACTGCTGGGCGACCTTGAAAACGCCAAAAACGCGATCCTTGCAGAGGTGGAAACCGAGCTGGACGCACCGCAGGAGGAAGCATGATGCAGGGCATCCTGATCGTAGACAAGCCTATGGACTGGACCAGCTTTGACGTGGTGGCAAAGCTGCGCGGTGTGCTGGGCACCCGCAAGCTGGGGCACAGCGGTACGCTGGACCCCATGGCCACTGGCGTTCTGCCGGTGTTCTGCGGCGGTGCCAGCAAGGCAGTAGACCTGCAGCTGAACCACGATAAAGCTTACCGCGCTACCCTGCGTTTGGGTGCACGCACCGATACCGGCGACAGCACCGGTACGGTGCTGGAGACTGCACCTGTCACCGCTGGGGAAAAAGAGCTGCTGGCTGTGCTGCCGCAGTTTGTCGGTGCGCAGATGCAGGTGCCGCCCATGTACTCGGCGGTCAAGATCAACGGCCAGCCGCTGTATAAGTTGGCGCGTGAGGGCGTGACCGTGGAACGCAAGGCGCGCCCCATTGAAATTTACAGCATTGAGTACGGCGGCAGTCCGGCAGAAAACGAGTATGTGCTGACGGTGCGCTGCTCCAAGGGCACCTACATCCGCACGCTGCTGGAGGACATTGCCGCCGCCATGGGGCAGAAGGGCACCATGAGCGCGCTGCGCCGCACTTCTGCCGGTCTGTACACCGAGGCAGACGCCCACACGCTGGAAGAAATTCTAGCCGCAAAGGAGCAGGGGAGCGCTGCACTGGAAGCACTGATGCTGCCGGTGGAAAGCGTGTTCACCCCGCTGCCGCTGCTGGTGGTGGAGCCATGGGTGGAGCAGCACCTCTACAACGGCTGCCCCACCAGCCGCTACCCCGCAGCAGACGGACGCTACCGGGTGCGCAGCGCCGCCGGGCAGTTCCTTGGCCTTGCCAATATCACCGGCGGGGTGCTCCGGGTGGAAAAACTGTTCGTGGAACGTAATTGAGCAATAAAGGAAACAAGACCCATGCAGATCATTTCTCAGTTTGCCCCGCTGCCGCTGGCACAGCCTGAAAAAGGCACCGCCGTGGCCATGGGCTACTTTGACGGCATCCATATCGGCCACCGGGCGGTGATCGAGGGGGCGGTGCAGTGGGCAAAGACCCATGACGCAGCCCCGGCGGTGTTCACCTTCCGCCTGCCGGTGGAAAATAAAATGAAGGGCAAGCGCCTGCTTTCTACCGAGGATAAGCACGCCCTGATCCACAGCCTTGGGGTGGAGTATTACCTCACCCCGGACTTTGAGGCAATCAAGGCGCTGAGCCCGGAGGAGTTTGTGCGCGGCATCGTGGAAAACTGCCACGCCCGGGCGCTGTTCTGCGGCGAGAACTTCACCTTTGGCGCAAAGGCTGCCGGTACACCGGAGCTGCTGCGCGCCCTCTGCGCCCCCCTTGGGGTAGAGGTGGTGGTGGTGCCCATGGCACAGTTTGAGGAAAAGCCGGTGTCCTCTACCCGAATCCGCACCGCGCTGGAGGGCGGGGATATCCCGGCTGCCAACGCCATGCTGGGCATGCCCTACGCCATCCGCTTTGCGGTGCAGCACGGGGCAGGGCTGGGGCACACCCTTGGGGTGCCCACCATCAACCAGCTGTACCCGCAGGGCTTCCAGATGCCCCGCAGCGGCATTTATATCACCCGCACCTGCATCAACGGGGTGTGGTATCCCTCGGCTACCGGTCTGGGCAGCCGCCCTACCGTGAACGATGACGCCACCAAGGTGACCTGCGAGACCTTTATCCCGGGCTTTTCCGGCGACCTGTACGGCACCGACCCGGTGGTGGAGTTCCACGCTTACCTGAGCCCCAGCAAAAAGTTTGATACGCTGGACCAGCTGCGGGACTGCATCAACGATGCCGCCCGCCGCGCACAGGAATATTTTGCATAACGCATCTATTTTTTGATTTGGGATCCGGAAATGCCTGCGGGCGCTTCCGGATCCCTTTTGTCGTGATGAAAAAACGCCATTTCCGGCGTCTGCGGGCAGAAAAAAACGCACTTCGGGCAAAATAGACACATTTCCGTGCAACAACGGCAAATGTTTGTTAAACAATTATCTATCTCATATCCTTGCAATACACACATTTTTTGTTTATAATAGTAACTGTACGGGGCAAAGCCCCGATTGTGAGCGAGACTCTGGTTCAGAATTATAACTTGAGAGGAGTTTTTACCATGGGTTTAGGTAAGAAGACGATCGACGATCAGAACTACTGCGGCAAGAAGGTGCTTGTCCGCTGCGATTTCAACGTCCCGATGAAGGACGGTGTCATCACCAACGAGAACCGCATCAATGCAGCTCTGCCCACCATCCAGAAGCTGGTCAACGATGGCGCTAAGGTCATTCTGTGCAGCCATCTGGGCAAGCCCAAAAACGGCCCCGAGGCGAAGTTCAGCCTGGCTCCCGTTGCTGTGGCTCTGAGCGCAAAGCTGGGCAAGACCGTTGTGTTTGCCGACGACGATAACGTTGTGGGCGAGAACGCAAAGGCTGCTGTGGCTGCCATGAACAACGGCGACGTCGTTCTGCTGCAGAACACCCGTTTCCGCAAGGAAGAGACCAAGAACATGCCCGAGTTCAGCGAGGAGCTGGCTTCTCTGGCTGACGCTTATGTGGACGATGCCTTCGGCAGCTGCCACCGTGCACACTGCTCCACCGCAGGTGTCACCGACTACATCAAGGATACCGCTGTCGGCTACCTGATGGAGAAGGAGATCAAGTATCTGGGCAACGCCGTCAACGACCCCGTCCGTCCCTTCACCGCTATTCTGGGCGGTGCCAAGGTTGCTGATAAGCTGAACGTCATCTCCAACCTGCTGGAGAAGGTCGATACCCTGATCATCGGCGGCGGCATGGCTTACACCTTTGCCAAGGCTCAGGGCTACGAGGTTGGCAAGAGCCTGTGCGACGACACCAAGCTCGACTATTGCAAGGAAATGATGGCTAAGGCTCAGGAGAAGGGCGTCAAGCTGCTGCTGCCCGTGGATGCAGCCTGCATCAAGGACTTCCCCGATCCCATCGATGCTCCTGTGGACGTGACCGTGGTGCCCATCAGCGCAATTCCCGCTGACATGGAGGGCTGCGACATCGGCCCCGAGACCATGAAGCTGTTTGCTGACGCTGTCAAGGCTTCCAAGACCGTTGTCTGGAACGGCCCCATGGGCGTGTTCGAGAACCCCACTCTGGCAGCCGGTACTCTGGCTGTTGCCAAGGCTATGGCTGAGAGCGATGCTACCACCGTCATCGGCGGCGGCGACAGCGCAGCAGCTGTGCAGCAGATGGGTCTGGGCGATAAGATGACCCACATCTCCACCGGCGGCGGCGCTTCTCTGGAGTATCTGGAGGGCAAGGAGCTGCCCGGCATCGCAGTCATCCAGAACGCATAATTTTTCCGGCATCACAATGGGTGCGGCGGCATTTACGCCGCCGCATCTTTTCTTTTTGTGCAGGCAATTTGTAAATATTTACGAAGGTAAGGAGAAAATAACAATGGATAAGGCAAAGCGCAAGGCTATTATCGCCGGTAACTGGAAGATGAACAAGACCGCCTCCGAAGCAGCTGTCTTGGTGGACGAGCTGATCCCCGCCGTGAAGGACGCTACCTGCGAGGTCGTCATCTGCACCCCGTTTACTGATCTGGTCACCGCTGTGGCTAAGACCAAGGGCACCAACATCCATGTGGGTGCTGAGAACGTCCACTTTGAGAAGTCCGGTGCTTTCACCGGCGAGATCAGCGCCGATATGCTGGTGGATCTGGGCGTGGAGTACGTCATCGTCGGCCACTCTGAGCGCCGCCAGTACTTTGCAGAGACCGACCAGACCGTCAACAAGCGTGCTCTGGCTGCCCTGAACGCCGGCCTGAAGGTCATTATCTGCGTGGGCGAGAGCCTGCAGCAGCGCGAGGAGGGCGTTACCGAGGAACTGGTCCGTATGCAGACCAAGATCGCCCTGCGTGACGTGACCGCCGAGCAGATGGCAAACGTTGTCATCGCCTACGAGCCTGTCTGGGCTATCGGCACCGGCAAGACCGCTACCTCCGATCAGGCAGAGGAAGTCTGCGCTCAGATCCGCAAGGTGGTGGGCGAGCTGTACGGCGAGGCTGTGGCCGAGGCTACCACCGTGCAGTACGGCGGCAGCATGAACGCCAAGAACTGCGAGGAGCTGCTGAGCAAGAAGGACGTGGACGGCGGCCTGATCGGCGGCGCATCCCTGAAGGCTCCCGACTTTGCAGTCATCGTCAATGCAGCCACCAAGGGCTGAGCAACTGCCTTTTCTTAACAAGCTGTTTCAGCGCCCGGCTGCGCCGTTTTTTCAGCGCTGAGCCGGGCGCTGATCTGTTTTTACAGCAGCCGCCCGGGTGTTATGCACCCGCAGGCTGCACCTCCGCAGGCGGGGCATCTGGCCTTGCCCGCAACGCGTGATAAATTCAAAGGAGATTCAATTTTATGGCAAAGAAACCTGTTCTTCTGTGCATCATGGATGGCTTCGGCTGGGTGCCGAACGAGACCTTCGGCAACGCCGTGGTGGCTGCCAGGACCCCTCATCTGGATGCTCTGATGGCAAAGTACCCCATGACCACCATTGATGCTTCCGGCATGGCTGTCGGCCTGCCCGATGGCCAGATGGGCAACTCCGAGGTCGGCCACACCAACATGGGCGCAGGCCGCATCGTGTACCAGCAGCTCACCCTCATCACCAAGTCCATCCGCGACGGCGAGATGCTCAAGAACCCTGTGCTGGTCAAGAACATGAAGGCCGCCATCGAGGCCGGTAAGGCTATCCACCTGATGGGTCTGGTGGGCACCGGCGGCGTGCACAGCCATGCTGACCACTGGTTCGGCGTGCTGGAGATGGCAAAGCATCTGGGCGCAAAGGAAGTCTACCTGCACTGCATCACCGACGGCCGTGACACCGACCCCCACTCCGGCAAGGGCTTCCTGGCTGACCTGCAGGCCAAGCTGGACGAGCTGGGCGTGGGCAAGATCGCCAGCGTTTCCGGCCGTTACTACGCCATGGACCGCGATAACAACTGGGACCGCGAGGAGAAGGCCTACGCTGCCTTCGTCTACGGCGAGGGCGAGCACGCTGCCAACGCTGCCGAAGCCATCGAGGCTTCCTACGCAGCAGACAAGACCGACGAGTTCGTGCTGCCCTGCGTCACCTGCGAGGGTGGCCGCGTGCAGGATGGCGACACCGTCATCTTCATGAACTTCCGCCCCGACCGTGCCCGCCAGATGACCCGCATCTTCTGCGACGATGCCTTTACCGGCTTCGAGCGCCGCGGCGGCCGCAAGCAGGTGCACTACGTCTGCATGGCTGAGTACGATGCCACTATGCCCAACTGCGAAGTGGCCTATCCCCCGGTGGAGCTGAAGAACGTTCTGGGCGAGTATCTGTCTGCCCACGGCAAGACCCAGCTGCGCATTGCCGAGACCGAGAAGTACGCCCACGTCACCTTCTTCTTCAACGGCGGCGTGGAAGCTCCCTACGAGGGCGAGGACCGCTGCGTCATCCCCAGCCCCAAGGTTGCCACCTACGACCTGAAGCCCGAGATGAGCGCCCCCGAAGTTGCTGCCGAGTGCGTCAAGCGCATCGAGAGCGGCAAGTACGATGTGGTCATCCTGAACTTCGCAAACTGCGATATGGTCGGTCACACCGGCGTGTTCGAGGCTGCTGTCAAGGCCGTTGAGGCTGTGGATAGCTGCGTGGATCAGGTGGTCACCGCTGTGCTGAACGCCGGCGGCTGCGCCTTCATCACCGCCGACCACGGCAACGCCGAAAAGATGATGAACCCGGACGGCACCCCCTTCACCGCCCACACCACCAACGTTGTGCCCTTTGTGGCTGTTGGCTGCGGCGACGTGAAGCTGCGCGAGGGCGGCTGCCTGGCCGACATCGCACCCACCATGCTGCCCTATATCGGCCTGCCCGTTCCCGCCGAGATGACCGGCAAGAGCATCATCGTGGAGTGATGCCTGACGGGATAACCGGATAAACAAACAAAAGGCTGCTGCACATTGCGTGCGGCAGCCTTTTTGCGTGAGGAGACGATTTTGAATGCCCTCCGCTTTGCTCTGGGCATAAATAGCGGAAAGAAATTTTTTATTTGTTATTCCGAAAAGTCTGCGGACTTTTCGGAATAACTTTTTCACGGAAAAGGGAATAGCGGAGCGTCCGCAGACGCTCCGCTATTCCGAAATGAATAATAGATTTTCCGCCAAAAAAATTACTTTTTCAGGTGGCTGTCCCAGCCGCTGGAGGTGGTGGCTTGCTGATCGGGCGTGCACCACATGGCCTCGACGCCGTCCAGCGATTCCACCAGCTTCTGCCCCTCTTCCAGCGGCATACAGAACAGGGCAGTGGTCAGGCAGTCTGCCATGCCGGAGTCCGGGCACAGCACGGTGACGCCGTTGTAGTAGGCAGCCGGCCACAGGGTGTCCGGGTCGATGATGTGGTGGTAGCGCTTGCCGTCCACCACAAAGTAGCGCTGGTAGTCGCCGCTGGTCACCAGCGCAAGGTCGCTCATGTTGATGGGCGAGCCGAAGATGGAGTTGTTGCTCGTGTACACCTCCGAGGCGTTCCACGGGTTCTCCACGCCGCCGGTCCACTGGCTGCCGTCCGGCTTTGTGCCGATGGCGCGCAGGTTGCCGCCCACGCTTACCAGTGCGCTGGTCAGGCCCCGGGCTTCGGCGGCGCGGCAGACCATCTCCACCGCGTAGCCCTTGCCCACGCTGCCCACGTCCAGCGACATCTCCGGGTCGGACAGATAGACCGTTTTGGCCTCCTCGTCAATGACAAGGTCGTTGATATCGCAGTGCTGAGCAGCGGCTTCCAGCTGCTCCTGCGTGGGCAGGGTGTTGTCGGCCTCGGAAGCGTTCTTTTCAGCGGCTTCGCGGTGGTCGTGCCAGATGCCCAGCACGCTGCCCATGGCAATGTTGATCTTGCCGCCGGTCAGGTCGTACATCTGCCGCGCCAGCTCCAGCATGGAGAGGATGCGGTCGTCCACCTGTACCGGGGCTTTGCCGGCGTTTTCGTTGATGGTCTTGACGTTCACAACGCCATCGTAGTCGTTGTAGATATCGTAGAGCTGATTGTAGGCGATCAGATCCTGATGCAGCGCCTGCATCTGGGTGTTGAACGCTTCCTCGCTCTCGCAGTAGGCGATGACCTGCGTTACCGTGTCGAACACATCATAAAAGATGGTGGTGTACCGGGTCAGCTCCTTTTTGGGTTTGCAGCCGACCAGCAGGCCAAGGCTCAGCACCGCCGCCAGCAGTGCAGCGGTCATGCGGATGATGCGGCTCTTCATACGGTCTGGCTCTCCTTTGCGGCGGTAAAGGCGGTGTGCTCCTCCTGCAAATGCGCCAGCAGGTCTGCAAACATCCAGTTGCGGTTTGCGGGGGTGACTACCGCCTTGAGAGGGATGGTCACCTGTGCCTGCCGCATCAGGTCCAGCAGGGTGTCAACGTCCTTATCACGGAAGTTTGCCAGCACCAGCGCCGGGGGATAGGCACCGGGCTCCAGCACCAGCGTTCTGGGGGCTTTTACCTCCACCTCGCCCAGCAGCTGGGCAACGGTCTTGCCGGCATCGGCGGGGGAAACGGGCAGCAGTTTCATGCCAAAGGCAGGTGCCATGCCCTCCAGCTTGCCCCGGTCGGCGGGGGAAAGGTTCCAGCCCAGCGCCAGCGGCACCCCGGCGTTCTGGTTGCGTGCAATGTGTGCTTTCATCTTTAAAACCTCTTTCGGCAGTGTTTTTTCAAAATACACCATAGTATACCATAAAATCCGTGAAAAGAAAACGAAAACCCGCCGGTGTACACAAAAAAGCTCCCCCTTGCGGGGGAGCGGACGGAGAAGATTCAGTTCATTTTTTTGCCGAAGAACTCCACCTCTTTGCCGATGAACTGCATCAGCTCATCGAACTGGTCGGGGGTCAGGCTCTGTGCGCCGTCGCACTTGGCCTTGGCGGGGTTGTTGTGCACCTCGATCATCAGGCCGTCAGCACCGGCGGCGACCGCAGCTTTGGCCAGCTCCGGCACCATCCATGCGTGGCCGCAGGCGTGGCTGGGATCCACCACCACCGGCAGGTGGGTCATCTTGTGCAGCATGACCACACCGGCAAGGTCCAGCGTGTTGCGCATACTGGTCTCGAAGGTGCGGATACCGCGCTCGCACAGGATGACGTTCTCGTTGCCCTCGGCCATGATGTACTCGGCGCTCATCACGAACTCTTCCAGCGTGTTGGCAAGGCCGCGCTTGAGCAGCACCGGCTTTTTCTGGCGGCCAACGGCCTTGAGCAGCTCAAAGTTCTGCATATTGCGGGCACCCACCTGAATGAGGTCCACGTTTTCAAACAGGGGCAGGTGCTCGGTGTTCATGATCTCGGTCACGATGGGCGAACCGGTGGCGCGGCGTGCCAGCTTGAGCAGGTCCAGACCCTCGCTGCGCATTCCCTGAAAGGAGTAGGGGGAGGTGCGGGGCTTGAACGCACCGCCGCGCAGCAGGGAAGCGCCTGCTGCCTTTACCCGCTGGGCACAGTAGGTGATCTGCTCCTCGCTCTCGATGCTGCAGGGTCCTGCGATGACTGCAAAGTTGCCGCCGCCGATCTTGACGCCCTCTACATCGATAACGCTGTCGTCCGGGTGGAACTTGCGGTTGGCCTTTTTGTAAGGCTCGGACACGCGGCGGCAGGTCTCCACCACCGGGTTTGCCAGCACCCAGCTCTCCGCAATGGCCTTGGTATCGCCGATCAGACCCAGAATATGGGTGTCGCTGCCCTTGGAATCGTTGATCTGCAGGCCCATATCCTCCAGCTCGTGGCAGAACTCGCGCACCTGTACGTCGGGTGCATCCTGTTTGAGTACGATGATCATAGTGTTTTGTCTCCTTTGCCTTTTCCTATCGTGTAAAACGGCGAGGGAGACCGGCTCCTTTGCCGCAGCTTGCAGTGTCAAACTTCAGTGCTCTGAAGTGCGTGACGCTATGATATCACTTCATGAAACTGAAGTCAAGAGAAATTTTGAATTTTTTCAGAAAAAGTGGTAGAATAAAAAAGAAAAGAACCCGCGCAGTCATTGCCGTGCAATGACTGCGCACCCAAAGGTCGAGCTTTTTACTGCTTTCTATGGGGCGTTACTTCCCGGGGAAAGAGAATCTGCCGGTTATTGCGCATAAGCTCCCCCTTTCGGGGGAGCTGGACGCGAAGCGGTCTGAGAGGGTTCAATAGAATCAAAGAGGGAATAACAATGGGAAAAGAAGCTAAAACCAACGCAATGCGCATTCTGGAACGGGAAAAGGTGGCCTATACCGCCCACGAGTACCCCCACGAGGAGGGGGTGGCGGTGGACGGCGTGACCGTAGCCGCCAGTATGGGCGAGGACCCTGCCTGCGTGTACAAGACGCTGGTAACGCAGGGCAGCAGCAAAAATTATTTTGTGTTCGTCATTCCGGTGGCGGCAGAGCTGGACTTAAAGGCCGCTGCCCGCAGCGTGGGCGAAAAGAGCGTGGCAATGATCCATGTGGCGGATATCAACAAGGTCACCGGCTATGTGCGGGGCGGCTGCAGCCCGGTGGGCATGAAAAAGCAGTACCGCACCGTCTTTGACGAAAGCGTGCTGACCCAGCAGAAGGTCTACGTTTCCGGCGGGCGCATCGGCACGCAGGTGTGCTGCGCCCCGGCGGATCTGATCCGCGCGGCACGCGCTGCCACCGCAAAGATCATTTTTTAAAAATACGGCTTTCTATCTGGGATACATCAACACAGCCTTTACATAAAATATACCCGCTGCATAAGTCATACTTAAAAAGAAAAAGGATGGCGAAACTGCACAAAACTTTCAAAAGTTTTTTGACGGCATGGGAACACAAGGGAGAATTTGCCCGAACGCTCTTTGCAAAGCAGTTTTTTTGCCGTAAACTGTATCTAGTACAGGGACGATGCCCCAAAAAACGGGCTTGCATCGCCGCCTGAAAAAACGCTTGCACAGGAAACTGCGGAGGGAAACTTCAATGATGCTGCTGGTGCCGGGTCGCATGGAATGGGGTCACATTCACTGCAATCAGGGGCATGGTGCAACCTTGTGCAAAATGCGCGGACAGAAAAACCGGAAATAAAGGCCGTGGTACAGGTGTACCGCAGCCTTTTTTGTTTGTCGGTCTTGTTGGACAGTTGAGAAAGAGAGGCTTTGGAAAATGGTTCGTAAAGTGGCAGTGATCATGGGTTCGGACAGCGATTGGCCGGTGGTCAAGGGTGCCTGTGCCCAGCTGAAAGCGCTGGACATCCCCTTTGAGGCACACATCCTTTCGGCACACCGCACCCCCGCCGAGGCAGCAGCTTTTGCAAAAAATGCAAAGGCCAACGGCTTTGGCGTCATCCTGTGCGCAGCAGGCATGGCAGCACATCTGGCAGGTGCTTTTGCCGCCAACACCACCCTGCCGGTCATCGGCATCCCCATGAAGGGCGGCGCGATGGATGGCTTGGATGCGCTGCTGGCTACTGTGCAGATGCCCAGCGGCATCCCGGTGGCAACCGTGGCGCTGAACGGTGCCAAGAATGCCGCATGGCTGGCTGCGGAGATCCTGGCACTGAGCGATGACGCACTGGCTGAAAAGCTGGAAGCCGAGCGCGTAGCCATGGCACAGCAGATCGCAGCCAAGGAAGAAAAGCTGCAGAACGAACTGAACGAGCTGTAAGACGCGAACCCTCTCCGTCACGCCTGCGGCGCGCCACCTCTCCCGAAGGGCGAGGTCTTACGCCATCTGACGGAAAAGCAGCATAAAAGCTCCCCCCTCGGGGGAGCTGGCATTGCGGAGCAATGACTGAGAGGGTTTCAGAGCAAAAAGGAGAACCAATGTCTGATTTTGCATATCCGCTGCATGAGGAGTGCGGCGTTTTCGGCATCTACGACCGTGCCGGTACCGAGGATGTGGCCGCAGCGGCTTATTCGGCCCTGTATGCGCTGCAGCACCGCGGGCAGGAGAGCTGCGGCATCGCTGTCAACGATGACGGTGTGATCACCGGCCACCGGGATCTGGGTCTTGTGAACGAGGTGTTCACCCCGGAGGTGCTGGCAAGCCTGTCCACTACCACGGCACACATGGCCACCGGTCATGTGCGCTATGCCACTGCCGGCACCCGCGTCCGCGCCAACGCCCAGCCCATGATCGTCCGCCACGGCCGCGGCACCATGGCGCTGTGCCACAACGGCAACCTGACCAACGCCGTGGAGCTGCGCCGCCAGCTGGAAAACGAGGGCGCTATCTTCCACGGCTCCTCGGATACCGAGGTCATCTGCTACCTCATTACCCGCAACCGTCTGCGCATGGGCAGCATCGAGACTGCCATCAGCAAGACCATGGACGTGCTGGAAGGCGCATACAGCCTTGTGATCATGTCTGCCACCAAGCTCATCGCGGTGCGCGACCCCCGGGGCTACCGTCCCCTGTGCATCGGCACCCTGCCCGGCGGCGGCTACGTCTTTGCCAGCGAGAGCTGCGCACTGGATGCCACCGGTGCCGCCCTGCTGCGGGACGTGGAGCCCGGCGAGATCGTAGTGGTGGATACCAAGACCGGCGAGCTGCGCAGCATCAAGGATCACTGCGGCCGCCCGGACACCCAGATGTGCGTGTTCGAGTTCATCTACTTTGCCCGCCCGGACAGCGTCATCGAGGGCAGCTCGGTGCACGAGGCACGCAAGCAGGCAGGCCGCTTCCTGGCACAGGAGCACCCCGTAGAGGCCGATGTGGTCATCGGCGTGCCGGATTCCGGCCTGGATGCAGCACTGGGCTACTCGCAGGAGAGCGGCATCCCCTACGGCATCGGTTTCATCAAGAACAAATACATCGGCCGCACCTTCATTCAGGGCAGCCAGAAGCAGCGCGAGAACAGCGTGCGCATCAAGCTGAACGTGGTGTCCAGCACCGTCAAGGGCAAGCGCGTGGTGCTGGTGGATGACTCCATCGTGCGCGGCACCACCTCTGCCCGCATCATCAAGCTGCTGCGGGATGCCGGTGCTGCCGAGGTGCACTTTATGGTCTCTGCGCCTCCCTTCAAGTATCCGTGCTACTTCGGCACCGATATCCCGGACCAGAAGCTGCTGGTGGCCACCGGCCGCACGTTGGAGCAGATCAACGAGGTCATCGGCGCCGATACGCTGGGCTATTTGTCCAACGAGCATGTTGTCCAGCTTGCCAAAAACGCAAAATGCGGTTTCTGCACCGCCTGTTTTACCGGCGAGTATGCCGTAGAGCCGGAAAGTGTGCTTTCTACCGATATTCACGACCGTCACCTGAACGACCGTCCCAAGGACGCCAAAAAGTTAGGAGAGTAAGAACATGGAAAAGAGCTATTCTGAAAGCTACGCCGCAGCAGGCGTGGACATTACCGCCGGTTACCGCTCTGTGGAGCTGATGAAGCAGTATGTCGCCCGTACCATGAACGAGCACTGCATCGGCGGCCTGGGCGGCTTTGGCGGCCTGTTTGAGCTGGACTGCACCGGCTACAAGCACCCGGTGCTGATCTCCGGCACCGACGGTGTGGGCACCAAGCTGAAGGTGGCCATGATCATGGATAAGCACGACACCATTGGTATCGACTGTGTGGCCATGTGCGTCAACGATGTCATCTGCGCCGGTGCAAAGCCGCTGGTGTTCCTGGATTACATCGCCTGCGGCCGCAACGTGCCGGAAAAGATCGCCAACATCGTCAAGGGCGTGGCCGAGGGCTGCGTGCAGGCCGATTGCGCACTGGTGGGCGGCGAGACTGCCGAGCACCCGGGCATGATGCCGGAGGACGAGTACGATCTGGCCGGTTTCACCGTGGGCGTTGTGGACAAGGAGAAGATCCTGAACAACGAGACCATGGCAGCCGGTGATGTGATCCTCGCCCTGCCCTCCACCGGTGTGCACTCCAACGGCTTCTCGCTGGTGCGCAAGGTGTTCAACATTGACGCCGACCCCGATGTGCTGTTCTCCACCCCCGCCGAGCTGGGAGGCAAGACCCTTGGCGAGGCGCTGCTGGCTCCCACCAAGATCTACGTCAAGCCCGTGCTGAAGGTGCTGGAGGAGGTGCAGGTCAAGGGCATCTCCCACATCACCGGCGGCGGCTTCTACGAGAACATCCCCCGCAGCCTGAAGAAGGGCTGCTGCGCCCGCATCAACAAGGCAGATGTGCGCACCCCCGCTCTGTTCCACCTGATGCAGAAGGTGGGCGGCATCTCCGAGCACGATATGTTCAACACCTTCAACATGGGCGTGGGCATGGTGCTCACCGTGCCCGCCGAGCAGGCCGATAAGGCACTGGAGATCCTGCACGCCAACGGCGAGCCGGAAGCCTACCGTCTGGGCGTCATCGCAGAAGGTGAGGGCGTGGAGCTGTGCTGAACATTGCCGTGTTAGTGTCCGGCGGCGGCACCAATCTGCAGGCGCTGCTGGACAGCGAAACCCGGGGCGAGAACCCCAATGGTAAAATTACGCTGGTAGTGGCCTCCAAGCCCGGCGTCTTTGCGCTGGAACGTGCCGCCAAGGCCGGTGTGGAAGGCTGCGTGGTGCGCCGCAAGGACTACGCCACCAGCGAGGAATTTGACGCTGCGCTGCTGGAAACGCTGCGGGCGCACAAGATCGATCTGGTGGTGCTGGCGGGTTTTCTGTCCGTGCTGGGCCCCAGCGTCATCGCGGCTTATCCGCGCCGCATCCTGAACGTGCACCCTGCGCTGATCCCTTCCTTCTGCGGGCCGGGTATGTACGGTCTGCGCCCTCACGAGGCCGCACTGGCCCGGGGCTGCAAGGTGACCGGCGCTACCGTCCACTTTGTCAACGAGGAGTGCGACGGCGGGCCCATCCTGCTGCAGAAGGCCGTGGATATCCTGCCCGGCGACACCCCCGAGGTGCTGCAGAAGCGGGTGATGGAGCAGGCGGAATGGAAGCTGCTGCCCAAGGCTGTGGCTATGATCTGTAACGGTGAAGTGGAGTAAAAACTCCTTCCGTCACGCCTGACGGCGTGCCACCTCCCTCAAGGAGGGAGGCTTAAGGCCCCCTCTCCGAGGGGGCTGTCGCCGCAGGCGACTGGGGGAGTTCCGTAAATAGGAGAATTTGACATGGAAAAGATCAACCTGAACGAGTATCTGGCCTCCAACGAGTACCCCGGCCGCGGCATTGCTGTGGCAATGGCACCGGACGGACGGCAGATGTTTATCGGCTACTTTATCATGGGACGCAGCGAGAACAGCCGCAACCGCGTGTTTGACCCTGTGCCCGAGCGCGGCGGCATCTGCACCATTGCAGCCGACCCCGCAAAGCTGGAGGATCCCAGCCTGATCATTTATAACCCGGTGCTGACCCTTGGCAAGACCCACATCGTGACCAACGGCGACCAGACCGATACCATCTACGACCTGATGAGTCAGGGCAAGAGCTTTGCCGATGCCCTGCGCACCCGCACCTTTGAGCCGGACGGCCCCAACTATACCCCCCGCATCTCCGCTGTGGTGTACGCTGACGGCAGCTACCAGATGAGCATCCTCAAGTCTGCCGACGGCAACGGCGACAGCGTGCAGCGCTATTTCTTTGATTACCCCCAGCCCGTTGCAGGCGAGGGCCACTTCATCAGCACCTACAAGCACAACGGCAACCCCATCCCCAGCTTTGAGGGCGAGCCCCTGCGCTTTGCCTGCCCCCGCACCATCGGCGATTTTGCCCACGATATGTGGAGCAGCCTGAATCTGGACAACAAGGTCAGCCTGTTTGCCCGGGTCATTGATCTGGAAACCGGCGAGAGCGGCGATATGATCTTTAATAAATATGATCCGGTGTGCAGCGATTTTGACGACCCCGAAGAGCCGGAGCTGCTGCCCGAGGAGCTGGAACTGCTCAAAAAGCTTGACGCCGAGGAAGAATAAGAGTAAACCTTAGGATATAAGGAGGATGCACCAATGAATGAACTCGCACTGAAGTACGGCTGCAACCCCAACCAGAAGCCCAGCCGCATTTATATGGAAGATGGCTCCGACCTGCCCGTTACCGTGCTGAACGGCAAGCCCGGCTACATCAACTTTCTGGATGCCCTCAACTCCATCCAGCTGGTCAAGGAGTTAAAGACTGCCTGCGGTCTGCCCGCAGCGGCCTCCTTCAAGCACGTTTCCCCGGCGGGCGCAGCACTGGGTCTGCCCCTGACTGAGGTGGAGCGCCGGATGTACCACATTGCCCCGGAGACCGAGCTCTCCCCGCTGGCCTGTGCCTACGCCCGCGCCCGCGGCGCAGACCGCATGTCCTCCTTCGGCGACTGGATCGCCCTGTCCGACATCTGCGATGTGCCCACCGCAAAGCTGATCCAGCACGAAGTCTCCGACGGCATCATCGCCCCGGGCTACGAGCCGGAGGCACTGGCTATCCTGTCCGGCAAAAAGAAGGGCAACTACAACGTGGTGGCCATCGACCCTGCCTATCAGCCCGCGCCCATCGAGCATAAGCAGGTGTACGGCATCACCTTTGAGCAGGGCCGCAACGAGCTGGTCATCAACGCCGACACCATGCTGAACAACTGGGTCACCGAGAACAAGGACGTGACCGAGGAGCAGAAGCGCGACCTCATCATTGCCCTGATCACCCTGAAGTACACCCAGTCCAACAGCGTGTGCTACACCTACAATGGTCAGACCATCGGCGTGGGTGCCGGCCAGCAGAGCCGCATCCACTGCACCCGTCTGGCCGGTCAGAAGGCCGACAACTGGCAGCTGCGCCACATGGACAAGGTGCTGGATCTGCCCTTCCGCGACGATGTGGCAAAGCCCAACCGCGACAACGCCATTGATGTTTACATCGGCGATACCCCGGAGGACGTCATCGGTGATGATGTCTGGGCCGAGACCTTCACCCGCCAGCCCGAGCCGCTGACCGCCGAGGAAAAGAAGGCTTACCTCAGCAAGGTGACCGGTGTGTGCCTTGGTTCGGATGCTTTCTTCCCCTTCGGTGACAACATCGAGCGCGCCCGCCGCTCCGGCGTGACCGCCATCGTACAGCCCGGCGGCTCCATCCGCGACCAGCAGGTCATCGACACCTGCAACAAGTACGGCATCGCCATGGCCTTCTGCGGCCTGCGGCTGTTCCATCACTAAGGGGAGCGGGCTCGCCCTCTCCGTCATTGCTTGCGCAATGCCACCTCTCCCAAGGGGAGAGGCTTTGGCAGCACGGTAAAGTTTCCGGTTTTGCCAAGGGCTCTCCCTTTGGGAGAGCTGGACGCGAAGCGGACTGAGAGGGCGAGGCAGCGGACGGAAAGAACGAAAGTTTAGGAGAAAATGATATGGCTAAGAAAATCTTAGTAGTGGGCGGCGGCGGCCGCGAGCACGCCATCATCAAGGCACTGAAAAAGAGCCCCGACTGCGGCGAGATCTGGTGCGCACCGGGCAACGGCGGCATCAGCTATGACGCCAAGTGCAAAAACATCAAGGCCACCGATGTGGATACCATGGTGGGCTTTGCAGTGGAAGAAAAGTTCGATTACGTTGTGGTGGCGCAGGACGACCCCCTTGCACTGGGCATGGTGGATGCGCTGGCAAAGGTGGGCATCCCCGCCTTTGGCCCGGACAAGGCCGCTGCCCGCATCGAGGCTTCCAAGGTGTTCTCCAAGGACCTGATGAAGAAATACGGCATCCCCACCGCAAAGTACGAGACTTTCGATGACCCCGCAAAGGTCATGGATTACATCCGCGCCGAGGGCAAGTACCCGGTGGTCATCAAGGCAGACGGCCTTGCACTGGGCAAGGGCGTGCTCATCTGCGAAAACGAGCAGCAGGCCGCCGACGGCGTCAAGGAGATCATGCTGGACAAAAAGTTCGGCGCATCCGGCAACCATGTGGTGGTGGAAGAGTTCCTCACCGGGCCGGAGGTCAGCGTGCTGAGCTTTACGGACGGCAAGGTGGTCAAGCCTATGGTCTCCAGCATGGATCATAAGCGCGCCAACGACCACGACACCGGCCTGAACACCGGCGGCATGGGCACTATTGCCCCCAACCCCTACTACACCCCGGAGGTGGCTGCGGAGTGCATGGAAAAGATCTTCCTACCCACCATCCGCGCCATGAACGCCGAGGGCTGCCCCTTCAAGGGCTGCCTGTACTTCGGCCTTATGCTCACCCCGGACGGCCCCAAGGTCATCGAGTATAACTGCCGCTTCGGCGACCCCGAAACGCAGGTGGTGCTGCCGTTGCTGGAAAGCGACCTGCTGCATATCATGCAGGCCTGCACCGACGGTACGCTGGCAGAGCAGGAGGTCAAGTTCTCCGATGGCGCTGCGGCCTGTGTCATTCTGGCTTCCGGCGGCTACCCTGTGGCCTACGAGAAGGGCAAGCCCATCTCCGGCCTTGTGGACGGTCAGCTGCCCGGCGAGGAGAACGTGACGGTGTACCACTCCGGTACTGCCATCACCGAGGACGGCCAGCTGGTGACCAACGGCGGCCGCGTGCTGGGCGTTACCGCCACCGGCCCGCGCCTGACCAATGCCCTGAGCCATGCCTACGAAGCAGCCGAGAAGATCAGCTTTGAAAAGCTGCATAAGCGCAGCGATATCGGCCTGCGTGCCCTGAAAGCGCTGGCAGAGAAGCAGTAAGAAAGAATACAAAGGGGGAACCTACCCAATGGTCTATCGTATTTATGTGGAAAAAAAGCCCGGCTTTGATGTCGAGGCAAACGGTCTGAAAAACGAGCTCACCAGCCTGCTGGGCATCAAGGACCTGACCGGTCTGCGCCTGCTGAACCGCTATGATGTGGAAGGCATCGACGAGGCACTGTTCAACCAGTGTGTCAGCACCGTGTTCAGCGAGCCGCCGGTGGATAACACCTACGCCGAGCTGCCCGCTGCCGAGGGCGTGTCCTTCGCGGTGGAGTACCTGCCCGGCCAGTTCGACCAGCGCGCAGATTCTGCCGCCGAGTGCATCCAGCTCATCAGTCAGGGCGAGCGCCCGCTGGTGCGCTCTGCCCGCGTCTACCTGCTGGAGGGTGCTCTGACCCCCGAGCAGGTGGCCGAGATCAAGAAGTATGTCATCAACCCCGTGGAGGCCCGCGAGGCTTCTCTGGAGACCAAAGAGACCCTGAAGATGGAGTACCCCGTGCCTGCTGCCGTGGCAGTGCTGGAGGGCTTCAACCAGCTGGATGAGGCTGGCCTTGCCAAGTTCATCGAGGAAAAGGGTCTGGCCATGGATCTGGGCGACATCAAGTTCTGTCAGGAGTACTTCCGCTCCGAGCAGCGCGAACCCACCATCACCGAGATCAAGATGATCGACACCTACTGGTCCGATCACTGCCGCCACACCACCTTCGGCACCATTCTGGACGATGTGCAGATCGATGACGCCGTGGTGCAGGCCGCCTTTGACCGCTACATGGCCATGCGCACCGAGCTGGGCCGCGAGAACAAGCCCCGCTGCATGATGGACCTTGCCACCATTGGTGCCAAGGAGCTGAAGAAGCAGGGCATCCTGAAGAATCTGGACGAGTCTGAGGAGATCAACGCCTGCACCGTCAAGATCAAGTGCGATGTCAACGGCAAGGACGAGGACTGGCTGTTCCTGTTCAAGAACGAGACCCACAACCACCCCACCGAGATCGAGCCCTTCGGCGGCGCTGCTACCTGCATCGGCGGTGCCATCCGTGACCCGCTGTCCGGCCGCAGCTACGTCTATCAGGCCATGCGCGTCACCGGCGCAGGCGACCCGCTCAAGCCGGTCAGCGAGACCATGCCCGGCAAGCTGCCCCAGCGCAAGCTGGTCACCACCGCAGCCGCCGGTTACTCCTCCTACGGCAACCAGATCGGTCTGGCTACCGGTCAGGTGGACGAGATCTACCACCCCGGCTATGTGGCAAAGCGCATGGAGATCGGCGCCGTTGTGGGTGCTACCCCTGCCTCCCACGTCCGCCGCGAGTGCCCCGCCCCCGGCGATGTGATCGTGCTGCTGGGCGGCCGCACCGGCCGTGACGGCATCGGCGGTGCTACCGGCTCCTCCAAGGCACACAAGCTGGACAGCCTTGAGCACTGCGGTGCCGAGGTGCAGAAGGGCAATGCGCCCATCGAGCGCAAGCTGCAGCGCCTGTTCCGCCGCGAGGACGCCTGCAAGATGATCAAGCGCTGCAACGACTTTGGTGCCGGCGGCGTTTCCGTTGCCATCGGCGAGCTGGCCGACGGCCTGTACATCGACCTGAACAAGGTCACCAAGAAGTACGAGGGTCTGGACGGCACCGAGCTGGCCATCAGCGAAAGCCAGGAGCGTATGGCTGTGGCACTTGCCCCGGAGGATGTGGACAAGTTCATCGCCATTGCTACCGAAGAGAACCTCGAGGCTACCCCCGTGGCCAAGGTCACCGAGGAAAAGCGCCTGAACATGGTATGGAACGGCGTGTCCATCGTGAACATCAGCCGCGAATTCCTGAACTCCAACGGTGCAGAAAAGCACCAGAACGTCCATGTGGAAAAGGGCAGCGTCTGGCAGCCCCAGTGGTCCGGCCTGACCTTCAGCCAGAAGATGAAGTCCATGGTGGGCGATCTGAACGTTTGCAGCAAGAAGGGCCTTTCCGAGCGGTTCGACTCCACCATCGGTGCCGCCACCGTGCTCATGCCCTTTGGCGGCGCATACCAGCTGACCCCCCAGAACGCCATGGTAGCAAAGCTGCCGGTGGACGGCGAGACCACCACCTGCTCCGGCATGGCATGGGGCTATAACCCCTACCTGATGAGCGCCAACCAGTATGTGGGCGCACGGCTGGCTGTTATTGAGAGCGTGACCAAGCTGGTAGCCACCGGCTTCCGCTACGAGGACGCCTACCTGACCTTCCAGGAGTACTTCGAGCGTCTGGGCAACAAGCCCGAGCGCTGGGGCAAGCCGCTGGCTGCCCTGCTGGGCGCACTGGATGCGCAGATCGGTCTGGGCATCGCCTCCATCGGCGGCAAGGACAGTATGTCCGGCTCCTTTGAGCAGCTGGATGTGCCTCCCACGCTGGTGTCCTTTGCCACTGCCATCGGCAAGGCAAGCCGCGTAGTCTCCACCGAGTTCAAGAAGCCCGAGAGCACCGTGGTGCTCATCCGTCCCATCATCGACCCGGAGACCGGCTGCCCCAACTTCTTCTCCCTGAAGGCTAATTACCGGATCGTGGAGAACATGATCGAGGAGGGCATGGTCGCTGCTGCCTGCTCCGTGGGCTACGGCGGCATTGCCGAAGCACTGTTCAAGATGGGTCTGGGCAACCGCATCGGCTTCAAGATGCGTGCGGACATGACCACCCACCAGATGTTCGAGCCCATGTACGGCTCCATCATTCTGGAAATGGTGTCCGATTCTCCCGCCGGTATGCTGCTGGGCGAGACCACCAAGGAGTACACCTTCGAGTCCTGCGGCGAAAAGCTGGATATGGCCGAACTGCAGGAGATCTGGGAGAGCAAGCTGGAGCCTGTGTATCCCTACCGCAAGGCCGGCTCTGCCGTGGAGAAGATCAACGGCAGCCTGACCGCCCCCGCTGCACCCAAGATCGGTGTGGCAAAGCCCAAGGTCATCATCCCGGTGTTCCCCGGCACCAACTGCGAGTACGACACCGCCAAGGCCTTTGCCCGCGCCGGTGCCGACCCCGAAATTCTGGTGGTGCGCAACCTGACCCCCGCCGACGTTGCCGAGAGCTGCGAGGCACTGGTCAAAGCCATTGACGCAAGCCAGATCGTCATGCTGCCCGGCGGCTTCTCCGGCGGCGACGAGCCGGACGGCAGCGCCAAGTTTATCGCTTCCTTCTTCCGCAACCCTGCGGTCACCGAGGCTGTGCGCCGTCTGCTGCAGCAGCGCGACGGCCTGATGCTGGGCATCTGCAACGGCTTCCAGGCGCTGATCAAGCTGGGTCTGGTGCCCTACGGCGATATCCGTCCCATCACCGCCTGCGACCCCACCCTGACCTTCAACACCATCGGCCGTCACCAGAGCATGCTGGTGCACACCCGTGTGGCTTCCACCGGCAGCCCGTGGCTCAGCAAGTGCGAGGTGGGCGAGATGCACACCGTTGCCATCAGCCACGGCGAGGGCCGCTTTGTGGCTCCGCAGGAGGTGCTGGACACCATGCTGCGCAACGGTCAGGTGGCTACCCAGTATGTGGATCTGACCGGTGTACCCACTATGGATCAGCGCTTCAACCCCAACGGCTCTGTGCTGGCTATCGAGGGCATCACCAGCCCGGACGGCCGCGTGTTCGGCAAGATGGGTCACTCGGAGCGCAGCGGCGAGTACCTGTACAAGAACGTCACCGGCGACAAATACCAGCCGATCTTTGAGGGCGGCGTGGACTATTTCAAGGTTTGATGGTAGAATAAGAAGAAAACCCTCTCCGTCACGCCTGCGGCGTGCCACCTCCCCCGAAAGGGGGAGGTTTTCCGGTGCTGACCGGCAGAGCGCAAAAAGCTCCCCCCTCGGGGGAGCTGGCGAGCAAAGCGAGACTGAGAGGGTTATTTTCAGGAGGAAACAACCAATGTCACAGCATGATCGCTATATCAGCCCTTTTTCCACCCGCTACGCTTCCGATGAGATGCAGTACATCTTCTCGGACGACAACAAGTTCCGCACCTGGCGGCGGCTGTGGGTGGCGCTGGCCCGTGCCGAAATGGATCAGGGCCTGACCAACATCACCCCGGACATGGTGGCCGAGCTGGAGGCTCATGTGGACGATATCAACTACGAAGTGGCCATCGAGCGGGAAAAGCTGGTGCGCCATGACGTCATGAGCCACGTCTATGCCTACGGCCAGCAGTGCCCCAAGGCAGCAGGCATCATCCATCTGGGTGCCACCAGCTGCTATGTGGGCGACAACACCGATATCATCGTGATGCGGCAGGGTCTTGAGCTGGTGCGCAAAAAGCTGGTGGGTGTGCTGGCAAAGCTGGCGCACTTTGCCAAGGAGTACAAGGATATGCCCTGCATGGCCTACACCCACTGCCAGCCCGCACAGCCCACCACCGTGGGCAAGCGCGCTACCCTGTGGGCCAACGAGCTGGTGATGGATCTGGCCGAGATCGACCATCGTCTGGCCACCCTGCAGCTGCGCGGTGTCAAGGGCACCACCGGCACGCAGGCTTCCTTTATGGAGCTGTTCAAGGGCGATGCCGACAAGATCCGCGCCGTGGACGCTTCCATTGCAAAGGAGATGGGCTTTGACCCCAAGGCTGTTGTGCCGGTGTCCGGCCAGACTTACAGCCGCAAGGTGGACGCCTTTATCCTGAACGCACTGGCCGGTATTGGCCAGAGCTGCATGAAGTTTGCCACCGACCTGCGCCTGCTGGCCAACTTCAAGGAGATGGAGGAGCCCTTTGAGAAAAACCAGATCGGTTCCTCCGCTATGCCTTATAAGCGCAACCCCATGCGCTGCGAGCGCATCTGCGCCCTTGCCCGCTACCTGATGGTGGACGTGCTGAACCCCAGCTTTACCACCGGCAGCCAGTGGTTTGAGCGCACGCTGGACGACAGCGCCAACAAGCGCGTGGCTATGGCCGAGGGCTTCCTTGCCACTGACGCCATCCTGAACATCATGCTCAACGTCACCGATGGTCTGGTGGTGTACCCCAAGGTGGTGCGCAGCCGCCTGATGGCCGAGCTGCCCTTTATGGCCAGCGAGAACATCATGATGCAGGCTGTGGAAAAGGGCGGCAACCGTCAGGAGCTGCACGAGCGCCTGCGCCAGCACGCCATCGCCGCCGGTAAGCAGGTCAAGGAAGAGGGCCTGCCCAACGATATGGTGGACCGCATTGCCGCAGACCCGGCCTTTGGCTTGACCCGCGAGGAGATCGTGGCAGGGCTTGTGCCGGAGAACTTTGTGGGCCGTGCACCCCAGCAGGTGGAGGAGTTCATCGCCAACGTCCTGCAGCCCATCTTTGATGCTGACCCCGAGGATGTGGAGCAGCACGCCTCCCTGAGCGTCTGATCATAGTATAAACAACAAAAAGGAGAAGCCCACGGGCTTCTCCTTTTTGCGTTTGTACCTTGCACGATTTTGTCTGTCATGTTACACTGAGGGCATCATCAACAAAGGAGAACCGCTTATGCGTTTGGATAAATATCTGGCCGAAACTGCCCAGTGCACCCGCAGCGAGGCCAAAATCATGCTGGCAAAGGGTCGTGTGCAGGTAAACGGCGCGGTGTGCAAAAAAGGGGACACCCAGCTGAAGGAGACCGACACCGTGGCGGTGGACGGCGCGCCGCTGCGCTATCAGAAGTTCGTCTACCTGATGCTCAATAAGCCCGAAGGGGTGGTGAGCGCTTCTACCGATAAGCGGGATACCACCGTGGTGGACCTGGTAGGGGACGCCTACCCCCGGCGGGAGCTGTTCCCGGCCGGGCGGCTGGATAAGACCAGCACCGGCTTTGTGCTGCTGACCGATGACGGCAGCTTTGCCCACGATATCCTGTCCCCCCGGCACCATGTTTCCAAGACCTACACCGTGACCATCGACACCCCGCTCACACAGGAGATGCGCACCGGCTTTGCGGCGGGGGTCACGCTGGCGGACGGCACCGCCCTTTCGCCTGCCGAGGTGACCGCCCTTTCCCCGGACGGCTGCACCGTGCGGGTGGTGCTGCGGCAGGGGGTGTACCACCAGATCAAACGGATGTTCGGCGTGTACGGCGCCGGGGTGAATGCCCTGCACCGGGAGGCCATTGGCGGCCTTGCACTGGATGCACAGCTTGCCCCGGGGCAGTGGCGGGAGCTTTCTGACGAAGAAGTGGCAAAAATTACCAGATAAAACGCTGCGCTTTTCACGCGGTTTTCAAAAATGTATCACATTTTACCGGTAAAATAACGGTAAGAACCACGCAAAAAGGTACTTTTTTGGCAAAAAATGGCCCCGAAAGATAATTTCAACAAGAAAGATTTATTTTTTTTGTTGAAATCTGTTGCAAAAGTAAATTCTTTTGTGTAAAATATAGATTGTAATGCGGCTAAATTGTTTAAAATCACAACCCATGCCGCCGCGGCTTGCACAAACGAGGAAAAGGGGTATCCATTTATGGCCAATAGAGTATTTCAAAGCGTGATCTACCAGATGAAGGACGCGATCAATCGGGTGGTCGGCGTTGTGGATGAGACCGGCGCTGTCATTTCCTGCTCGGAGCTGAACCTGATCGGCGAGGTGCGCGAGGGCTATATGGCCGAGCGTCTGACCGCAGGCGACCGCTTTGTGCGCGACGGCTATACTTACCAGCAGTTCTCCAACGCCAAGCATAACGATTATGCCGTGTTCGTGGAGGGCGCCGACGAGACTGCAGGGCAGTTTGCCGGTGTGCTGGCCATCAGCCTGCAGAGCATCAAGCAGTACCACGACGAAAAGTTCGACAAGTCCAATTTTATCAAGAATGTGGTGCTGGACAACATCCTGCCCGGCGATATCTACGCCAAGGCACGGGAGCTGCACTTTGCTACCGATGTCTCCCGCGTGGTGTTCATCGTGCGGGTGATCAGCGGCGGCGATATCTCTGCCTACGATGTGGTCAGCAGCCTGTTCCCCGATAAGCAGAAGGACTTTGTGTTCAATATCAGCGAGACCGACACCGTGCTGGTCAAGGAGATCCGAAAGGGCATCGACCGCACCGATATGGAAAAGCTGGCTGCCAGCATTGTGGATACCCTCTCCGGCGAGCACTACATCAAGGCCGTGGTCGGCATCGGCACCCCCATTGCCAACGTGAAGGATCTGGCTACCTCCTTTAAGGAAGCCCAGATCGCCATGGAAGTGAGCAAGGTGTTCGATACCGAAAAGCAGATCATCCGCTACGATAACCTGGGCATTGCTCGTCTGATCTACCAGCTGCCCACCACCGTGTGCGAGATGTTCCTGCGCGAGGTGTTCAAGCAGGGCAGCATCGAGAGCCTGGATCAGGAGACGTTGTTCACCATCCAGCGCTTCTTCGAGAACAACCTGAATGTGTCCGAGACCAGCCGCGGCCTGTTTGTGCACCGCAATACGCTGGTGTATCGTCTGGAAAAGATCAAAAAGCTGACCGGTCTGGATCTGCGTGAGTTCGACGACGCTATCGTCTTTAAGGTAGCGCTGATGGTAAAGAAGTACCTGTCCAACAACCCGGCCAAATACTGATATTCCGCTGTGCGGGCGTTGCCCCGCCGGCGTCGAACCGGCCGCTCGAAACCGATGCTGGCCGGTTCTTTTTGCAGTACAGGCTGCGGACGGGCTGTCTTGACCGTCAAAAATCTTGATGTCAGGAGCTAATACGATTCCATGATCGATTTTGAACACGTTTCCAAAGAATATAAAAAGGGCGGACGCCTTGCGCTGGAGGATATCAACTTCCATGTGGATGAAGGCGAGTTCGTCTTTCTGCTGGGTCACTCCGGCGCGGGCAAATCCACCCTGCTCAAGCTGATCCTGCGGGAGGCTCTGCCTACCTCCGGCAAGGTGACCGTGCTGGGCAAGGATGTAGCCAAGCTGCGCCGCCACAAGATCCCTTACCTGCGCCGTCAGATGGGCATCATCTTCCAGGACTTCCGGCTGATCCCCAGTATGACCGTGTACGAGAACGTGGCTTTTGCCATGCATGTGCTCAACGTGCCCCGCAAGGAGATCCGTCCCCGCGTGGAGTATATTCTGGAGCTGGTGCATCTGGAGGATAAGGCCAAGTGCTACCCGGATACCCTTTCCGGCGGCGAGCAGCAGCGCGTGGCTGTTGCGCGTGCGCTGGTGCATAACCCCAAGCTGGTCATCGCGGACGAGCCTACCGGCAACATTGACCCGGAGCTGAGCCTGGAAATGATGCAGCTGCTGGAGCGGGTAAGCAAAATGGGCATCACGGTGCTGGTGGTCACCCACGAGCACGAGCTGGTGCACCGCTTCCATCAGCGTGTGGTCACCCTGAGCCATGGCCGCATCGTCTCGGATGTGCCCGCAGACCCTGTGGCTGCCGCCGAGGATGACCTCTCGCTGGACATTGCCGCCTTTGATGCGGACGATGCGTCCGCTGCCAAAAAGGAGGTGGCTGCCGTATGATGCGTCCTTCTACCTTCTTTTTCCTTACCCGGCGCGGTGTGCGCAACCTGGGCAAGCACTGGGCCATGACCATTGCCTGCATCGCTTCCTTGAGCGTATGTATGACCCTGAACATCTTCGCCAGTCTGGCCGAGGTGAACGTGGGCAGCATGGTGGCCTATCTGGGCAGCCAGAACGAGATGGTGGTCTATCTGGACCCCGCATGCGATGATGCTACCGCTGCGCAGGTGGGCGAGACCCTTTCGGCGATGCCGGGGGTCAGCGGGGTGAAGTATATGTCCAAGCAGGACGTACTGAACACCTACCGCGGCTACATGGACGATTATTCCTCCCTGTGGGATGAATTTGAGACGGATAACCCCTTTAAAGCCAACTACCGGGTCAGCCTGAGCGACCTGAGCCAGACCGAGAGCATGAGCGTGAAGATGCAGGCGATCCCGGGCGTGGTCAGTGTGGCTGCGCTGGTGGAGATGAGCAATATCTTTGTGGAGATCCAAAAGGCTGTTACCAAGGGCGGCCGCATGATCGTGCTGGTGCTGATGGTGGTCAGCATCATTACGGTGGGCAGTACCATCCGCCTGAGCATCTACGCCCGCCGCCGCGAGATCGAGATCATGAAGTATGTGGGTGCTACCAACCGCATGGTCACCCTGCCTTTCTTTGTGGAGGGCCTGACCATGGGTCTGATCTCCGGCATTCTGACTGCGGGTGCAAGCCTTGGCTGCTACAGCTATGTGGTCAACGCCGCCGGCGGTCTGGGCGGCATTTGGCAGATGCTCGTAGGGCGCTCGCTGGTGCCGGTGGCAAATGTGCTGCCGACCATCGTGGTAACAAGCCTGCTCAGCGGTGCCATCGTAGGCGGCGTGGGCAGTATGTTCTCTCTCCGTAAACATCTGAATGTGTGACCGAAAGGAGCCGCGTTTTATGAGTAAAGCAATGCACGCAAAGCCCTTCCGGCTCACAGGCCCTTATACCGGCCGGCACGCCCGGCCGGAAAGCCCCCGCAACAAGCTGATCCGGGCGGTCAGCCTTGGGCTGGCCTGTGTCTGCCTGCTGCTGACGGCCACGGTGTACCCGGCCTCGGCGGCTACCAGCAATACCAGCATGGCCAGTTTGCAGACTAAGCTGGACAAGCTCTCCCAGTCCATCAATCAGCACAAAAAGGAGCTGTCGGACGCCAAAAAGAAGGAGTCCGCCGCCAAGGCGCTGGAAAGCGAGCTGAAGGAGCGGGTCAGCGTTCTGCAGGATCAGATCGGTGTGCTCAGCAGCCAGATCGCCGCGGTGCAGAACAACATTGGCGAAAAGGAACAGCAGATCGGCGTGATGCAGAGCCAGATCGCGGACAAGCAGACCCAGATCGAGCAAAAGCAGAACGAGATCGACGACCAGTGGGACGATTTTAAAAAGCACATGGCTGCCATGCAGGAGCTGCGGGACGGCGGCAGCGTGGCCATGCTGGGTGCGGTGAACGACCTGTACGAGCTGCTTACCTTCAACGAGGTGATGCAGGATATCTCCATCAAGGACACCGAGATCATGAACAACATGAAGTCCGCCAAGCAGGGGCTGGAGGACGATAAGGCCGCGCTGGAAGAGCAGAAGGCCGGTCTGGAAGCCGAGAAGGCAGAACTGCAGAGCCAGAAGAGCGAGCTGGACAGCCAGAACGCCCAGATGAAGGGCAAGCAGAGCGAGCTGAACAGCAGCATCTCTGCGGCAAAGCTCTCTGCTGCCGAAGCACAGGCGGCACAGCAGAAGGCACAGGCAGCCATTGAATCCGACGAGATGAACTACGAGGCTGTGAAAAAGGAAATCCAGAAGCTGATCGCAGCAGCCTCTGCCAGCAAGCCGCAGCTGAGCTTTAGCGGCTTTGCCTGCCCGCTGAAGAGTTACACCCGTGTTTCCAGTGAGTACGGCTGGCGCAAGAACCCCGTTTCCGGCGTGAACAAGCTCCATGCCGGTATCGACCTTGCAGCCCCCGGCGGCACGCCCATCTACGCAGCCGCCAGCGGCTATGTGCAGGTGGCAGGCTGGTCCACCGGCGGCTACGGCAACTACGTTATCATCTACCACGGCAAAATGTCCGATGGCAATACCTACACCACCCTGTACGGGCACATGCGTTCGGTAGCTACCAGTGCAGGCAAATATGTGAATCAGGGCGATTTGATCGGTTATGTGGGCAGCACCGGCAATTCTACCGGCAATCACCTGCATCTGGAGGTGTGGAAGGGCGGCTCCAAGGCCAACGCCGTGAACCCCCGCAGCTACATCCCCATCCCCCACAACTAATAGGCAAGGAGTCTGGTTGATCTATGAACGAACAAAAACGCAAGCGCGTGCTGCGCATCGGCTGCCTGGTTCTGGCAGGGGTGTTTGTACTCTCGCTGCTGGGCAGCATCCTTATGATGCTGCTGCTCTGACCGGGAGGAACGAACCATGAACCGTAAAATTTCTTTGGGTATGGCAGTCACCATCGTGATCCTTGCCATGACCGTGACCTTTTCCATCACGATGCTCATCGCCATGCGTCTGTTCGACAGCACGGTCAACAGCGTAAAAGAAAAGGAAAGTATGTACAACAAGATCGCTGAGGTGGACCGCTACGTCCGCAGCAACGATTACTACACCATCGACGAGACCACCCTGTACGACCGCCTGACCGCCGGCTATCTGCTGGGCACGGGCGACAAGTACGCCCGCTACTACACCGCCAACGCCTACACCGAGCTGATGAACATCCAGAGCGGCAAGATTTTGGGCATCGGTGTGGAGCTTGGCATCGACCAGACCGGCTACGCCAAGGTGACCCGCGTCTACGATGGCTCCCCCGCACAGGAGGCGGGCATCGCCGTGGGGGACTACATCACCACCGTAGGCGATACCGACGTCAAGAGCCTGTCCAGCGCAGATGCCGTGTACAAAGCCCTGCAGGGCGAGGCCGGCACTACCGTTACCGTGACATGGCTGGACAGCGCTGCCGCCAGCAAAACGGCTGAGCTGACTCATTCCGGCTACACCAGCACCACCGTGGATTACCAGCTGCTGGACAATGTGGGCTACATCCGCATCCGCCAGTTCGACGGCACTACCCCCAGTGAGCTGGACTATGCCCTGCGTACTCTGACCGCAAACGGTGCGGCCAGTCTGGTGTTTGATCTGCGGGACAATGGCGGCGGCATTCTGGAAGATGCCGTCAGCTGCATCGACCTGATCGCCCCGGAGGGTACGGTGGCCTACGCCGAGGATAAAAACGGCAGCCGCACCGTCATTGGCAGCAGCGATGCCGAAAGCTCTGTCAGCCTGCCGATGGTCTGTCTGGTCAATGGCAACACCGCCAGTGCAGCTGAGCTGTTCGCAGCCACCCTGCGCACCATGAACGGTGCCCGTCTGGTGGGTACCACTACCATGGGCAAGGGCACCATCCAGAGCAGCCCGCAGCGCCTGTCGGACGGCAGCGCCGTGGTTATCACGGTGGCAAAGCTGGTCTGCGGCGACGGCAGCTGCTTTGACGGCACCGGCCTGACGGTGGATGTGGAGCGCGCCCTGAGCGCAGAGGAAGCAACGAACCTCTACGACTACACCCCCCAGACCGACCCGCAGGTGCAGCGCGCTGTCAGCGCAGCCCAGCAGCTGAGCGGTACCACCACGCTGGCAGGCGCAAGCTCTGCCGCCGCAGCGGACAGCACCGCCGCCTCTGCGGCAGCAGAGGATACCGCCCCCGCAGAGACTGCAGAAGGGGAGACCGGCGAAGGCGAGACTGCCGCGTCTGAGCCGGAAGCTGCTGCAAGCGCAGCGGAGTGAACCCCGCAGATTTGAACCATAACACCAAAAAGGCTGCTGCGTTTTGCAACAGCCTTTTTCTGAGAAAGGAATTGACCCTATGCCGGAACTGACCGACCTTTCTGTGATCCGTGCCCTGTGCGAAAAATACGATTTTGCGCTTTCCAAGGGCTTTGGGCAGAACTTTATCATCAACCCGGGCATCCCTACCAAGATCGTGGATGCCAGCGGGGTAGACAAGCGCTACGGTGTCATCGAGATCGGCCCCGGCATCGGTGTGCTGACGAAGGAACTGGCCAAGCGCGCCGCCAAGGTGGTGTCCATTGAGGTGGACGAGCGTCTGCCGCCCCTGCTGGCCGAGACCATGGCCGGGGTGGACAACTTCAAGCTGGTGCTGCAGGACGTGCTGAAGGTGGACCTGAAGGCCCTTATCGCCGAAGAGTTCCCGGGTATGCCAGTGGCAGTGTGCGCAAACCTGCCCTATTACATCACCAGCCCTATCGTGATGAAGCTGCTGGGCGACCGTCTGCCCATCGAGAGCCTGACCGTCATGGTGCAGAAGGAGGCCGCCGACCGTCTGGCCGCCGTGCCCGGCACCCGCGCTTCCAGCGCTATCAGCTGTGCGGTGAACTACTACGCCACCTCCAAGCTGATGTTCACCGCCGCACCGGGCAGCTTTTACCCCGCGCCCAAGGTGACCAGCGCAGTGGTGCGCATGGATATCCGTCCCACCCCTGCTGTGCAGGTGGAGGACGAGGCGGGCTATTTTGCCCTGGTGCGCGCCGCCTTTGGGCAGCGCCGCAAGACCGCCGCCAACGCCATTGCAGGCGGGCTGAACCTGCCCAAGGAGAAGGTCATTGCCGCCATCGAATCCGCAGGCTTTGATGCCCGCATCCGCCCGGAAGCCCTGACGCTGGAGGACTTTGCAAAGCTGCAGCAGGCACTGGGCTAAGTAGAAAGCAGTATGGTCGGTGGGCAATAGCTCACTGAAAAAGATCGCAAAAAACCCGGAACCTTTTCAGAGCCGCAAGGGCTCAAGAAGGTTCCGGGTTTTGGTTTTCAGGGGTTATGCGGCAGCTTTTTCCTTACTCAGAAGGGGAAGATGCTGACGATGCGGTTCCATGCAGCCTTGAGCGGGGAACCGGAGGAGACGCCGCTGGTGGTCAGCTGCACATCGCTGAAGGTGACGCTTGCGTTGCGGGCAACGTAGAAGCCGACATAGATGTAGTCAGAATCCACAGCGGTCAGGGCGTAGTCGAAACCGGCAGAAGCGGTCTCGTTGTCGCCGTAGGTCAGGGTGAAGCCATCGGCAGTGCCCACAAGCTTCAGGTCCACGGTATCGCCTGCACCGTACTTCACGGTTGCGGCGGGGCCGTCGTACAGCGCACCGCTCTTGCGGCCGAAGCAGTTGACAGCGCCCTGATTCCGGGTGCCCACGGCCACATAATCGCCAATGGGGTCGGAGATGCTGGTATCAACGTACATCTCATCGCGCGCCATCAGGCCGAAGGAGACCTGATTGTTCTTGGCAAGCTTGTTCACGGTGGCCTTTGCGGTCAGGGTGAAGTTGGTGCCGGCGGGCAGCTGGACGTAGTACATCATCAGGCCGTCCACCGTGGATGCGATCTTGCCGCGGTTGTTGGCAACGCCCAGTGTGATGTTCTGGCCATCGACAGCAGCGGTGAAATCGCCGCCGGAGATCTTGTCGTCACCGCCCACGTTACCGAAGACAGAGCCGTTCCACACCGTGCCGTTGGCATCGGTAAAGGCAGGCCACAGCTTGCTGGTCTGGGTGGGTGCGGCGTAGCTGGAAGGCACATAGTCCGGGTTTGCGGCATCGCCGTAGAACTGCTTGTAGGTGGGCTTTGCCTTGTTCCGGTTGTAAGCGCCCAGCGGGGTGTCGGCGGTAAGCTGGGCAATAAGCCATGCGTTCAGCTTTGCGCCGTAGCTGTTGGTGTGGGTCAGGTCAAGGCCGGTGGGGGAGAGCTTGCCGCGCTTGTCAGCCTTGGCACCGGTAAAGCTGTGGGTGTACTGTGCCTTTTTGCCTATGGCGATGTTTTCATTGATGGTGGCATCGGTCAGGTCCACGCAGATGAGGTGCAGCTCGCTGCACATATCGCGGATGGCCTGTGCGTAGTCGCCGCCCTCGTAGACAGCATCGCCGATGGTGACAGTCGAGGTCTTGTGGCCGGAAGCACCGTCATAGCTGGCCTTGGTGTTTGCCTCGGTCAGGCGGGCAATGGGGGTGCATACCACGGGGGTGACGCCGCGCTCCAGTGCGGGCTGGATGTAGTTGACGTAAAGGCTGTTGGCAAAGGAACCCTCGGTCTTGTAGTCGCCGTTGGGGTTGGTGTAGCGGGCGGGCTCGGTTTTTTCGTCGTTGTGGCCAAAGCCGATGAGCAGGAACTTGTCCCCGGCGGCATCGCCCAGGGCGGGCACCGTGTCGGAGCCCTTCAGCAGGGTGGTGTAGTTGGCCATGCCGGTAAAGTCCTTGCTGGATGCGCCGGAAACGGCCAGATTGTAGACATTGGCGTTGAAGTAGTTCTCAAGCTCCTCGCCGTAGCCCTCGCGGGGGAGGTAGTAGCTGTCGTTGAAGGGGGAGACGGTGGAGTCGCCTACCACCCAGAAGGTGGCCTTGGCGGCCTCTGCCTGACCCCACACAGCGCCGCGCGCACCGGCATCGGTGGCAGCCAGACCCTCGGCGGTGAGCAGCAGCAGGCCGTGCATATCAATGCTGCCGTCTGCGTTGCGGGTGGGGGCAACGGAGGTGTCCAGACTCTGGAACCAGCTCTCCTTCACCGTGACGGTGTTGGTAGACTTGTTGTGGCTGGTCTGGGTCTCGGCGTCCCAGTAGAAGTTGTCCGGGCCGTAGACAGCGGTGCTGCTCTGGCTCTGGAGTGCCAGCTGCTCCTTGCCGTCCGTGCCCTTGCGGAAGGAAATGATGCCGTCGGCGGCGTAGTCGGTCACAGCGGACTTGTTGCCGGTGTACAGTGCAACGTTATAGCCCTCGTTGTTGTAGGAGGTGGAGTTGTACACCTTCACGTCCGGGCAGGAGTTGGAGTCGATGCCCTTGGCGGCGTTGTCGTAGGAGATGGAGTTGAGCAGCTTGTGGTTGCCGGGCAGGTTGGTGCCGCCCATCTTGAAGCCGTTGCCGTTGCCTGCCTCGATGGTGGTGGCCACGTTGCCAAAGCTCAGGTTGCCGTTTGCGTCACAGGTAACAGTGGGGAACTGCAGCGGCTGCTTTTTGACCGGTTCTGCAGCCAGCATCAGGTAGCCGTTTTTGTAGGCTACGCAGTTCTGGATGGTAACAGCGCCGATGGAGCCGGTAGCGGCCTTGGCGAACAGATCCCAGCCGTCGTCGGCGTTGTAGGCGGCGATGCAGCCGTCAAACACGTTGCCCTCGCCGGTGGTCAGCTTGGCGGCAAAGCCGTCGGCATCCTCCATGGCGCGGTCGGCGTTGTTCATGGCGGTGCAGTTCTTGATGGTATTGTAGCTGGGCCACAGAGCCTTGTTGTCCGTAGACAGGCCGGAGACCTGCAGGCCGGTGTTGCCGTTGTTATAGAAGTTCATCTGCTCCAGCACGCAGTGGCTGCCGGCCAGCTGCATGCCCTTGGCACCGTCCTTGGTGTTGGTGATGTTCAGCTTGCTGATGTTCCAATAGTTGCCCCAGACGCTGAAGCCGGTGCCTACGCCGCCAAAGTCCAGCGTGGCGTAGCTGCCGTCTGCGGTGGTCAGGGTGATGGGAGCCTCGGCGGTGCCGTCACGGCCGCGCTCTACCTTCACTTCACCGGTCAGGGCGTAGGTGCCGCCTGCCAGCTGAATGGTCTGGCCTGCGGCGGCGTAGTTCAGCGCAGTCTGCAGGTCTACGGCGTCCGCAGCGCTGGTGCCGTTGTGGGCAGCGCTGCCGTCCGGGGTGACCACGATGACACCGTTTGCGCCCAGTGCCCGCAGCGAGACCTTCTTTTCAATGGTGGCAGCCTTGTAGCTGCTCAGCTTCTCAAAGGCGCTGATGACGTAGTTCTTGTCCGGGGTGAACACGACCTTAAAGGTGGTGTCGCGGGTCACGGTATAGCTCCGGGTCAGGGTCTCACCGGCCTTGACGGTCAGGTCCTTGTCCACAAGCTTGCCGTTGGCGTACACCTTGGCGGTGCCGTCCGCATTGGCCTTGAAAGCCAGCGCGTAGCTGCTGCCGGTGCAGGTGGAGGGGCTGGTGATCTGGTACACCGGGTCGATGTAGCTGGTGGGCTGCAAGGTCCACTCCGAAGCATTCCAGGCACTGGTGGTGTAGGTAATGTTGGAGAAGGTCACGTTCATGCCGCGGGCAGCTGCAAAGCCCAGATAAGCCTTGTTTGCCTCCTGCACGGTCATGGGGTCGTCCAGCTCAGCGTACTTGGAAACACTGGCGGCGGTGCTGTCCTTTGCCGGGATATACAGGGTAGAAGAGCCGACCACCGCGCCGGTGGTGCCGTCTGCATTGATGGCGTACTGGGTGGCAACATAGCTGTTGCTGGTCTTGGCCAGACTGACGCGGTAGGTGTCACCCTGCTTGATGGTCTGGCTGCTGAAGGCGGCGCGGGTCGCCTTGACATCGTTAGAGGCGGCGGTCTCGTTGGAGATGATGCCGGTGTAGCTGCGCACACCCACGGCGTCCTTGATCTCTACGCCGTCCAGCGGGAGCTTGGTACCGGCAACCGAGATCTGGTTGGAGAAGTAGCTGCCGGAACCGCTCAGGCTATCGCGCAGCATCAGCGCAAAGCCCTCCTGTCCGTCCGGGGCGGGGTTGATGTAGTCGATGGTCACATCGGCCTGCAGATAGAAGTTTTCCTTGGTGGGGTCGATGGTGGTGTAGTAGAAGGAAAGACCGTCAGCAGGGGAGTCGGCAACGAACTTGCCGCCCTTTTTGTTGATGGTGCCGTCCTCCTTGACGGTGCAGGCGTTCAGGGTGACTTTGCTGTGGATGTCTGCACCCTCTGCAAGGGTGTTGACCTCTGCTGCTGCGGAGGTGCCGAAGGCCTTGAACTGCCAGCCGTTTGCAGAGGTGCTGTCCTCTGCAAATGCAGCCAGCGGCGTCATGCCCAGCAGCAGCGCACCTGCCAGCAGCCCGGCCAGAGTGCGCCGGATGGGTTGCTTTGCGTTTCTCATGGAAATTCTCCTTTTCCGTGTACGCCGCGGACACGGGTTTGTCCATGCAGGCGTGCACAATGTTGTATTCAAGTTAACATGGATTTCACAATTTTACAAGAAATACTTGGCAAAATAAAACAACTTTGGCGTTTGATATAAACTTTTTAAGCTGTTATTGGGCAGAATGCCAGTAAAAAAAGGCAAAATAGAGCAAATAATTACTCTGAACTTGTATACTAGTATATGAATTTTGGAAAATAGGAGACATTACCTGCACCAACTGCGGCAGATAATGATAGGCTGACTACTGCATTGCTTGGAGAGGGAATTGTTTTGTGAAATGGCGGGACGAATGTGCAGAGCTGCCGACCTTTTTGTGCTCTGTGCGCTGGGCGAAAAAGAAATATCTTTTCATAGTTGTGCGGTGGGTAGGACGAAATTTTGTCAAATGCGTGGAATATTGCAGAAAAATTTGTGAAAAGCAGCCAATGGATATCCCCTAAACGTGTTGATATTGAGAAAAAAGACGGAAGATTGTTTACAAAAGAATGACAAGCTGGTATACTTTGTGACGGTAGATCCCTATGAGATCCGCAAAGAAACAAGAAAGGAAATACCGAACCGTGAACACCACCGCACCGCACGCCCTGAAAAAACGATTGCTGACCCTGATGCTGAGCCTTGCTTTCCTGCTTACCTGTCTGCCCGCTGCACTGGCAGTGGACCTGAACGTGGACGCAGGTTTCTACTTCAAGCAGAGCCGGGGCGGCACCTGTACGCTGGCCTCCGCAGCCATGATGCTGCGCCGCCGTGCCTACTTTGACGGGCTGAGCGACTGGACGAACGTGACCGAGAACAGTGTGCGCTCCACAGCATGGGCCAACGGCCTTGCACACAGCTTTACATATAAAGAGATGCAGGTGGGCTACGGCACCCTGCCCTCCGGACTGCAAAGCAAAACGGCGGTGCTGATCTCCCTGCTGGAGCAGCACCCGGAGGGCATCGTCCTCTATGACCGTACCCAGCCCCATGCGGTGCTGTTGACCGACTACACCAACGGTATTTTCTATTGCTCCGACCCGGCGGGGAATATCGGTTACGGCCGCATCCCCATTACCAGCTCCAGCGTGTCCATTGCAAGATCCTCCTGCTACTGGTACGTCACTGCAGATCATAACAGCGTGGCGGCGCAGGCCGACGGCCTGCGGCTGGAGGGTGTGCGCTACCCGGTAAATCTTCGCACCGGCAGCGGCATGACGCTGACCGGTACGGCCAACAGTGCCAGCGGCACCACCCTGACCAGCGTGCAGGTGGCTGTTCTGGATGCTGCCGACCAGACCATGCAGAGCGCTGAGGCGCAGGTGAACGCCACCGCCTTTTCGCTGAACGGACTGGACAGTCAGATCCGATTCGGGGAGCTGCCGGAGGGCAGCTACACCTATATGGTGCTGGTGACCGACTCTGCGGGCGAGAGCCTGTGCTTTGCCTCGGACTTCACGGTGTCCGGCAGCGCAAGCAGCACCCAGACCTACTGGTCGCTCAAGGACGCCGAGGGCACCAAGCTGCAGCAGACGGTCCAGCAGGTGGAGACCACGGTAGAATCTGCCGCCGAGACCACCGTAAGCTGGTTCGCACAGCTGTTCGGCTGATAAAAAGAAATAATTCGGGGCTGCTGCACAAAGCAACGTGCAGCAGCCCTATTTGCATTACAGCAACATCTGAATATGGTCAGAGCGGCGCGGAGACCATTCAAAATCGTCGTTGTTCTGCCGCTATTACCCCCGCAGCTCTGTGCCGGGGTAATAGTGCGCCAGAATGGCGCGGTAGTCTGCGCCCTGCTCTGCCAGTGCCTTTGCACCCCACTGGCTCATGCCTACGCCGTGTCCGTAACCTTTTGTGGTAAAGGAGAAGGTTCCGCTCTGACAGACCACCGTAAAGCAGGTGCTGCGCAGTCCCAGCGCCTTGCGCAGGGCGGTGCCCTGTACCGTCTGCCCGCATACCGGCAGGCTGTCCACATAGCCGGAGGGAGTGAGCACCGGTGTACCGAACCATTGTGCCTGCTGCGAAAGATCAGCGGCGATGCCCAGCTGTTCGGCCAGCAGCTGCTGTAATTGGGCTGCGGAAAGGTTCAGGGTGTATTCGTAGTTGTCGGCGGCGGTGTCGGTGCTGCTGTCCACCGGTACAAGGTAGGGCAGGGCAGTACCCCAGACCTTCTCGCTGGCCTCGGTGCGGCCATTGGACATGGCAAAGTAGCTTGTCCCGGCGGGAGCATCCCCGTAATACAGCACCTGCGTCTGTACCGCATCCACCAGCGCGGAAAGCCGGGCGTAGTTGGCCGCATAGGCGGTGCCCCAGTAGCTGCGCAGCACCGTATCGGTCAGGCAGCCCTGCCGCCGGGCGGGGTCTGCGGTGAACCATGCGCCGTTTTCCTCGGCGTTGTGGTCCCGGCGGTAGAGGGCATAGCTGTGCGCCGCCACCGCCTGCGCCTTCAGCGCTTCGTCCGGCCAGCTGACCGGCATTTCGGCGGCAACGGCTCCGATCAGGTACTCCCGCAGCGGAAGCTCCACCGTCTGCCCGGTGCTCTGATCCGTAAAACAGACGGTATCAGTCGTGTCAGCAGGGGAGGGGGGCTGACTGCTGCTTTCTTCCACAGCGGCAGAGGGTGCTTCGGCTGCGGACGGAGCCATACCCTGCGCAAGGGTCATGCGGGCAAGGCGGTAGGCAGCACACGGCAGTGCGCAGCCCAGCACCAGCAGAACGGCGCACAGCAGCAAAAAGGAACGTTTCATACTAGACCTCCTCCCGGAACGCAAGCTTTGGGAACATCATACGCCCGGCGGCGTGCAAAGCGGCGGGAAATGCGCAGAGGAAACCCGGTATTTTTGCGCTTTGCGGTGAGAAGTGCACACTTAGCGCTTGAATTTACTTCACAAAAGCGATATTATAAAAGTATGTCCATCAGAGAGTAGGATGGACGGGATCGGAAAGTATAAAAAGTAAGAGACGGAAAGGAGCACTCCTATGAACTTTGCACACGCAGAAGTGGCAACGCTGGACCCGACGACCATGCGTACCCTGTGCGAGGAGTACATCGCAAACAACTACATCGACCCGGAGACCAGCGAGCGGCTGGGGGTCAAGCGCGGCCTGCGCAATCCGGATGGCACCGGCGTGCTGGCCGGTCTGACCAACGTCTGTGACGTTGTGGGCTACAAAAAGGATCAGGAGGGTCATGTGATCCCCACCCCCGGCAAGCTGATCTACCGGGGCGTCAATATCAACGAGATCGTGGACGAGGCTTACCGCAACGACCGCTTCGTGTTTGAGGAAGTGATCTGGCTGCTGTTGTTCGGCAGCCTGCCCACCCGGGAGCAGCTGGACGATTTCTGCGAGATCCTGGCAGAATCCCGCGCCCTGCCGGACGGCTTTATGGATACCATGAACGCACCCTCGCCCAATATCATGAACAAGATGCAGCGCTGTGTGCTGGGCTTGTATTCCTACGATGAGCACGCCGAGGATCTGAGCCTTGAGAACATCCTGAACCAGAGCATCAACCTGATCGCCAGCATGCCCACCATGATGGTGAACGCTTACCAGATGAAGCGCCGCTACTACGATAAACAGAGCATGTTCTTCCACCTGCCCAAACCCGGCCAGAGCACGGCAGAGCACATCCTAAGCACCTACCGCCCGGATCAGAAGTTCACCCACGAGGAGGCAAAGCTGCTGGATATGTGCCTGCTGGTGCACGCAGACCACGGCGGCGGCAACTGCTCTACCTTTACCACCCGCGTGCTGTCCTCCTCCGGTACGGACACCTACTCGGCCATCTCTGCGGCCATCGGTGCCCTGAAAGGCCCCAAGCACGGCGGTGCGAACCTGATGGTCAACCGCCAGCTGCAGGATATCCTCAAGCATGTTGAGAACCCGGAGGATGACGATGAGGTGCGCGAGTATCTGCGCCGCATCCTGCGCAAGCAGGCGGGCGACGGCTCCGGCCTGATCTACGGCATGGGTCATGCGGTGTACACCATCAGCGACCCCCGTGAGGTCATCCTGAAGCAGCGCGCAAAGCATCTGGCCTACGAAAAGGGCTTTGAGGAAGAGTACAACATGCTGTGCAGCATCGAGCGGCTGGCACCCGGCATCTTTGCCGAAGAAAAGGGCAGCTCCAAGCCGGTGTGCGCCAACGTGGACCTGTTCAGCGGCCTGATCTACAATATGCTGGGCATCTCGGAGGATCTGTACACCCCGCTGTTTGCCATCGCCCGTGTGCCGGGCTGGTGCGCACACCGGGTGGAAGAGGTGATCTTTGCCAACCGTATCATCCGCCCGGCCTACAAGTATCTGGGCGTGCGCCAGAAATATAAGCCCATCGAGGAGCGTTAATGAAACCGTTAGAGTTCGTTGCTGTCCTGCTCTGCGTGCTGCTTGGCCTTGGCCGCGGCGCAGACCTTGCCTTTGCTACTGACGCCGCCACCGGCCTGTGCACCGCAGGCGCGGTATGGTGGCGGTATCTCGCCTTGGGCGCTGTGGTGCTGGCCGCAGTGCTGGCCGGGCGCAGCTGTCCGCTGTCCGAGAAGCCGCTGCGCAGCCGCCGCCCGGCGGCAGGCGTGCTGGCCTTTGCCGGGGCAGTGTGTATGCTGGCAGCCGGTGCGGCGCAGTTTGTGCTCGCCGCCGGTACGGTAAGCACCTTTGTGCGCATTTTGCTGGAGGTGGCCTGTGCCGTATGGCTGAGCAACCTCGGGCGCAGCTGGCTGCGCCGGGACGGCTGGAAAACGCCCGCCGGCGGTCTTCCGGTGGCCATAGCGGGCAGTGCGCTGTTCTACTGGAACGTGCTGATGCGCTTTATGGAGAACAGCTCCAGCTGGCACCGGGTACAGCCCACGGCAGCGGTCTGGCAGGAGCTGGCGGCGCTGCTGTTTCTGGCGGCGCTGGCGCGCGCACTGTATCTGCCCCAGCCGGAAAACGGCCGCACCCTGCATGCGGCGGCGCTTGCAGCCTTCTGCCTGTGCCTGTGCTGGGAACTGCCCCGGGTGCTCCTGCTGTTGGCGGCAGGCTTTGGCGGTGGCATGGCGGCAGTGCTGCCGGAGCTGCTTTCCGGCCTTGCGCTGTGCTGCATCGGCGGCATGGGGGTTGCCTGCACCGGAAAGGAAAATGCTGGAAATAACTGACAAAAAACGAGCGCGCACCCTTGGTGCAATTGAACAAAAGCTTTGTGGCGGGGTGCATAAAATCGTACAAAAGCAAAAAAAGATGAAATTGTGTTGTTAATTTTTTAGCAGACACTTGAAAGTTTGCCAGTTTTGGTCTACAATAAAGATACCGTGATTTATCCGATTATGGGTAAAATAATTAGGAGGTACTATTACAATGGCTGTTAGAGTTGCTATCAATGGTTTCGGTCGTATTGGCCGTCTGGCTTTCCGTCAGATGTTTGATGCTGAGGGTTACGAGGTCGTCGCAATCAACGACCTGACCAGCCCCAAGATGCTGGCTCACCTGCTGAAGTACGATACTGCTCAGGGCTCTTTCTGCGGCAAGATCGGCGAGGGCAAGCACACTGTCGAGTCCACCGAGGATTCCATCATCGTTGACGGCAAGGAGATCAAGATCTACGCTGTTAAGGACGCTAAGGATGCTCCCTGGGGCGAGCTGAACGTTGACGTCGTTCTGGAGTGCACCGGCTTCTACACCAGCAAGGAGAAGAGCATGGCTCACATCCAGGCTGGCGCAAAGAAGGTCGTTATCTCTGCTCCCGCAGGCAACGACCTGAAGACCATCGTCTACTCTGTCAACGAGAAGACCCTGACCGCTGAGGATCAGGTCATCTCCGCTGCTTCCTGCACCACCAACTGCCTGGCTCCCATGGCCGACACCCTGAACAAGACCTTCCCCATCGTTTCCGGTATCATGACCACCGTTCATGCTTACACCGGCGACCAGATGATCCTGGACGGTCCTCAGCGCAAGGGCGACCTGCGCCGTGCTCGTGCTGGCGCACAGAACATCGTTCCCAACTCCACCGGTGCTGCTAAGGCTATCGGCCTGGTCATCCCCGAGCTGAACGGCAAGCTGATCGGCTCTGCTCAGCGCGTGCCCGTTCCCACCGGTTCTACCACTCTGCTGGTTGCCGTTGTCAAGGGCAAGGATGTCACCAAGGAAGCTATCAACGCTGCCATGAAGGCTGCTGCTTCTGAGTCCTTCGGCTACAACGAGGATCAGATCGTTTCTTCCGACGTTATCGGCATGCGTTACGGCTCTCTGTTCGACGCTACCCAGACCATGGTCGCTAAGATCGACGACGACACCTATCAGGTTCAGGTCGTGTCTTGGTACGACAACGAGAACTCCTACACCTCTCAGATGGTCCGTACCATTAAGTACTTCGCTGAGAACTGCTAATCGCGCAGCTGCGTTAAAAATTGGATGATTTGTCGGCCGGAGTTTGTCTTGCTCAACTACGAACAAGCTTGATTTGGTACGACAACCATATCTAGCAATTTTTCACCCTTTCTTTTGTGGTCCGCCATGAAGGAAAGGGTGTTTTTTTATGTGTTTGAAAGACCTCCGCGATGAATTTATCTACGACTGTGAATGCCGCCATCTGGCTAAAGGCTCCCTGCGCAATTATAAGGCTGCGACCCGTTTTTTGCTGGAATATCTGGAGCTGAAGCAGATCGCTGAGCTGGAAGACGTCCGTCCCCGCCACATCCGGGACCTGATGAAGGAGAAACAGGACGCGGGCAGCACGTCCCGCTATATCAACGACCTGCTCAAGGTGTGGCGCACATGGTTCAACTATCTGGTCAATGAGGGCTATCTGGAGGAACGGGATAATCCGGCCAAAAAGGTAAAGTGCCTCCGTCAGCCCCGGACGATCATCGATACCTTTACAGTGGCTGAGATGAAGCGGATGATCCAGTTCTACGACGGCAAGGACTTTCTGGACGTGCGGAACAAGACCATTATCATGCTGCTGTTCGATACCGGGATGCGCTGCAACGAAATGATCCTGATGGAGCCGGAGGACATCAAGCAGGACTATATTCTGGTCAAGCACGGCAAGGGCAGCAAGGAACGGGTCGTGCCAAAATCGCCCGCACTCTCCAAGCAGCTCGTCAAATACTGTACGCTCCGGGATGGCTACCTGAAGGAGCACCCTACCCGCTACAAGAATCTCTTCCCAAGCAAAACAGGCAAGCCGATGACCGATGAAGCCGTGGCACGGATACTGAAACACGCCGCGAAAGAGGTGGGGGTCTCGTCCTCGGTGCGTGTCAGCCCTCATACCTGCCGCCACACCTTCGCACAGATGCAGCTGAAGAACGGTCTGGACCTGTACAGTGTCTCTCGCCTGATGGGGCACGTCAATATCATGATCACCCAGCGCTACCTGTTGGGCATTAAGGATAAGGACATAGTGGATCGAGGCACCCAGACCAGCCCCCTGATGAACCTGTAAAAACTGAATCGTACACTTCAAGAGTAGTCCCGCCGGGTGGTGGGGCTGCTCTTTTTGTTTTAATTCTGTTGATTCGATTGTAAAAGAAGAACAATGAAAAGTACAAGATTTAATTAATGTAAAAACGACGTATAAACGATAAAAAAGAAAATATAAAGAAGCGTTGAACTGAGCCTTATATCTATTTATAAAGAGGAAAAACATAGCTGGAAAAACAATGAAGAAAAAATAGACGCTAATGCGATGAAATTTCTGCATTTAGGAAAAGCTGTGAAATGCCTATATATTATAATAATGTATTTTATATATTTATAATAAGGTGAGTTGAATGGCTTTGAAAATTAATGAAAGAAAATAAAACGGTACAACGACTAAAAAATGCCCGTTATAATTTGGTGAATTCTTGCTGATTTAAAATTTATGAATTCTAATGCTAAAAAGCAATATTATGGACTCAACAGAATGGATTCAAATGATTGAGAAAAAGTACAAGAATGGAAATCGAGAATGCTGACGACAGTAACATACGGAAAGCGGGTTAGGTGCAATGGCGGAGTTGATCCTGACAAATCTACATAACCAGTATATTGATGTGATGTTGTGCAGGAAACGAAAGCAGAATGGAATGATAAGGAGATATGACTAGTATTCTGATATGTTTATGGCGCGGGCGGCAGAGGTGAAACTGGTCGACGAAGTGACATGACTGGTATCTTGATGTGTTGGTTGTACGTGCAACAAAAGGGGTGGACAACACTTGACATTTCTTACGACCTGTGATATTGCGCATATATTACTGTAAACAGGCCTTAGAGCCTCTACAACGGCTTTTTACGTCTTGCATAGTGATTTATGATAAAAAACTACAAAACGAGCCAGAGATGCCTTGTAGCGCGTCTGGTGAAACTTTTTTCGAAAAACCCCTAGACAAATCCTGGAGAGTGTGTTATGCTTATGCACCCGAGGAGGAGAGAGCGGCCGGGAAAGCCCCGGACGTGCTCGACATCCCGACAAGCGTGCCCCGCGTGCGGGGGCGGTGACCGAGGCAACTCGGGAGCTGCCCTTGAACGACGGAGCAGGCGACTACCCTGTGAAAGCGGGGTGGAGCACCTTGAAAATGGAACATCGTCAAAAATTTATTTAGACAAGGAGGAATGTGAACATGGAAAAAAATTACAGTTTTGATACGAATCTGCTGCAGTTGCCCATGAAGGCACAGGTGGTTGACGAGGGGGTGGTACAGGATATCGCGCCCGTTGCAGCGCCCGCAGACCTCGCTGGGGGAGTAGCGGAGCTTGAGCTGGATGCTTTGAACCAGAGCGGCGTTGTTCTTCAGCGGTTGAGCGATGTGACGCCAAAAAATCATGAAATGTTGGCATCCGGACGTCTGCAGCGCGGCGAAATCACGCTGCTTTGCGGTGACGGCGGTGTAGGCAAGGGGCAGTTCGTGGCGCAGATCGCGAGATCCCTGACCATGGGCGAGGCCACAGAGGTTTTTCCACAGGCACCCGACCGCACGGGCAACGTTGTGATCCTTGCAGGTGAGGACCCTATCGATGCTGTGCTGTGCCCGCGGATGGCTGCTGCTGGTGCTGATCTGGGTAAGGTCGTGGTGATTGATTCTGATGTATACTACGAGAAGAAGGGGAAAATGCCCTATCTCGGCGACCCGGATCTGGTGAACTGGATCATTGCAGCGGATCCGCTGGTGCTGGTTATTGACCCACTTCAGGCGTTTTTGCCAAATTCTGCCAATATGAACAACCGCCAACAGATGCGGAAGATGCTTCAGGACCTGCGCATGCTGGCACAGCAACAGGGGTTTGCCATTCTGCTGGTGACGCATACCAACAAAAATCCATCCGCGTTTGGGCGCAAGCGCCTGAATGGATCGGGTGAGCTATGGGACACCGCCCGCAGCGTGCTGATCATGGGGCATACGAGGGATGGCAGCAAAAGCTACGTCTCTCACGAAAAGAGCAGCTATGGTGTACCGGCGGATACGATCCTTTTTACCACCGAGACGGTAGAGGCCAGGGGGATCAAGACGGTAAGGCTGAAGTTTGACTCGACTTCGGATTGGAAGGACGAGGATTTTTGTCGGGAGAAGCCGGACAATAAAGGGCAGAAGTATGCAGAAGTTCAGAGAGAGATCCTGCGTACGTTGAATGCCGCCCCGGGGAACCGTATGGTCAGCAAGGAGCTTCAGCGACTGGTTATGGAAAAAACTGGATGCAGTGAAAGTACCTATAACCATGCGCGCAGCGCACTGAGTGGCGACGGCCTCATCAAAAACGTCCGGCAAATTGTACCAGAGGTCGGAGTCTGCGGCGTTACAGCCCTGACACGGAGCACGGCAGTGGCGTAACGGCTGCTGAGGGTGTATGATTGCAATTTTGCAATGTTGGCGAAAAATATCGATGAAAAGTAAAAAAACAAAATTTCTGCCTTTGCAATGTTGAGCCCTGCTTTGCAAGGCTGAGGTCGCCATAACAGGGGCAAAAAAGGAGGAAGTGGCATGCAGTGCAGTAGACCGCTGAAAATCCCATAGCGCTGGTAGGGTGAAAGATCTGGCCTGCTTTAGTACGGTTGGGAGCAGACAGCAAGACCGTTCTAAAAGACACGATTCAATTCAAAGGGGGAACCATATGTCGTATGAAACATAGAGCCCGGGCAGCATCCTGCCAACAAGGGAAACTGTGTGTGAACTCTGGCAAAATAAACAAAAAATATAATTTAGAGGTGTTGAAATTGATAAAAATTTGGAAGAATTATTATCTGGACGCGAGCAGCGTGTATTATGCGTTGAAAAAAGCGCATGCGAAGGCCGACGGCGGGGTGGAGTACGATATTTGCACCTATCATGCAAGGCTGGAGGAGGCGCTGGCAGAAGCAGTAAGGCGCACGATCCGTGAGGGAGTCGCCAGCGGGGAGCTGAAGGAATGGGAGCAGGTGCGTGCCGAGCTCCAGCGGTTGGAGAGCGAGGCGCGGGGGCTGCTGCAGTCCATCTGCCCGGCGGACAAGGCTTTGCCCCCAACTCTGAAGAACGAACGAAACAACAAATGTGCATAATGAAAGGAGAACTGATATGATCGAACTTTACTTCAATGATGCAAATCTTCTGCCCGAGAACCGTGAAGAGGAGCAGTATGCAGAGGCGGCACTCAACAACATCTTGGCTGGAAAGACGGCCGACACGGGGATGTGCATCATGCCCTGCTTTTACGATGCTCCGCTGCACAAGGGGCTGCTGTACCATCTGGACGACGGCACAATGCTGCGGATTAGGCCTATCCTGAATGAGGCGGGCGAGCCGGAGCTGCTTATCAGATGCGTTACGGAGGAGACTGTTGAGGGAATGTACCAGAGGGTCTCGAATTACGACTAAGGCGAGCACCGCACCGACAATGTACCTGTTTTCAAAAATATATTTTAATGAAAAGGAGCTATAACATGGTTGAAAATAACGTAAGAGAGAACCTGATTGACGATGAGGAGGAACTCTATGTAAACCTGAATGATCTGGTGGATTTCAGAGAGTCGGCGGAGCTCAAGGAAGCTGCAGACGCATTTGAACGCTACTTGGAGGATTATGCGTTGGCAACAGGAATGCCGCAGAGCGTCCTGTCGGATATCTGCCATCTGTCTGTACAGGTAGCACGCAGGGGAATGGAATTTTGCTTTATGAAAGGGTTCGAGATGGGTGCCCGTGTAATGAAGAGCGCAATGGAAGAGGAGATGATGGAGGGGGTGAAGCCGTGAACAGAAGACAAGCAGCGGTATCCTGACACTGTAGTACGAGCAAAAGGTTTGATATAGCTAACCACGAATGCAAAAGACGCTTGCAAAAAAATTACATGTGCGCGCATCGCGCAGGAGGTACAATTATGAACTACAATCACGAAGACGCAGTAACGATCCGGACGAATGAACGTAAGAATGACGCATCGGCGCTGGGGGCGTTGAGGGATGTGCTGGAAGGGAAGGCTTTGATCTATGGTACCTGCACAGACACACCCCACGACAGTCTGAATCCCTGCGAAGGAATTACGTTGAAGCTGGCTGATGCGCCGGATTGGGAGTGTGACATGGTAATCACTTTCTTGCCGTACCTCAGCGATGATGGGAGAGCGTTACTGAAAATCGACTGCCATTCTGTACCCTACCAGAATGATGCGGACGAAAAAATTGTCCCCACGGCATATGACTGGAGGAATGATCCGGGCATTGATACACTTTTTTAATCAACCAAACAGGAGGGAAACGACTATGATCGATATTTATATGAACGGTGCAGAGGTCCATGCCGAAACACCTGAAGAAGAGCGGGAAGCATCGCTTATTCTAAACGCAGCGCTGTCCGGGAAAACGACCCCGGCGGGCGGATGCATCTGCCCGGATCAAAGGGATTCCACGGTCGGTAAGGGCATTACGATGCGTTTTTGCGATGGTACGGATATGACCATTACGCCTACCTCAGATGCAGAAGGCAACCCCGAACTGGAGATCAGCTGCAGCATGGAGGCTGTTGTTCAGGAGACGGCAGAGGAGCCGACCTACTATTATGAGGTGCGGCTTGAACCAAAGCCTGTACTGCGGAGCTATATCGCTGCCGCCTATGAGCTCTGCAATGAACTGACCGATAGTGAGCTTGTGCAGATGGGGCATGACCGGAATACGGGGCGCATTCGTCTGTTGCAGGCGCTGACAAACCGGCGCATGGTCTGGCAAGATGGCTGGGCTGTGCGCCCTTTTTATAAGGAGGGGCATATCAATATATGAAGACACATTGGCCATTTGGCGGTTTTTTCTTGAAGCTGTCTGATGAAAAGAACGGGACGTACGAATACGACAACTACCTGAAGGAGTGTGAGGAGGAAAAGCGGCTACCCGAGGAGGAGCTGGAATTCCATTGCTCCAAGGACCCTAAAAAAATGACGATGCAGGAGTCGCTAGAAGAGATGGACAGGTTCCTGCACTGGAACAAGATGACGCCGAAGGAGAGACGGGCGGAGCTGGAGGCACAGAAGGCAGCCACGAGCGCCACAGAGCAAGCCGCCGGGGATATGTCCTGCGCCATGGAGCCAGAGAGTGCACCAGACACCCCACAGGGCGCTGTATTGGATGAGGCGGTGGATGCTCCGCCGGGCGTGGATAGCGTGCCGGGTGATGTGTCAGGGGATGCGCCAGAGAGCGCTGCAGACACGGTGCCAGACAACGTCCCAGACGCTACAGAAGGATATGTGCCAGAGAGGGTAAGGGACACTGCACCGGACAGCGTACAGGATGATGACCTAGACACTACAAGGGAGACCGCGCCAGACGCTGCAAAAGGAAATGCGCCAGATGCGATAGGAGCCCTGACAGCACCGGAGAAGGAGGCTGTGAACGCGACTGCACAAGGGGTAATAGCACCGGAGGCAATTGCAGCGGAGACGCTTATGCAACAAGGGACAGAGCCCACCAAACAGGCAGCAGAGCCGGGAGCAGAGGCTGAGGGAATATCCAGTCTCCAGACGCCAGAGCCCACCGAGCTGCAGGAAGGGTGCTGTACCGTTCAGGAGGCAGAGGAAGTGCCAGAGGTAGAAGTGGTGCCTGCAGAAGCGATCGTGCCATTGGTACAGATAGGAGAGGACGCCCCGGCGGAGAAGGAGCGGTGGGCGTATGCTTCAGAATTGATCGGTGATGCGTTCCAGCATTGGGGGAACGGGAGAGTTCTTCTGGATATGGGAACCGGACGCGGCAAGAGTGAATTCGTTATCCGGAAGATGGCTGGATGGGCGGTTGATCAGTTTTTGAAGGGAAATTATGACAACCGGATCCTTATGATTTGCCCGTTGACGCTATTGCATGAAGATCTGGAAAAACGACGCAGGGCAGAATACTTGATGGTGTTCGGCGATGATTCGGAAGAAGGATGGGATCTATATAAAGAGGTCTTAACCGTTATCACCTACCAGAAACTTGAGCAGCTCTGTAAGGGAGACGTATCCGATCAGAGAATCCTTCAAGAGCTATTGGACAGACATCGAATTATCATTGCGGATGAATGCCACTACTGGTCCGAGTTCTCAGCCTTCAACATCAATACACACTATTCACTTGATGCCCTCCTACAGGCAGAGAAAGACCATACCATGGTTTATATGAGTGCGACCGGGCGGGATACTTGGAAACTTCTGGAAGAGAAAGGTGGTCCAACGCAGTCTGAACGTATCTATAGGTTGCCGCAGTACTATGAGTACGTCAAAGCCGCCTATTTCTATGCCCGACACAATCTGGTGACGATCCTGAAACGCCTTCCAGCGGGTGAAAAAGCAATCGTGTTCATGGAGCTTGGCGATGATTTGGCCGAAATGGAAAAAATATTTGGCGATACGGCCGCATATTATTGTTCACCTTTCAACGAAAGACATCAGAAAAAGTACAGCGATTTGTCGGTCTGCGTGAAGGATGGCCAGCAGCTAAAGGATATTCTATTCACGACAAAGGCTATGGGTGTGGGAATCGGATTGAAAGATCGGGGTGTGAAGCATATTTTTATCGACCAATGGAATCCTCTGGAAATAGCTCAGTCACTCGGACGCAAGCGATCCTTGGATGCAGATGACACCTGTACTGTCTATTTCAGGGATTATAGTCTTGACTGGTACTGGGGCACAAACAGTGGGCTGAAAAAGTTTCGCAGTATGCTGTTGAACAAGTATTTGCCAGCGCAGGCGTACATGGCAGGCGAAGAAGAATTTAATAAATACCTGCATAGTGACAATCCGGAAGTGATTCAGAAGAAAATCGATAAGAGTAAAATTTTGGAACACAATGTAGTCACTGGATACCATATCAATCCGCTGGGGCTTCAACAGGTAGGGCACGATCTCGAAATGCTTTATGACATTATGAGCTCAACGAATTATCCTGAGTCATTTATGAAGTATGCGATGTTTAACCTACACCAACCCATCAAAGCGTATAGGTTCAAAGATTTGGAAGATTGGCTCTATGCGCACCTGAATCAACCGATGGATTCAGAGGAAATGACAGAAAAAATTATGAGTTTTGGCTATATTGAAAAATATCAAGGGAGAGAGCCGGGTCAGATGGGTTTGAATAAATTTCTTCCATGTTATGGTGTTAAGATTATAAGTGATAGAGAGAATAAGAGAAACAAGAATCGCGATAAAACTTTCTGGATTTTGATTAAACAGTGACTATAGTTGGTGGCGCAAAATTTGGTATATAATATATATATAAATAGCAAAAAATGCGCCAAACTATCTTCTAGTAATATTCTCGGTAATAGTAATCTTAGTGCGGTGACTCCAGTACCCTTAACACTCCAATGGCTGCAGCACCATGGATATGATCTTGGAAGTAAGCAGAAGCGATTTGAAGGTGGACAGAAGAAAACAGTCTGGTGGGTGACAAAATCAGAAAATTGATGCCTACGAAATTCACTGTACTATATAGAAAAGTGAAAAATATAGGCACATGCGCTGCTCTTTATTTGACTTTCTTTATTTGATTTTTTGCGTGGTTGTGTTAGCCGAGTGCTTCTTGACCGGCCGAAGCATGAGGACGGGACAGAAACGCTCGGTTAACATGATCACGCCAACGGAAATCTTGACTAAGCGAACCTGTGAGCTTAGTCAAGATTGGAGTTGATCTAAATGGTATGAGCGCCAGCGAATACCTTCCTCTTTATCAATCTTTCACCAATAGGACGCATATCAGAAACGGGCGACGATTCGATCAGAGTAATATATCTCAAACAATTGAGAAAAACATCTGCTGCGGTGTGATTCTGTCTAGAAATGTATGTGGGTACGCCAATTTGTCGATTGCTTATATTTTAGTAAGCGTTCTGCCCGGCGGATGGTATCACAAGCTGTTGTCCTATCTGGATTGACACGATTAAAAAATGAATTTCAATCAAAATATGACGAGCTTTCGTACAATATAAGGGCGTCTGCGTGGTGGACACCGTTTGATGACTGAGTTTTGGGCTGCCCCAAAAGGACCATTTAAGACAACGCCTATACAACATCGAACAAATCGTTTGGAGTTCAAAAGCTCACCCCCCCCTCAAATTGAGGGTCGATGAACTGTTATTAAAGTGATTACGCTTGGAAAAGCTCAGTGGACAAAGTGACTGCCAAAATCCATATTCTATCGATGATACGATTAATGAACATTATCCAAATTGGTAAAAGCTCAACGGTTCTTAAAATGAGGAAAGTTCAATAGCGCTTGGATAAAGGCGTCGGTATTTCGCTTTTTTGCGATAAACTGTTACTAACCCGCATCAATTTGATGCTAGTTATAAGTTGGAAATCAAGACGGTCTGCATTGCGCTCGTGACAGATGACAGATTTCCATGACACTGCGCAGATTGTAACATACTATCGTTTGAATTCTAGAGGGGGTTTCGATTTGAAATCCCCTTGAAAACTTATCGAGACGGTCTTTGTTACGCTCATAACAGACGGCAGATTTCCATAACACCGCACGGATTATACATTCGATTTCTCGTTTTATCGTTCTGTTTTCTCGACTAATGACAATTTGACACTAGTTGAAACCGAATCAAGACGCAAAAACACCCCACTGCTCGACATAGAGTAGCGGGGTGCTGCTATTGAGGGAAACTTATTTCAGGATAGAGAGATCATCATAGCGGGCGACACCATTATAGAGCAGCTCGAGCATGGTCACGGCAGAGGGGCGACCATTCAGAGGATAGCCAGCCAGCGCCTGAACGCGCTCGGGGCAGAGATCCCATGCGACCTTGGATGCCCGGCGGATCGTGCTCTGGACTGCTATGGGTCCGTACGGATTTTTGTCAGCAATAGGCGTATAAATCTCTTTTTTCACAGCTCGCAGGCGGTCTTCATCCTCGGCAATCAGCGTCAGGGCCTGTGATAGAATAATGTAGGCCTTCATGTTACGGGTGATCCCGACATAGCGCAGTACACCATTGATACGGGCGGACAAATCGGAAGTAACCATTTTAACACCAGCTTTATTACATATATTTGGAAAGGATAGGGCAGTTGGCCGTATTCTGTTCCATCCTGTTTAAAATAAATGTAGCGCAAAATATGCCAAAACTGGCGGAAAGTGTCCAAATATGTCATAAGGTGTCGAAATATGTCGTAGATGTATGGCAGTGGCGTACACCAGCAGGGATGTGATAGGGGATAGGAGCGCGGCAGCAGGGTGCTTGGCTATGATATATACGGTCTATAAAGGTGTTGGCTTTGGGATGCTTGCTGTAGCGGCAGATTTCCATTACGCCATCGTTTGAATTCTAGAGGGGGGTTCAAATTGAAGTCCCCTTGAGAGCGGATCAAGACGTGTGACCTCAACCCGTACCGTTTTGGTACGAGTCGAAAGAGAGGCAAGACGTGTCTGAATGAGGCTTTCGACCTCATTATCCAATTCGAATAACGAGCTCAACGGGGCGAGATGGTCGTTCTTATGTGTGATCTCAAACAGACACACAAAAAAACGTGCACAAGTTCCATATCAGTTTCAATGGCCGCAAATCCGCCGGGATGTGTGCTGAATCGGCAGGTTTCCATAACACCCCTCAAGGTATAACACGTCATGTTGCGTTCCATCGTCCTTTTTTCTCAACCACCCTCGCTCTGATGGTGGTTGAAAGTGGGTCGAGACGCTCTTTATTCCGCCGATAGAATCGCCATGCACGACCCTGTACCAAACAGTACGCACCTGTCACGACATAAGTTCAGATGAGGTCACTTAGACTGACTCCATTAAGAAAGGTGTGTCCAATTTTGGACAAATGCAGACGCTACTCAAACATGTTATCCGTGGCCACAAGTGGATACGCTCAAAAATGAGCTGTCCTCTATGTTCTATAAAACCAATAACTTTTGACCAAAAGTGGTCGAATGAAACTGTTCCCCCACAATTTCGGGGAGCCCCATAATTGAGCCGCAAATCCGCCGGGGATGTTTGCTGCCTGATATTAAACGCCGCTCTTTAAGTTCACTTCTTGACCGAATACCGCGTAAAAAAAGAGCCCTGCTACTCGTGTCTGAGTGGCAGAGCTCTATTACTGTGGGGGATACTATAGGAAATTGTGGTTGGTGTCAGCGTTCAATGATCTCGGTGGTGACTTTTGTTTAACCTTCACCAAGAAGCTTGCCATACGCGCGGTCTGAGATCCGCTTGAACTCCTCTGCTTTTTCTCTTGATGCAAAGTAATCTTGTCCCAGCACGGAATCTCCGTTCTCATGATCGATAATTTGCACAAGATTTTGTTTTCAGCCATAAATTTGCCCCCTTTTTGCTGCTGATAGAAGTGGTGACGATGGGTGCAGTGTCCTATTACCGCAGCTTTCTCATATATGATTGGGACGTTCTTTTCTGGCTCTCATAGAAGGTAACGCCGGTAACATCGTCCACGACCAGATCATCATAAGGGATGCCCTTTTTGTTCAGGTGGTCAATAAACCAGCGCTTTTTCAGATAGCACCACGGGGTTCTGCTGAGGTCGCCGTAACTCGATGCAGGCCGCTCACATGCGTTGTAGGTCTTGCCGCAGATGCTCCACCATTCTTTACGCACTCGCTCCCGCATTTGCAGAACCTCAGAGGTGCCATGAAGGCCGTGCTCCTCACCATACTGATAGTCTGCCTTCTTGATTTTTGCATTCTGTCCCGCGCTGACTGCACCAGCTGCACCAAGACCGAACAACCCTAAAAATAATGAAAAAGCGCCTGCCATAATAGTTTTCTCCTGTATTTTGAAGTGTGTTTGCTGCTTTTCTGTACCTGAAGTTTACCAAACGATGCATCCGATAAGATGGACTTACAAGTCACTTTTAAAATATGGTGCTTTCTGGCTGCCGTCGCGCGAACTGATGGTTGACCGCACTATAGCAGGCAAAAAGTATCCGGTAAGGCCTCCGGTGGCGGGGAGCACCTCACGCCGTCAGCCCTAACAGATAATCGGTCGACACCTGATAGAATTGGGCGAGCTGGATTAGGCGGGGAATCTCGGGGCATTTGTCATGCTCCCATGCGTAGACTGCCCGGCGGCTCACACCCATGGTTCGGGCAAGCTCGGTCTGGGTATAGCCGTGCGTCAGGCGCAGGTGCTGCAGGCGTTCTGATATAATGGTCATAGCTGCTCTCCTTTAAATAATGGGCGTCCTCTCACAGCCCGGCGGATCTCTGTTTTTACGGGTGCGCTTTTAAACAACGTCAAGGGTAATGGTGCCGCCCTCTTTGGTAGTGACCTCATACTCGGTGGTCTGGATATCCCGCAATACCAGCTTTTCGATGCTCAGGATGCTGGCAAGGGGGATGGAAAGCATGGTGTGCCCGGCCATGAAATGCAGCTCTGACTTGTTCCGGTGCGTGTGCAACTGGATGTCTTGGAACGCGATGTCTGCCCCGGTAAAGACGGCGCAACCACTGGCTTTGCACTCGAATGTCTCGGCAAGAAAGGCGTCAATAGCGATTTTATAAGTATCCATGAGGAGCCTCCTGTTTTATATCCGGCACTACTCTCACTCGTGCCCTCGCTCTCTGTCTTGATTTGGTTTAGTCAGCCTTTACGAACAACTCCATGCAGTCCGCACAGATGACCCGCACTTCCTTGGTGCTCCGGATGATGGTACCGCACTTGGGACATACCCACCGCCGGGTGCTGCTCTTTGCTTTAGGAGGTTTCGGTGCTCCGGTCTGACTGCTGCCGGGTGCCTTGCTGCCTGCTCCGGTGCCTGCCATATCCGACCATGCCAGCCGCTCGCCCATCTGGATATCCTGCCAGCCTTGGAAGATGATGAAGTCCAACAGCTCCTCGGACGGGCTCGTGATGGTCCAGCCGTATTTTTCGTGGTGGTCGACGGTCAAGCCGTGTGCTTCGGCCTGCTCCTTAAAGCGCCGGTTGTGGTAGACCCCGTTGTTGCTGGTATCCTTGATGCTGGTCTCCATGCAGTGCTCGTGCACCATCTCATGCAGCAGGGTGGAGGCGGTCTCCTCGATGGGACGGTCAAGGGTAGCCGACGAAATATTGATCTCATACTTGTTCTCGCCGCCTGCCTGCCAGACCTTGGAACAGGTGATATGACCATAGGCGGACGGGGTCTTTTTCAGGCTGATGATGGGCTCGGGCAGCTTGCCTGCAAAGTAGTGCTTGTTGAGCTCGCGGAACATCTTTTCCAGCTGACCAGCAGCGCGGGAGGTTTTGACAGTCTGTTTCATGATTTTTCGAACCTTTCTATTGATAAAAAAGGCCGGGACAGGTATAATATTGGTGTAGCCCGCCCCGGCGGGTGGCTTAGGGCTCTATACAACGCAAACTTTGGTCGGGGAGCGCTGTATGGGGCTTTTCTTTTTAGGTGATGCTCAGGCGGGTACCGGTGACCGTTTTGCTGTACTGGTCGTACAGGTCGGGCGCTACGGCCTTGATGGCTTTGCTGTCCAGTCGGGTGCTGGAGAAATCGGACAGGCGGACTTTGTGGCAGCCTACTTCCAGATAGTTGGTGGAGCGCTCAGCCAGTGCCTCGCGGATCTGGATCTTCAGCTGCTCCTGCTCAGCCTGTGCGGCCTCGATCAGTTGAGCGGCCTCCTTGTACTGCTCGACAAGGGTCAGTAAAACGTTGATACTCATGTGTGTACCTCTCTTCAAATTGTTGGTGAATGGTCGGATGTGAGAACCGGTGTTCCCGATGGCATGAGTATATACCTACTGTGCACAGTATGCAAGATGGAATAATCACCAAAGAAAAGTGTAAATATCTGTGCAAAATGCATACTGGGAATAGTATGCAAAAACAAGAGATTGTGATATAATACCTTTAGAAGTCCAAAGAAAGTTGGTGCAAGGATGGGTGGAAAAACAAGCACAGCCAGTCGCTCAAAGTACAACGCAAAAACCTATGAACGGCTCGTGTTGAATTTGAGAATTGATAGTCCACAGAGCAAAAAAGCGATTGAAGCGGCAGCAGAACAAGCTGGAGAAAGTGCGACCGCCTATGTGGTGGAAGCTGTACGCCGCCGCATGGAGCAAGAACAGATGCTCAGTGCGTCAGACACCCCGGGGGTAGTTAAAAATCTGGAAGGGGACACTGACCCAGTAGAATGAGATAGTTGTTTTATCTCCCCAGACCGAATTAAAATCTAGCAGCAGAAGGCCTCTGTCTTTCACAGAAATGTGATCGGCAGGGGCCTTTTTAGCGCAAAAAAAAGCCTGACCCATGCAAAAGAGCACAAATCAGGCTGACGATGGATATGAAATCTAAAATTCACTTAGAAAGGAGAGCACGCGTTGCAGGAAAATCCGAATAGATCGTTCGGGGCGTTATTGGATCTCCTGCTCCAGTTCATCGAACAGCGCGCAGGAAAAGAACTGACCAAGTGTGATATCAAGGCCATCACAGAGCTTTTTAATGGTGGCGATGGACACACGCTGACGGGATGGATCGAGCATACTATATACCGTAGATGGTGTTACACCGGCGCGGGTCGCTAACTCGTTGGGGCGTATCCCACGCTGGTCGCAGAGCTGTTCAAAGCGTTTGGCAACGGCATCTTTTACAGTCATGATGAAGTTCACCTCAACATGATAGTACAGAAATCCGTGCAGTTTAGTATACGCAGTTGCGTATATTGCAAGAATGTTTTAGAATATAAGAGGTACGCGGTTGCGTAATGATAGGAGAATGCATCTGCTGATAAAATAAAAAAGTATCCTCCACAGTGAAAATGGAGGATACCGATCTTTCGACATCATTGTTTGAATTCTCCTCTTATTCTATCATGGTTATATCTGGGAATCAATAGAAATCTTTACAAATGTATTCCATGTGACCTTAGAAAAAACCTCGCAGAAGCCGAAACTTTTTTGCATATTACCCAGTTCTGCATGAAAAATCCAGCTAAAAACGAAGGGGAACAGAATAAGTGGTCAGATGGGTGTCCAAGCCGCAGGAGGAAACAAAATGGCACGACGGGGAGAAAACATTCACAAACGCAAGGATGGTCGGTGGGAAGGCCGGTACATCAAGGCGCGCACGCCGGAGGGCAAAATCCAGTGGGGCTACGTCTACGGCATAGTCTATGCAGAGGTCAAACGGGTGCTGATTCAGAAGAAAGCAGAGGCAGGCTTCTACAATCTAAAGAGAACCGACCTGACATTTGAAGCACTGGCCGAAGTATGGTTGCACTCCCTGCAAAACAGTATAAAAGAATCCACCTATGCGCATTATTCGTACACTCTGCACAAGTATCTTCTTCCGGCTTTGGGTAAAGTGCCCGTTGCATCCCTTGAGGAAAGCTTTCTGGAACAGGCCATGCAGCAGATCATCGTACCTACAGATGCCGCGCACAAGCCGCTGGGAAACTCCTCCGCCCGGGAATGTCTCTCCATGCTGCGGCGTATCTGCAAATATGCCGCGCACTTACGCCTGATTCGTCCAATGGAGCTGGAAGTAGCGCTGCCAAAAGCTATTGATAAAACATCCGTGCCTCTCTCCCCGGCGGAACAGCAACGGCTTTATCAATATGTACAGACGAACCCCACGCCACGCAAAATCGGTTTACTGTTTGGGCTGGAATTAGGTCTGCGTATTGGCGAGATTTGCGGCCTGCAATGGGGTGATTTTGACCTGAAACTTGGCACGCTGAAGATCAACAGGACAGTCTGCCGAATTTCCTGTGGAAACGGGCATACAAAGGTGGTCATCCAAACGCCTAAAACCCGCACCTCCCGCCGGGAAATTCCAATACCGAAATGTTTATTGGTGATGCTGAAAAAACTGCATGGAATCGCCAGTAATGCTACATGGTTTCTATCTGGCAACGAATCCAAGCCCACAGAACCCCGTTGCTATCGGAAAAGCATCAAAGCATATCTGAAACAGGCAGCTGTCCGGCAAGTACGCCCGCACGCGTTACGTCATACCTTTGCAACGACCTGTCTGCAGGCGGGGTGCGATGTAAAGACCCTCAGCGAATTGTTAGGACATGCCAATGCCAACATCACCTTGCAGCGCTATGTGCACACTGACCTGACCCGAAAGCGTAGGGAGATGAACCGGATATTCTCTCATCAGGTGTCTATGAGGGGCAGAAAAGCGTCAAATCTGTTGGAATAGCGTTCAATTTTAGCCACGATCTTTCATTTTCACTATTGAGGATACCCCTTTATTGCGGAAAGGGGTGAACAGAGTGGCATTGCATCTGTTTGAACACAACG
>CAKTFS010000004.1 GCA_934561115.1 uncultured Faecalibacterium sp. | reverse complement strand
GAAGAAGTCGAAGCACAAAAAAGCTAGCGCTGCGCCAGTCGGCGCTATCGCTTTAACGCTTTTTTCGCTTCTCCATTAAAAACCCCTCAGTCGCTGCGCGACAGCTCCCCCGAGGGGGAGCGAGCACGCCCGCAAGCTTTGTGGTTGAGCCAGAAACTTTCCCGCCATGCCAAAGGCTCCCTCTCCGAGGGAGCTGGCAAAACCGTTAGGTTTTGACTGAGGGAGTTAAGCCGTCCCCTTGGGGAAGGTGGCATCGCCGCAGGCGATGACGGAAGGGGTGCCCTGCCTCTTCCGTCAAAGCGCCGAAAAAGAACTTGTTAAATTAGTAATTATGAACATTTTACGAAACGTCTTGACATTTAAATTGTTTTGTATAAAATTGTTTCGTACCAAACAAATAAATTCAACGGGAGGGAACTCAGATGATCAAAAAGCTTGTGTCACATCTGGGCGAGTATAAAGCCGCCTCGATCAAGACACCGCTCTTTGCTGCGCTGGAAGCCGTTATGGATGTGCTGCTGCCAACCATCATGGCCTTTATCATCGACCAGGGCATTGAAAAGGGCGATATGAACGCCATCATCCGCTACGGCCTGCTTACCTTTCTGGTGGCAGCCATTGCGCTGGTGCTGGGCGTGCTGGCGGGCAAGTATGCCGCCGAGGCATCCACCGGCTTTGCCGGAAATCTGCGCGATGCCATGTATGAAAACATCCAGCATTACTCTTTTTCCAACATCGACAAATTCTCCACGGCAGGTCTTGTCACCCGCATGACCACCGACGTGACCAACGTGCAGAACGCTTTCCAGATGATTCTGCGCATGTGCGTGCGCGCCCCGGTGCATCTGGTGTTTGCCATGTGCATGGCCGTGGTCATCGGCGGTCCGCTGTCGCTGGTGTTCGTGGTGGCGGTGGCTTTTCTGGTGGCGGTGCTGGCTGCCATCATGATCCCCACCTTCCGCATTTTCGACCGGGTGTTCAAGAACTACGATAACCTCAACGCCTCGGTGCAGGAGAACGTCTCTGCCATCCGCGTGGTCAAAAGCTTTGTGCGCGAGGGCTTTGAGAACGAAAAATACACCGCCGCCTGCGAGAGCCTGTACAAGCAGTTCGTCAACGCCGAAAGCCGCCTGAGCTTCAATAACCCCGCCATGCTGGTGGCAGTGTACGGCTGCAATATCGCGCTGAGCTGGTTCGGCGCAAAGTATGTGCTGCACGGTGCTATTACCACCGGTCAGCTGAACGCCCTGTTCGGCTATATCATGAACATCCTCATGGCACTGATGATGCTGAGCATGGCCTTTGTTATGATCGCCATGTCTGCCGCTTCTGCCAAGCGTATCGTGGAGGTGCTGGACGAGCACACCGACCTGCCCCCGGCAAAGCAGCCGGTGCAGCAGGTGGCAGACAGCAGCATCCAGTTCGACCACGTTACCTTCAAGTATAAGCACGGCAGCGGTCAGCCGGTGCTGAACGATATCAGCTTTACCATCCGGCCCGGCGAGACGCTGGGCATCATCGGCGGCACCGGCAGTGCAAAGTCCAGTCTGGTGCAGCTGATCCCCCGCCTGTACGATGCCGAAAGCGGCACCGTGCGCGTGGGCGGCGTGGACGTGCGGGATTATAACCTTGACGTGCTGCGCCGCGAGGTCTCGATGGTGCTGCAGAAGAACGTGCTGTTCAGCGGTACCATTCTGGATAACCTCCGCTGGGGCGATGCCAACGCCACCGAGGAAGAGTGCATCCGCATGGCAAAGCTGGCCTGCGCGGATGAATTCATCCAGCGCTTCCCGGATAAGTACAATACATGGATCGAGCAGGGCGGCTCCAACGTGTCCGGCGGCCAGAAGCAGCGCCTGACCATCGCCCGCGCCCTGCTGCGCAAGCCCAAGGTGCTGATCCTGGACGACTCCACCAGCGCCGTGGATACCGCGACCGATGCCAAGATCCGCAAGGCCTTCCGGGAGGAGATCCCCGGCACGACCAAGATCATCATTGCACAGCGTATCTCCTCGGTACAGGATGCAGACCGCATTCTGGTGCTGGATAACGGCCAGATCAATGGTCTGGGCACCCACGCAGAGCTGCTGGCGACCAACGCCATCTATCAGGAGGTCTACAACAGCCAGACGCAGGGTGGCGGCGATTTTGACAAGCAGGGAGGTGCGCAGTAATGGCAGTAAAAGAAGTACATGGCCCCGGCCCGCGGGGCGCACGGGGGCCGCGCCCCAAGGTGGAAAACCCGGGCAAGCTGCTCAAGCGCATCATGGATGAGGTGTTCCGCAACTATCTGCCCCACTGCATCCTTGTGCTTGTCTGCATCGTGGTCAGCGCGCTGGCCAATGTGCAGGCCAGCCTGTTCTTGCAGACTTTGATGGACGATTACATCGTGCCCATGACCCGCCAGCAGAACCCCAGCTTTGCACCGCTGGCCGGTGCACTGGTGCGGATGTGCTGCATCTACTTTGTGGGCATTCTGGCCGCATGGGCCAACGCCCGCATCATGGTCAACGTAACGCAGGGCACGCTGCGCAATCTGCGCACCGAGCTGTTCACCCACATGGAAAGCCTGCCCATCCGGTATTTTGACACCCATCCCCACGGCGATATCATGTCCGTGTACACCAACGATGTGGATACCCTGCGCCAGATGCTCAGCCAGAGCATCCCGCAGCTGGTGTCCAGCGTTATCACCATCGTATCGGTGTTCTTCAGCATGTGCATGCTCAGCTGGCAGCTGACCATCGTTACCATGCTGATGGTGGCGCTGATGCTTTTCTGCTCCAAGCAGATCGCAAAAAGTTCTTCCAAGTACTTTATCCAGCAGCAGCGGGATCTGGGCAAGGTGAACGGCTACATCGAGGAGATGATGGAAGGCCAGAAGGTGGTCAAGGTGTTCACCCACGAGCAGCAGACCCTTGCCGGCTTCCGTGAGCTGAACGACCAGCTGAAGGAAAGCGCCAAGCAGGCCAACGCCTTCTCCAACATTATGATGCCGGTCAACGCCCAGCTGGGCAACATCAGCTATGCCATCTGCGCACTGACTGGTGCAGCCATGGCTGTGGGCGGTGTCGGCGGCATGACCCTTGGCACTGTGGTGGCCTTCCTCAGCCTGAACAAGGGCTTCAATATGCCCATCAGTCAGGTGTCCATGCAGGCCAACAGCGTCATTATGGCACTGGCCGGTGCCGAGCGCATCTTCAAGATGATGGACGAGCCCAGCGAGACCGACGAGGGCTATGTGACGCTGGTAAACGCCAAGTACGACCGCAACGACCAGCTGGTGGAAACTGCTGAGCGCACCGGTATCTGGGCGTGGAAGCACCCCCACCACGACGGCACTACCACCTACCACAAGCTGGCGGGCGATATCACCTTTACGGACGTAGACTTTGGCTATGTGCCGGAAAAGACGGTGCTGCACGACATCAACCTGTACGGCCGCCCGGGGCAGAAGATCGCCTTTGTCGGCTCCACCGGTGCGGGCAAGACCACCATCACCAACCTGATCAACCGCTTCTACGATATTCAGGAGGGTAAGATCCGCTACGACGGCATCAACATCCACAAGATCAAAAAAGCCGACCTGCGCCGCTCGTTGGGCATCGTGCTGCAGGACACCCACCTGTTCACCGGTACGGTGATGGAGAACATCCGCTACGGCCGGCTGGATGCCACCGATGAAGAGTGCATCGCCGCCGCCCGTCTGGCCAATGCCGATGGCTTTATCAAGCGTCTGCCGGAGGGCTACAACACCATGCTGACCGGCGATGGTGCCAACCTCTCGCAGGGGCAGCGCCAGCTGCTGGCCATTGCCCGCGCAGCCGTAGCTGATCCCCCGGTGCTGATCCTGGACGAGGCGACCTCCTCCATCGATACCCGCACCGAGGCGCTGGTGCAGCGCGGCATGGACGGCCTGATGTACGGCCGCACCAGCTTTGTCATCGCCCACCGCCTGTCCACCGTCCGCAATGCAGACTGCATCGTGGTGCTGGAACAGGGCCGCATCATCGAGCGCGGCAGCCACGACGAGCTGATCGCCAAAAAGGGCAAGTATTACCAGCTTTATACCGGTAATCTGGCCGAGAACTAAGCGTTTTAGTAAGCCCGGAAAGTCCGCAGACTTTCCGGGCTTACGCTATATAAAAATATTTTTCCGCGTATACAAACGCCCCGGGCTGTGCTAGAATGGAGCAAACAAGTAAAAAGGCTGGTGAGTGTATGCACCCTCTGACGGAATATCCCCGCCCGGCCATGCGCCGGGACAGCTACGAGAACCTGAACGGCCTGTGGCAGTACGCCATCACCGCCTCGGCACAGCGCCCGGCGGGCTGGGACGGTGAGATCCTGGTGCCCTACGCGCCGGAGTGCCGCGCCTCCGGGGTGGGGCGCACGCTGCAGCCCGGGCAGTGGCTGCACTACCACCGGTACTTTGCGCCGCCCGCCGGGACGGGCGGCCGGGTGCTGCTGCACTTCGGCGCAGTGGACTACGCCTGCGCTGTGCAGGTGAACGGCCATCTGGTGGGCGGTCACCGGGGCGGCTACTGGCCCTTTACACTGGATATCACCGCGCAGCTCAATGGCACCGGCCGCAACAGCCTGTGGGTGGCGGTGCAGGATCCCACCGGCCACGGCACACAGGCGCGGGGCAAGCAGACCTTGCAGCCCGGCGGGATGTTCTACCCCGCGCAGAGCGGCATCTGGCAGACGGTCTGGCTGGAGCGTGTGCCGGAAAATTACATCCAGGCTCTCACCGTTACGCCGGACTACGACGCCCGCACCGTGACCGTGAAAGCCCATACCTCTGCGCCCGGCGGCGCGGTGAACCTGTGGGCTGTGGTACGCGCCGGGGGCGTGACCATTGCCGAGGACTGGGGCAGCGACGAGGCCGACCGGGACGGTGAGGTAACGCTGCATATCGCGGAGGAGTATTTCTTCCCGTGGAGCCCGGACACGCCCTTTTTATACGACCTGACCGTGGGCACCACGCAGGGAGAGGAAGAGCAGTTCGACACCGTGCACAGCTACTTTGCCCTGCGCAAGTGGAGCTGCGCACCGGACGCAAAGGGCGTGCTGCGCTTTTGCCTGAACGACAAGCCCATTCTGCTCAACGGTCTGCTGGATCAGGGCTACTGGCCGGAAGGGCTGTACACTCCGCCCTCGGATGCGGCGGTGGAGCGGGAACTGAGCGAGGTAAAGGCGTTGGGCTACAACCTGCTGCGCAAGCACGCAAAGATCGAGCCGCAGCGCTGGTACTACCACTGCGACAAGCTGGGGCTTGTGGTCTGGCAGGATATGGTCAACGGCGGCAGTAAGTATAACCTGTGGTTCGTCACCTACCTGACCAATGTTTTGCAGCCGCTTATGCGCCGTCTGCCGGACATAGCACCCCTGTGGGGGCTGCTGAGCCGGGGCAGCGAGAGCAGCCGGGAAGAATACCGCCGGGAGCTGGCAGATACGGTGCAGGCGTTGCGCTGCCACCCCTGCGTGGGCTGCTGGGTGCCCTTTAACGAGGGCTGGGGACAGTACGATGCCGCCGGGGCGGTACAGGCCATCCGTGCGCTGGATGACACCCGCCTTGTGGACGAAGCCAGCGGCTGGTACGATCAGGGCGGCGGGGATGTATACTCCCTGCACAACTACTTCTACCCCCTGCGGGTGCGCCCGCAGAAGCGCACCGTGGCGCTGAGCGAGTACGGCGGCATTGCATGGCCTATGCCGGGGCACGAGCCGCCCCGCAAGACCTACGGCTATGGCACAGCCAAAAGCCGGGAGGAGCTGACCACCCGGTACAAAAAAATGCAGCTGGGCACGGTGCTGCCGCAGCTGCAAAAGGGGCTTTCGGCGCTGGTGTACACCCAGCTGACCGATGTGGAGGACGAGGTGAACGGTCTGTTCACCTACGACCGCACCACCATCAAGCCGGATGCCAACGCCGTCCGCTCGGTGAACGCCGCCCTTGCCGCAGAGTTTGCAAGGGTGGTAAAATAGAGCGCCTTTGGCGCGGGACGATTGGGAATGCGCTCCGCGTTGCTCTGCGCATCATCAGCGGAAAATATATTTTTATATTTGCAATTCTGGAAAATCTGCGGATTTTCCAGAATTGCCTTCTCACGGGAGGGGCCGCAACGGTAAACGGCATTTGCGACAAAAAACAACGCCCGGGTTTTCCACCTTCCGTAGGGAGTGTGTGGAAAACCCGGGCGTTGTTTTACAAGATCATCAGCTATTGGCGCTGGTGTCGTTCACGATCTTGGCGGCGGGCAGCTTGCTCATGGCAGAGCGGCTCAGAGTGCTCTCCAGCTGGGCACCGTAGGCGGCAAGGGCGTCGTCCAGCTCCTCGCCCTTCATGTCACTCAGAATCTGACTGCGCAGAGCATCCAGCGTGGAAACGCCCAGCGGGTCCAGACGGACGGCCAGCATCATGGCGTAGCCGGAGTACTGGATAGCGGCTGCCTGCCCGTAGGCAAGGCCGCGCAGGGTGTCGGCGGCACCCTCCTGCGTAAAGGCATCGGTCAGGTCGCTTTCGCTCAGCAGGTCGGTCTGCAGGGTGCTGGTGGAGGGGACCTCTGCATCCAGCACGGCGCAGATATCGGTCAGTGCGCTGCTTGCAATGCTGTTAAAGGCGGTCAGCTGGCTGGAAGTGTCCTCCGGGGCGCTGGCGTTGTAGCTGTCCGCAGCCTTCTGGGCAAGGGAGAGCATCTCGGCCTTCTGGTCATCGCTGGCAAAGGCGAAGGTGCTGGTGTTGTACAGCGGCACGGTGATAAAGCCGATCTCGTACATGGTGCTGTCCAGATGCTCGGTCAGCTCGCCGTCCTCCACAGGGGTCTCACCGTCCTTGCCGTAGACAAGATCCAGCAGCAGGGTGTGCTTGTACTGCAGCTGCTGGAACAGCTTCAAGGTCTCCAGCCCGATGCCGTTGGCGGTGTAGGTGTCGCCGTAGTTATCCATCAGCTGCTGGGCGTAGCTGTCGGCGGCAGACTCCTGCTCCTCGGTCAGCTCGCCGCCCAGTTCGGTAAAGCGGGCATCCACGGCGGCAAGGGTCTGCAGGGTCTCCAGCGTCTTTTGCGCCACATAGTCCTTTACCACGGCGGTCTCGCCGGTGTCGGCATCGGTGGTGATGGTGGCCTTGAGGAAGGACTTTACCTTGCTGGTGTCCTGCTCAGAGCCCGCCAGCTGCGCGGCCTGCTGGTAGGCATCGTACTGCGCCAGCAGGTACAGGCCGCTGGTCACCTCGAAATCGCCGATCTTGCCCACGGTGTCCGGGGTGGAGAGTGCACAGCCCACAAGGCTGACGGTCAGTGCAAGTGCGCATACCAGCGCAAGCAGTTTCTTTTTCATGCGTTTTGCTCCTTATTGTTTTTATAAAACCCGCTCAGTCACGCTTGCGCGTGCCGGCGCCCCCCGCAGGGGGCGCTTTTTCGCGTTCGGTGCCGGTCAGGATATCTGCCATGGCTTTCAGGATGCTTTGCAGCAGTTCCAGCGGCTTTTCGTCCGGCTGCAATACCACCGAGAGATAGGGCTTTGTGCCCGCCCCGGCGGTGACCCGGCCATTGAAGGTCTGCAGCAGGCCGCGGATCATGGCAAGGTCCAGCGTTTCCAGATTCAGCACAAGGGTGTCCTTCTTCTGAGTCACCTCGTACACGCCCACGGCAGCGGCCTGCACGCGGACGAGGGAGACATTGACCAGATCGCTCACCGAGGGCGGCGGGTCGCCGTAGCGGTCGATGAGTTCGTCCAGCACATCGGCGGCGTCCTCCGGGGTCTGGATGGCGGCAATGCGCTTGTAGGCCTCGATGCGCCCCGCGCCGTCCGGGATATACTTTTCCGGGATGAAGGCGTCCACCCGCAGGTCCACAAGACAATCGCTCTTGTCCCGCTGGACGGGTTCGCCCCGCGCCCGGGAGATGGCCTGTCCCAGCATTTTGACGTAGAGGTCGTAGCCCACGGCCTCCATGTGGCCGTGCTGGCTGTGCCCCAGCAGACTGCCCGCGCCGCGGATCTGCAGATCCCGCATGGCGATGCGGAAGCCGGAGCCGAAGGCGGTGAACTCCCGGATGGCAGAAAGCCGCTTCTGGGCGATATCGGTCAGGGTCTTGTCCCGGCGGAAGGTGAAGTAGGCGTAGGCCTTGCGGCCGGAGCGTCCCACCCGCCCGCGGATCTGGTACAGCTGCGCCAGACCCATGCGGTCGGCGTCCTCAATGATCAGGGTGTTGCAGTTGCGCACATCAATGCCGGTCTCAATAAGGGTGGTGCAGACCAGAATGTCGATCTCGCCGTTCAGCAGGTGCTGCCACACGGGGTTCAGCTCTTCTTCGGTCATCTTGCCGTGGGCAATGCCCACCCGCGCACCCGGCACCATCTGGCTGACATGGGCGGCGCAGGATTCAATGTTGTCCACCCGGTTGTGCAGGTAGTACACCTGCCCGCCCCGGGCAAGCTCCTTCTTCATGGCTTCGGCAAGGATAACGTCGTTATATTCCAGCACAAAGGTCTCCACCGGCTGCCGCTCGATGGGCGGCTGCTCGATGGTGGAAAGATCCCGGATGCCGCTCATGGCCATGTTCAGGGTGCGGGGGATGGGGGTGGCCGACAGGGTGAGCATATCCACCCCGATGAAGTTCTCCTTCAGCTTTTCCTTGTGCTTCACGCCAAAGCGCTGCTCTTCGTCGATGATGACAAGGCCGAGGTCGTGGAACTTCACGTCCTTGGACAGCAGCCGGTGGGTGCCCACCACGATATCCACACTGCCGGCCTGCAGGCCGCGCAGGGTCTCCTTTTGCTGCTTTGCGGTGCGGAAGCGGGACAGCATCCCGATCTTTACCGGGAAGGCTTCCATGCGGGAGAGCAGGGTGTTGTAGTGCTGCCACGCCAGCAGGGTGGTGGGCGCCAGCAGGGCGCACTGTTTGCCGCCCATGATGCACTTGAAGGCGGCGCGCAGCGCTACCTCGGTCTTGCCTACGCCCACATCGCCGCAGAGCAGCCGATCCATGGGGTAGCCTTTTTCCATGTCCTGCTTGATCTCGGCGGTGGCGTGCAGCTGGTCGTCGGTCTCGTCGTAGTCAAAGCGGGTCTCAAAGTCCCGCTGCCAGTCGCCGTCCGGCGGGAAGGCGTAGCCCGTGGCCTGACGGCGGCGGGCGTAAAGCTCGATCAGCTCCTGCGCCATCTCCTCGGTGGCCTTTTTCACCTTGGCGCGGGTGCGCTGCCACTCGGTGCCGCCCAGCTTTGCCAGCTTTACCTTTTCCTCGTCGCCGGGGGCGGTGTAGCGGCTGAGCAGATCCAGCTGGGTCACCGGCACATACAGCACGTCTGAGCCGGAATACTGCACCTTGAGATAGTCCTTGGTAGCGCCCTGCACCTCCAGCCGCTGGATGCCGGCGTACATCCCGATGCCGTGGCTCTGGTGCACCACATAGTCGCCGGGCTTGATGTCCGAAAGGCTGGACAGGGCGTTTTTGTTCTTCTTGCGCTTTTTGGCTTCGGCGGCGGCTTCCTCGTCCAGCCCGTGGCGGCGGCTGGAAAGCACCGCTGCGTGGGCAAAGGGGAAGGTGCATCCGGCGGTCAGGTGTCCGGGCAGCACCTGTAAAATGCCCTTGGCGGGGCGCACATCCCGGCTCATGCTCACGGCATAGCCCTTGTCGGCAAGGTCGCGGGTCAAAGCGGCTGCGCCCTTGGGCGTACCGGCAAACAGGGTGATGGCGTACCCTTGGGTGATAAGCGGGTCTAAGTCCTCCCGCAGGGAGGCAAGGTCGCCGTTCCAGTTGGGGGCGGCAAAGGCTTCGGCGTTGATAAGGTCCTTGAGCTTAAACTCGTTCATCCCGCGCAGGAAGTTCTCGCACAGCAGGGTGCTGTGATTCTGGGCGGCAATGACAAGATCGTCCATGGTCTGGTACAGCACATCCAGCCCGGGGCAGAGCACGCCCTCCTCCAGCAGCCCGGTCAGCTCCTCGCTGCGGCGGAACTCGGTGGCCTTTTGCGCATCCCGGATGCCGCCCACTTCGTCCAGAATGAACAGCGGCGCGTCCAGATGGTCCAGCAGCGTGGCCGGGGCGGGGTAGCGGATGCCGTAATATTTATCCATGGCCTCCGGCATCAGGCCGGAATCCAGCTGGGAAAGGTCGGCCTCGGTGGCCTTTTCCAGCGCGGTGCGGCGCTTGCCGCGCGCCTTTTTGATGGCATTGCGCAGCGCTTCGGCGGTCTCGGCAGTGCTGCCGAACAGCACCTCACGGGCAGGGGAGAGGTATATTTTTTCCAGTGCACTGTCCCGCCGCTGGGTCAGCAGGTCAAAGGAGGACATGGAATCGATCTCGTCGTCCCAGTACTCCACACGGGCGGGCTGACGCATATCCGGCGCGTAGATATCCACGATATCGCCGCGCACGCTGAACTGTCCCGGGCCGTCCACCTGACTGCGCCGCACATACCCGGCGGCAAACAGCCGCGCCACCAGTGCTTCGCGGTTATACACCATGCCGGGCTTTAAGGTGAGGGTGTTCTGGATGAATTCCGCCCGGGGCACGGTGTACTGCAACAGCGCCTCGGCGGGCACGCAGACAGCCTGCAGCCGCCCGCCTGCCAGTGCACCCAGCACCGAAAGGCGGCGGTACTCGTACTCGCGGCCTGCACCCTCCACCGGGCGCAGCATAAAGTCCCGGGGCGGGAACACCGCAGCGGTAAGCCCCAGCGCCTTGAGGTCGTCTGCAAAGTGGGTGGCCTCGGCCTCGCCGGGGGTCACGATGCACAGCGTGCGCCCAAGGTCTTTTTGCAGGGCGGCATACAGCAGCGCCCTGCCTGCGGGCGGCAGACCGAACAGCGCCGCCGGCCCTGCGGAGCCAAAGCTTGCGGCGACCTTCTGATATTCCGGTGTGGCCTTGAGTAAGGCTTCGTACATGGAAAAACCTCCTTTCTCAAAACCCTCTCAGTCATCGCTGGCGCGATGCCAGCTCCCCCGAAAGGGGGAGCTTTTGACAAAGAGATTTCGTTTATCGTTTAAGGAAAAGCTTATGGAGTGATGCGGAAAAGCTCCCCCCTCGGGGGAGCTGTCGCCGTCAGGCGACTGAGAGGGTTCGTTCCTCTTACCCGTTATACTTGCTCTGCGCCAGACTGAGCTTGCCGTCCATGATGAGCTTTGCGGCGGCTTCAAGGTCGGGGTAGCGGTCGGCGATGGCCTTGGCGTCCTCCGGCGGGAACTTGCCCAGCACCCATGCGGCAAGGTCGTAGTCCGGGTGGGGCTTTGCGCCGATGCCAATGCGGATGCGGGGAAAATTCTCCCCGCCCAGCCGGGCAATGATGCTCTTCAGGCCGTTGTGCCCGCCCGCAGAGCCGGAGGGACGGATGCGCAGCTTGCCGGGTGCCTGCGTAATGTCATCGCACAGCACCAGCACATGGTCGGCAGGGATCTTGAAAAAGCCCGCCATGGGGGCGATGGAATCGCCGGAGAGGTTCATGTAGGTCAGGGGCTTCAGCAGCACCACTTTGTGGCCGTCCACCTCGCCCTGACCCCACAGGCCTTGGAACTTGGTCTTGCCCACAGAAATGTTCCACTTGTCGGCCAGCGCGTCCAGCGCGGCAAAACCGGCGTTGTGACGGGTGCCATCGTATTTTGCTTCGGGGTTGCCCAGCCCTGCAATGAGCCAGATATCGTTTTCATTCATGATGTGATAATACCTTTTCCTGATAATAGTGTGATACAACATCTAAGTATAACATACGCGCGCGTAAAAAGATATACATTATAAGCGAAAAGGGCAAAAAATGCCCCCATGCCGCAGGGCACAGGGGCAGGGGAACGTTTTATTACAGGTTCAGCGTGAGGGCAGCAGCCTTCCAGCGGCCATCCTCCTTCACCATGGTGATAGTGCCGGATACCTGCGCGGCGGCGGTGCTGTCCGCGGCGGTCAGCAGGGCGGCGGAAAAGTCGTAGCAGTTTTCTGCCCCGGCGCGTTTCTTCAGGGTCAGGTCGCTGGGCACCAGCTTATCGCCGGACTGCCCTGCCAGCGCAGTGATGCGGGTGGGCAGGCGGTTCGCCATGACCTTGTCAAGGCAGTCGGCTGTCATGGCATCGCCCAACTGCGCCTGAAGAAAGGCGTACAGCCCATCGGTGTCTGCTGCGGCAAGCCCCGGTTCACTGCCGGAGGGCGTGGCGGCGGTATCCACCGCCTGCTCCACGGCAGAGGAGCAGGAGAGCAGTTGCTGCACCACGAACTCCGCCTGCTTTTTGGCAGGGTCGCTGCGCAGACGGGTCAGGGCAAACACGGCGGCAACAGCCGCGAAGAAAAGGACAAGGCTCAGCGCCTGCTTGCGAAAACTTTCGGACTTCATGCACAGCTCCCTTCCGGCAGAGCGTTACTTGCTCTGCTCGTTTTCCAGCTTCTGCTTTTTGGCGATGTAGGCTTCCATCTTGGGCTCTGCCCAACCGTCCAGATTGGTCTGGCGTTCCCGGGCGATGCCCAGTGCCTGTGCGGGCACATCCTTGGTGATGGTGCTGCCGGCGGCGGTGTAGGCACCATCGCCCACCTTGACCGGGGCTACAAGGTTGGTGTTGCAGCCGATGAAGCAGTAATCACCGATCTGGGTGCGGAACTTATCCTTGCCGTCATAGTTGCAGGTGACGGTGCCGCAGCCGAAGTTGCAGTATTTGCCCACATCGCTGTCGCCGATGTAGGTCAGGTGGCTCACGGTGTTGCCCCGGGCAAAGTTGGAGTTCTTGGTCTCCACATAGGCACCCAGATGCACGCCGTAGTCGGTGACGGTGTTCACCCGCACATGGGTGAAGGGACCGATGTTGTTGTGGGGGCCGATGTGGCTGCCGTAGATCTGGCTGGCATTCACGGAAGTGCCCTCGTCCACGGTGCTGTCCTCAATGAGGGTGTTGGGGCCGATGACGCAGCCTGCGCCGATGACCGTCTTGCCCCGCAGGATGGTGCCCGCAAGGATCACAGCGCCCGGGGCAATGACCACCTCCGGGTCGATCTGCACGGTGCGGCTGTTGATGACAACGCCGTTGGCAATGTGCTGCACAAGGATGTCCTCGCGGGCAGCCTCGGCGGCATCCAGCTGTGCCAAGGCAGCGGCACGGGCCTGTTCAGAAATGGAATTCTGCATGAAAAAAATCTCCCTTCCCACCAAAGCGCGCGGCGGAAGAGAGACAGGAAAGGCGACCGGAAAATTGTTGCCTGTCCGCCCAGCATCTCCGCTGCGGAAAGCTTTGTTCCGACAAAATAAAAATGAAAAAGTTACAGGGATAGAAAGTTGTATCCAACAGGACGAGAAATCGCGTGTATAAACAAAAAACCTCTCGAACTTTCTCCCATTCTATACTACATTAAAACTTGGAGAATTTCAAGAGATTTGCATAAAAAATAACAGACAAATTCGGGATTTTGCATGGTGGAAAGGAATGGATTTTCTGGTATAATAGTTTAGCATTCACAAAACAATGTTCATCGTACATCAAGACAAGGCAAACGATGAGACCGCGGCTGCCATGCCGCCGGTCACGAATGGGAGGTAAACAACGCATGAGCAAAAAGTATCTGTACTACTTCAGCGAAGGCAATGACGCTTTCGGCGGTGACAAGGTCACCATGAAGAACACGCTGGGCGGCAAGGGTGCCGGCCTGGCCGAGATGACCGCAGCCGGTATGCCGGTGCCGCAGGGCTTCACCATCACTACCGACGCCTGCACCCAGTATTATGCAGACGGCCGTCAGATCAATGACGACATCACTGCTGACATCTTTGAGCACCTCAAGGGTCTGGAAGAGATCACCGGCAAGAAGTTCGGTGACAACACCAATCCCCTGCTGGTCTCCGTCCGTTCCGGCGCACGTCAGTCCATGCCCGGCATGATGGACACCATCCTGAACCTGGGCCTGAACGACGAGGCTGTTGAGGGTCTGGCAAAGAAGACCGGCAACGCCCGTTTTGCATACGACTGCTACCGCCGCTTTGTGCAGATGTTCGCCGACGTCGTTATGATGGTCCCGAAGAGCCTGTTCGAGGTCGAGATCGACAAGATGAAGGAAGCCAAGGGCGTCAAGAACGACGTGGACCTGACTGCTGACGACCTGAAGGAACTGGTCGGCACCTTCAAGAAGATCTACGAGGAGAACGAAGGCCGTCCCTTCCCGCAGGATCCCCGCGATCAGCTGATCGAGGCTGTCAAGGCCGTGTTCCGCAGCTGGGACAACCCCCGTGCAAACGTCTACCGTAAGATGAACGAGATCCCCTACGAGTGGGGCACCGCTGTCAACGTGCAGCAGATGGCCTTTGGTAACTCCGGCGACCGTTCCGGCACCGGCGTTGCCTTCACCCGTGACCCCGCCACCGGCGCTAAGAAGCTGATGGGCGAGTACCTGATCAATGCACAGGGCGAGGACGTTGTTGCCGGCGTGCGCACTCCTTCTCCCATCAGCCACCTGAAGGATCAGATGCCTGAGGTGTACGATCAGTTTGTCGAGATCGCTACCCGTCTGGAGAACTACTTCCGCGATATGCAGGATATGGAGTTCACCATTGAGGACGGCCACCTGTATATGCTGCAGACCCGTAACGGCAAGCGTACCGCACAGGCTGCTCTGCAGATCGCCTGCGATCTGGTGGACGAGGGCATGATCACCGAGCAGGAGGCTGTCCTGCGCGTGGAGCCCAAGCAGCTGGATACCCTGCTGCATCCCCAGTTCGACGCTGCTGCCCTGAAGGCTGCAGAGGTCGTTGGCAAGGGCCTGGCAGCTTCTCCCGGTTCTGCCTGCGGCCAGATCGTCTTTACTGCTGAAGAGGCAGAGGAGATGGTCAAGTCCGGCAAGATGAAGAAGGTCGTTCTGGTGCGTCTGGAGACCAGCCCCGAGGATATCGTGGGCATGCAGGTGTCTCAGGGCATCCTGACCGTCCGCGGCGGCATGACCAGCCACGCAGCCGTTGTTGCCCGTGGTATGGGCACCTGCTGTGTCTCCGGCTGCGGCAACGACAACGAGGTCAAGATCGATGAGGAGGCCAAGACCTTCGAGATCAACGGCCACAAGTTCGTCGAGGGCGACTGGATCTCCATCGACGGTTCCACCGGCAACATCTACGGCGAGCAGGTCGCTACCGTGGCCGCTACCGGCAACAAGAACTTCAACCGCTTCATGGGCTGGGCAGACGCCGCACGTCAGCTGCTGGTCATGACCAACGCCGACAACCCGCGTGACGCACAGCAGGCAGTGGATCTGGGTGCTGAGGGCATCGGCCTGTGCCGTACCGAGCACATGTTCTTCGCTGAGGACCGCATCAAGGCTGTCCGCGAGATGATCTGCGCACGCACCGTGGAAGAGCGCGAGGCTGCTCTGGCCAAGGTCGAGCCGTTCCAGCAGGGCGACTTCGAGGCCATGTACCGCATCATGGGTGAGCGCCCGATGACCATCCGTTATCTGGACCCGCCCCTGCACGAGTTCCTGCCCACCAAGGACGAGGACATCAAGGAACTGGCTGCCGACATGGGCATGACCTACGACGACCTGAAGAACGTGGTTGCTTCTCTGCACGAGTTCAACCCCATGATGGGTCACCGTGGCTGCCGTCTGGCTGTTACCTACCCCGAGATCGCTGCTATGCAGACCCGCGCTGTGATCAAGGCTGCTCTGAACGTCTCTGCTGAGACCGGCCATGTGATCACCCCGCACATCATGATCCCGCTGGTTGGCGAGGTCAAGGAGCTGAAGTTCGTCAAGGACGTTGTCGTCAAGGTTGCTGACGAGCTGATCGCTGCTGCTGGCGTTGATATGAAGTATCAGGTCGGTACCATGATCGAGATCCCCCGTGCAGCCCTGACTGCCGGCGAGATCGCCAAGGAAGCTGAGTTCTTCAGCTTCGGCACCAACGACCTGACCCAGATGACCTTCGGCTTCAGCCGTGATGACGCTGCCAAGTTCCTGGGCGCATACTACGAGAACAAGATCTACGAGAGCGATCCGTTCCAGCATCTGGATCAGATCGGTGTTGGCAAGCTGGTCAAGATGGCTGCCCATGATGGCCGCGAGACCCGCCCCGATCTGGGTCTGGGCATCTGCGGCGAGCACGGCGGCGACCCCACGAGCGTGGAGTTCTGCCACAACGTCGGTCTGGACTACGTCAGCTGCTCTCCCTTCCGTGTGCCTATCGCACGTCTGGCCGCTGCTCAGGCTGCCATCAAGAACCCCCGCAAGTGATCGCGTAAGGGCTTGAACCGACACAAATAACACAAATAAAGCATAACAAATACCCCTCGGTTTCCTGCTACGGAAGCCGAGGGGTGTTTTGCGTATTAAGGGTGGAACGAATGCGCACTGTGATTTTATTCTGCCTTCAGGCGGAGCAAGGTGCCGGACTTTTCAATGCGGTAAAAGCCTGCGCTGCCGTCCACACCGAAGTGCTTTTGCAGCATCCGCTGCTCTGCACGATCCGGCTCGACCACCACAAGGCAGTCGTACTGGCTGAGCAGGTTTTCCAGATTATCCTCGTAAAAGGAGCACACCGCGTCCACATTGGGGGCGTAGAGATAATACCGCGCTACGTACTGGAAGTAGTAGCTGGTCATGCGGCCGGCATAGTCCGAACCGTAGAACAGGTAACGGGTGGTGTCCTCTCTGCCATCGGCGGGCCAGCGGTCGCCCACAACATCCTGCATGATGCGGGTAAGATCGTTTGTCTCCTGCCGCTGGGTGTAAAGGGTGCCGTTGTATTCGCTCGTCAGAATGCCGAACAGCAGTGCAAGGCCCAGCATCACGCACCGCTGGTAGAGGGTCTTTTCCTGAAACTCTGCGTACTTTACGGTTCCGTCCGGGGTGTACTGCAAAGAATCCTCGATCTGCTCTTCCAGCTGTAGCACAACGCCGCCCGCAAACAGCACGATGATGCTGCACGCATAGCGATCAAAGCCGGCCAGCACCAGCGCTTCGTCCGCCGGCATGGAGAACAGGTACAGCAGCAGGATGCCCGCATAGTAGAGCACCACCATGGCATCCAGCAGAAGAACGTGCCCCACAAGCTTTTTCTGGCTGCGCTTCCACCGGAAGCAGAAGCCGATGCCGCAGGCAAGTGCCAGCAGGTTCATCAGCACAAAACCCAGCGCAGGCCGGGTGGAAAGATCCACGGATGTGCGCAGGAACAGCTGCAAAATGGCCTGCAGCTGTTCTGCTGTTTTGCCGGTGCCCGCTGCGCCCACTTCCACAAGGTTCGTATCAAACTTGTTCACAGTGCCGGCCAGCGCCGTTTTGGTGTGGTACTGCCACGCCGCCCAGCTTGAAAAACTGAGCAGCAGCGTGAGCGCTGACGGGAGCAGAACTTCCCACATCCGGGGCTTTTTGCCGTGGCACGGTTCTGGCAGCTGCCGCATTGCCTGCGGCACCCGGAACAGGAATGCCAGCGTCACAAAGGCCACATAGATGGCTCCGGTGCTTTTTACGATGAGCAGAAGTGCCTGATACGGCAAAAGCAGCGGCAGCATTTTTTCCGGGTCGGTGGGGTAGCGCCGGATGACGGCCCAGCAGGCCAGCGCAATGACCGGCAGCAGAAAGTCCACCAGCAGATTATTGATGCGGATGGTGATGTTGAAAAAGCTCAGCAGGGATAGCCCGGCTCCCAGCAGTGCATACAGCAGAAAGCAGCGGGTATGCCGCACGGCACCCAGCACAGCATAAAAGAATGCAAAGATCAGGATGCCCTGTGCCAGCAGCATCGTGCCCTCCCGGCGGCCTGCATAATAGCACACGTAATACAGAAAGGACGAGGTGCCCAGCGGATAGTTCAGGAAATCAATCAGCCCGCTCTGTGCCGTAGGAAAGGCGTTTGTGGAAAGCATCAGCTTGACCACGATGCCCCAGTGGGAGAAGTTATCGTAGTGCTGGAAATGCGCTCCGGGCAGGATGGACAGAAACACGGCACACCCTATGCCAAAACAGATCTCCCGCAGGCCGAGATGCACGGCGGGCCTTGCGCGCCGCGCAAGGCTGAAGGCGGCAGCGGCTGCAAAGGCGGCCAGACCACCGGCATACACCAGCCACGCGGCATGCTCCAGCCGGAACAGGATGCCGCCAAAATACACGGCCACGCTGGCCGCACTGAATACCGCTGCCGGTACAAAGCAGAAATCTACCCGCAGCCAGCGCTTGAACCAGTACATCCACCCGGCAAACGAAAGGCAAAGCCCCAGAGTTTTAAGAATGGACAGCAGCATGTTTTCGCACTCTCCTTCTGCGCCGGTGTTCGGCATCCTCGGCATGACGGCCATTCTTGCTGTGGAAGATATGCAGCAGATTCTGGAAACGCCGGGTCAGGATGCGCAGCAGATCATCAAAGGTGGTGTTCCACATATCCAGTTCCCGAGGGATGGCGGTGGAGCGGTCGTACACCACCTGCACATACTGCCGGTGTGCGTGTTCATCCACCGGCTCTACGGTAAAGGTGCACAGGTGGTGCTCGTCGTCCCGTTCGTCCTCGTGCAGGAAACGGCTGTTCTTTTCCAGCCGGGTCTCATTGACCCGGGCTGCTTTCAGGTCGGCCTCGTAGCGGTCAGTAGAAATCTTCAGGGTAAACGCCGTAACGTCCTGCGGCAGCTGGCCCGGAGCGATTAAACACACACCGCCATCCGAAACATTATCGGTGCGGCAGAGCATCTCTCCGCCGTCCCAGCGCAGCACAGCCTTTTCCTGCGCGGCAATGCGCTCGCTCTTGCGGGGCATATCCCGGCCCAGCATAAAGGCAAGTGCGTACAGCAGCGAGATCAGGTTATGGCACAGCCAGTAGATGATCACGGCACTGTAGATCAGCGCAATGCCGTATTTGCCGTGGACAAAGCGGATGATAGCCAGCACCGAAAGCACCACCAGAACCAGATGCGGGATCATATAGCCCACAGCCCGGCTGTTATTAGTGGTCTTTTTCTTGTTGGTCACCTTGAACTTCGTCTCACGGATGTGCAGTGTTTCCAGCAGCACCGGAATGACCAGCGAGGGTGCAAAGGTGGTATCGATGATCTGGCTCCACTTCTGGTTGCGGATATTGCTGGAAAGCATCCGCATGGACTGGCTGTAGAAGAAGTAGCTTGGCAGCCAGAAGATCAGCAGTTCCTTCAGGGTGCAGTTGACTACCTGAAAATCGAACAGCGCAAACATGATAGGTGCCAGAATGAAGATGAGCCGGTTGAAAAACGACCACCAGTACAGAAACGAGTTCAGGTAGGTGATGCGCGCGCTGAACGGCAGCTTGGTGGAAAAGATGGCATGAGTGTTCTGCAGGCTCTGGATCACGCCTCTGGCCCAGCGCACCCGCTGGCGCATCATGGAGCGGATATCGGTGGTGGAAAGACCGTGGGCCTCCACCTTATCGGTGGCATAGGTGATGTACCCGGCCATCTGCAGACGGCAGCTGGTCTCAAAATCTTCGGTGATGGTGTGGTATGGGAAGCCGCCGATCTCCTCCATGGCGGCGCGCAGGATCATGGTGTTGCTGCCGGTGTAGGCACAGGCATTGGAGGAATTGCGCATCTGGTTGACTTCCATGGAAAAGAAGTCCTGCTCGTTGGGAATCTGCTCTTCGGAATAAAGGTTGAACTGGAACAGATCAAGGTTATAGAAGCTCTGGGGCGTCTGGATCAGGCCGATCTTGAACTTCTCCTCTTTTTCCTCCTCGGTGCGGCGGTACCAGATGCCGTCCTCATCAATGTAATCGGGCAGTGCAAAATAGGGCACGGTATCCATCAGAAAGCTGTGCAGCGGGATCATATCCGCATCAAAGGTAGCGATCAGCGGCGAATGGGTGGACTCCAGCGCATGGTTCAGGTTGCCGGATTTGGCGTGCTTGTTGTCCTGCGCCATCAGGTAGCCCACGCCCAGATCCTTTGCCAGCTGCGCCACCTCCGGGCGGCAGCCGTCATCACACAGATAGATATGTACTTTGTTCTTATCCGGGTAGTCCATAAAGGTGCAGGCGCTGGCGGTTTTGTACAGCACCTCGCACGGCTCGTTGTGGGTGGCAATGAACACATCCACATCCGGGTATTCTTCCGGCGAGATCACCGGCATCTTGAGCTTGCCGCTGTCGTTTTTCAGCTTACGGTAGTAAAGCTCAAAGGTGGTGGATACCGTCACGCACTCGGCCAGGATCAGCAGCACGGCAAAGATCATCTGCGGGATGCCCTGATCCAGCGGCAAGGTGAAAAAAATGCGCCACAGCAGATAGATCACCATGAGGATCACAGTGACCAGAAAGAACAGTTTTTCCTTCCGATCCTTGCTGCCTGCGGCCATGGATTGCTTTTTGAGCTGTTTTTTTCTGTTACGTTTCACGATGCAAACACCCATGCCCTCTGAATCTGATATCCCAGCAGAAACAGCAGGCAGTCGCCCACCAGTTTTGCTACTTTTTCATTCCACAGGAAGTACCGCGCTGTCAGGTATACAAAACCGGAGGACAGCAGCATGATGGCCGCACACAGCAGCAGATACCGCGCAAAGCTCGTCCGACCCTGTTTCTGCCGCCGGAATACCAGCTTGCGGTTCAGGGTATAATTTACCAGCATGGACACCAGCCGCGCCCCAACGGTGGCCGCGGCAATGCGGGCGAAATTTTCGCCGGGCAGCAGTGGGCGCAGCGCGTCCATCAAAAACCATGCCAGCAGCACATCCACCACCGCAGAGCTGAGCGATGAAAGCAGAAAACGGCCAAGATCCCGCAGCATCACGGCCATGATGAGGGCACTGTCCCGCAATGGGTGGAAGTGGCTGCCCTTGTTCTGGTTTTCATACACCGTGGTAATGGGCAGCGTCCGCAGTGGGACATGCTCCCTCATGCAAAAGGTCAGCACCTCAGTCTCGTACTCATAGCGGCTGCCCTGCACTTGCTCAAATGCGTCCAGCAGCGAAGCGGAAAATCCCCGCAGGCCGGTCTGCGTATCCGGCAGCCAGAAGTGGAACAGCAGCCAGAACACCAGTGTGCTGCAGTCGTTGCCAAGGCGCGAGCGCAGCGGCACCGGTGTGCCGTCCGCCGTCTTGGTAAAATCACGCACACCCAGCACGAGCTGGCCGGGGTGCTCCGCTGCGTCCTGTGCCACCCGCAGCACATCCTGTGCCGTGTGCTGGCCGTCACAGTCCACCGTAACCACCACCTGACACTGGGGCCGGGTGCTGCGGATATGCGCAAAGCCGTACTTCATGGCACCGCCCTTGCCGCGGTTTACCGGGTAGCCGATCACCTCGCACCCTTCCAGCCTCCGCAGGCGGTCAAACACGGATGAATACTGCTCGCCGGAACCATCATCCACCACCAGAATATCCCGGATGCCGGCTGCGCGCAGCACCGCTGCGTATTCCTGAAATTTTTCTGGCGGCTGGTAGGCGGGGATCAGTACACAACAGTTCTGTTTCATGGCACAAGTTCCTTTTTAACATACAAAAGAAGAACTGAAATGGTCTGGTTAATATAATAGCAGTTTCTGCAACAAAACGCAACAATTTTTAACAGAGAAAGGATGCGATGAAAAAGCCCGGCGGCTCCGTAAGGAACTGCCGGGCTTTTACGATGAAGAAGAAGTTTTATGCAGGTTCCCGCCGAAAAGGCTGCGAGGGCTGGACAGGACAGGCCACCGGTGTAGCTGTGGTGCAGGATTTATTCAGTTCAAGTGGCGTGTGAACCGGGATGGTGCTGTAATTCATGGATTTCAGTGCTACCGCCGTACACGCAGGCCGAGCATCAGCTACTTGCAGGAGCATGGCCTTGATTTGAGCATCAGCTGCCAAATCAAGGCTATCAGTGAGTGGAAGCTGGACTTGATGGCGGCAAAGGTGTTTGAACATCTCACATTTGACAAGGGAAAGACAGTCAAAGAGGTCTATAAGATCCTGAGCCGCTGCATGGCAGAGGAAAAGACGGTTCGTATTTCCAGAAAGGCAATGCTGGAAAAGAGCATCGCTAAGCAGAGAGAGCGGCTGGACAAGTATATTGATCTGTGTGCAGATGGCATCATCACCAAACAGGAACTTATGGACCGTCGCAAAGGCTTAGACAACCAGATCGCAGATCTGCAATCCCAGTATGAGAGCGTAGAACAGGAGGATGAACGCAGTGGAGCACTGGACATGAATCTGATCTCGCAGAAGCTGGATGAATGGCAGCGGGCATCAAAGAACGATGTTGATCGGGAGCTTATCAACAGCTGTGTGGCGCAAATCACGCCTTTGACAAATGAAGAATTTCGCTGGGCACTCGACTTTCAGATGTCAGAGGTACGGGCGAGAAACGCCGCAGCATATACGATGGATGGTTTTGTAGAGATGGCACGCTTTTCGATTTCCTTTGAGGAGGCAAAGGCTTTTAAGGCATCCCGAAATCAGGGAATCCGCAAAAATGAATGGCAGGATCTCACGGTGGTTGTGGGAATCTGGTCGAAAATTCAGAAGTAGGAGGCTGTGTCGGCTGTGCCGGTTGTGTCAGAGATTTTCAAAACAAGTTTTTTATATCCTTATATCTCCACCCATAAAACACCTGAAAGACACGAAAACATAAGACTGATTCGCAAAAACACGGACACAGCGGACACACTTGGTACAAGTTAGGCGTATCTGAAGCAGATATAATGATATATTATACCCTTGGATAGAAAGACCAGTAAGCAATCACATCAGCTTACTGGTCTTTGATTTTTACAGAAAAACGGAGGAAAAATCAATGGCAGAAATCTTAGAAAAAGTATTGGTGGAGGTGATGAAAGCAGTCGGAAAAGGTGCTGCGAAAATCATTGTCTGGACGGCTCATCAAATCGAAAAGAAATAAGACGATCAAAAATTTTGGAGGAAATTACTATGTCTGCAAACGTTGAAACCATGTTCTCTGTCCGTGAGACCCCCTGGCACGGCCTTGGCCGTATCGTGATGGATGCCCCTGCAAGCCGTGAAGCCTTGGAACTGGCCGGTCTGGATTGGCAGGTAGAGAGCCGCAATATCTATTCCGGCACTGGTGCTATGATCCCCGGTTATCGGGCTAACGTCCGCAGCACCGATGATGCTGTTCTGGGTGTGGTGTCTGACCGCTACCGCATTGTGCAGAACGAAGAAGCATTCCAGTTTACAGACGACCTGCTGGGTGAGGGCGTTGCTTATGAAACTGCCGGTTCTTTGCAGGGCGGCAAGAAGGTCTGGATGCTGGCAAAGCTGCCGGAGAAGTACATTATCGCAGGAGACGAAGTGACCCCATATCTTGTGTTCTTCAACAGTCACGATGGCAGTTCTGGTGTGAAAGTAGCCATGACCCCGGTTCGTGTAGTCTGCCAGAACACCCTGAATCTGGCTCTGGGTACGGCAAAGCGCATCTGGACTGCCCGCCACACCGAAAATGTTCTGCTCCGGGTGCAGGACGCTCGTGAAACCTTGCAGCTTGCCAACAGCTACATGGGGGAACTGGGTAAGGGCATCCATGAGTTGACTACCATCAAGCTGTCTGACCGCAAGGTACAGGAGTTCATCAATGAGTTCTTCCCCATCACCGAAGACCTGACCGATGGCCAGCGGAAGAATAACCTGCGCTTGCAGGAAGATTTGAAAGCTCGCTATTATAACGCACCCGATCTGGAGTGGGTCGGAAAGAACGGCTGGCGTTTTGTGAACGCTGTTTCGGACTTCGCTACCCATGCAGACCCCATCCGTAAGACCCGAAACTACAATGAGAATTTGTTCCTGCGCACCGCAGAGGGCAATCCGATGATTGATAAAGCCTACAAGATGATGCTGGCCGCAGCATAAAGGAGCGAACCATGAACGATGTAAGCAATCGGGCTGTCCGGGAATTTTCTGAGTTCCTTGATAGTGTGGAAAAGAATTTTCCGAAGCCTATTTCCAGTACAGCCTATGAAATCACGATGAAAAGCACCATCGTCAGTGCTTTAATCACGCTGGACACCGAGAAAAAGATGGATGAGCGTTTTTGGAATCATCTTCGGGTGCAGCGGAACATTCTGGATTTTCTGTATCCCCTATGGCTGGATGATGACCGTACATTGGTGGATGAGTTTTCCACCATTATCAAGGACTTGGTGGAATATGATTTCTCTATCGTAGAAGAACAGATGAAAGAGAGGTTGAACATTGCATGAAAAGGCTTGTATCTACATTGAATTTGACCAAAGAAGATTGGCTCCGTTACCGCAAATGCGGCATTACCGGCACGGATGCTGGTGCCATTCTTGGCCTGAATCCCTATCGCTCCGCATTTCAGGTGTACCACGATAAAATCAGCGATACCATTGAAAATATCGACAACGAAGCCATGCGGCAGGGTCGTGATTTGGAGGATTATGTGGCGCAGCGGTTTACCGAAGCAACCGGGCTGAAAGTACGCAGAGCAAATGCCATCTACCAGAGCGAGGATCATCCTCTGCTTTTAGCCGATTTTGACCGCCTGATCGTTGGACAGAAAGCAGGATTGGAATGCAAGACGGTTTCACCGTTTTCTGCGGACAAGTGGGCGGATGGGAAAATCCCTGCGCACTACATGGCACAAGTCAATCACTATCTGGCCGTCAGTGGTTTTGACTGCTGGTACATTGCTGCTCTGATTTTCGGAAAAGAGCTGGTAATTCATAAAATCATTAGTGATAAGGCTGTTTTGGATGATCTCATTGCCAAAGAAGAGCATTTCTGGAAGTACAACGTGATGCCTGAGATTCCGCCTGCACCCACCGGAAGCGAGGGAGATACAAAGCAAATCAACCAGCTGTATTCTGACGATGATAAAAGCAAAACGGCTGATTTGAATGCAGTTCGTGACCTGCTGGACAAACGGCAGTCTCTTTCTGACCAAATCGAACAGCTGGAACAGGAAAAGACTGCGATTGAATAGCAGGTGAAATTGGAAATGCAGGATGCCGCCTATGGTACAGCTCCCGGCTATAAGGTATCGTGGGTATCCTCCGAAAGTAAACGTGTGGATTCCCAGCGGTTGAAGAAGGAACAGCCTGATATTTTCAATCAGTATAGTAAAAATGTGAGCAGCCGCAGATTTACCATCATTCATGCGGCATAAGTTTTGGATATGGCGGCAGGAAAGTACTTTCCTGCCGTCTTTTTTATAGGGGGTTTATTATGGCTACTGAAAATCCGTTCGTAAAATTATTTGGCATCGACTTCAAAGACCATGTGGAGGTCAAGAAGTCTGGCAATACCGAGCTGAAGTATGTGAGCTGGGCGTATGCTTGGGCAGAGGTGAAAAAATTGTATCCCTCTGCCAGCTATGAAGTCAAAAAATTCAACGGTCTGCCCTATGTCTATGATCCTATCACCGGATTTATGGTCTATACATCCGTTACCATTGAGGGCGTTTCGCACGAAATGTGGCTTCCGGTTTTGGACAGTTCCAACAAAGCCATGAAAGCCGTGCCTTATACCTACACTACTCCGAAATGGGACTACAATCCGCAGACCCGCCGTCGTGAAAAGATCGGCATGGAAGAGCGCACCGTAGAAGCAGCCTCCATGTTCGATGTGAATAAGGCTATCATGCGGTGTTTGGTGAAGAACCTTGCTATGTTCGGCCTTGGTCTCTATGTCTACGCCGGAGAGGATTTGCCGGAAGATGCTGCACCGCAGCCGGAGGCTGAACCTCAAAAGCAGCCGAAACCGAAATCCTCTACCCCGAAGCAGGAACAGCCGCCTGTGCCCTGCATCTGCGCCCGATGCAATCAGCCCATCAAGAGAGTCAAGCTGAAGGATGGTTCCATCATGCAGGCCGCAGAGTTTGCCGCTACCCATGAGGGAATGTGCGCTGACTGCTATAAGGCTACAAGGCTAAACGTAGCATAAGGAGAAGGAGATTTTAGGATGAAAGAAGAAAAAATCAAAGCCCTTGCGCTCCTGCCAATGGAACTGCCAAAGGAAATCGAGTTGGACAACACCCTTGAAGCTATGCAGAAATTTGTAGGCGGGCTGATCGAATGCATCACCTTAAGTGACACCGGTTCAGAGGTCACACTGGTCTGCAATGATGAAGGCAAGCTGCTTGGCCTGCCGCTCAATCGTCCGCTGTGGGATGGAGCCGATGTTCTTGCCGGGCCGGGATTTCTGGCCGGATGCGACAACGAAGGAAATATGACTTCTCTGCCGCAGAGCGCAATGGACTTCTACAAAGAGAAATTCAGAGCTTTTATCATTGAAATTTAAGGAGGAACGTCCTATGACCTTTAATGCAATGACCGAACACTACGAGGAGATTACAGTTTGCGGAAAGCCTGCACTGTTCACCAGCATCCGCATCAAGAGAGATACCATCCCGGACGGCCTGTACGCCTACGATGTCCGGCATGATGACGAGTGCCGGGGCATCCCTTGTGAGATCGCGCCCTTTGTGATGGTCAACCACTGGGGCACCATCATCCTTACGGAACCGCTGGAACTACCGGACGGTGGGCGGCGATATATTGACGAGGAAACCGACTGGAACTATGCTCCGTTTGGAGGAACAGAGAAAAATCAAAAGCCATGTGTCACAATGGAAGAATTTATAAAGACCTATGTGAAGCAGAAATGACAGAAAACTTGTGCCGGAAAAGTATTAAAAATGCCGTAGAGGTAAAAGAGTATCAAATTCTCTATCATTTGAGAGAGTTGTATCAGCAAATCGGCAACGCTAAAATGACGAACGGCATTTTTGATACAGAAAGAAAAGAGTTATGAGTATTTATGGCTATTGCAGAATTTCCACTGCAAAACAGAGTATCGACCGCCAGATCCGCAACATCAAGGCAGAATACCCGACTGCCCATATCGTGCAGGAAGCTTACACCGGCACATCCATTTTTCGCCCGGAGTGGCTGAAGCTCTATCGGATTTTGAAATCCGGTGATATAGTGGTATTCGATTCAGTATCCCGGATGTCCAGAAATGCAGAAGAAGGTTTTGCTTTGTACGAAGACCTCTACCACAAGGGCATCCGACTGGTGTTCTTGAAAGAGCACCACATCGATACCGAGACCTACAAAAAAGCCCTGTCCGGCAGCATTGCCATGACAGGGACAAATGTAGACTTCATCTTGAAGGGCATCAACGAATATTTGATGGCCTTGGCAAAAGAGCAGATCAAACTGGCCTTTGAGCAGTCCGAAAAAGAAGTTGCCGACTTGCACCAGCGCACCCGTGAGGGCCTTTTGACCGCCCGGCTGAACGGCAAGCAGGTTGGCCGCAAAAAGGGTGTTGGATTTGAAACGAAAAAAGCCAGAGAAGCCAAGCAGATCATCCGCACCCACTGCAAGACCTTTGGCGGTACATTGGATGACATGGAGTGCATGAAATTGACTGGACTTGCCCGGAATACCTATTATGAGTATAAGAGGCAGGTTCGGGCTGATTTGCCTGACGAGGGGAAACTTAAAAAGGAAGAGTTGTTATGAAAAACGAAAAACGTGTAAAAGATGAACCCCATAGCGAATTTACAAAAGAGGAACAACAGGAATTTTTGAATTTGCTGGATCGCATAACCCCGGAACAGCGTGAAGCACTGAAAAAAGTTCTGAAGTCCTTTATCTAATGAAGAAGGATGTCAGGTGACGCAGTGGTCGCCGGGCATCCTTCTTTTTTTGTAAGGGTTTGCTTTATTCAGGCAGAAATGCCCGAATCAAATCCAAAATAGCGATTCTTTGCGAGGGCGAAAGTCTATCCCAGATGGTCAAAAGGGATTTCTGCTCCTCTGTCAAATGGTGAACGGCAGCGTCCTCTTCAAAAAATTGCGAGAGTGTGATACCAAGGCCGTGACATATTTTTTCAATTGAGGTCACGTTAGGCTGAAGGTTTCGTCTGCGCCACGTTGATAAGGTGGATTGCGTTAGACCGGAGTTCTCGGCAAGTGTGTATTCAGACCATCCACGAGCCAACCGCTCCCGGTCAATCCTTCCCAGAATGTCAAAGTTTGGCTTCTCGCGTTCCATGTCATAGACCTCCTTGGATAAATCGTAGTGCCACTTACGATTTTATGTAGAGATAGCTTGACAAGTAATTGTATAAATCGTATAATTTTGACAAGATATATCGTAGTATCCAGATAACCTTTAGCATCTTTGGATAAATTCTGGACGATAAATGTGTTTGGAGGAAAAATTATGGCTTCAGAAGTAAAGAGTTTTTGCTGCACAAACTGTGGCGCCCCTCTTGAGGTGTCAAAAGGCCATGGCGGCAAGGTGACCTGCCCTTACTGCAAAACCGTCTGCGTAATAGAAGATTTTACCCAAAATGCACAGATCAAAGAGAAAAACAACATCAACAGTGGTCTACCGCTGACAGTGCCGCAGGATTGGCTGCATACGCTGATTCTGAAAGAACTGACTGCTGAACCGGGAATGCCGCTGGATGTTCTGGAAAATGTTACCGTGCAGAAAGAGGAGCACCTGTGCATTCCAGCTTATGTGTTCTACTGCAATGCAATGGGGTCATTCACTTATGAAGTAGGCAACGAGCGCAAGCGTGTGGTTGATAAAAAGGAAGAAACTTATACCGAGTGGTCGCACCAAAGCAGTATGACCTCGGCAACCCATACGGTCATTGTGTCTGGCAGCAAAGAGCAGGAAGAGCTGGTCGAAACGCTTTACGCAGATTTTTCGCCCAGCAGCCTTGTGGATGTTGAATTGCTTGACTTCCCTGCAGATACCGAGAGCTTTTCCTATGATCTGCCTGAGGTTGCCGCATTCAGTCAGTATGCAAAGCCCGTGGTGGAAAAGCAGCTGCAAAAGCAGGCAGAGCAGCAGGTAGCCGGAGGCCAAACCCGTAATTTCAATATGGGCGGCATCAATGTCCAGAAGGATTCGGCAGTGCGCATTCTCCTTGGAGTATACCATCTTGTCTATACCTATCAGGATCAGACGTATGAGATCTATGTTTCTGCCGACGGCAGCAAGCACATTGCAAGCGGACATCCGATGGATGCAGGCCGAAAGCAGAAGTATGCTGCCCTGCAGAAGGAGATCAAAGAACTGGATGACCGCGGCGGCGGCATGATCGTATTCGGCATTATTGCCTTGCTTGCAGCCTTCGCTTTCTGGCCTCTGCTGATCCTGGGTGTCATTCTGCTGGTGATAGGCATTCCGCGTGCACTGAAATATATTAAGCTGGCCGATGCCAAAAAGGAAGAACTCAAAGAATTCATGAATCAGCGGAGTAATGCAATCAACAACTTTGCACAGTGCGGCAAACCGCTGAATGGTGTTTATGCAAACCTGCCGCTTGACGCAGAAGCACTTGCGTTTGCTGCCGCAAAAGCATACAACGTTATTGTTCCCCTTGAGTTCAAAAAGCTCGCCGATATAAACGATAAAATAAAAGTCACTAATGCAATTACAAAGGCAGGCGTAGACAAGAAGCACGCCAAGGATTTTTATGCAGGTAAATCTCAGACGATCGCTGAGGGGATTGATATCGAGCAGGCCGAAAAGATGCAGGAGGAATTGCGAAAGAGCGGGATTGAAATGCAAGTCATTCCGCAAAAAGAGTAATGTCCAAAATAATCCAGCAGTCTCTCTGACCGCGTAAATAGCAAAGCAAAAAGTGGATGCAGTCAGAACTGATTGCATCCACTTTTTTACAAAGGAGTTAAACGATGTCTATTTTTAAAAACGCAAACGAAACCGCCTTTGTGGGCGGCAGAAAGCACTGGACCGATGTGATCAAAAACACCGGTCCAGCCTCCGGCCTGATCTGGAAACAGCCGGAAGAAGACTTCAACACCAACTCGACCCTGATTGTAATGCCCGGCGAACAGGCAATCTTTGTAAACGGCGGCGTGATTGAACAGGTATTTGATAACGGCACCTATAAGCTCTCTACGGAAAATTACCCCTTTATCAGCAGACTGCGGAATATGTTTTCGGGCGGAGTCTCTGCATTCAACTGTGTGGTCTATTTTGTACGGATGGCTGACAGTGTTGAATTGCTTTGGGGCACGGCGTCGCCGATCCAGGTACGGGATAAAACACTGGGAATTGCGACCAAACTGCGTGCACGCGGCTCCTATAAAGTGCAGGTGGCACAGCCGGAGCTGTTTCTGAGCAAGCTTGTTGGCAGCAACCGCCGTTTTTTAGGCCAACAGGATCTGATCGATGAATTTTTTGCCAATGAATTTCAGGGCAAGATTCGTTCTCAGATCACGCGCTGCCTGAATGAAACGGACGCAGAGCTGCTTGGGATCGAAGACCACATTGAAGAGCTGGGTCAGCAGATCCAGCCGTCTCTGCAGGAAGCATTTACGCCATATGGTCTGGAACTCGTCAAATTTTCCATCGCATCATTGAACATTATGGACGACGAACTCCGCAGACGTTATGACGAGATCGGCATGAACTCCATTGCAAAACTGAGGAATGCGCAGGCGGACAAAGGCGTACAGCAAATTCTGGGTGACGGCTGGGCCAGACAGCAGAGCGTGGATATTCTGCATACGCTGGCGGAGAATCCGGCAGGCAGTGCAGTAACGGCTGGTGCCGGAATCGGAGCCGGAATTGCAGCGGGCGGGGCTTTTGCCAATATGGCAGCACAGGCTTTTGCCCCGGCACAGCCCGCGCCGCAGGCAGCTCCCGCACAGGAAGATCCGGTTGCCACATTGAAAAAGCTCAAAACAATGCTGGATGCCGGATTGATTCCTCAGGAAGTTTACGATAAGAAAATGAACGAAGTCCTGAGTCGGATGTAAAGGCAGGTGAAAACTTTGAACCGAATCTCAATGCCAAAGAAGATCGTTTACTTGGCGGTGCTGATTCTTATGAATGTGTGGTACTATACGATGAATGTACCTTACCATACAGCAGCATCCTGGATCTCATATTTGTTCTTTCATCTTGCTTTTGCAGCAGTGATTTTTGTGCCGCTCTGGGCTGTGCCGGGCATTCATGCAAAATCGTCTGAAAGGACGCTGCAGCTGCTTTCCTCCTGCTGTTTTCTGGCGGAAGCACTCGCGGTATTTCTGTTTACGGAAGTCTATCCATTTCTCTGGCAGGCCGCATTGGTGCTTCAACTAGCAATGCTTGTACTCCTGCTGATACTTGTGTTCGGCAGCAGAGCAGCGGATACTCATACGGAACAACTGGCAGAGCAGAAAAATGCGGAGCGCAGCTATATCCGGGAGTGCTGCGTTCTGGTAGAGGGAGTCCTGCAGGAAACAAAAGACCCTGCCATGCGCAAAAAAGTAAAGCAGCTCTATGACCTGATCCATTCCAGCCCAACAAGATCAACAGAGAGCCTATGGAAGATGGAGCAGAATATCTTGCAGGATCTGGGACAACTGCATCCACTTTTGCAGGATGAAGAAACATTGGCAAAAAAGCTGCAAGATGTGCAGAATCAATTTGTTGCAAGAAATCAGATCTTGAAAAGTATACATTAAAAAGGGGGCTGTTGCAAAATAGCATCTCTTCAAACTGTTGAAAACTGCCGCATTCGCCGGGCAAATCGTGTGAAATGTTGAAAACTCAACGTCAAATCTCAAAAAATGAGTACAGCAAAGCTGAGCATCTGTGAAAAAAGCAGGTGCTCAGCTTTTTACATTTTTAGTTCCGAAAAGTTCTACTCTTTTTTGAGTGGAAAAAGATGAGATTTTTGCTTTCCGCGTTGCAATTTGGAAAAAACTTCTGGAGGTCAAAAGCAAGGCAGAGCAAAAACAATTCAGTAGAGATACTTGTTCTCCTACGCATGAGAAAACGCCGGAAGTTCCGGTCGCTTTTCAGCACACCAAAGGCTCCTTCTGCATGGCTGAACGCATTGCATACGGACGTATATGAGTACAGCGGAAAGTATAGCAATCAGGTTGCGTGGGAGCGTTTTACGGAGTATATGGTATTTTATGACGAGGTGGTGGATTATAACAATGAGTTGGCTCCGGCACCGGGGCTCTATGACATATATTACGCATACGACCTCGCCACAGAGGAAGAAGCAGCCCTGTGCGTGGATGATGTGATCCAAATTGCGGAGGAGAACGGTGCTGAAATACAGATTTGGTAAAAGTACAAGAGCGTAAAATCCTTCTTGAAATTTGAGACGAGCGCATTAAAAATCGATAGAATCGAATCCCGCTGGATTCCTGTTGCGGAGTCCAACGGGATTCTTTTTACCAAAAGGAAAGATACGGCTCACTGACATTGGCTCATATACTGGATCAGGTCTTGTTTGTAAACCTTCCAGAGTTTTCCCATCTTGAAGGCGGGAATTTCGCCGCTGTTCAGAAGACGCAGCAGTAGATTTCTGCCAACATGCGTGATTTCCATTACCTGCCGGAAACTCAGGACATCTGGATAGTTGTCTAGCATTGAAAATCAACTCCATTCTTGTGATTCTGGTGAATTTTCGTTCTGTTTTGCACGGATCATTTTTTGTTCGCTCAAAGCCCTTGTACCCTTGTGCATAAGGGCGCACATGGAAATCGGCCGCATTGACGATCGTTCAGGATGCGGCAAGGGATGATCACGTCGTTGATCTCTAATTTTTCCAAAGCCTTTGCGATTTTCTTTTTATGATGTATCTTATCAGTCAGTTCCGGCTCATCCTGCGCTTCGATATATGCACTGACAAGTTCTTTGGTATCGTCATCAAGATTGCTCATTTGTACGGCTTTCAGGGCGGTTGGAACGTTATACCACGAATGCTTGCCAAAATAATCGACGGCATACCGATATAGAAAGAGCGGAATATCATCACTGATTTTATCAAAATAATGAAACAGCGCATGATTCCCAAACTGGAACTTTGAAGATTTCGATTCCAACTTATCGTGCTCGAATTCTTTCAGACTGGGGCGCTTTAACTGAATTTCATATCGAACCAGATTTTTTGAGCGTTCCAGATCGTCTGGAGAAATCGGATAGCTCTCCTTTTCACAATTCAAGAGCTGCTGGTGCTTGTCATAGAGTGCAAAATCGTACCACGTTTTTTCAAATTTACAGCTTCGGATCTCATTGTGCTGGTTATAGTGTAGTGCGCGACCTTTCCTGTACGGGTCAACGCTTCCTGCATAACGAATGATTTTTACCATCAGCGAGGGATCGCATTTCACATAGAAGTCTTGTGTAATATCCAACCGGTGCATTTTCCATTTAATAGAATCCTCAATTTCAAGGAGTCCAAGCTGCTCCAATTCATCCAGAAATGCCTGCTCTTGCATGACCAAACCTTCTGGCGATAAATCTGTTAAACTTAAACGAGATGGATCACCTGCGATCCGAGCAAGGTTCACACCAGATAACGTTATGTATCGCTTCTTAAAATCTGGATAATCTGCCAATGTGATGGTCAAACCACCATCTTTTCTTTTATAAGAGTAGCCTTTTTTCGAGGAGCCATGATACGGAATCCGATAGTATTTTCCAGCGGATACCATTTTTTGAATTGCTATAAATACAGTGCGCTTCGCTTCGCAATCTGTGTACGTTCCATTCACTTCAAACGTATGAATGGAAGGTGCTAAAAGTGGGAGCTTCTTTGCCATTGTCATAAAAAACACCTCTTTTTGTGATTTATCAGGATGTTATGAATCAAATAGAAATTGATCGGGAGGAACAACTACTATAAAAATGCATAGCATTCTATCTGGTGATTTATGACACTGTTATCCATAGATCGAAATCTAATAGAATGATAATAAACTGCTTTTTGGGATTTCTTATAGGGCGATTTAATCAAAGGCAGCGTATTTCCGATCTCTGCCCTTCAAATTCATTGTGCCGAATGGAAAAATCATTACAGACTGCAATAAATCCAGTTTCGACATTTGGGATGGTTTTCGTCCGACCAGACAGGCCTGGTTTTCTTCGGCAAGATCCAGAGGGCTAATGCGTGGATGAAGTGATTCAGATTGCAGAGGAAAGCGGCGCCGAAATTCAGTTCTACTAAAAGATAATCATAAGCGACCATGAGGCGGAGCTTTTGCGCAGATAAAATGCTGCGGGAAGCTCCGTTTTTTGTATAAATAAAAACTTTTTACTCTTCGGTTTCGCTCTATAAAACTTATATAAGAATGAAATTTTCTAAAATGCTGGAATAAAAATTGAAAATAAGGTATGCTAATGACAGGAAGGAGTTGAAAGAATGCTTTGCCAATTTTCTTTTCAGAATTTTAAGTCTTATAAGGATGAAACGACATTTGATTTCCGTGCAATGGCAATTCCGGAGTTTCAGGATGCCTTGATTCGGCAGGAGAAAGCGGAAGACCTGCTTCCGGTCAGTGCAGTCTACGGCCCTAATGGTGGCGGTAAGACAAATCTGCTTCAGGCATTCTTTTGCCTGATTAACCTTGTCGTAAAGCCAATCCATGCGCTGGAGAAGAATCGACAGCCTATGATCTTCCAGCAGGGCAGCAGTGTGGCTCCTTTTATGCTGGATGAAAACTCTGTAAATGAGCCTACGATTTTTCAGGTGTTTTTCCGTGTAGGCGAGAAGGAGTACCAGTATTATATTTCTCTCAAGGAAGAAATTGTTTTTGAGTCTCTGCTGTGGCGCACTCTTGGCGGCAAGAAGACGGGCCTGATTTTTGAGCGAGACGGTCAGAAGATTGAATTGGGCGCGAGCATCAGTAAGGCGAGCATCAATCTGGATGTCAATCCGAAGATGCCGTATCTTTCTTTTTTGGCGATTAACTATAATATCCCTGTGATTACAGAAGTGCAAAATTGGTTTGAATCCTGTATTACGCAGAGCTACGCGAACCCCAGAGCAGAAAACATTGTGCTGGTGTCCAAGAATGAGACGACCAAGGAAAGCCTGATTCATGCACTAAATGATGTGGGCATTGATTTGTCTGGCTATCGCTATGATGAGGATAGCAAGCACCTGTTCACGCAAAGGACGATCAATGACAAGGTTTATGAGCTTCCCTTTGAAGCGGAGTCGGATGGAACCAAGAAAATGATAGCAGCTTTGCCGGTTCTGATGGTAGCATTGCAGGAAGGCCGTACAGTGGTTGTGGATGAACTGGATGCCAAGTTGCATCCGAAGCTGCTTCGGTATGTGATTCAGATGTTCAAGAACCCGGAACTGAATAAGAAGGGCGCACAACTGCTATTCAGCTCTCATGACCTAACCACGATGAAGAATACAGTTTTCCGTCGTGATGAAATTTGGTTTGCCGCAATGAATGACAATCATGAGAGTGAGATTTATTCGCTTTACGAATTCCGGCAGGAGGACAATACTCGCGTCAAGAGCACAGCGGCCTTTGACAAGCAGTATCTGGAAGGCCGATATGGTGCAGATCAATGTGTGTCTGTGTTTGAAGGTTCTGGCAAATGGTAAAGCGGAAAGTTTACATGGATGTGATTGGTTAGACCTGTGCAGGGTGGGAATAAAGGAGGCCAACACGATATGTGTGAAGTGCTGGATAGAATAGAAAACTGTGGTATCGACAAAGGGAAAGCTGAGGGCAGAATTAAAGGAAGAACACAAGTGATGGCGCTTATGAAGAAGCTTTTTGAGCAGAATCGTATTGATGATGCGAAAAAGGCTTCCGAGAACGCGGCCTATTATGACCGTCTGCTAAAAGAGCTAGGAATCAACTAAAAAACGAAAATATAAGGAACAACCGACAACGAGAGATGCAGTCAAAGTTGAAGAATCAACGATGGCTGCGCGGACTTTTTATTGGATGTTCTACATCTACTAAAAAATCCTTTTATTTCGGACAGAAATCAGCTATAATAAGAGATGAAGTGGAAGAGAATTCTGAAATCACACGCTGAGAGGAACTTTACCTATGAAAATCAAGAGCATTGCCTTAGAGAATTTTATGATTTTCGATTCTGTTGATGTGGAGTGGTCTTCGGGCATCAATGTGATTTTAGGCGATAATAGCACAGGCAAGACCACGTTGCTGAAAGCTTTGTATGCACTGGTAAAGCCGTACAGTCGAAAGGACTTTCCCAAATGTACACTGCCGCAGCAGGAAGATATGATCGTCAATAAGATGGTTGGCGTTTTCCGCCCCGATGAGGGGAAAATTGGCCGCATGGCAAGTCGCAAGCGTGGCGCATCGAAGACGACACAGATGAAGGTCTGCATGGCTGAGGGCGATGTAATCAATGTGTCGTTCGGAAGCCGAAAGGAAAACCATGCCGATGTGTCCATTCAGGCAGAGGAAAAAGATAAGCCGTTTGAACCTGTCTATCTGCCACCCAAGGAAATGATTTCGGCAACAGAACATTTCCAGAGTCTGTATGAGGAGTATCATATTGACTTTGAAGAAATGTACTATGACCTCACCAAATTGCTGGATAAGCCGCTGAAAAAGGGCGCATATACCAGCGAGCAGAACGAAGTCCTCTCAAAATTTGAGGAAAGTATGAAGGGCAAAGTCGTTCAGAAAGACAAGAAGTTCTACCTGAACGTGGAGGGCGAAGGCTCTTTTGAAATGGGCCTGCTTTCCGAGGGCTATAAAAAGCTTGCAACGATTGTTTATCTGATTCAGTCTGGCAGTCTTAGCAAAGGCTCGATTCTGTTCTGGGATGAGCCTGAAACCAATATGAACCCGAAGATGGTGGAGCCTGTTGCACAGGCATTGGGGGCATTGGCTCGTGCAGGAGTTCAGGTCTTTGTTACGACCCATGATTATTTTACTATGCAGAGCTTTAATCTGATGGCAAAATATCCGCAAGGTAAGCCTGTCGATGTGCAGTTCATCTCGCTGTACCGTGACGAGGATGGAAAAATTGCTATGGAGACAGGGAAAGAACTGACCGACCTTGACCATAATTCGATTATGGAAGAGTTTGATGAGCTGTATAATCGGGAACAGGATTTGATTTATGGTACTAACTGAAGGAGAACTGCAATTTACGTTTCCGGGAGAAAAGGCCATCAAATTTGATGATACCGAATTTTATCGGAAACGGTTCAATAAGCTGTCAGGCGCAAAAGGCGTGGACTTCATCTGTGATACGGACGATTTTTTGATGTTGCTTGAGGTAAAGGATTGCCTTGGCAATGAAGCAGAAAACGGTTGGAGAATAGCAATAGATAATACAAAGGTAGCCACTTCGCCAACGTCAGTCGATACAGAAGGCAGAGAAAGTTTTGATAATGAAGTAGCGCATAAGGTGGCTATGACAATCTCCTGTCTGCTTGGTGCACAGACCTTCGGTGAAAATCGTCCATTCCAGCAGGAAGAACTGATTCCGTATGCAAAGGCATTGGAAAATGAGAAAGTTGCACAGCGCAACAAGACCGTTTTTGTTATTCTGCTGCTGGAGGGTGACTTCCAATCTGGTACTCGAACCAAGAAAATGAACATGGATAGAATCCAACTCAGCATTGAAAAGAAATTGAAATGGCTGAATTGCAAGGTTTCGGTCGTGGATGCCGGTACATACAGGAGCGACCTATTTGAAGTAGCGCGTATAACCTGAAAAGACACTTTATTATAATTAGGTGTGGTGTTCGTTGAATAAGAAGAACAGAATGAACACATTTCCATCGAAAATAAAACCTGAACGGTGCAAAGGCACTTGGCCTCCTATTACAGGGGCCAAGTGCCTTTTACGTCTTGTTTTGTGAGCGGAAAGAAGGTACAATAATAGCAAGTGACTCACATCTGCGAGGTGATACGATGCTGAATATCTACTTTGGAGATATGCCGGAGGCTGTCTACAACACAGCGGTTTATTTTAACTACACTTATGAGGATGAATGGCTGACTTCTGATTTTGCAAAAGACGTTATCAAAAAGATAGATAAATCAAATGTTTTGGGGCCTCATGCAATTGAAAGCCCGGTTTTGGGTGTGATTCCGCCGGAGAACCTGTCTGGCGGCACAAAAACGCTGCTGCTTATGGCAAATGACCCGGAAAAGGTATTCAATGCTTCAACTTGTGGTGATAACTGCGCACCTTTTATTCTCAAATTAGCTAAGAAAAAAGATCTGACGATCAATCTACGTCACCTGATGGATTTCGGAAAGAAAAAATTCCCGGTGGATGTAAAAGTTCTGAATACGGGTGATGTGGTGCGCAGCATGGAAGAACTGATGCCGATTGCATTCGAGTTCGTGTGAGGCTATACGATGAAGGGTAAACATAAAATCGAAGTCCGGAGCAAACGAATCGTTTTTACCATAGAACTGGAACGCAACATCACAATTCTGCGCGGCGACAGTGCCACAGGCAAGACAACGCTGGTTGAGATGCTGAGTGCCTATGAAAACTATGGCAGAAAAAGCGGTGTTACGATTGTCTGTGACAAAACGTGCAGAGTTCTGTCTGGTGCGCTCTGGGAAGCTCAGCTGAAAGACATTCAGGACACCATTGTGTTTGTGGATGAGGGTAGCGCTTTTGTTTCAAGTCTTGATTTTGCCCGTGCAATTCAGAAAACGGACAACTACTATGTGCTTGTGACAAGAGAAGATTTGAGCACCCTGCCGTACAGTGTAAATGCAATTCTGGAAATGAAAAAGACGACCAGCCGATTTAAGCGGACTTACAATAAAGCATATCCGATTTACGATTCGCTCTCTGCCAGCAATGTGCAGCTTGGAGATGTCGAAAAATTACTGACAGAAGATGCCAACTCCGGGTATCAGCTGTTTACAAAAGTCGGCGAGAAATACGGCGTTGTCTGTATCTCTGCGGCAGGAAAAGATAACATCAAACAAATGATCTTCCCGATGAAATCCGAGAAGGTTCTGGTAATTGCGGATGGTGCGGCGTTTGGCCCGCAGATGAACGACATTTATCGCCTGATGCAGGAGGATAGCGCAAAATTCAGTTTGTACCTGCCGGAATCGCTGGAATGGCTGCTTCTGAAAGCGGATTTGCTCGGACAGCCGGACGTTCTTGAAATCCTGCAACATCCGGCAGATTTCATTGAGAGCAGCGAATTTTTCAGCTGGGAGCGGTTCTTCACCAATTTATTGGAACAGCGAACGAAAGACATTCCTTATATGCGATATGACAAGGGAAAGCTGCCGGAATTCTATTTGCAGGAAGAAAATTTGGAGAAGATCATTGAGGAGATGGAGTAAGGCGAACTGAAAAATCACAAACGACGTATCATCGCTACTCCCAACGCTCTGTAATTTTGGCACCCGCTCAGGCTGCGATTAAGTCTCCCCGGAAATAAAATCTGATAGAATAAGGTAGATAAAAGCTCTTGGCTTCTGTAATGGAGGCCAGGAGCTTTTTGCATCTTGTTTTGTAAGCGGAAAGAGGTTCCAATAATAGAAAAGAAAGCGTACATCGGTCGAATAAGGTGGTGGGCTTATGAATGGTTTAAAGTTAAAAGAAGAAGTATTTATGCACAAAAAATGACCGATAAAATTGTAAAAAAGGCGAATGGAATCTCTATGAATTTTATGTTAACATCTTATTACAACACGTGATTCCTCGGAAGCGTCAGTTGTACTTGTGAACAAAGGATAGTGCTCGGTAGAGTGTCTATACCTGCAGGTATAATTGTGACTGCAGTCCGAGGTTTTTTCTTTATCCGAAACGGAGAGGGATGGGTGCTATGCGAATTGTTCGGAAAATCAATAACAGTGCCGCTGTTGCTCAGGACTCCCGCGGGAAGGAACTGATCGTGATTGGTAAGGGCATCGGGTTTCCGGCGGTTCCATACGAACTGACGGATATGTCGCGGATAGACCGCACGTTTTACGATATCGACCCGCGTTATTTTGAGATGATCAGTACTCTTCCGCAGGAGATTCTTCTGGCGAGTGCCGACATTACAGAAGATGCGCAGGTCGTACTGAATACGACCCTTAACTCCAACCTGCCGCTGACGCTGGCCGACCACCTGAACTTTGCGGTGGAGCGCTTTCGCAGCGGATTGAACCTGACGATCCCCATTGCCTATGATATCCGTCATCTGTATCCCAATGAGTTTGATCTGGGCGTAAAAGCATTGGATATCCTGAAGGAATACACGGGGGTCTCACTTCCGGATTCCGAAGCGGTCAGCATTGCAATGCATTTGATCAATGCTGAAATCGAAAACAGCGAGATCCATTCCCTCGTAAAGGCGTTGGAGATTCAGGAAGGCGTGGAGTCCATTGTGGAGCGGGAAATGAACCTGAAACTGGATAAGGACAGCTACAGTTACTACCGGTTCACGATGCATATCCGCTATCTCATCCAACGGCTGATGAGCGGTACTCAGAGCGAAACGGGGAGTGGCAGCATGGTAAAGATGCTGGCCAATGATTACCCTAAAACATATATCTGTGCTAAAAAGATTGCGGCTTTCTTGCAAAAGCAGGAGAATTGGTGCTGTAACGATGAGGAACTTCTCTATTTGATGTTGCATATCAACCGCGTCTGCCAGAAAAATACATAAACAGCTTCCGTTGCTTGGAGCGGCACTCGCCATTTGCGGGACGTGATCCGGGGACAGAGCGCATCCGACCTGAAAACGCCTGCGTTTTCAGGCAGTTTGGAGGCGCTTTGTGCCCGGATCTTTTATTATATATTGAATGAACAGCGGTGCAGGGCCCGCAGCGCTTTTCAGATAAAAAATCAGGAGGATCAGCCATGAAACAGGATGCATTCTTTCAAACTATCATACATCACATCGGTGGTGAAGGCAATGTTGCACGAAAACGTTTTGACGGAGAGCACCTGTATATCACTGTGAAAGACAGCGGTATGGCAGATCTAGAAGAACTGAACCGTTTGGATGGGGTTTCCGGTACGGAACTGAACCGGAACATTCTGTCCGTTACCATCCAGGAAGATTTTTTGGAGGATGTTACAATGGCAAAAGATTTCAAACAGCTGGCGCAGAATATCATGACGTTGGCTGGAGCAAAGGAAAATGTTACTTCCGTATTTCACTGCATGACCCGTCTGCGCATGACGGTCAAGGACGTCAAGAAGGTAGACCAGAAAGCTATCAATGATCTGGATGGCGTGTTGGGCGTCACCTATCAGGGCGGTCAGCTGCAGGTCATCATCGGCAAGGATCTGCTGAAGGTTTATGAAGAGGTGCTGAAGCTGGGCTACAGCGATGGCGGTGCTGTGGACGAAAAACTGGACGGTGACCTGAAAGGCGAAAAGATTTCGGTTGGGCAGGCAGTGATTGGTTACATTTCCGCTGCCGTACAGCCTATGGTTCCGGCACTGATCGGCGGCGGTATGATCAAGGTGTTCCTGCTGCTGATCTCCAAGGTTTATGCTCCCTTTGCGGACAGCTCTACCTATACGCTGCTGAGCATCGTGGGCAATGCGGTGTTTTACTTCATGCCCATTCTGGTCGCTTATGGAGCGGCCAAGAAACTGGGCGCGACCCCCACGTATTCCATGGTCGTGGCCGGTGCACTGGTCGCTCCTGAATGGACGGCTATTGTAAGTGCTGGCGATCCAGTCACCATGTTTGGTATCAATGTTGCCCTGAAAGGATACGGCAGTTCTCTGCTTCCTGCGCTGCTGCTGGCAATCGTTGCGTATTATGTGGAAAAATTCCTGAACAAAGTGATCCCCGGTGTGTTCAAGCCTATCTTTGTCGGTACGTTGACAATGGCTGTCACCTATGCCGTCTCGATCCTTGCACTGGCGCCTCTGGGTCAGCTGGCAGGCACCTATGTCACCGCTGCGATCCTGTGGTTGTATAACATTGCAGGCCCCATCACGGTTGCGCTGTTTACGGCTCTGTTCCCCTACATGGTCATGACCGGTATGCACATGACTTTGGGAGCTCCCATGATCCAGCTGCTGTCGGAAAATGGTTTTGATCCCCTGTTCCGCCCCGGTATGCTGCTGTCCAACATGGCAGAAGGCGGCGCTTCTCTGGGCATCGCCATCAAGGCAAAGGACAAGGAAATCAAATCCGAAGCACTGTCCGTTGCAGTGGGCTGCATCTTTGCTAGTGTGACCGAGCCGGCCATTTACGGTTTTAACCTGCCGCTGAAGAAACCTATGTGGGCTGTTTCCCTCGGCGGCGCCATCGGTGGTGTCGTGGCCGCTCTGCTGGGTGCCCATAACTACGAGTATGGTTCTTCCTCCCTGTTTGCCCTGCCGATCTTTGAGGATACCATCGTGGCTATGGTTATTGCAATCATCGTGACGATCGTAGCATCCTGTGTACTTACGATTCTCTTTGGCTTTGACGAGGAAATCTTGAAGAAACACTGATCTCAAAATTTTGTTCGCCCCGGGGAGCGCATGCGTCCCGGGGCGTTGGAGGTATTATGAAACTTAAGTCCGATTTTTTGTGGGGTGGAGCACTTGCGGCTAACCAGTGCGAGGGTGCCTGGCAGGAAGACGGCAGGCTGCCTGCGTCTGCTGACTTTCTGCCGGATGCAGCCCACGGCAGATGGAATGCCATGCTGCATCCGGGAAACATTTTGGAAACGCAGTACGATTATTATCCTAGCCGGGAAGCGATTGATTTTTATCATCGATACAAAGAGGATATCCGCCTTCTTGCAGAACTCGGGATCAAGGCGCTGCGTCTGTCCATTTCATGGACGCGGATCTATCCGACCGGGGAAGAGAACGCCCCGAACGAAGATGGCCTGCGTTTTTACGAGGAGCTGTTTACGGAGTGTCGTAGGTACGGGATAGAGCCGGTGGTCACCATGTGCCACTTTGATGTGCCGGAAGCCCTGATCCGGAAATACGGTGCCTGGGCAGACCGCAGGCTGATCGCACTGTATGAAAAATACGCTGCCACCGTGTTTGACCGCTACCGGAATCTGGTAAAATACTGGATGACCTTCAATGAGATCAACATGATTACTCACATCCCTTATCTGGGCGGTGGCCTGCTGGTGGACAAGGACGACCCGGAGTTCAATCAGATCGTGTACAATGCCGCGCATAACCAGCTGGTGGCAAGTGCCTGCGCGGTGCGGACCGGTAAAAAAATCAATCAGGATTTCCGAATCGGATGCATGATGGCGGCCGGAAGCTTTTATCCCTATTCCTGCAACCCCAATGATGTGATGGAAGCACGTATCAGTAACAACAAAAATTACATTTTTCCGGATGTCCAATTGAACGGCTGTTACTCCGGATTTGCCCGGAATTACTTTGCAAAATTGGGCATCACGCTGGACGAACAGCCGGGTGATGACGAACTTCTGGCTCAGAACACCTGCGATTTTCTGGGATTCAGTTACTATTCCTCCAGGCTGATCTCCACGGATCCGGAGCATCTGAAAAATGTGGCGGATGGCAACGCCATTACTACCCTGCGCAACCCGTATTTGCAGATCACGAAATGGGGACGTCAGATCGACCCGGTCGGCCTGCGCGTGACCATGAATGATCTGTATGATCGCTATCACAAGCCGCTGTTCATTGTGGAAAATGGTTTGGGCGTGGAGGATACTCTGGAAGTGGACGGTTCCGTCCATGACCCCTACCGGGTGGAGTATCTCGATGCTCATATCACCCAGATGAAAAAAGCAGTTCTGGAGGACGGCATTCCCTGCATGGGATATCTGGTCTGGGGCATCATCGATCTGGTCAGCGCGGGCGGCGGTGAAATAGATAAGCGGTACGGACTGGTCTATGTAAATAAACATAACGACGGCACCGGAGACCTCGCCCGCTACAAAAAAGATTCTTTTGGCTGGTATGCACAGAAGATTCGGGAAGAATGCTATGAATAAAGCATATAAGCAGTATTTTGATCTGATATTTGGCTCCACACTGCTGACTCTGGGGATCTACCTGTTTGTCACCCCCAATGGTATCAACTTTGGCGGTGTGATTGGCCTGGCTCAGATTATAGAGATTTTTCTGCGCAGGTTCATTGCGATCCGCAGTGAAGCAAACCTTGTTGGTATGATCAATTTCCTCATCAATGTACCGCTGTTCCTGATAGGATACCGGGTCATGAGCCGCAGGTTCTGCATCAAAACCATGCTCTCGGTAGCAGTGCAGACGTTGCTTCTCTCAGTACTTCCGCCGCTCAAAGCACCCCTTGTGGAGGATGTGCTGCTGAACTGTATCTTCGGCGCTATTCTCTGTGGTGTAGGTGTCGGCTATGCGCTGCGGGGCAGTGGGTGCTGCGGCGGCATGGACATTGCATGCATGTGTCTGGTAAAGAAATACCCGGATTTTAAAAGCGGACGGCTTTCCATTTATGTCAATGCGGTTCTCTTTTCGGTCTGCCTATTCCTTTTTGATTTGGAAACTACGATGTACTCCATCATCTTTGTGGCAATCCTGTATACGGTGGCAGATAGGTTTCACGATCAGAACATCAATGTGGCGGCCCTGATATTTACGGATGTTTCCACTGTGCAGACTGAAATCCTGCAGAAGATGGGACGCGGCGTCACCTTCTGGAACGGATACGGTGCGTACACCAACCACCCTAAGAAGATCCTTTTCTGTGCCGTGAACAAGTATGAAATCGGGGAGCTGCAGGAAATTATTCACGAGCAAGATCCCAATGCCTTCGTCACATTCTTTGTAGGTCCTCTGATCCATGGCGGATTTGAAAAAAGGCTATGAGATTGAGGGTGATCGCATAGAACAAATGAAGCGAGGAACGCTCTGTAATTTTGGCACCCGCTCAGGCTGCTATCAAGAACCCCCGCAAGTGATCGCGTGAGCGCTTGAAAAAGCATAAATAAAGCAAACGAACCGCCCCGGTTTCCGTAATGGAAGCCGGGGCGGTTTTTTGTACAAAAAAAGAAAGCGTTTTTTGTAGCTTTGATGAATTTGCGCAGAGCTGTTGACAGCAGAAGGGCGGAAGCGTGTCCTTGGAACAGAAGACGGAACCGGGCTATAAATAGCAGGTTTCTTTACCTTGCGAGGACGCTTTCGTTTTGATGAGGCACGACCCGGTGTGCCGCTTTTTTTCATTTGCGGAGATAAAATACAAAAGTACGGATTATAGGACGCATTATCTGCTATGCTCGGTACACGGAAGGCACACACACCGGAAAAGGAGCAAAAATGCGCTGGACGTTGAATAAAACAAGGCTTTTGGCCGGGAAAACGGACCCAGAGAATACCAGCCTGTGGCTGCCGCTCTGGATGCACCTGTGGGATACGGCGGGCATCATGGAGCGGCTGGTCCGGCAGTGGCTCCCGGAAAGTGTAAAACGGGCCATGGGCATGCGCGAGGAAGCGTTGCTCGCGCATGCCCGGTTTCTGGGCGGGATCCATGATATAGGCAAGGCAACGGTAGCCTCTCAGGCAAATATCCTGCGTACCCTGCCGGAGGCGCGGAAGCGGCTGGAAATGTTGACACCACTGGACTGTTCTGAACAGAACCGCCGGGAGTCGCCGCATGCCCGGGCGGGCGAGGCGATCCTGCTGTGGGATGATTGCCCCGGCGGGATAGCCTCCATTGTGGGGGCACACCACGGCAAGCCCCAGAGCTGCGCGGCGGTCGATGATCAGTTAGAGGCTTGGGAGAGCAACTACTACCCCAAGGGACAGAAAAAGCTCTGGCAGGGTTTCTGGGTAGAGCTGCTCATGACTGTTTTGCAGGACTGCGGCTTTGACGACACAGCGGAACTGGATGATCTGGACCCGCAGGAGGAAGTGCTTCTGACCGGACTTCTGATCATGGCAGACTGGATCGCAAGCAACACGGAATACTTCCCCCTGATCCCGGTAGAGGAGCTGGGCAGCATGGAGGCTTACCCGGCGCGGGTGGACAGGGCTTGGGAAAAGCTGGCGCTGCCCTTCCCGTGGGAGGCACAGCCGGGTATCGCAGACCCGCAGGAGTTTGCGGTGCGGTTCGGCTTTGCGCCCAATGCGGTGCAGAGGGCGGTTCTGGAGGCTGTGGATACCGCAGCGGAACCGGGTATCCTGATCTTGGAAGCACAGATGGGCGTGGGAAAAACCGAGGCGGCGCTGGCTGCTGCGGAGATCATGGCCAGCCGGTTTGGGCTGGGCGGTGTCTTTTTCGGGCTGCCAACACAGGCAACGGCAAACGGCATCTTTCCCCGACTGCTCAGCTGGGCAGACACGCAGTCTGAGGAGACGCTGCCGCAGGCTATAAAGCTGGCGCACGGCATGGCGGAACTGAACGAGCACTATCTGCGGCTGCAGGGGCGCGGGGTGCAGTTGGAGGAGGACGCGCAGGAAGCGCATCAGGTGCAGGTACACCAGTGGTTTCGGGGAAACAAGCAGGCACTGCTGGCAAATTTTGTGATCGGTACAGTGGATCAGCTGCTGCTGGCGGCACTTGCCCAGAAGCACGTTATGCTGCGGCATCTGGGACTTGCGGGCAAGGGGGTCATTATTGACGAGTGCCACGCCTATGATACCTACATGAACTGCTATCTGGACCGCGCACTGGAATGGCTGGGCTGGTACAAGGTGCCGGTCATCCTGTTGTCGGCCACCCTGCCCGCCCGGCGGCGCACAGAGCTGGTCGAGGCCTACCAGCAGAAAAAGGCTGCCCCGGACGCCCCGTGGAAAACCAGCTGCGGCTATCCGCTGCTGACATGGACGGACGGCGCAGAGGTAAAGCAGACGGCCATCCCGCTGGACGCACCCGGTCAAACGGTGCAGATAACTACGCTCACAGAGCCGGAGCTGCCCGTGCTGCTGCGCCGGAAACTGGCAGAGGGCGGCTGCGCAGGGGTGATCGTAAACACGGTCAAAAAAGCGCAAAAGATCGCGCAGCTGCTGCGGGAAAGCCTGCCGGACAAAGAGGTGCAGCTGTTCCATGCGCAGTTCCTGATGCCGGACCGCGCAGCGCGGGAAGAGCAGCTGATGGCACGCATCGGCAAGGGCTCTGCACCGGAGCGCCGGAACGACCTGATCGTGGTGGGTACGCAGGTGATGGAGCAGTCGCTGGACATTGATCTGGATGTTCTTGTTACAGAGCTCTGCCCCATGGATCTGCTGCTGCAGCGCATCGGACGGCTGCACCGCCACCGCCGCAGCCGCCCCGCTCCGTTGCAGCGGGCCTGCTGCACGGTGCTGGACACCGGGGAAGATGCTTTTGACGCAGGCAGCGAGGCGGTATATGGACAGTGGCTGCTCTGGCGCACCCGGAAGTTTCTGCCCCGGAGCATCCGGCTGCCGGAGGAGATCTCTCCGCTGGTGCAGCGGGTCTACGGCTGGGAGCAGGAAGCTCCCGGCGGGGCGCAGGGTGAGGAAATGCGCTGCGTATATGAGCAGACGCAGGAGAAAAAGAAAGCACGCGCTGAGGCGTACCTTGTGCTGCAGCCGGAAACGCACCGGCTGGCGCAGCTGAATACGCTGGACGACTGGATGCAGAACGAGGATGCACGCTCTGACCCGGCGGCGCGGGCAGCAGTGCGGGACGGCGACCCCTCGGTAGAGGTGCTGGTAATGCAGTGCCGGGCAGACGGCAGCATCCACTTTCTGCCGTGGCAGGAGGGTGGCGGCATCGTAGCTGCCGACAGCCCGCCCCCGCCGGAAACGGCACTGAAGATTGCCCGGCAGAAGCTGCGGCTTCCGGCAGTGTTCGGCAAAGCGTGGAAGGTGGATAGGGTCATCCGGGAGCTGGAAGCGGATAACTGCAGCCGCCTTGCGGCGTGGCAGCTGTCGCCGTTGCTGCACGGAGAACTGATCCTGCTGCTGGATGAAAACCTGACTGCCCGGCTTGCGTGCATGGAACTTTGTTATGACCGTGAAAACGGGCTGTATTACCAAAAGGAGAAGACGGATGAGGGAAATTGAATTCAACCTGCTGACCGAACCGTGGATACGGGTGCGGCTGCGGGACAACACGGTGCGGGAGGTGTCCCTGACCGAGGCGCTGGTGTCGGCACAGGATTATGTGGACCTTGCGGGCGAGATGCCTACCCAGAACGCCGCCGTGCTGCGGCTGCTGCTGGCGGTACTGTTTACCGTGTTCTCCCGGGTGGATGCAAAGGGAAATCTCCAACCGCTGGCACAGAGCGATGATGCACTGGAGCGCTGGAGCGCGCTGTGGCAGCTGGGGCATTTCCCGGCAGAACCTGTCCGGGACTATCTGGAGCAGTGGAAGGACCGCTTCTGGCTGTTCCACCCGACACACCCCTTCTGGCAGGTGCCGCAGGCAAAGATCGGCACGAAATACAGCGCGGCCAAACTCAACGGTGAAATGTCGGAAAGCGGCAATAAACTCCGGCTCTTTCCGCTGTATGCGGGGCAGAGCAAGGAGCAGCTGAGCTATCCGCAGGCGGCGCGGTGGCTGCTGTGCGTGAACGGCTATGATGACACCTCCGCGAAGCCAAAAGGAAAGGGACGTCCCTCCGTAGGAGCCGGGTGGCTGGGCAAGATCGGTTTTATTCAGGCACAGGGCGATAATCTGTACGAGACCCTGATGCTGAACCTGACGCTGCTGCGCGACGGCCGGGAATGCTGGGGCGAAAGCAAACCCTGTTGGGAATTGAAAGCGCCAAAGAGCGCGGAACGGACAGAAATTTGCTGCCCGGATAACCCGGCACAGCTGCTCACCCTGCAATCCAGAAGGCTGTTGCTGCACAGGACAGGGGAGAATGTGGATGGGTTCTGTCTGCTGGGAGGAGATTTCTTCCCCAGAGAAAACGTCTTTGCTGAACAGATGACCATCTGGCGCATGATGCCAATCAAGAAAAATGAACCGGTGGTGTTTGTGCCCTGTCGTCATGACCCGGCCAAACAATTCTGGCGGGAGTTCCCGGCGGTCTTTTGTCAGGACAGCGGACATCGACCGGGCGTTGTATGCTGGATCGAAAAGTTGCAGGAAAAGAGATTGAAACTTCTGGATCCCCGCAGAAAGGTACATTTCCGCATCTCCGGTGTCCAATATGGCGATAAGGACTTCTTTATAAATGATTCTTTCAGCGACAGCCTGACCTTTCAGGCAGGGATTCTGGATGAGATAGGGCGCCCATGGCAGAGCCGGATCGTCAGAGAAATCGAGCGCTGTGAACAGACAGCGGCGCTGATCGGGCGTTTTGCACAGGAGCTGGCAATTGCCGCCGGCGACCGGAATGAAAATGCAGGCGGCGCGGTTCGTGCACAATTCTACTTTGCGGTGGACCAGCCTTTCCGGCAGTGGCTGCAGGCGATCGACCCGGAGCAGGACGACCCGGATGAGGCAGCGCTGCGCTGGCAGACACGAGCACGCAGCATCGCGGAAAAACTGGGAAAACAGATGGTGATGGAGGCCGGAAATGCCGCCCTGAAGGGACACCGCATTGTGGTGGATAAGGACAAAAAGACCGAGCGCACCATCCTGTATACCGCGCCAAAGGCCTATAATCATTTCCGCGCAAGGCTTTGGGAGATCTATCCCAAAACAGAACCATAAAGGGGAATTTGTATGAAAACACAGGACGTCAAAATGTATGCGGCGCAGCAGCTGTACAGGCTTCAGGCCCTGCCGGACAACCAGCGGCGGGCAGAACTGGCAAAGCTGCGGCGCGGCATCGGCCATGCGCCCGGCGAGCTGCCGGAGCTGTGGGGAAGCTTTTTGCTGGAAATGCCGGAAAGCTTCCAGGGCCGCAGTGCTCCCTCGGCGGCAGAGTGGGCGGTCTACCTTACCCTGACCCTGTATGCTGTGCATCAGCAGGGGAATGACCGCCCCATGAACTGCTCCGGCAACACGCTGGGGCGTGCGGTGCGGCAGCTGGCAGAGCGGAACAGTGCCGGACAGGACTGGACCGAGGCCAGTGTGCTCCGGCGGTTCAATGCACTGGCCACCGCAGAAGAAATCACCGAGATCAGCCACCATCTGCGGGGCATGATCCAGCTGCTGAGCGCGGCAAAGGATGGCGGCATCCCGCTGGACTATCCGCAGCTTGCGGCAGACCTGTATGAATTGCAATGCACCGATCCGCGGTATGCGCAGACCCCCGCCAATGTCCGTCTGCGGTGGGGACAGGACCTGTACCGCGACCCGAAGCCTGCACCGGAAGAGAAAGAAAAGGAGAATTGATCATGAATAAGCGCCTGTATGTTGATTTCCACATTTTGCAGACCGTCCCACCCAGCTGCATCAACCGGGACGATACCGGCAGCCCCAAAACGGCAGTGTACGGCGGTGTGCTCCGCGCCAGAGTTTCCTCGCAGGCATGGAAGCACGCCATGCGCGCAGCCTTTGCGGAGAATGCTCAGCTGGACGTGGGCAAGCGCACCAAAAAGGCAGCAGAACTGGTGAAGGCGCAGATCCTTGCACTGGCCCCGGAACTGGATGCAGACAAGCTGGCAAAAAAAGCGCTGGAGAATGCGGGCATCAAGAGCGACGACAAGGGCACCAAGGCTCTGTTCTTCATGAGCACTGCGCAGGCAAAGGCATTGACAGAGCTGGCTGTGGAGGGCTCTGCGGATAAAAAGCAGTATCGGGATGCCCTGAAAGCGGCCCCCTCGATGGATATGGCGCTGTTTGGCCGCATGGTGGCAGATGACCCTTCTCTGAACTATGACGCCGCTGCGCAGGTGGCGCACAGCATCTCCACCCATGCCGTGCAGAACGAGTACGATTACTTTACCGCCGTGGATGACTGCCAGGCAGAGGACAACGCCGGCGCAGGCCATCTGGGCACGGTGGAGTACAACTCCTCCACCCTGTACCGCTATGCCACGGTGAACGTGATGGAGCTGGCCGGGCAGCTGGGTGCAGAGCAGGCAGCGGAAACGGTGCGGGCCTTTGGCGAGGCGTTCCTCTTCTCCATGCCCACCGGCAAGCAGAACACCTTTGCAAACCGCACCCTGCCGGACGCGGTATATGTGACCCTGCGGGAGGATCAGCCGGTGAACCTGTGCGGCGCATTCGAGCGTGCTGTGCCCCGCAGTGCGCAGGGTTATGCCGCGCCCTCCAAGGCGGCACTGGCACAGTATGCGCAGCAGATGTACAGCAGCTTTGCCGAGGCCCCGGCGCAAAGCTTTACCGTGGGCAGCGGGCTGGAGGAACTGGCTCCGGCGCAGACGGCAAAGGCTATGCTGGACGCACTGGAAAAGGCTGCCCGGGATGCGCTTGCCGGAAATGAGGTGGGGTAATGGCAACGCTGTTGCTTCGGCTGGCAGCGCCTTTGCAGGCGTGGGGTGCGGACTCCAAATTTGAGACCCGCAAGACGGGCCGGGAGCCCACCAAGAGCGGCGTGATCGGCCTGCTGGCGGCAGCTCTGGGGCTGCGGCGGGACGAGCGCGAAGCACTGACCCGGCTGACCGGGCTGCGGTTCGGCGTCCGCGTGGAGCGGGAAGGGCAGCTGCTGGTGGACTACCACACGGCAAAGACGCAGGATGAAAAGACCTCTTATGTGACCTACCGCCATTATTTGCAGGACGCCGTGTTTCTGGCCGGTATTGAAAGCGAGGATGCCGACCTTTTGCAGCAGCTGCAGCAGGCGCTGCTGCACCCGGCATTTCCGCTGTATCTCGGCCGCCGCTGCTGTCCGCCCACCCTGCCGCTCTGTCTGGGCGTACGCCCGGGCAGCTTGCAGGAGGTGCTGCAAGCGGAACCGCCCCTGTGTCCGGGACGGCAGAGCCGGATCCTGTTGGACGCCGACCCGCTGGAGCCGGGCACAGCTCCGCAGCGGGATGTGCCGGTAAGCTTTGCCCCGCATCACCGGCAGTACGGCTACCGCTCGGTACGGGAGCTTTGGCAGAAAGTGCCGGACAGCCCGGAGACTACGGAGCACGACCCGTTCCGGGAATTGTAAAAAGGGGGCGAGAGAATGTATTTATCACGGGTAGAACTCGATCCCACCCGCCGCAGCACCATGGCTGCGCTGGCGGCACCGCAAAAATTACATGGTGCAGTGGAAAGCGCTTTTGCAGGGGAGCGCCGCCGCAGGCTGTGGCGGCTGGATCGTCTGGGAGAGCGGCTGTATCTGCTGCTGCTCAGCGAGGATGCACCGGAGCTGTCCGGCGTGGTGGAGCAGTTTGGCACCGGAGCGGCTGCGGAGACCCGCAGCTACGACCCGCTTTTGCAGCGGGTGGAGTCGGGCAGCTGCTGGCAGTTCCGGCTGACTGCAAACCCCACCAAAAGCTGCAAAGACACCCAAAACCCCGCAGCGCGGGGAACCGTGGCCGCACATTGCACGACACAGTACCAGAAGCAGTGGCTGTTGGAGCGCGCTGCAAAGCACGGCTTTGCCCTGCAGGACGAGGGATTTACCGTGACCCGGGTGCAGTGGCAGCATTTTGCCAAGCACGGCACCCGGCCGGTGACCCTGTTGGCAGTGACCTATGAGGGCGTTTTACAGGTGACCGATGCAGAGCAGTTCCGGGCACTGCTGTGTCAGGGCATGGGGCGCGGCAAGGCCTATGGCCTTGGGCTGATGACCATTATGCGCGTTTGAAGTGGCGGCACAGGCCCCGGACGACCTGCCGGCCGTAGTGCGCCGCCGGGTGCGGGATGTCACTTTTCCCCGCACACGCGGGGGTGATCCTAAAGGACAACGAGGCGGTCTACCTCCTCAACGCTTTTCCCCGCATACGCGGGGGTGATCCTAACCTGATTATGGTAGACCGGAAGAAGCTGAACTTTTCCCCGCATACGGGGGTGATCCCTGGAAAGACCTTGTGAAAAGTGGCCTGTCCGTCTTTTCCCCGCACACGCGGGGGTGGTCCCTCCTTTCAGTTTTGCGTTATGCTATCCCACCGCTTTTCCCCGCATACGCGGGGCTTACGAAAAAAGAGCCGCAGGCTAAACTGAAAATGAAATGATATTTCAGGAAAGGAGGAACTCTGCAATTTTGGAACCCGCCCCGGTTTCCGTGACAGGAATCCGGGGCGGTTTTTGTATGCAGGAGACCGGAGTGTGCAAGGGCAGTTCCTCCGACCATGAGTCTGCCTGCTTTTTACGGAAAAACGCGCAAACAAAAAGCAGGCAGTGTCGTGGAAAGGAGGAGGAAAGCGACACTGCCTGCTGTATAGGAACCCCTGAACATTGCGGCTTGATCAGGAGGGATTTGGTAGTCTGTCCGCCGTTCTGGCTATTGCCTCGCATAGAAACGGGAGACAGTTTTTTATGGGCCTGCTGTGCGCCGCTGCTGCGGCCGCACCCGCAGGGAAATGTGCCTGCATGGGCTTTTGCGGGGAGAACCTTTCGGAGGTTATGGGGGATGTCCGTTCCGTTCTCCCTGAGTGCACCCTTATTATGCCAGACAATCGTGGCAATTCTTTGTGGTAATTTTGAACAGTTTGCAAATAAATATCCTGCCCATGAAAAAAGACTGCTGAAAAGTCCGCGCTTCTCAGCAGTCTGTGTCTGAAATTTTTCCGCTTTATACCCCAAAGAATTCCTTGGCAATGTCAGCGCTGCGCTTGGCGTCCTTGGCGTACCAGTCCGCGCCGATCTTCTCGGCGTATTCCGGGGTCAGCACGGCACCGCCTACCATGATCTTGCAGTCCAGCTGCGCCGCGTGCAGGGCGGCGATGGTCTCCTCCATGCTTTTCAGGGTGGTGGTCATCAGGGCCGAAAGGCCTACCAGATGCACATCCTTTTCCCGCACGGTGTTCACCACCGTCTCCACCGGCACGTCCCGGCCAAGATCCAGCACCTCAAAGCCGTAGTTTTCCAGAATGACCCGGACGATGTTCTTGCCAATGTCATGCACATCGCCCTTGACGGTGGCAAGGACGATGCGTCCTTTGCTGGCGCTGCCCTCGCCCTTTTGGGCAATGGCTGTCTTGATCTCCTCAAAGGCGCTCTGGGCGGCGCTGGCGGCCTGCAGCAGCTGCGGCAGGAACAGGGTGCCTTTTTCGTATTTAGCACCCACGATGTCCAGAGCGGGGATCAGGGCTTCGTCCACCACCTCCAGCGGCTGCTTTTCCGCCAGCAGGGCGCGGGTATGGGCGGCGGCGTCACCTTTCAAGCCCTTTTCCACCGCCTTCATCAGGGCGGCGTAGGGGCCGGTATGCTCTGCTTCGGCGGCACTGGCGGCAGGCACGGCCTTTGCAGCCTGTGCCAGCGCGGTGCTGGCGGGCACGCGGTCGGCAAAGCGCTCAATGTACTTTGTGCTCTGCTTGTCCCGGTTGGTCAGCACGTTGTAGGCGTATACCGCCGCCATCATCTCCTCGCTGGAAGGGTTCATGATGGCAAGGTCCAGCCCGGCGTACATCGCCATGGTCAGGAAGGTGGTGTTCAGGTAGGTGCGGCAGGGCAGGCCAAAGCTGATGTTGGACACGCCCAGCACGGTGCGCACCCCCAGCTCCTTTTTGCAGGCTTCCAGTGCCTGCACCGTGGCCAGCACATCCTCCTGCTGGGCGCTGGCGGTCAGGGTAAGGCAGTCGATGTAGATATCTTCCCGGGGGATGCCCGCTGCCAGCGCCGCCTCGGTGATGCGGCGGGCAATGGCCACGCGGTCTGCGGCCTTGGGCTGGATGCCTTTTTCGTCGATGGCAAGTCCCACGATGGCGGCACCATACTTTTTGCACAGCGGCAGGATGGCGGCAAGCTTTTCCGGCTCGCCGTTGGTGGAGTTGACGATGGGTTTGCCGTTGTACACCCGCAGACCCCGCGCCAGCGCTTCCACGTTGGAGGAATCCAGCTGCAAGGGCAGGCTGGTCACGCTTTGCAGCGCCTTGACCACCTGCTCCATCAGCACCGGCTCGTCCACGCCGGGCGCGCCTACGTTCACGTCCAGGATCTGCGCCCCGGCTTCTGCCTGACTGACGGCCTGCTCCAGCACATAGTTCATGTCGCCCTCCCGCAGTGCCTGCTGGAAGCGCTTTTTGCCGGTGGGGTTGATGCGCTCGCCCACTACCGTGATGCCGTCCACCGTGACCGCATCCACCGGGGTGCACAGCACCGAGGGCATCCGGTGCGCGGGACGCCCCGGGGTGCAGCCTGCAAAGGTGCCGTTGAGCAGCTTGATGAACTCCGGGGTGGTGCCGCAGCAGCCGCCGGCCGCGAACAGGTGCAGCTCCCGGTAGGGCTTCATCTGCAAAGCGAACAGCTGCGGGGTGATGTCGTAGCCGCTGCCGTCCGCCCGGGGCAGACCGGCGTTGGGCTTGACGAACACCGGGAAGTTGCCGGGTACGGCTTCTGCCAGCCGCTTTGCCATGGGGAAGATCTCCTTGGGCCCCAGCGAGCAGTTGATGCCCACGGCATCTGCACCCAAGCCCCGGGCGGTGGCGGCAAAGCTTTCCACCGTGCAGCCGGTAAAGGTGCGCCCGCCCGCTTCAAAGCTCATGCTGGCCAGAATGGGCAGATGGGTATTCTCTTTGGCAGCCAGCAGGGCAGCCTTCAGTTCGTACAGGTCGGTGTAGGTCTCAAAAAAGATCAGGTCTGCCCCGGCGGCTTCGCCCGCCTTTACGATGCGGGCATACTCGGCCACAGCATCCTCAAAGGCCAGCGTTCCGCTGGGCTCCAGCAACTCGCCCAGCGGGCCTACGTCCAGCGCGGTCAGCGCACCGTAGGGCGCACAGGCGCGCTTGCAGTTTTCAATACCTGCGGTGATGATCTGCTCCAGCGTGTAGGCGCTGCCCGCCAGCTTGTGGGCGGAAGCGCCGAAGGTATTGGCGTTGACGATGCGGCTGCCGGCCGCAGCGTACTGCGCATGGATGCCCTCGATGAGCGCCGGGTCGGTGATGTTCAGCTCCTCCGGGCGTGCGCCCAGCTTGAGCCCGGCGGCCTGCAGCATGGTGCCCATGCCGCCGTCCAGCAGGATGGTATTGCTCTGCTTGAAAAGTTCATTCACTTGCACAGGTCTTTCCCCTCTTTCTGTATTCGCAGCGGGTGCGCAGCACACAATGGCCGCACCCGGCCAGTTGTCCCTTTACCGGGTGGTCGCTGACCCCCAGCAGGGCGGTCACGCTCTTGCGCGGGGTCAGCAGGTTGGTGTCGGTGACGCACAGCCCCGCCTTGCGAACGGTGTCCAGTGCCGCTGCCACCAGCGGCTGCACCGCGATGTCCCAATCGCCGTAGCCGGGCGAAAAGCGCCCGGTCAGATACTTTCCCTCAGTGGCCGCCCACTGGCGCAGCTGCGCCTCGGCGGCATCGGCGGTCTGCTCGGCCAGTGCGCTGCCCAAGGCATCGGCGGCCACCCCGGCGGCAATGTCGCCCACACCCGCCCGGCGGATCTGGGCATCCACCCCGGGGCCCAGCGTCACCGCCAACAGAATGGCCTGCCCGCAGCCCGCCAGATGCTTGTGCACGTCCTCGCCGGGCAGAAGCCCGGCTTCGGTCAGGGCGGGGGTGTCTGCCAGCAGCCACACCGCCCGGGGCGTCGCCGCCGCCAGCAGCGGCAACGCGCACTTTTGCAGCAGTGCCAGCGTGGCAGCGTCCGGCTTGCCATGCGCGCCGAAATACCGCGCTGCCTGTGCCAGATCCACTGCCTGCGGCTTTTCCAACGCCAGCGGGCGGGGCACACCGATCGCCATGGGCCGCACCTCCTTACTTCGCTCGAATAAAGTACTATTCAGTATACCGCACTTGTGGGCTTTTATCAATCCCGCAAAAGAGGAGGAAATAGAAAAAAGGTTGCTCTGTTTTTTATCGCAATTTTCAGAAATAGTGCCTATCAAAACAGCATATTTGCGATATGCAGTTTGCGGATGTTGCTTGTGCATTAAAAACGCAAACTGCTATGAAAGTGGCCTTGCAGTGTGCGCGGTTTTTGCACACTTTTCAAAACCTGCCGTCATTTTGCACAACAAAACAAAAACGCACGCCAATTCTTATCGAATCAACGTGCGTTTGCAGTATCGGAGTGGCGAGACTCGAACTCGCGGCCTCCTGCTCCCAAAGCAGGCGCGCTACCAACTGCGCAACACCCCGGCATCCGGCTGCACCGCCAGAGTATAGTATATCGTTTTTTGCGCGGTTCGTCAATACAGAATCCGCAGCTGACGGCACGGCACGGTCTGCTTTTTTTCAGCCGACAGAAGCGGCAGCTGGCAGCAGCGGAAAAGGGCGCGGTAGCAGGCGCTTTTTATGGGAACCGGGTGCGGGTTTGGTGCAACTGCCAAAAAGCAGATGCAAAAACTATACAGAGTGCAAAACTTGTTGCACTCTAGTTGCAAGCTGGCCGGAAAGGTGCTATCATAACACTATATCACCGTGAAGCGTAGTGAGATGCGGCGGTGGGAAAGCAGACGATAGCGAAAAAGAAAGGCACGGCGTAAGCTATGACGATACAGGAATGCTATAAAAAGATGGGCGCGGACTATCAGGAGGTGCTGGGGCGGCTGTATAACGAAGCCATGATCTGCAAATTTGTGCGGATGTTTTTGCAGGACGACAGCTTTCAGATCTTGGAAGAAGCGCTGCGCAGGGGAGATGTGAAAGAGGCGTTCCGCGGGGCACATACCCTCAAGGGCGTTTGCCAGAATCTGGGCTTTTCCAACCTGTACGTGCCTACCTATACCCTGACCGAGACCCTGCGCGCCGGGCAGCTGGAAGGCACACAGGAGCAGTTTGCAAAGGTGGCAGAGCAGTATCAATGCACGATGGACGCTATCCACGCGCTGGACTAAAAATCAATGGGGTGCCGGGCAGCTTTCGGGTTGTCCGGCATTGTTCTTTTACGGGATGCGCCTGAAAGTACAGAACCGCCCCTTGTACCGCCGCGCAGTTTGCGGTATGATAGACAAAAAGAGGGAAGGAGAACTGTTATGTCCAAACATATCCTTGTCTGCCTGCCTGTCAGCGCGGAGCAGAGAGCCCGCATCGAGGCGGTGCAGGGCTTTGCATATCGCTTTACCACCCCAGATACCGCCACAGCGGAGGATGCCCTGTGGGCCGATGCGGTGCTGGGCAATCTGCCGGTGCCGCTGATCCGGCAGAACGATCATCTGGAATGGTTCCAGTCCAACGCAGCGGGCCCCAATAACTATCTGGAGCCGGGGGTGCTGCCGGAGGGCTGCATCGTGACCAACGCCACCGGTGCTTACGGTCTGGCCATCAGCGAATGCATGCTGGCAATGTGGCTCAGCCTGCTCAAGGAGCTGCTCACCTACCGGGACAACCAGCGGGAGCACCGCTGGGCACCCACCGGCCACTCTGTGGGCAGCATCGCGGGCAGCCGGGTGCTGTGCGTGGGCATGGGCGATATCGGCTCGAACTTTGCCCGGCGGGCGTATGCGCTGGGCGCTGAGGTGGTGGGCGTGCGCCGTACGGTGCACCCGGACACCCCCTGCCCGGACTACTGCACCCGTGTGGTGGCGCAGAGTGAATTGGACGCAGAGCTGCCGCAGGCCGACCTTGTGGCGCTGAGCCTGCCCGGCACGCCGGAGACGCAGCACTTGTTCAACGCCGAGCGGCTGGCGCTCTGCAAGCGTGGCGCGATCCTGCTCAATGTGGGCCGGGGCACCACCGTGGACGGCGAGGCGCTGGCAGCCGCCGTGCACAGCGGGCGGCTTTCCGGCGCAGGGCTGGACGTGACCGACCCCGAGCCGCTGCCGCCGGAGCATCCCCTGTGGGCAGAGCCCAACGTGATCATCACACCCCATGTCAGCGGCGGCTTCAGCCTGCCCAAGACACTGGACAACATCGTGGATATCTTTGCGCACAACCTCAAGCGCTATGCCGCCGGTCAGCCTCTGGATAACCAGATGGACCGCCGCACCCAGTACGCCAGCGGCGCACGGCTGCAAAGCACTCTGTAAAACCTGCACTGCTTGACAAAACGGCGTGGGGGCGTTATACTACAAATAGAAAAGGTGCTGCCTGCAATGGTCAGCTTCCTTCAGCTAAGTAAGTCAATAAGAATGACCGCTCAGGATTGGAAAGCTGGGGCGGTCATTTCTTATTGTTATGGATCTCCTGAAAGATCGCCCACGAAATCTTGAACGTGATCCCGACTGTGCCGCCAATAATGACGAACAGCTGCAGAATGTTATCCAGTGTCATGTGGCATCCCCCCTTTCGCGTTTGCGTCCGGGGGAACCAGACAATAAGGTTTTACAGCCCCCGGAAGCTTGCCGGAGGAAGCTAGACCACCTCTTTGTGCAGACAGCACCTGCCGCTTTTACAGCGGCAGATTAAGTATAGCATAATCCAACATGTTCTGCAATGAAAAACGCCCTGCCGTACAGTGCTTGTAAGGATGATAGCGTAATATGCAGGTTTCCTTTACGACCCCAACCGTGAAAATGTAGTGCCGGAGCGTCCGCAGACGCTCCGGCACTACGAAATTATAAATAGCATTTCCGCACGGAAAAACAAAAACTGCCGCACAGTTGTGCGGCAGTTTTTTGTTCTTGTGGTTTACAGCATCACTGCGCCTGTGCAAGGCAGGCGTCCATGGCGGTAAAGATGGCCTCGCTGGTCATGGTGGAGCCGGTGATAGCGTCCACACCGGCGGTGGAACCGGTCTGTGTCAGCTGCGCTGCCAGCGTTTCGGCGGCTTTGCCGCCCAGCTCCGGGGTCTCGGCAGAGGCGTCCACCTGTACGGCAGTTACCTTGCCGCCGGTCACGGTGACCGTGACGGTCACTTCACTCAGGCAGCCCTGTGCAGAGGAGGTGTAGCTGCCGTCGGTCAGGGGTGCAGCGTTGTCGGCAGCGGGTACGGTGCCGGTGTTGTGGATATACAGGTTCAGCACAATGCCCATCAGTACGGTGGCCACCAGCATGAGCAGGATATTACGGGTCATTTTTGCGGTCATGGTATGGTATCTTCTCCTTGGGGGTGATTATTTTGCGGGCTTGAAGCTGTCGCGCAGGGTGACCACCCGGTTGTACACGCCGGGGTTCTTGCTGTCCGGGGTAAAGAAGCCGGTGCGCACGAACTGGAACTTCTCGCCGGGTTTTGCGTCCTTCAGGCTCTCTTCCAGCTTGCAGCCGGTGCGCACGGTGACGCTTTCCGGGTTCAGGTAGTCCTTGTAGTCGCTGCCCTCGGGGATGCCGTTCATGTTGGCTTCGGTGAACAGCTTGTCGTACAGGCGCACCTCGGCGTCCACACAGTGTGCGGCGCTTACCCAGTGGATGGTGCCCTTGACCTTGCGGCCGTCGGCGGGGTTGCCGTTGCCGGTCTCGAGGTCGGCGGTGCAGTGGATGGCGGCGATGCTGCCGTCGGCGTTCTTATCTACGCCGGTGCACTTGACGATATAGGCACCCATCAGACGCACCTCGCCGTCCACGGTCAGGCGCTTGAACTTGGGAGGCGGCACCTCGGCAAAGTCCTCGGCGTCGATCCACAGCTCGCGGGTAAAGGCTACCTTGCGGGTGGTGGCATCGTTGGCCTCGCGGTTGGGGTTGTTGGCCACGTCAAAGTACTCGGTCTTGTCGGCGGGGTAGTTGTCCACCACCAGCTTGACCGGCTCCAGCACGGCAATGCGGCGCTGTGCCGTCAGGTCCAGCTCGCTGCGGATGCAGGCTTCCAGCTGACGCATATCGATCAGGTTGTCAGACTTGGAGATGCCGGCCTCCCGCACGAAGGTGAAGATGGAGGTGGGGGTGTAGCCGCGGCGGCGCAGACCGCACAGGGTGGGCATACGGGGATCGTCCCAGCCGTCCACGATGCCCATCTCCACCAGCTCACGCAGGTAGCGCTTGCTCATGACCGTGTTGGTCATGTTCAGGCGGGCGAACTCGCGCTGCTTGGGGAACTCGGCGCCAAAGATGTTCTCGATGACCCAGTTGTACAGCGGGCGATGGTTCTCGAACTCCAGACTGCACATGCTGTGGGTGATGCCCTCGATGGCGTCCTGAATGGGGTGGGCGAAGTCGTACATGGGGTAGATGCACCACTTGTTGCCCTGACGGTGATGCTCGGCGTACTTGATGCGGTAGATGGCCGGGTCACGCATATTCATGTTGGGGCTTGCCAGATCGATCTTGGCACGCAGGGTCTTTTCGCCCTCCTGGAACTCACCGGCACGCATCCGGCGGAACAGGTCGAGGTTCTCCTCCGGGCTGCGGTCGCGCCACGGGGACGGGCGGGAGGGCTTGCCGGCATCGGAGCCGCGGTACTCGCGCATCTCCTCGCGGGTCAGGTCGTCCACATAAGCCTTGCCCTCGGTGATCAGCTTCTCGGCGTACTCGTAGCACTTATCAAAGTAATCGCTGCCGTAGAAGATGCCGCCGTTGGGGTCGGCACCCAGCCAGTGCAGGTCCTCGATGATGCTGTTGACATACTCCTCGCCTTCGCGGGCAGGGTTGGTGTCGTCCAGACGCAGGTTGAATTTGCCGCCGTACTGGTTGGCAATGGACCAGTTGATATAAATGGCCTTGGCGCTGCCGATGTGCAGATAGCCGTTGGGCTCCGGCGGGAAGCGGGTGTGGATCTGCTGCACCTTGCCCTCGGCAAGGTCGGCGTCGATGATATCTGTCAGAAAGTTTTTATCAGCCATATAGGTTCCCCCTGTCAGGGCACGCAATGTGCCCCCTTTTTCTCATAATACTATATAATACACTATTTTGCGTTTTTCTTCAAGTACGGACTTGCGCGGCAGATGGGGATGATCTACTGAATAAAGGCTTCCCCCGGCCGGGGGAAGCCTTTAGCGGAAAATGGATTAAAAAGGATACAAAGTAGTCTTAGTTAAAGGAACGGAAGCCCTTGCCGATGATCTCGCTGGAGTTGACGATGGTGATAAAGCTGTGGGGGTCGTTCTCCCGCAGGAAGTTGCGCAGCTGCAAAGCCTGACGGCGGGTGAGCACGGTCACCAGCACGCTGAGCTCGTGGTGGGTGTAGGCGCCGTAGGCCTTTTCCACCGTGGCGGAGCGGTTCATGTTGTGGATGATGAAGTCCAGAATGGGCTGCGGGTTCGCGGTCATGATGGTGCACACCTTGCGCAGGCGGATATTTTCAATGGCACCGTCCACCACGAAGGACTTGCCGATCAGGCCAAGGATACAGTACAGGCCCGTGCCCATGCCGAACCGCACGGCGGCCGCCAGCACAATGAGGATATCGCTGACCATCAGCGCCTTGCCGATCTCCATGGAGGTGTACTTGGCAAGGATCAGCGCCACGATGTCGGTACCGCCGGTGGAAGCACCGATATCAAACACGATGGCAGCGCCCAGCGCGGGCAAGAACACCGCGAACACCAGATCCAGCATGGCATCGCCGCTCAGGGAGACGCCGGAGGGGTACAGCCACTCGCAGCCGGACACGAAAAAGGAGAGTGCAAAGGAGGAGTAGATCGTCCAGCCCATGCACTTGATGCCCAAAAAGATAAAGCCCAGCACCACCAGCACTAGGTTGATGATCCACATAAAGCCGCCCACATTGATGCGGGGGAACAGGTCTGCCAGCAGGATGGACAGGCCGGAGGTGCCGCCGAAGGCGAAGTGGTTGGGATTTTTAAAATATACGATGCCTACTGCCGTAAGTACAAGACCGAGGTTCAGCAGGGCGAAGAAATTTAGATTCTTCAGCAGATTTTCGCGGCTGAAGGCTTCTTTTAAACCGTTCATGGGGTTCCTCCATCAAAAAATACAGTGATCTGGCCTGAATGCCATGCAAAAATATACTCCCCTTGTACAAGGAAGTCAAGGGATAAAAGAGAAGTTGTAGAAAAAGACGGAAAACAGCCGCTGAAAGGTGAAAAAACCGACACATCCGGTGCATTTTGGAAGTAAAAAGGGCAAAACAAAGCGCCGCCCGCAGACGGCATTGTCTGCGGGCGGCGCGTGGATTCAGTTCAGGAAAAGGGGAAAGCGCTTACAGGTTGAAGTAACGCTTTGCGTTGTCGAAGCAGATGCCCTTGACGATCTTCTCCAGAGCCTTCTCGTCGTTGGGATACTCGCCGTCCTCGACCCACTGGCCGATGATGTTGCACAGGATGCGGCGGAAGTAATCGTGACGGGTGTAGCTCAGGAAGCTGCGGCTGTCGGTCAGCATACCCACAAAGTTGCCCAGCAGGCCAAGGCTTGCCAGACGGGTCATCTGCTCCTCCATGCCGATCTTGTGATCGTTGAACCACCAAGCGGAGCCGTGCTGGATCTTGCCCGGTACCTCGCTGTTCTGGAAGCAGCCCAGAATGGTGCCGATCTGTGCGTCGTCGGCGGGGTTCAGGCTGTAGATGATGGTCTTGGGGCACTCGTCGGTGTCGTTCAGGGCGCTGAGCAGCTGTGCGATCTCGCCGCCGCAGGTGGCGGTGTTGATCATGTCAAAGCCGGTGTCGGGGCCCAGCAGGCTGTTCATCTTGCGGTTCACGCCGCGCAGGCAGTTGTAGTGGATCTGCATGGCAATGCCCAGACGATGGTACTGCTTGCCCAGATGGATCAGGATGTAGGTCTGGTACTTCTCAGCCTCTTCCACGGTGCAGCTCTCGCCCTTCATCACCTTCTGGTAGATGGCGTTCACCTCGTCCTTGTCGGCAGCACGGAAGGGGATGTAGTCCAGACCGTGGTCGGAAGCGCGGCAGCCCATCTCGGCAAAGAACTCGATGCGCTTGGTCAGGGCATCGGTCACGCAGTCGATGCAGGCCAGCTTTTCCTTGCCCACAACGGCGGCCAGCTTTGCCATGTACTCAGCAAAGCCGGGCTTGTTGATATTGATGGCCTTATCAGGACGGAAGGAGGGAGCCACGGTGAACTTGATGGTGGGATCTTCCTTGATCTTCTGGTGCCAGTACAGGTCATCGATGGGGTCATCGGTGGTGCCGATAAAGGCCACGTTGCTCTGCTCGATCAGGCCGCGGACGGTCAGCTTGGGATCGTGCTGCAGCTTGTCGTTGCACAGGTTCCACACTTCCTCAGCGGTGTCGCCGTTCAGCACGCCGTCGTAGCCGAAGAAAACGTGCAGCTCCAGGTTGGTCCAGTGGTACATCGGGTTGCCGATAGCCATGGGCAGAGCCTCGGCAAACTTCTGGAAGCGCTCGCGGTCGGGCTTATCGCCGGTGATGTACTCCTCGGGCACGCCGTTGGAGCGCATCACGCGCCACTTATAGTGGTCGCCGAAGTAGCTGCCGTCCGGGTTGCGGCCGCCCAGCCACACCTGAGCGATGTTCTCGAAGCGGCGGTTCTCGTAGATCTCGCGGGGAGGGATGTGGCAGTGATAGTCGCAGATGGGCATAGCGGCTGCATAGTCGTGATACAGATGCTGTGCGGTAGCAGACTGGAGCATGAAGTCCTTATCCATAAATGCTTTCATGGGATTTTAACTCCTTTTCTCTGATGAATTTGTTAAAATTTAGACAAAAACGGGCGTGGAAATGCACCTGCTTGAAACGGGCAGGCTGCCTTACCCTTAGTATACCGGAAAATGTCGATGTATACAACTGAAAAACTGCCAAAATTTCACCCTTGGAATTGTACAAACCGCTGGAAATGCGCTAAATAGCCATTTTTGGACTAAAAACATTGCACAAAACACTTGACTTCTTTGTATACAACAGCATAAAATAGGAGCAGAAGATGGCAGGGGAAACGAGAGCCTGTCATGCAAAGCAAGTTTATAAAGGAGATCAATAAGATGGAAACTTTGAACTACAAGGTTCTGGAAGGCACTGGCTACAACGGCTACATCCTGAAGGATGCTCCCGTTAAGGTGATGCAGTTCGGCGAAGGCAACTTCCTGCGCGCTTTCGTGGACTATTTCTACGATGTTGCAAACGAGAAGGCCGGCTACAACGGCAAGGTCAAGCTGGTGCAGCCCATCGGCAACTTCCCCCAGATGGCAGACTGGATCAACGAGCAGGAGGGTCTGTACACCCTGTACCTGCGCGGCAGCGAGAAGGGCCAGAAGGTGGACGCAAAGCGGGTGATCTCCTGCGTGTCCGACTGTGTGTGCCCCTACATCGACGGCAAGTGGGACGAGGTTCTGGCTCTGGCTCGCTCTGAGGATCTGGAGACTGTTGTATCCAACACCACCGAGGCCGGCATTGCCTACACCAAGGGCGACAGCCAGTTCGATCAGGTTCCCCCCAACAGCTTCCCCGCAAAGCTGACCCGCGTGCTGTTCGAGCGCTACAAGGCCTTCAACGGCGCTGCCGATAAGGGTCTGGTCATCCTGAGCTGCGAGCTGATCGACAACAACGGCAAGGAGCTGCAGAAGTGCTGCAACAACTACGCTAAGGATTGGGATCTGGAGCCCGCCTTCATCGACTGGATGAACACTGCCAACACCTTCTGCTCCACTCTGGTGGACCGCATCGTTCCGGGCCGCATCCGTGACCCGCAGGAGCTGGCAGCTCTGGAAGAGGCCAACGGCTACCACGATACCGTTCTGGACGTGGGCGAAGTGTTCGGCGTCTGGGTCATCGAGGGCCCCGCAGGTCTGGAGGACAAGCTGCCGTTCAAGAAGGCCGGCGTCAACGTCATGGTTGTGCCCGACGTTACCCCCTACAAGAAGCGTAAGGTCCGCATCCTGAACGGCGCACACACCGGCTTTGTGCTGGGTGCTTATCTGGCAGGCTTTGATATCGTCCGTGACTGCATGCACAACGATACCGTGCGCGGCTTTATGAACAAGATGCTGCACGAGGAGATCATCCCCACCCTGCCGCTGGACAAGAAGGATCTGGAGGACTTTGCCTCTGCTGTTGAGGACCGCTTCAACAACCCCTTCGTCAACCACGAGCTGATGAGCATCTCCCTGAACTCCACCTCCAAGTGGAAGGCCCGCAACATGCCTTCCTTCCTGGCTTACATCGAGGAGCAGAAGCAGCTGCCCAAGTGCCTGACCATGTCTCTGGCTGCTTACATCGCCTTCTACTCCAACGATATTCAGGAGCGCACCGCTGACGGCCTGATCTGCAAGCGCCCCGCAGGCAACACCTACAAGATCCAGGACGACGCATGGGCTCTGGACTTCTACTACGCACACAAGGACGACACCGCTGCCCAGCTGGTGCACGCTGTGCTGACCAACACCCAGATGTGGGATCAGGATCTGACCAAGATCGAGGGTCTGGAGGCCGCTGTGCTGGCAGATCTGGAAATGATCCGCGCACAGGGCGCCGAGGCTGCTTACAAGAGCTGCCTGTAAGCCTGATCGTTAGAAAAGATACATTGCTTTGAGGTGTGAACCCTCTCAGTCCGCTTCGCGTCCAGCTCCCCCGAGGGGGGGAGCTTTTGCGGAAACGTAAAGTTTTCAGCGCAAAGACCTCGCCCTTCGGGAGAGGTGGCATCGCATAGCGATGACGGAGAGGGTTCATTCCCTTTTGTGCGATACGATAAGGAGAACAACTATGCCGCAGGCAATTCATATCAGCCCCATCGACAATGTGGTCGTTGCCCTGCACCCCATTGCCAAGGGCACGCTGGTGGAGGTGGACGGCCTTGCCGTCACCGCACTGGAGGATATCCCGCAGGGTCACAAGATGGCAGTCAAGCCTATTAAGAACGGCGAGAACGTCATCAAGTACGGCTTCCCCATCGGTCATGCCACCGCAGACGCCGCCCCCGGCACCTGGATGCACACCCATAACGTGCACACCAACCTGTCCGGCGAGGTGGAGTACAGCTATAACCCTGCCCCGGATCTGGCTCCGCTGCCCAAGGCAGAGCCGGAGACCTTTATGGGCTTCCGCCGCAAGGACGGCCGCGCCGCCATCCGCAACGAGATCTGGATCATCCCCACCGTGGGCTGCGTGAACGATATCGCCAAGAAGATGGTGGCCGACAATCAGGATCTGGTCACCGGCTCCATCGAGGGCCTGTATACCTTTACCCATCCCTTCGGCTGCAGCCAGACCGGCCACGACCACGCACAGACCCGCAAGCTGCTGGCTGCGCTGGTGCGCCACCCCAATGCCGCTGCCGTTCTGGTGCTGCATCTGGGCTGCGAGAACCTGCAGCACGATCAGTTCGTGGAAGAACTGGGCGAGTACGACCACGACCGTGTCAAGTTCCTGACCTGTCAGGACGTGGAGGACGAGTTTGCCGCCGCCCGCGATATCCTGAAGGAACTGGCTGCCTACGCCGGGCAGTTCAAGCGCGAGCCCATCCCCGTGTCTGAGCTGGTGGTGGGCATGAAGTGCGGCGGCTCGGACGGTCTGTCCGGCATCACCGCCAACCCCACCATCGGCCGCTTCTCCGACATGATGGGTCAGCGCGGCGGCTCTACCGTGCTGACCGAGGTGCCCGAGATGTTCGGTGCAGAGGGCTTCCTGATGGACCGCTGCATCAACAAGGAAGTATTCGTCAAGGCCGAGCACATGATCAACGGCTTCAAGGATTACTTCATCAGCCACAACGAGGTGGTTTACGATAACCCCTCTCCGGGCAACAAGGCCGGCGGCATCACCACGCTGGAAGATAAGAGCTGCGGCTGCGTGCAGAAGGGCGGCACCGCCCCCATCATGGACGTCATCGGCTACGGTGACCCCGTGGTGACCAAGGGCCTGAATATGCTCTACGGCCCCGGCAACGATCTGGTGTCTGCCACTGCTATGACGGCAGCAGGCGCACACCTGATCCTGTTCTCCACCGGCCGCGGCACCCCGTTCTCCGCACCGGCTCCCACCCTGAAGATCTCCACCAACACCCCGCTGGCAGAGAAGAAGGGCGGCTGGATCGATTTCAACACCGGTGTCATCGCGGATGGTGAAAAGACCATCGATGAGGCTGCAAAGGATCTGCTGGATCTGGTCATCCGCGTGGCCAGCGGCGAGCAGACCAAGGCGGAAAAGCACGGCTTCCGCGAGATCTCCATCTTCAAGGATGGCGTGGTTCTGTAACTGAAAAAGGGCTGCTGTACGGCAAAAAAGCGGTACGGCGGCCTTTTTGTGCATGAAAACGGAAAGGAAGTGTTTTATATGATGGGTGCAAATGGCGCAGTATTGTTTTCTCTGCTGATCTATGCAGCGCTGATCTACGGGGCGGTGCGGCTGATCAAGTATTTTATCCGCTACGGCATCGATTACTACTTCCAAAAGTTAAAGGAACAACAGCCGGAACAGACCGAGCAAGAGAAATGAACCGCCGGGGCGACCCTGCGGCAATAATAGGAGGCTTTTACTTATGAATCAGATCACCACCCGGTACATCACCGAGAACGGCGCCTGCTACGAGCAGTACGTCATCACCGACCCCGAGGCAAAGACCGCCCTCACCATCACCCCCGAGCGCGGCGGTATGATCACCAGCTTTACGCTGGACGGCGAGGAGTTCGTCTGGACCCGCCGCCCCAATTTCTCGGAGTGCAACCGTCCCCGCTTTGGCGTGCCGGTGCTGTTCCCCAACTGCGGCCTACCTGATAACGGCGTGCACATCTTTGACGGCAAGGCCTACCCCATGGAGAACCATGGTTTTGCCGACCTGTGCGCATGGGAAGTGGAAAGCGTTGGCCCGGACGGCGTGACGCTGGCACTGGAGTCCACCCCGCTGACCAAGTTCCTCTATCCGTTCGATTTCACCCTGCTGCTCAACTATAATCTGGAGGGCAACAAGGCACTGGTCAGCCTGACCGTCATCAACGAGGGCGACACCGATATGCCCTTCAGCTTTGGCTACCACCCCTACTTTACCGCTTCCAAGCTGGAGAACGTGGAGTTCGACATCAAGTGCGCCACCTGCTCCGAAAGCGCCAAGGGCGAGCAGCCCGCCGCCCCGGAAAAGATCACCCTCACCCGCAAGGAGGGTGCAGACAACTCTGTCCGTCTGCTGACCGGCGTGCAGTTCCCCATGACCCTGACCGACAAGGGCAACGGCCATAAGGTGACCGTGGACGCCGACGAGACCTTTGAAAACGGCGTGCTGTGGCAGCAGGATGCCGAAAGCTTCGTCTGCATGGAGCCTTGGAACGGCTGGGCCAACAGCGTGAACGAGGACGGCAAGCACGAGGTGCTGGAGCCGGACGAGGCCATGACCAGCGAGTGGAGCATCACCATCGAGAAGGCCTGAGAACTTTTCTGAATAGTGTTTTTCTAGCAAAAACGGGCAGCCTGCAGGCTGCCCGTTTTTTGCTTACTTCTTCCTGTATACGAGATTTTCTCCCCATATTCTAACAGATTGCAGCGAAATAGGGAAGGGCACCCGCGCTTTTTGCGCTTTTTGGGGTAGCAAACATGGCGGGTATGTAAAAATGATATCAGAAACTGCCCCAAAATGTATTATAATAGAGCCCGAAAAGAGGGTACAAGTATGAAAACAAAGCATCACGGGCAAATGTCCGAGTCCTTTCTTACGGCAGTGTTCCTTTCACTGTCCGGCGGCCTGCAGGACGCCTACACCTATCTGTTCCGGGGCAAGGTGTTTGCCAATGCCCAGACCGGCAATATCGTGCTGCTGAGCGCCAATATTATGGATGGCCAGTGGGATAAGGTGCTGCACTATCTGGTGCCCCTGTGCGCCTTTGCGCTGGGGGTGCTGGCTGCGGAAAAAATGCGGGAGCGCTTTCAGGCGCTGCAGCGGCTGCACTGGCGGCAGCTGGTGGTGCTGGGCGAGGTGCTGCTGCTGTTCGTGGTGGGCTTTCTGCCCCAGACGCAGAATCTGCTGGCAAACGCTATCGTTTCCTTCTCCTGCGCCATGCAGGTGCAGGCTTTCCGCAAGGTGAACGGCTACGCCTTTGCCAGTACCATGTGCATCGGCGACCTGCGCAGCGGCGTGGAGGCTTTTTGCATCTGGCGCAAGACCCATGAGCCCCACGCAAAAGACCGGATGGTGCGGTACTTCGGCATCATCCTGCTGTTCGCGCTGGGGGCAGGGCTGGGCAGCAAGAGTGCGGCGCAGCTGGGCGGCAGAGCCATCTGGCTCTCCTGCGGCTTTTTACTGGTCAGCTTTGCGCTGATGTTCATCCGGGAGGAGCTGGAAGAAAACCCGGTCATCGAAAAAGACCTGACCGCCATCCGGCAGGAGACCCGGGAGATCGACCGCACCCTGAAGCAGGAACTGCAGGAAGAGCAGCGGGAGCTGAACCAGAGCGCCCGAAAATAACAGAAAAGGGGCTGCTGCAAACACTTTTAGCGTGCTCGCCCTCTCCGTCTGCTCACTGCGTTCGCATCCACCTCTCCCAAAGGGAGAGGCCTTGGCAAAATGGTAAAGTTTGCGTGGACTGCCAAGGGCTCCCACTTTGGGGGAGCTGGCAAAGCCGACAGGCTTTGACTGAGAGGGCGAGGATGCTGATCGTTTGCAGCAGCCTCTTATTGTTTTATTTACGTTCTGAACCCCGGGCACCGGCTTTGGTCAGCAGCTGCTGGAACTTGCGGGCGGCGGTGTTCAGCGGGCGGTGATGGTCGTAGACAAGGCAGATGGAGCGGGAGGGGATGATCTCCTGCAAATGCAGCTGCACCAGTTCCCCGCTGGCCAGCAGGGGCGCGGCCATAGGCTCCGGCATAAAGGCAAGCCCCAGCTCGCTTTTGACCAGCGTGAGCATCTGGTCGGTGGTGGCGGCCTCGGTGTCCGGTTTCAGAACGGCATCGTGTTCCAGAAAGAACTGCCGGTAAAAGCTGCGGGTCATGCTCTCCTCGTTCAGGCAGATCAGGGGATAACCGGCCAGCTCCTTCAGGTTCAGGGTCTGGCTGGCCAGCGCCGTAAAGGTCTTACCGCCCACAAGAACTTCGTAAAATGGCATCAGCTCTACCATTTTCAGCCCGTTTTCCACCTCTGCGGGGGTGGTCACGATGGCAAAATCCACCTCGCCGTTGCGTACCGCCTGCACCGCCTGCGGGGTGGAGTGGTTGGAGATGCGCAGCCGGATGCCCGGGTACTCGGTATGGAAGGCGCGCAGCTTTTCCGACAGGTAGATGTTCAAAGCGGTCTCGGTGGTGCTGATGCTGATGGCACCGTGCTCCAGCGTGGCGCTGGCGCTCAGCTCTTCTTCTGCATCCTGGATCTGCACCGCCGCCGAGGCGATGCGGGCGTACAGCAGCTCCCCCTCCGGCGTTAAGGTGACGCCCCGGTTGGAGCGGATGAACAGCACGCAGTTCAGCTGGCTTTCCAGCCGGTTCATGGCGTGGGTGATGTTGGGCTGGTTGTTGCCCAGCACCCGCGCCGCGCGGGTGAAGTTCTGATACTTTGCCACATAATAGAAGATCTTGTAGTATTCCCAGTCCACATACATGGGTGCAGCCCTCTTTCCTGTCGGGCTTCCGGCGCGGCCAGCGGCAGAAGCGGCTTTATGCTCTTATCATAGCACGGCGCGCCGGAATTGCAAGCGCTTTTTACCGGCAGGGGAAAAGCGGGACTTCCGCTAAGGCTGGACGATTCGGAATGCCCTCCGCTTGCGCTCTGGGCATGAACGGCGGAAAATTTATTTTTGATTGAGCGTTTATCGCGGTCTGCAGACCGCGATAAACACATTTTTTATAAGAGGAAGGGCTCAGAACTCGTTGCCGGGGAAGCGGGGGATGCCGTCAAAGCCCTTTTGCAGGTCGGCATCGGTGGGGATGTAGTCGGTCATCTTGCCTTCATGGAACTTCTCGTAGGCCACCATGTCAAAGTAGCCGGTGCCGGTCAGGCCAAAGACGATGGTCTTTTCCTCGCCGCGCTCCTTGCACTTCAGTGCCTCGTCAATGGCCACCCGGATGGCGTGGCTGCTTTCCGGTGCGGGCAGAATGCCCTCGATGCGGGCAAACTGCTCGGCGGCTTCAAATACGCTGGTCTGCTCCACGCTGGTGGCCTCCATCAGGCCGTCGTGGTACAGCTGGCTCAGGATGCTGCTCATGCCGTGGTAACGCAGGCCGCCTGCGTGGTTGGGGCTGGGGATGAAGCCGGAGCCAAGGGTGTACATCTTGGCCAGCGGGCAGACCATGCCGGTGTCGCAGAAATCGTAGGCGAACTTACCGCGGGTAAAGCTGGGGCAGCTGGCAGGCTCTACGGCAATAAAGCGGTAGTCTGCCTCACCGCGCAGCTTTTCGCCCATAAAGGGGCTGATCAGGCCGCCCAGATTGCTGCCGCCGCCCGCGCAGCCAATGATGATATCCGGCTTGACGCCCAGCTTTTTCAGCGCGGCCTGTGTTTCCAGACCGATGACGCTCTGGTGCAGCAGCACCTGATTCAGCACGCTGCCCAGCACATAGCGGTAGCCCGGGGTGGAGGTGGCAACTTCCACGGCCTCGCTGATGGCGCAGCCCAGACTGCCGGTGGTGTCGGGGTGCTCAGCCAGAATTTTGCGTCCCACGTTGGTGGTCATGCTGGGGCTGGGGGTAACGGAGGCACCGTAGGTGCGCATCACCTCGCGCCGGAAGGGCTTTTGTTCGTAGCTCACCTTGACCATGTACACCTTGCAGTCCAGCCCGAAATAGCTGCACGCCATGGAGAGCGCCGTGCCCCACTGACCGGCTCCGGTCTCGGTGGTCACGCCCTTCAGCCCCTGCTTTTTGGCGTAGTAGGCCTGTGCGATGGCGCTGTTCAGCTTGTGGCTGCCGCTGGTGTTGTTGCCCTCGAACTTGTAGTAGATCTTTGCCGGGGTGCCCAGTGCCTGCTCCAGCCGGTAGGCGCGGCACAAGGGACTGGGACGGTACATCCGGTAGTATTCCCGGATCTCGTCCGGGATGGGGATCAAGGCGGTGGTGTCGTCCAGCTCCTGCTGCACCAGCTCGTCACAGAAAACGCCGTCCAGCTCCTTTGCGGTCATGGGCTGCAAAGTGCCGGGGTTCAGCAGCGGGGCGGGCTTGTTCTTCATATCCGCCCGCGCATTGTACCATGCGGTGGGCAGCTCGGATTCTTCCAGATAGTACTTGTACGGAATGTTTGCATCGGTTTTCATAATGCTTGTCCTTTCCGGGTACGGGACCCTTCCTTGCGGGACAAGGGAAAAAGAAAACGCCCCTGTCCCAAAACACGTTCGTGTATTGGGACAAGAGCGGAAAATTACACTCCTGCGGTGCCACCCAATCTTGGCAGGTACGACCCTGCCCTCTCGTGATATGCCAACACATACCGGCTTTGTTAACGAAGACGCTCTCCGTCGCCCCTACTGCGCACTTTGCGGTGCGGTTTGGTTTGCCCTCAAAAGCCCATTCCCACCAGCAGCTGCCTTGCGCCGGTCTCAGCTTGTCCGGCACTCTCTGTAAAAGCAGGGGGATCGCGGTGGTACTTATGCTTTCTCTCTGGTTTGAGTGCATTCTACCGCTTCATTCGAGTGAAGTCAAGAGCTTTTTCAAAAAAATTCTGTGCAAGGCTTTGAAAGTACTACTTTCTGTTCCGGCGGGCATGCGCCGCGCTGAAAAGACGCTTTTTGACGTACCTGCGCGCACGATGCGGGCGGCAGTAACTTTTGCAATGTAAAAAACGTATTGCTGCTATACACAGGATACTTTTTACATATTCTCTGCACGCTCGTATAATATACACCGCGAACAGGAAACAAGAATGAAAAAGAAGGTAAATGAAGTTTATGCTGACCGCTGTTACTGGAATCAACTGGGGCGATGAGGGCAAGGGCCGCGTCATCGACCTGCTGGCCGAAAATGCCGATATCGTTGCGCGCTATCAGGGCGGCAACAATGCCGGCCATACCGTTGTGACCGAGAAGGGCAAGTTCATCCTGAACCTGCTGCCCTCCGGTATCCTGCACCCGGAGGTGACCTGCGTGCTGGGCACCGGCATGGTGATCGACCTTGAGCATCTGGCCGGGGAGATGGAGGCCATCGAAGCGCGCGGGGTAAAGGTGGAGCCGGAGAACCTGAAGCTCTCTGATAAGGCTACCATCTCCATGCCGTGGCACAAGGTACAGGATGGGCTGGAAGAGGACCGCCTTGCCCAAAAGGGCAGCGCGTTCGGCTCTACCCGGCGCGGTATTGCCTACGCTTACAGCGACAAGTACCGCAAAAAGACCCTGCGTCTGGGCGACCTTTTACATCTGGACGAGGAGCGCACCCAGAACCGCCTGCACATGATCTTGGACGCCAAGAACATGGAGCTGGCGGGCTGCTATCATCAGGAGCCCATGAGCTACGATGCCCTGCTGAACTGGTGCAGGCAGCAGGCGGCGTACTTTGCGCCCTTCATCTGTGATGTGGGCACCTTTTTGCAGCAGGCGCACGACAGCGGCAAACGCATCGTGCTGGAAGCGCAGCTGGGCGCGATGCGGGATATCGACTACGGCATCTTCCCGTTCACTTCCAGCTCCAACACGCTGGCAGCCTATGCACCGCTGGGTGCGGGCATCCCCAACTGCAAGCTTGACCATGTGGTGGGCGTGCTGAAGGCCTACTCCACCTGTGTGGGCGCTGGCCCCTTTGCGGCAGAGAACGCAATGGGCGAAGCGTGGAACGAAAAGCTGCGCAAGGCCGGCGGCGAGTACGGCGCAGCCACCGGCCGTCCCCGCCGGGTGGGCCCCTTTGACTGCGTTGCCAGCCGCTACGGCCTGCAATGTCAGGGTGCGGATAAGATCGCACTGACCAAGCTGGACGTGCTGAGCAGCATGAAGCAGATCCCGGTCATCACCGGTTACAAGCTGGATGGCGTGGAAGTCCCCCGCTTCGACACCCTGTCCGACCTTGACCGTGTGCAGCCGGTGGTCACGCTGCTGCCCGGCTGGAACAAGGATATCTCCGGCTGTCGTAGCTGGGCAGAGCTGCCCAAGGAAGCCAAGGCCTATGTGGAGTTCCTTGAAAAGCAGCTGGGGCACGAGATCCAGTTCGTTTCCACCGGCGCAGAGCGCGAAAAGTTTGTGCTGAAGGGAGAATGGCTGTGAGACATTTTATTGAGCCCGGCAGCTTTTCTCTGGCCGAGCAGCTGGCACTGCTCGACCTTGCCGACCGGATGGAGGCTGACCCCGCGCCCTACGCCCACCTGTGCGATGGCCGCATTCTGGCCACCCTGTTCTACGAGCCCAGCACCCGCACCCGCCTTTCCTTCGAGTCGGCCATGCTGCGGCTGGGCGGCAAGACGCTGGGCTTTGCAGGGGCCCAGCTTTCCAGCGCCAGCAAGGGCGAGACGGTGGCCGATACCGCCCGCGTGGTAAGCAACTATGCAGACGTCATTGCCATGCGCCACCCCAAGGAGGGCGCACCGCTGCGGGCGTCCATGTATGCGCGGGTGCCGGTCATCAATGCAGGTGATGGCGGCCACGCCCACCCCTCCCAGACCATGATCGACCTGATGACCATCCGCCAGCGCAAAGGGCGGCTGGATCATCTGACCATCGGCTTCTGCGGCGACCTCAAGTTCGGCCGGACGGTGCACTCCCTCACCGCCGCGCTGAGCCAGTTCGAGGGCAACCGGTTCGTGTTCATCTCACCGGAGGAGCTGCGCATCCCGCAGTACGTCAAGGACGAGACTCTGACCCCGCTGCACCAGAACTATAAAGAGACCGCCGACCTTGAAGCCGAGCTGCCCGGGCTGGACGTGCTGTACATGACCCGCATCCAGAAGGAACGCTTTTTCAACGAGGAGGACTATCTGCGGTTGAAAGGCTGCTATGCGCTGGACGAAAAGCTGCTGCAGCAGGCACCGCTCACCATGCCGGTGCTGCACCCGCTCCCCCGCATCGACGAGATCAAGCCGGACGTGGACAACGACCCCCGCGCCGCATATTTCGATCAGGTGCATAACGGCGTGTATATTCGCATGGCAATTATACTGGCACTGCTGGGCATCCCCGACCCGCTGACCGGGAAAAAGGTGCTGGAAAGTATATAAATTGGAAAACAGGGCTGCTGCACAAAACCTCGTGCAGCAGCCCTGTTTTTGCGTCTGGTGCTTTTTTGCGGGTTCGCCCTCTCGGCCCTCGCTGCGGCGCAGAAACTCCCCCAGTCGCGGCTATCGCCGCGACAGCCCCCTCAAGGATGGGGCCTTTGGCATGGCGGTAAAGTTTCCGGCTGAAGTGCAAAGTTTGCGGGTGCGCCAGAGGCTCCCTCTTCGAGGGAGCTGTCAAAACCGTCAGGTTTTGACTGAGGGAGTTCGTTCTAAAACCCTCCCGTGAAAATGGGTTTCAGAAACGCCCGCAGGCGTTTCTGAAACCCGAAAATATAAATAATTCTTCCGCTGAATATGCCCAGAGCAACGCGGAGGGCATTCCCGATCGTCCCGCTACCCCCGCAGCGGCGGGTCCGGCATAAAGATCATGGTGCCCCGGGCGGAAAAAAGCAGCTGCGGCATCATGCAGCTGTACCCTAGCCACAGCACTGCCAGAATGCACAGCACCAGGAGCACCCGGCGCAAAAGTACCGGATGCCGGGCGGGGGAATGTCGTTTTCTGTGGTCACGCTGCATAGGCTGTGCCCTCCTTTTTCAAGGCTCTGCCCAGCTTATGCCGCAGCAGAAAGAATTGTGCACCGGCGGGGTTTGTGGTAAGATAACAGGGAAGAACCACGGAGGAACTGCTTATGCTGACCATTACACTGCTGGGCACGGCTGCCACCATGCCGCTGCCGGAGCGCGCCCTGACCGCCGCTGTGGCGGAGTGCGGCGGGCACAGCCTGCTGCTGGACTGCGGCGAGGGCACCCAGACCGCCGCCCGCCGCGCCGGGGTGAACCTGATGCGTGCGGACGCTATCTGCCTGACCCACTACCACGGGGATCATATCTTTGGCCTGCCCGGCCTTTTGCAGACCCTTGGGGCGCAGGGGCGCACCCGTCCGCTGACCCTGCTGGGGCCGGAGGGGCTTTCAGAGGTCTGGCGGGCAGTGTATGCCCTGACCGGGCCGCTGCCCTATGCGGTAAAGCCGCTGGTCTGCCGCGCCGGACAGCCGGTGGCGCTGGAAACGCTTTCGGCAGGGTGGCCCGCCGGGGCAACGCTGCTGCCGGTGGCAACAAAGCACCGGGTGCGCAGTCTGGGTTACCGGCTGGAGCTGCCTCGGGCGGGCAGGTTCGACCCCGAAAAGGCGCGGGCGCTGGGTGTACCGGTGACCCAGTGGCGGCTTTTGCAGCGGGGACAGGCTGTCCCGCTGGCAGAGCGCACGGTGCAGCCCGCCGAGGTGCTGGGCGCACCCCGCAAGGGGCTGCGGTTCGTCTTTTCCGGCGACAGTGCGCCCTGCCCGGCGCTGGAACAGGCAGCGCAGGGGGCAGACCTTCTGCTCTGCGATGCCACCTATGCTTTGCCGGAACAGCAGGAGCAGGCCGCGCAGTGGGGGCACAGCACCTTTGGGCAGAGCGCGGCGCTGGCGGCAAAGGCCGGGGCAAAGCGGCTGTGGCTGGTGCACTACTCCCCCATGATCACCGACCCGGAGGAGCAGCTTGCACAGGCGCAGAGCCTCTTCCCGGCGGCAGAATGCGGCTTTGACGGCAAACGCATCACCCTGCATTACGAGGAGAACGAGGAATGAAGCTGACACTTGACCCCGGGGCAGCTGCCCTGCTGGACACCCTGCACACGGCGGGCTATGCAGCCTATGCCGTGGGCGGCTGCGTGCGGGACAGTCTTTTGGGGCGCACCGCCCACGACTGGGACCTGTGCACCAGCGCCCTGCCGCAGCAGGTGATAGCGCTGTTCGGGGCAGAGCAGTGCATCCCCACCGGGTTGCAGCACGGCACGGTCACCATCAAATACGGCGGGCAGCTGTACGAGACCACCACCTTCCGCACCGAGGGCAGCTATACCGATGGCCGTCACCCGGACGCAGTGCAGTTCGTACCGGACGTGCGGGAGGATCTTGCCCGGCGGGATTTTACCATCAACGCCATGGCGTATAATGAAGCCGAGGGTCTGGTAGACCCCTTTGGCGGGCAAAAAGACCTGCAAAACGGTCTGCTGCGGGCGGTAGGTGAGCCGCAGCAGCGCTTTACCGAGGACGCGCTGCGCATTCTGCGGCTGTACCGCTTTGCCGCAAGGTTCGGCTTTGCGCTGGACGCAGCCACCGCCCGGGCGGCGCGGCAGCTGGCACCCCATCTGGACTGCATCTCTGCCGAGCGCATTCAGGAGGAGCTGGCAAAGCTGCTGGCAGCCCCGCAGCCGGGGGCGTATCTGGAGCCCGCCGTGCTGGCGGTGGTACTGCCGGAGCTGACCCCGGCGGCACTTGATGCCGCAAAGCCGGTGGTGGATGCCTGCCCGGCGGGGGAGGAAAACCTGCCGGTGCGCTGGGCGGCGCTGCTGGGCGCTCTGGGCGAGGCCGACACCCGCCGGGTACTCAAGCGGCTGCGCTGCTCTAATGCTTGCATCGAGGAGACCGCAGTGCTGGTGCGGGAAGCGGCAGGGCAGGGCGGGTGCGGGAGCTTTCTCCTCGGACACGAGTTCGAGTTGCGGCACCCAGCGGATGCTTCGTGCCTTGAACAGCACTCGCATCCTGCTGGCCGCTGCCCCAACAGCAACTCCTTGTTTCCGTCGCAGGCGGCAGTCGTTGCCGTTGCAGGCCATTCCATCGCCCGCCCTACTGCCTGCGGCAGCAGGGTCCCACCCCAGCGGACGGTCCTCGGAGAAACTCCCGCACACGCCCCGGAACGCGTCAGTGACATCCACCTCCGGCAGCTTTTAGGGCGGTACGGGCTGTGCACCGTGGAGCGGCTGTGTGCGCTGTGCGCGGCGCTGCACCCGCAGGCTGCCCCGGATTGCACCCTTGCGGCACAGAGGGCGCGGCAGCTGGAGGCCGACGGCGTATGCTGCCGGGTAAGCCAGCTGGCGGTGAACGGCCGCGACCTGATGGCAGCGGGCATCCCGGCAGGGCCTGCGCTGCGCCGGGTGCTGGAAGCGCTGCTGGACGGCGTCATCCGCGCAGAATACCCCAACGAAAAAACGGCGCTGCTGGCTGCGGCGCAGAAAATTATAGCGTCTTGACAAGCGGTTTATGCTGCGGTAGTATTATACTACTGCTTTAGTATGTTGAACCCATAAAAGGAGAATCTATGACCACTCAGAACCCTGCAAACCGTCCCCGCGCCCTGATCGCCATGAGCGGCGGCGTGGACAGCTCGGTGGCGGCCTGCCTGATGCAGCAGGCGGGCTACGACTGCACCGGCATCACCATGCGGCTTACCCACAACGAAACGCTGGGACAGTCCGGTTACCAGACCTGCTGCTCGGAAAAGGATATCGAGGATGCCGCCGAGGTGGCCTTTGCGCTGGATATGCCGTATCAGGTGCTGGATTTCACCGCCGACTTCCGGGTACAGATCATTGAAAAATTTATCCGCGTCTACGAGGCGGGCGGCACCCCCAACCCCTGCATCGACTGCAATAAATATATGAAGTTCCGCCACCTGCTGGACTGGGCGGAGGCACACGGCATGGAGTATGTGGTCACCGGCCACTACGCCCGGGTGGAGCAGGACGCAGAAACCGGCCGCTGGCTGCTGAAAAAGGGCTTGGACGAGGGCAAGGATCAGAGCTATGTGCTGTATAACCTTACGCAGGAACAGCTGGCGCATATCCGTCTGCCGCTGGGTGCACTGCACAAGACCGAGGTGCGCGAGATCGCGCAGGAGCACAGCTTTATCAACGCCCAGAAGCACGACAGTCAGGATATCTGCTTTGTGCCGGACGGCGACTACGCCCGCTTTATGGAGCAGTTTACCGGCAAGCACTACCCCGCCGGAGATTTTCTGGATCAGAGCGGCAAGGTGGTGGGCACCCACAGCGGCGCGGTGCGCTACACACTGGGGCAGCGCAAGGGGCTTGGCCTTGCGCTGGGGGCGCCGGTGTACGTCTGCGGCAAGGATATGCAGGCCAATACCGTTACGGTCGGGCCGGAAAGCGAACTGTTTGACCGCATCGTCTACGCAGAGGATGTGAACTGGATCGCCATCCCGGAACTGACCGGGCCGCTGCGGGTCACCGCCCGCACCCGGTACCATCAGGCCGAGCAGCAGGCCACCGTTTACCCCGCAGAGAACGGTTTCCGGCTGGAATTCGACCAGCCCCAGCGTGCCCCCACCCCGGGGCAGGCTGCCGTGCTGTATCAGGGCGATGTGGTGCTGGGCGGCGGCACCATCACCCGCGTAGAAAAGTAAGGAGAACAAAATGCAGGATCAGTATTCCCGCACCCAGCTGCTGCTGGGTGCAGAGGCTATGGAAAAGCTGCACCACGCCCGGGTGGCAGTGTTTGGCATCGGCGGCGTGGGCGGCTACACGGTGGAGGCGCTGGCACGCAGCGGCGTGGGCGCACTGGATCTGATCGACGATGATAAGGTCTGCATGACCAACCTCAACCGTCAGATCATTGCCACCCGCAGCACGGTGGGACAGTATAAGGTGGATGTAGCGGAACAGCGCATCCATGATATCGACCCCAACATCAAGGTGACCACCCACCGGTGCTTCTTTGGCCCGGAGACGCAGGACGACTTCGATTTTACCCAGTACGACTATGTGGTGGACGCCATCGACACCGTTACCGGCAAGCTGGCGCTGGTGATGAAGTGCAAGGAGGCAGGCACCCCCATCATCTGCTCCATGGGTGCAGGCAACAAGATGGACCCCACCCGCTTTGAGGTGACCGACATCTACAAGACCTCGGTCTGCCCGCTTGCCAAGGTGATGCGGATCGAGTGCCGCAAGCGCAAGATCAAGCACCTGAAGGTGGTCTACTCCAAGGAGCCTGCCATGACCCCCATCGAGGACGACTCCATCAGCTGCAAATACCACTGCATCTGTCCCCCGGGCACCCAGCGCAAGTGCACCGCACGGCGCACCGTGCCGGGCTCCAACGCCTTTGTGCCCTCGGTAGCCGGTCTGATCATCGGCGGCGAGGTCGTCAAAGACCTTGTGGGCTTTGTACCGCTGAAGGGGTAAAACGGACCGCGCTTTCTTGCTGCGTGGGACGATTTGGAATGCGCTCCGCGTTGCTCTGCGCATAAGCTAAGGAAATATTATTTTTAATTTCGGGGTTCAGAAACGCCTGCGGGCGTTTCTGAACCCCATTTTCACAGGTGGGGTCGTGGAGAAAAACGGCATTTGCAGCGCCGCTTTCTGCGAAAGCGCGGCGCTGCGGGGGTAAGGGCGGTTGCCGAGGGATGTTCTCTTTTGACACCAAAAGAGAACCAGAAAAGTGCCAGCGATTTCGACGCGCTGGAGCCACGAAAAAGGGGCTGCTCGCCCCTTTTAACCCCAAAGGGGTGGGCTGCACCGGAAAAAACTGAAGATTCACGCCTGTTCGGCGTGAAGATCTTTTAACCGTTTTTTCCGGCTCCGCCGATTTGAAGCCCCTCAGTCGCTGCGCGACAGCTCCCCCAAGGGGGAGCAAGCACGCCCGTAAGCTTGCACTTTAGCCGGAAACTTTGCCGCCATGCCAAAGGCTCCCTCCCCGAGGGAGCTGGCAAAGCCGTCAGGCTTTGACTGAGGGAGTTCGTTCTAAACCCCACCCGTGAAAAATGCGTTTGGAGCGCTCCGCAGAGCGCGACAAACGCA
>CAKTFS010000003.1 GCA_934561115.1 uncultured Faecalibacterium sp. | reverse complement strand
AATGCTGTTTGTCAAGGGCAGCGAATGGTTGGCGGATTTTTTCATTTTGGGGCTTGACTTTTAATAGTTAGTCTTTCCGTTCAACCCGATTTCGCCGCTTCGTGCCGCCTGCATCAAAGCTGCCACAAAGAAGCCGAAAAAGGCACCAGCTTCAAAAAATGCGATACCGATAAAAAAGTTCAGCATGGCACACCTCACTCCATGCAGATGCAGGGCAGCTTCTGGTCATCTGCCATCAGGGTGATGCTGTGGCTTTCCAGATACTTCTGGAACAGGTAGACCTCATCAATGGTCAGAGAGATGACCCTGCCGTCCATGTTGGTACGAACCAGAATCACCGGGCCGGTCAGGTAGTGCTTGCCGCCCATCTTCAGCACCTGCGCCGGGTTGTAGCAGAGCAGCAGCGAGGTGTCAGGGAGGTTCAGGCAGGCATCGTCCTCCTCAAAGCAGGGCAGAATGCCGGGAGCCTCATCCAGCGTGATGATGGTCAACTCCATATCCGGGGCAATGGCTGCGAGGTAGACCTCACCGCTGCCCCGGTTTGCCGCCAGTGCAGCGCAGATACGCACATCAATGGTGATCTCTTCGGAGCGGATGGTACGGGTAGCGTTGTTTTTCATAAGCGTTTCTCCTTTTGTTTGCAAAAGAAAAAGACCCCATCGGGTCTTTCGTTACGGTATAAGTCAGCGTTCGTTCTGCCGCTGGAGTTTGCGCTGCCACTGTTCCAGCAGCTTGATGATGGTGTCCTCCATCTGTTTCGGGGTGTAGCTACGCGGGAAATACTTCCGCAGGGTGTCGTTTTTGATGACCACCTTGTCCAGTTCATCCTTTTTTTCTTCTCCCATAACAGCAAAGGCAACGTCATACGAGAAGTGCCCTTCCTGCGCCAGCTTTTTAAGTCGTTGCGCTTGGGAAAGGGACGGCGCATTCTGGGTGTCGTTCATCGCTTCTAAAAAATCCCGCTGTTGGCTTTCGTCCAGATAGGACAACTCCACAGCGGGATTAAAAGCAATTTTCTTTTCGTCCACCATATCCAGCAGTTCCGGGACAAGGTTGGTCAGGCGGATAAACCTTTGTACATTTCGGGCGTTATCACCTGATTCATCAGCGACAATATCTCGCGCTTTTGCACCATTTAACTTGTGGCCAATTTGGCCACAAGTTAAATCCGACCTAGCACCTTGATTTTTTATCGCTTCCAGCTTCATTTTGTAGGCGAAAGCCCGTTCACTGGGCAGGATGTTCTCACGCTGGAGATTGCTATCCACCATGAGCAAAACTGCGGCATCATCATCCATATTGCGGACGATAACAGGCAGCGTATCCAGCCCGGCAAGCTGTGCAGCGTGCTGACGGCGGTGCCCGGAGATGATCTCGTAGCCACCTTCCGGGCGTGGACGTGCAATCAGCGGAGACAGCACACCGTACTGCTCCACACTCTCCACCGTGCGCTGCATGGACTCATCGTCCAAAACCTTAAAGGGGTGGTTCTTGAAAGGAAACAGCTCCCCGATGGGAATTTGCTGTACCTGTTCACGCTTTTCCTCCTGTCGGGATTCCTCGGTGGAGAAAATATCATCTGCCCCTTTCAGCGACACGCTTAAGCTGCCTTTCGGCATTCGCCATCACCTCCCCTGTCAGAGATTTATAGGCTTCTGCCACCTTGCCTTTGGGGTCATGCTGGAAAATGCTCTTGCCCACGGCACTGATTTCCGCAGCACGGACAGACCGGGGAATGGTCTGGTCGAACACTTTGATCTTGCTGCCGTAAGCACCCCGAATCAGGTTGTCGATCTGCTGCCCATAGTTGGTGCGGCTGTCAGTCATGGTCAGCAGAATGCCCTCGATTTTCAGCTTGGGGTTGATCTGCCGACGCACTTTCTGAATGGTCTGCAGCAGCTGCTCCAGTCCCTTTGCCGAAAGGTACTGCGCCTGCACCGGAATCAGAGTGGTATCTGCCGCCGCCAGCGCATTCACGGTCAACATCCCAAGGGAAGGGGTGCAATCCAGCAGAATGAAATCGTAGTCGTGCTTTGCACCCTCCAACACTTGTTTGAGCATCTTTTCCCTGTTCATGCAGTTGACGAGAGACACTTCCAGCCCTGCCAGTTCGATGTTCGCCGGAATCAGGTCAACGCCCTCCGTATGGTGCAGGATGCCTTCACCGGGCAGAATGCTCTGGTCGTTCATGGCTTTTGCCATCAGGGTGGAAAGAGTAGTAGGCAGTTCATCGGGCTGCTGCCAGCCCATGCTGATGGTCAAAGACCCCTGCGGGTCAGCGTCCACCAACAAGACTTTTTTGCCCTCCATTGCCAGCCCGATGCCCAGATTTTCACAGGTTGTGGTCTTGCCGGTGCCGCCTTTCTGGTTGACGATGGCAATCGTGGTTACTTTCTTTGAAATTTTTATCACCTCCGCATCGCTAAGTCGTGGTTTGTTTGGTTCTGGTAGGAAAGCAGCATCGTGGTGGGTGCGTTGTACAGAGAAGCGAGCAGATATTGTTTCATGTTATGGATTGGGCTGCTGTTCTCGGCAAGGCACTTCAACACAAAGCGGATATGGTCAGCATTCAGCTTCATAAACCGGCTGCGTACCACCTCGGCGGGCTTATCGTCCCCGGCAATGCGCAGCGTCTTGCGGTTGGTGGCGCAGGTGTCCACCAGCAAATCCACGATTTGATAGATGGTATCCTCATCGTCCGGGCAGAGCCGGCGCAGAAGGTCTACCTCCAAAGACTGTGAAAAATATTTTTCCAGTTGGGTGCGTTTGCTCATCCCATCCGATTCTTCAGAATAGAAGGGATTAAACTGTACCCATAAGTGTGGACACTGCGAAATGTGAGATTTTCTATTAAAAGTAGAAAATCATAGGTCGCAACAGGAAAACACTTCTTAATCTTTCTCGTGATTTGTGCTATTCTATTTTTAATCAGAGGAGAAAAGAAAATGGGTAAAAAGGTCAAGTTTACAGAAGAGGAAATCGCAGTTTTGTCTCAAAATCCATATACTTACCGTGTCACAGCCTACCAAATCTCTTTTACAAAAGAGTTCAAGGATTTGTTCTGGTCTGAATACCAGCGCAGGCTATCTCCTTCCAAAATATTCAGAAAATATGGCTACGACATAAACATATTAGGAGGTGCACGCATATCTGGCTTTCAACGAACATTAAAGGCTGAGGCAGAAGCAGGACTGGTGTTTCATCAGGGTCCTCGTGCGGCAGGCGAAAAGAAACGCCTTATTTCCGGCGATGACTCAGTACCGACAGAGACAATTTTAGAAATGCAGCATAAGATCGACTACCTTGAACAGGAAATTGAATTTCTAAAAAAAATTATGTCAGGCAAAAGAACTGGGAAGCAGGGATAACGCTCATGGAAGATTCGTCCAGAACTTTTGAGATCATCTACTCTGCGGTCAATTCAGCTGAAAACAGTCTAACTGTTTCGCGGATGTGCGAAATTGCCGGGGTTTCCCGAAGCGGATACTATGCATGGATAAAGGCTGCTCCAGCTAGAGAAAAGCAAGAACTCCAGGATCGAAAAGATTTTGAACTGATTTTAGCTGCATATCGACAGCGAGGATACTCTAAAGGAGCTCGTGGAATTTATATGAGCCTGCTTCATATGAATCCACCTGTGACAATGAATCTCAAGAAAATCCGCCGTATCATGGCAAAATATAATCTTTCCTGCCCGATTCGGAAAGCCAATCCATACAGACGCATGGCGAAAGCACTTAAAACCAGCAATGTGGCAGAAAATCTCCTTCAAAGACAATTTGAGGATTTTGGGCCTAGAATTGTGCTTCTTACAGATATTACATATCTGCCTTACAATGGAATGTTTGCATACCTATCCACCATTCTGGATGCCTACACAAAGCAGATTCTAGCATACGTTATCAGCGACTCGCTTCAGGTTGATTTTGTTTTGGAGACGGTTGAAGACCTCGTTCGTGATCATGGTGTGTCTCTTCACAAGGAAACAATTTTGCATAGTGATCAAGGCTACCACTATACCAGCTATAAGTTCATTGACATTCTTCGTGACAAAGAATTGCGCCAATCCATGTCGCGCAAAGGAAACTGCTGGGATAACTCTCCTCAGGAAAGTTTCTTCGGTCACATGAAAGACCATATTGGCAGCCAAATTAAAAACTGCGCAGAATTTTCGCAAGTGAAAAAACTTGTAGATGATTATATTGATTACTACAACAATGAACGTTATCAATGGAATCTGGCAAAACTTTCACCGAATGAATTCTACCAATTTTACATGACTGGAGAATATCCAATCAAAATTTCAAATCCGCCTCCAGTTCCGAAAAAGGCAAAAGATCCGAAGGAATTAGATGTTCAAATCAGTAAAAAGGATTCGTGATCGGTGGTCAACTTTTGAAGATGTCCAAGAATCGGGGAACTTAAGAGGTGAGCCTGTCCATACTTAAGGGTTCAGCCAAGGTGCTTTTGAATAATTTTCAGGGATAGTAAAAGTGATGCCCGTCCAAAGGAACGGGTTCACATCTTCAAAATTGTCCTTGACATGGGGTACAGTTTAGATCAGTCTCATTCATTTCAGTATCATTCTCTTTAGTCTTATTACATCGTGATTTTGCAGGGTCTTGACACGCGATTTTGAAGCCACAAGAATCGTCATTATCACGATTCTTGACACTCTCTTTTGAAGATTCTGCCGAAAAGTTTTTCACATACACCAAACTTGGCTTTCCCTGCCCTCGGCGTTTTCGTTCAATCAGACCAAACTTTTCAAGTTCCCGGAGCAACTTGGTCGCTTTGTTGTCTGCGCAACACAATGCCCTCTTGACATCCTCTATTGTGAAGAGGATGAACACCCGGTTCTGCTTGTCTAGCCAGCCGTTTTTCACAGACAGGCTCATGCGGTCCAGCAGGATCCCGTACAGGGTTTTGGCGTCTGTGGACAGATTTTGAAACCGTGGCTCCTGAAAAAGAGCCTTGGGAATACGGTAGAACGAAAACAGCTCTCCGGCTTGTCCGTAGAAATAATCAAGGATCATGCTGTTTTTCAACTGTCTGTTCTGAAACGAATGTGATTCTTTGCGCGTGAGAAGATGTTTTTGCAACATAAATATCAGGCATTTTGAAAACTCACCTCCAGTCTTTCAGTTGGGATATGTACAGAAAATCAACGCTATACCGTATATGTTTTGTGGTGCGTATACCGATTGCTATATTTTGTATAGAGCAACGCGATATTTGATAGCTTTTTTGGGCATTTTCATCTTCGTTGGGTGCGTAACCGTCGGCACTGTTTTTGCCGATTTGTGCAATAAAAAAGAAACAGCCAGAAAAAATCTAACTGTTTCTCGTCAATTTTATCGCACAGGAGATATCATCCGAATCATCCCCATACGGTGCATAATCCGCAAGAAGTATTCAGATGGTCGCCTATTCAAATCGCATCTGAAACGGATTGCTCCTGAAGTGTGACTTTTTTGTATTGAAGTGAAAATGGCAATTTTTTCTCGAAAGTAATGCTCGTCCGAAAACCCGCATTACGCCTATGTTTTTTGCCGTTTGCCCAAAGAAATGTTTTGTCCTTTGGGGGCTTCTTTAAGGACCGCATGGGAGAGCGTTCGGTTCGCATCCGAGAGGTCAAGGGTTCGAATCCCTCTAGGTCCATAAAAAACAAAACGTCCTGCCGTGTCCCGGCAGGGCGTTTTGTTTTTTATGCTGACCTAGAGAGGATTCGAAGAAGGGCGGCCAGCCGCAGCTGGCAAGGGTCCCAACCGGTAGGAATGTCTACCGGGGATGCCGTGTGCTTTAGCCGCCGTCGTTTTTGGAATTCCGAAAGTTCAGAGCTGCCATCAGGCATCCAAACGCACCCGCCCAGAGAAGGCCGGTATAGAGCCATAATTGGAGAATGCCAAAAATCACCCCTGCGATCAGCAGCAGAGCCGCAGCTGCCAATAACAAGCGCACCGATAATTTATTCATGTTCAGACACTCCTCTCGGTACGAAGATAATATTCTACCCGATGCACATCCGCTGGATGAACAGAAACATACCACAGGGTATGCGATGCTGCACAGGAAGGCATCGGCGTATTCAGTGGAAGCGGAAGCAGCGCCGCCCGCACCTTAAAGGGAATCTTGTTTTCCACCATAAAGATCCGCAAACGCTCCAGCCGCTGGGTGGAGTACAGGGTGTCAAATTCGACCCATTGCTCTTTTCTCTCCAAAATAGATTTCAAAAAATTCATAGAAGGTCCTTTCCGGTGCCAAAAAGACGCAGGGCAGCTTGTTTTCACAAGTTCTGCTCTGCGTCTTTGCGTCTGGCACTGATGTTGTGATCCTATATTCTTGTTTGTTGCGCAGGCTTTCCGCCAATGTCCATCCACCCCTGAAGGAAGCTCTTATAACGTTGCCATTACAGAGCCGAAAAACGGGCAACGCCTTGCTTTCGCAGCCACAGGTAGATGGGTGCGGATAGCAGCAGATTCGCCCCTGCAAAGCAGCTCATGTACCCAAGAAAGCCCAACATCCACCCCGGCAGGAGCATAAATCCAACGAACAGCAGCACCATATATCCGAAACCGCAGAATAATGTGATCATGACCGGCGCTCCCTGCTTGATGGGCATGATCTCGTTAGTCCATACGTTTTTGACAAATGTTCGATTCTTAGCATAGGTTTCTCCTTTGCCGTAATTCATTACAGTTTCTTCGTGATTTTCTTTATAAAAGTTCAATCTTTTCTGACGGCAAGGCAATAATTAACGTGTTCAAATGCTTTCAGATTGGCTCCGGCACTTTCGATGATGCGGGTCTGAATGTTGCAGGGTGCCAGCCAATCATAGATCCGAAAGCCATGTCTGCCCAGCAGCTTTTCCAGTTCCGCATACGAAAACGCCGACTGCATCGGTTCACCGCCTGCCCTTGCCATCATAATGGTATTTTGCACTCGCTTTTCGGGGGCGGAGAAGAAGCCCTCATCCGGGCAGTCGAACACAAGTGCGCTTCCTTCTGCGGAAAGGTCGGCAATTTCACTAAGGGTCTTATCAATAGCCTCTGCAGAAAGATAATACGTTACGCCCAACCATGAAAACAGCGTTTCTTTCCTTTTATCGAAGCCGCTTGCAACCAACCGTTCCGAAAGGCGGTCTTTTGCAAAATCAACCGGTACGAAAGTAAGATTTTCCGGGATGTGCCATCCTGCGCGGGCAATGCGGGCTTGTTTGTCCCTCTGGGTCAGTGGATGGTCAACCTCGTAGACCCGGTGTTCCGATACAAATTCCTTCTCCCGGAAAGCAAAGGTGTCCATGCCCGCACCCAAAATGACATACTGCGAGATCCCGGTCTGCACTATATTTTTCAGCAGGCTTTCGGTATACGCAGCACGGCATAAGGGGGATGGTGCAATGTGTTTGTTGACGAGCAGCCGGACGATCTCTTTGCCGGTAAGCCCGCTTGTGTCAAGATCTGGCTCAAAAAACCGAGCGCCATTCAGAATGTACCCCTGCACGGCCTCGTATTCTTCTGCCGTCATCAGCTCTTTGGCAAGCGGGTCTACAAAAACCGGATGCACTTCGTTTTCCGTATGAAACGCCCGTCCGAAGGAACTCATCAGGGCGGTAATGCTTGTTTTATCGTTCATTTTCACAACCTACTTTCCGTTGACTTTCCGGGAGCGTTCTTGTCAGGATCAGGGTATAGGCTACCGTAATTGCAATCAGGACACCGAGGTGCAGCAAGCGCATTTCCATGGTCAGGCCATCATCGCTGGCAAATGTACCAAGGGTGTTGATGGCGGAATGGACGAAGATGCAGGGCAGCAGGCTGCCGCCGCGGTAAAAAATCGTGACCAGCAGAAAGCCGACCGCGATGGCGAAAACGATCTGGCACAGGTTATTGACCAGCTCCATACCGCTGCCGTTGAACAGGTTGATGATATGTCCGATGCCGAAGGTCACGCTTGATAGGACAACGGCAGACTTGATATTATCCTTTGCAATCGCTGTAAAAAGTAAGCCCCGGAAGATCACTTCCTCCAGGAAACCAACGCAGAGCATACACACAATACGGCAAATGGTTTCTGGCAGCGAATAATTGAGCGCAATGCCGTTCCAAAGATTTCCGCTTGCTAAAATAAAAAGCGGCACATAATAAGGAAACCGACTTGCAGAAACAGACGATCTGCAAAGCCCGTATCGCTTTTGCAAATGGTTCTTTCGGATAAAGACAAAAAGAATGATCGCCTGCAAGATGCAGAAAGCAGCACTTGCCGAGTATTCAACACCCACGACTTTATTGAACGGATTTGCCAGAGATTGCAGGACGCAGTAAACCACGATCCACAGGAGCGCAAAGGTCAGCTCGTTTTTCTCGTAGAGTTTTTTCATATTGTTTCTTCCGTTTCCTTCATTTCCTGAAACGCTTCCTTCACACCGTTTTTGACAGCCCATTTTACGGTGAAATATAGTGCGATCAGCACAAGCAAAGCTGTGATTCCATTCATTCCAAGCTGCGCCCATAGCGGAGCAGTCCACTCGGCCAGTATTTGATCAACGTGCATCTTTTTTCTCCACTTTCTGTACTTTCTGCTGAATGGATACGGTTCCTTTAGCATGATGCGCTTCCACCAAGATGGAGTATGTACCGCTTTCGGGAATATTTACCGTAAACTCCGTCACGCCTTTTCCGTTGCCTTGATACAAAGAGCTTCCATCCGGTGCTTGGATCTCCATGCACATGGACCCTCTTACGGTTTCAAAATGGACCGCAAGCACTTCGCCCTCCTGCAGCTCCATCTGGCAGCTGTCTGTTCCTGTCATGCTTTCAATATTCAGGCCGTAAGAGTCCGAGCCTGCGGTGCGGCTGTCCGCAAGACTTTTGGCACCGCAAGCCATCAGCACCAGCCCGGTTCCCAGAACCATAAGCAGGAGAAGCGAGGCCGTCCTTATTTTCTGTTTCATTGCAGGGTCTCCTATTCTCTATGGACACTCAGACCGACCGCCATTCCCACCAGCATTCCAATGGAAAGCCCAACGCAGGTGTAGTCTCCGAACATCACGGAAATCAATAATCCGAAGCACATTCCCAAAGACATTCCGTCCATTCCGTAGTTTTCGGCGGTTTCATCCTTTGCATTCTTCGTTGACGCAGCGCCCCGAATCACCAGAATCGCCACCAGCAGCCCCATTGCTACCCACGGCGATGCTGCACGAATAAAATCTCTGACATCGTTCATTGCAATCAAGCCAGCCACTTCCTTCCCATTCTTGCAGCAAAAAACGCAGTGCCGTCCAACATTATGGACTGCACTGCGTCTGAGCGTCTGGCTGTTTGATTTCTTCCAGTTTTCCATCTTTGAAGCGGATCACGCAGGTATACCTGCACTTGGGGCAGAACAGCGGAAAATCTTCCAGTACCGTATGCTCCCGGATCATGGTGCGTGTTTTGCTGCCGCACTTCGGGCAGCGTATCCAATCCATTTTATTCATTGTGCGACCCCTCCTTCTGGATCTCCTCCCGCTTGCGCTTCCGGATCTGCTCGTTCAGCGCTGCTGCCATATAAAAGCTCTGTCCGAAGTCGATGAGATGCCACATTATTTTTGCCGCCAGAATAAATGTGCCGTAGATCAGCCCATCCAGCGTGTTGTACCAAAAACCCCAGTTATGGGCAAGGGGGAGCAGCACCGCTTCCAGCAGAATTGCGTGCAGGAGGGTGCGGGCCCACCATGCACGATTGCTCAGCTCTTCGCCGGAGGCATAAACGAGAAGGGTCAGCATACTGACCAGCGTCAGCAGGATGCAGCGTCCAAAAAATGTGACAACGGGAAGTTCGCTGGTGGGGTTGAACAGCAGACACATGAAAAAGGTGCTGAGCATGATAAGTCCATACACAAAAACAAACCGATGCAGCCAGAATTCGATCTTTTTCATACGCTCCTCCTTATCGTCCCAGCAGCCGTTTGAGGGTGCTGACATACTGCCGGGATATGATCACTTTTTCGCCATTGTCCAGAACCGCCTCAAAGCGGCCGGAAAGAGAGGGCAGGACATACTCTATTTTCCCGGCATTCAGGATCATGGACTTGCTGCACCGGAACAGCATGGTGCCAGCACACAGAGCTTCAAATTCGTAGAGCTTCTGCTTGCTGGAAAACACCTCTTTCTGGCAGTAGAAAAAAGCACTTCCGTCCACCACTTCAAAATAGTAGATGTTGCCAAGCTTCAGCCGACACAGTTTCCCGTCTGCCATGCCGTTGACGGTGATCTGCCCGGCAGCAATGCTTTGGATCTCCTCCACCCAAGGCTCTTTGGGGTCGTGGCACCGCAGCAAAACTTCTTCCGCTCGCTCTGGGGTAATTTGTTCCACCGTTACCTTCATGTCCTCACTCCTATTACATTCCGTTACTCCTTTTCTTCATGCAGTTCCGCTCCATACCGACAAATCAGCGACCGGACATGATTGTTTCCTCCTATTGTTTACAAGCGGGATTGCTCGTAGCGTTCTTTTCCCCACCAATTTGGCATTAAATCTTTCAGCGTCACGATTTCTCCTGTTTCATAGTTCACCATAATCTCCATGTTTTCGTTTTCTTCATTCAGCTGGTATAAAAATTCACGGCAAGCGCCGCAGGGCATTCCACTGCCGCCTCCGGACGGCGCTTCGTCCCGAAAGGCGATCAGCCGCCTTATCTTTGTTTGACCGCTGTTTACATACATATTTAGTGCAGCCACACGTTCAGCACACAGGTTCATCACGCCACTGCAGGCTTCAATACAGAAGCCTGTGTAGATGGTTCCGTCTGCGCTTTCCAATGCACATACCACATGATGTGCATAGACAAACGGCGTCACATCCTCCGGGTGATATTCTTTTTTTGCTTGTGTGTAGAGTTTTTCCCATATATCCATAATCATTGCCTCCGTACTACTGGTTTCTAATGGCTCACAGGCGGTCTGAACCTTTTCATCTTTGATGAAAAGCGCTGCCAATTTATCATCACACCGATTCCCTGTAAAGAATATAGCACAGAACGCCCGATTGTTCTACGCTGTGGGCCGCAAGTTGTAAAAATCAGGGGGTAAGTTGCAGCAAAACGACAGATAACACAAGAAACGCTGCCGGATGCTACTCCGACAGCGTAATGAGATTGAATGGAAATGCTTTATTTCTGAATTCTCCTGACTGCCCGCAACTCGATATATCCACGCTGTCCGCGTGGCTCCATCTGAATACGCGGATTTTCATCATCCCAACGGTAGCCAATGACAGACGGATCATAGCTGTTCATCGCTGCCTGCACAATGCGGATTGCCTCGCAGTAATCTTCCTCGCGGAAGGGCTGGCCTTGGAACATCAGATATTCTGTTTCCGGCAGATGAATGGTGTCGAAGCCCTCTGGAATCATTCCCATATAATCTGTTTCGACCTCTACGCCCTGCACATAAGTGGAGGTGTTCGGTTCTTTGTATTTGGGCGGCAACCACATGGAAATGGGTTCCCCGCAGAGCGACTTCATACTCATGAGGATGCCCCACACGTCGCAGCTGACCTCTTTGCAGTAGGGAAAGTAGTCCTCTGCACACTTGCCGCGCTTGATGATGCAAAGTCGTTCCGGCCTGCGGATAATCTGTATGAAAATTGGTTGAATGTTGGACACGTCGATATTCTCCTTTCTCAGTTCACGATATTTTGCACCGTAAGGAATGAAGAATGTGAGAGGAACAGGATATTTCATGTAGTCGCTCGGATTTAACCCGAACTCCCTATAAAATGCCCGCGTGAAGGTGTCTACATTGGCGAAACCAGCATCGTAGGCCGCATCAATGACCTTGACCTTACCGCTGCGAAGCTGTTTTGCTGCCTGCGTGAGCCGACATTTGCGAATATACTCGGTTGGGGTCAGACCGAGATAATCCCGGAACAGCCGATAGGCATACCATGGAGAAAACAGCGATGCCCGCGCAAGATCAGACAAGCTGATTTCCTCCGACTTATTATTTTCTATGAAGTCCTGCATCCGCTGAACGGCTAATATCTGTTCCTTCATTCTTCTCAGCTCCTTACAGGGAACATTATACCGTGTCAGAAAATTCTCTTCTCGACTTTCTTTGCTATTCTGCGCTATGCAGTGCTTCTTGCTGTAAAATCAGGGGTAAGCTGTAAAAACGCTGCCGGATGCCAGTCCGACAGCGTAGCGAGATTACGATTCTATTATGTCTGCAACCAGTTTCACATCCTTATTATCGCATCCGTCCATCGCCGCCCATCAAGGCGGTCATTTCCTCAATATAGTCCAGCGGGAACGGCGGAGAGCACAGCGGCTTCATGGCAATGCTCATGAGCTTCATGGGGTTGTCGTCTGCCGCCACCCGGTTGGAGCTGAGTTTTCCGCAGCGTTTGCAGCGGTGGATGATGGCCCACTCGCCGCCCTTGCGCACCCAGACGGCCACCGGCTCCATGATGCCGCCGCAGTCGGAGGCACGGTCGCCGGGTTCTTCGTCCACATGAAGGCTGGACAGGCAGTTGGGGCAATGGTTGCGGTGGTCGCTCCCGGCATTTTGCGGGGTGCAGACCCGTCCGCAGACTTTGCAGGTAAAGGTATCGTTGCAGGCGTGGGTCTTATAGTAACCTTTTTCAAAGGTCTTGCGTTTGTTTTCACGATTCATGGTATCGTCCTCCTGAAGAATTGTGTCTGTTCGTCTTCGGGAGGAGTGGCTTGTGGTATTTGCCAGACCTCCCGGTCAGCCCACAAGTCCCAGTGCAAATGTTGTATGTTTCAAAAAGTTCTCCTTATGTTTTTGTACCGTAAACTTCAGATTTTGGGGTCCTATGAACGTGTGCTGAAAGTATCAAGCCTCCTCCCTTCACTAACTAACGCTCGTTAGCTATACTATAATCAAAAAAGTTCCCATTGTCAAGAGGTTTTTTTAAGACAACGGAAACAAAATCATACCCGCAGCCAAGCGGCGTCCATGATCGCTTCAATGCTTTCCACAGGCTAGCATCCCCAGTTGAGTTCACCTTAACCGTGATAGTCTCCCGTAGCAGAATCTACGCAAACATAGGGCACGGTTTTTCCATCCATTTTGACGTAGACCTGATAGACACCATCCCCCAGATCTTCGTAGTATTCCGGGGTGACATTGTAATTTTCCCAAAGGCTTTTTTCAAAATCGGCTTTCCAGCTTTCGTCAGAAGGAGCTGCACTTTCTGCCAGATCTTCCGATTCGACAGAGGATGCCTGCTCCTGCGCCATGCTGCTTGCCGGAGCAGCAGCATCGGAAGCGCTCGTTGTCCGGCTGCAAGAGGAAAAAAGAGTGGTGCGGCAAGAGCAATGCAGATCACCGGGATTGCTTTTTTCAAGATAAGATCCATAATGGACAACCTCCTTGGATAAAAGACGTAAGAGAGATGATTTGAACCGCCAGCAGGCAGATTCCAGCAACGATCATACAAACACCGAGCTGTGTTCGCTTTGTCATAGAAATACTCCTTACTTTACTATTTGACAGGATTTGTGTGTGAAATCGGATGCTTTTTGAAAATCCACCGTCTGCTTTTTCATGGATATTTTGCCCACCCGATACCCATAAGCCAACAGTTCTTTTTTATAGTTCAAAAACGAGTGATCGATGGGAAAGCCGAGAATCTGCTGAATTTCCGCAAAGGTCAGCGTAAAGTTCTTTGCTGGTTGCTTTCCGACCCATTCCCATAATGGTTCATACTTGCTCATGATTTTTCTCCTACAAAACAAAAGACGCAGCACAAAACCGATCCTTTCGGTTTGCACTGCGTCTAAGCGTCTGGCATTATGATAAGATAAAGATTTCAGGCTGTCAATAGAAAGAGCATTGTATGCTGCAGAATTCCGGCAGTAAGATGCAAATGAACTCTTGACAACCAGCATTGCAACGACTATAGTATAGCTAACGAATGTTCGTTCGTCAAGAGCTTTTATTTCAGTGTGACGCAAGACGCAGTGCTGACCGAAGTTTCGGTGCACACTGCGTCTTTTTTATTTGCTATGGAGGAAAACAAAATGAAACAACACTCTCGGTATCAGACAGCCCGCCGCCTATTGATTTTCTGGACGCTCTTTGTAGCCATCGGCGCAGTAGGCGGTGCCCTTGGGATGCTGCTGGACCCCAGCGGAAAGCTGATGGGAATGGACACCATGCTCCCCTATTTTCAGGTGTTGCCTTTTGCAGAGATCGTCTTTCAGGATTTCACCTTTTCCGGCTGCGCACTGCTGATTGTAAACGGCCTCACGAACCTGAGTGCCGCCGGGCTGCTGCTTGCAAAAAAGAGAGCCTGCGTTATTATGGGCGGCATCTTCGGGGTGACGCTCATGTTGTGGATCTGCATCCAGTTTTATATCTTCCCGCTGAATTTCATGTCTACGGCGTTTTTTGTGATCGGTTTCTGTCAGGCTGCCACCGGGTATGCCGCATGGGTATTTGATCGGCAGGAGCAATTTGCAGTTCAAGAAAGTGATTATCCGAACATCGGAACGAACCCCAAACGGCTGGTGGTCTATTTTTCCCGGATGGGCTATGTGAAAAAGCAGGCGCTGGAAGAAGCGAATCGGACAGGTGCCGCTCTCTATGAAGTTCGCTCCACGGAACGCACAGAGGGCACACTGGGCTTCTGGTGGTGCGGACGCTATGGGATGCACCGCTGGGCAATGCCTATCGCTCCCTTGAACATCGACCTGACGCAGTATGACCATGTGACGATCTGTTCCCCCATTTGGGTCTTTGCACTGGCGGCTCCTGTACGCAGCTTCTGCCAGCAGGCCTCCGGGAAGATCAGGGAAGCGGACTACATTCTGGTACATCACCAGAACAGCCGCTATGAGAATGCAGCGCAGGAGATGGATGCTCTGCTGCGGATAAATCATACGCAGCTTCGCAGCATTCGGTGCAGGAAGGGTATTTTCCGCAGGGTCTGATCATTCACCGGCTCCCATGTGCCGCAACCGTTCCATCAGACGCAGATGTTCCAGAAAACTTTTCTCTTTGAGGATGGCGATGCCTTGTTCCTCGTCCCCAAGGATCAGCAGATTATCCCCCGGTTGTATGTCAAATATCTTCCGTGCATTTGCGGGGATGACGATCTGCCCTTTATCTCCCACTTTCACCATACCGAAAACGTGTTTTCCTTTGGGTGGCACTTCCAACCCTAAGTTTTCCCGGTCGGTTTTCTCGTAGTTCACGAGGTCATCCATGGAAACGCCGAAAACATCTGCCAGCCGCTTGCATCGTTCAATGTCCGGCAGAGATTCTCCGGTTTCGTATTTTGATAAGGTCTGGCGGGTCACTCCGATTTTTTCCGCCAGCTCGTCCTGTGAGTAACCGTAGATCTTACGAAGCGAGACCAAATTGTCCTTAAACACGTTTTTTCTCCTTTCCGATTCCAAGGACGCACCAGCGCAGGATCGGCATTCGGCTGATGACTTCATTCAGCAGAAACGCGCCCACAAAGGCACCGATGCCCACCAGCAGATAGACCAGCACTTCCGGCGTGTTGGGGGCGTGTTCGTGCAGTTCATACGAGATCACAGCAATGGGCAGATAATGAAAAATGTACAACCCCCATGACTTCTTCGCCATCCAGTGTGTGAATGCGGTTGAGATGTCGGCATAGTTTTTCATTGTTGTAAGGATTCCAAGAATGGCAAACCAGCAGTAAACGCAGGCATGGATGTTGTTCAGAACCGGTGCAATGGCGTAATTTCTACCAAAATAGCGCACGGTGTACGAGATGCCAAGCACAGCCGAGGCTAAGTCAAACATCCACCACCACTTGCACAGCCGTTCCATTACTTCCTCGTGGGAAAACAGAAAATAGCCTGCAAAGAAGCAGAATCCATAAATACCAAACCGATAAACGGTGACGACCGGGGTGTTCAGCACCTGTGCCGAACCATAAACAACGACCGTCAGCATCAGAATACTCCAGACCGGTGCTTTGGAACAGAAGTTCCAGACCCGGTCTTTTTCAATTTTCCGAACCACAAGCAAAAGCATGGAGAACAGCCAGAGCATCTGGATGTACCACAGAGGTCCTACACCGGACAGCACGGTGATCAGATATACTATAGGCATCGGAAGGCCTGTAATGTTCAGTCCGCCGCCGATTTTCAGGTTATAAATACCAAGAAGCCACTGGAACACGAACAAGCCGATCGTGGACGGAACCAGCAGCTTGCGGGTTTTATCTTTCAGAAATTGTTTTGCGGTATGGCTTTGCAGATAGTACCGTGCGCTCATTCCCGACACAACAAACAGCAATGCCATGAACCAAGGGTAGACCAAATATTGAAAGCAATCCTGTAACTGATGCTCCCGGAAGGGACCGATCACTCCAAAAGGCTGCACGCCATTGAACATATAGACCACATGGTAGATCACCACCAAAACCACCGTCATCCAGCGGATATTATCCAGATACAGCTTTCTTGCAGGGTTCATGATATTCCCACCTTTGCAATGATTTTTAACACAGTATAGCACAAAGTCTTTTTCTTTGCGACCAACTTTCCTTGGCAAAACTATACGGTTCTTGTTAAGAATCGTTGCGTTTCATCTGAATTTGCAAACAAAACGAAAGCCTGCGCCGTAAACGGAACACAGCTTGCGTTTCTGCTCATCGTTCAGCATCCGAAAGAACTCCCGTTCGATTGCGTCACGCTTACGCTTCACTGTCCTTTAATTCCAATTATACCGGCAAAAGACATTCATAGCAAGAATACAGCGATAATCAGTAGTTTACAAAAACGGTCAAGGATACTGTTCATGCTGTAGTTGGTTCATTGCAGTTTCAGCTTACAACAAAAAATGAGATAGGCAACCCCTTTTGGGGAAACCTATCTCATTTTTTTGTTGGGGCTATTTTGCAACAGCCCCCTTTATATCAACCCTGCCTTACAGTTTGGGAGAAACGCTTAGTGCTTCAGTTCCAGCAACGCATCGCCCTGCTTTACGGTGCCGCTGACTTTAGCCGCGACAGCGGCATAGTCATCGGTATTGCAGACAATGAGCGGCGTGGTCACGGGATAGCCTTCGGCCTTAATGGCTTCCAGTTCAAAGCGGATCAACGGCTGGCCTTTCTTCACCTTGTCGCCCTCGTTGACGAGGTAGATAAAGTGCTTGCCACCCAGCTTGACCGTATCGATGCCGATGTGCATCAGCAGTTCGGCACCGTCAGCCGTGGTCATGCCCACGGCATGGTGGGTCTCAAAGGTGGAGGAGATCTCACCGTCAGCAGGTGCCACCAGTTCACCATCGGTGGGCTCAATGGCAATGCCGTCCCCCAGTGCACCGCTGGCAAAGGCTTCATCCTTCACATCGGCCAGCGGCACTACAGTGCCGTTCAGGCAGGCAGACAGCACGGTATCCTTTGCTGCGGGGGCCGCCGGGGCGGGTGTTGCGGTCGCCGCCGGGGTCTTAGGTGCATTTTCCAGATAATCCTCCAGCTTTGCCTTGATGACGGCCACCTTGGGGCCGTACACCACCTGCACGCCGTTGCCCTTGCAGATCACGCCGGAGGCACCGGAGGCTTTGAGCACATCCTGCCGGACCAGCGCAGCGTCCTTGACGGTGCAGCGCAGACGGGTTGCACAGCAGTCCACATCGGACAGATTAGCGGCACCGCCCAGACCTTCTACGATCAGGGCGCTGACCGGATCATCCCCTGCGGGGGCGGTGCTGCCGGAAGCGGCGCTGCGGGCGTTCACGTCCGCACGGGTGTACAGCTTGACTTCCTCGGCATCATCGCGGCCCGGGGTCTTGTAGTCAAACTTGGAGATCATAAAGCGGAAAATGATGTAGTACAGTACAAAGTACACCGCACCGACCACGACCACCCACACCCAGTGGGTCTTGGCGTTGCCCTGCATCACGCCGAACAGCACCAGGTCGATGAGACCGCCGGAGAAGGTCATGCCCACGCCCACATTCAGGATATGCATCAGCATGAAGGACAGGCCCGCCAGCACGCAGTGCACAGCGTACATGGGCAGTGCCACAAAGATGAAGGTAAACTCCAGCGGCTCGGTGATGCCGGTGAGGAAGGCGGTCAGGGCTGCGGAAAGCAGCAAGCCGCCTGCCGCCTTTTTCTTTTCCGGCTTGGCGCACTGGTACATCGCCAGCGCCGCGCCGGGCAGACCGAACATCATAAAGGGGAACTTACCGGCCATGAAACGGGTAGCGCTGACCGAGAACACCGTAGTGGACTTGGAAGCCAGCTCGGCAAAGAAGATGTTCTGTGCGCCGGTCACAGTGACGCCATCGATGATGGCGGTGCCGCCCACAGCGGTCTGCCAGAACGGCATATAGAACACATGATGCAGTCCAAAGGGGATCAGCGCACGCTCCAGCAGGCCGTAAATAAAGGTGCCTGCGTAGCCGGAAGCCAGCACCAGTGCACCCAGCGCGGCAATACCGCTCTGCACCACCGGCCAGATATAGAACATGGCAATGCCGACCACCAGATACACAATGGAACTGACGATGGGCACGAAGCGTGTGCCGCCAAAGAAGGCCAGCACCTGCGGCAGCTCGATCTTATAGAACTTGTTGTGCAGCGCCGCCACGCCCAGACCGACCACGATGCCGCCGAACACACCCATCTGCAGGGTGGTGATGCCCAGCATGGTGGTGGTGGAGTTGGCAGGCATTGCGTCCACGCCGCCTGCCGCATTGATCATGGCCTGAATGGCCGTGTTCATGATGATATAGGCCACTGCACCGGACAGGGCCGCGACCTCTTTTTCCTTCCGGGCCATGCCGATGGCTACGCCCATGGCGAACAGCAGGGCCAGATTGTTGAACACGGCGCTGCCGGTCTGGCTCATCACGTCCAGAATGGTGTAGATCAGGGTACCGGGGTGGATGACGCTGTTCAGGCCATAGGCCGCCAGCATGGTTTCGTTGGTGAACGAGCTGCCGATACCCAGCAGCAGGCCCGCCACAGGCAGCAGTGCAATGGGCAGCATAAAGCTGCGTCCCACGCGCTGCAGCACGCCAAAGATCTTGTCTTTCATCTTCAGTTCTCCTTTTCTCAAGTTCGTATCCAGCATATATATCCACACAGGAAAGACCTGTGGAGAATCAAAGGCGAAACAAGAAAGCTTATTTTCCCATCCGGATCCGTTTCAGATGGATCGTAAGGAACACCAGTTCCTCGTCCGAAAGCTCCTTGTGCCAGGTGTTGCGCACATACTCCGCAATGCAGCAGGCGCATTTGTAGTGTTCGCTGCAATTGCGGGCGATCAGGGCGCGGAACACTTCGTCGTGGTTATCGCTTTCCTGCTCCTGTTTTCCTTGAAATACGCGCTGCGCAAAAAAGCGCAAATGCACTGTAAAGCGGCTGAAATCCAGTGCATCCCGGTCAAAATGGCAGTTGTAAAAGTATTCCACTACCTGCACGCAGCCATCCACAAAGCGGGTGACATCGTTCACCACGCTCATGGTGGTGTTGAGCTCTGCGTTGACGATGTGCAGCGCAATGAAGCCGCCCTCGTCGTCCGAAAGGTCTGCATGGCAGCGCTGGCGGATGGCGGCAAGGCACTCCATGCCAAGGCGATACTCTTCCGGGTAGAATTCCCGAATGGGAGCCATCAGCGGGTTGGAAAAGCGAATCCCCTGTTCGCTGCGCTGAATGGCAAAGCTGATGTGGTCTGCCAGCGTGATGAGCAGGCTCTCGTTCAGTGGGTAGTTCACCCGGCTGCGGATCATTGCCACCAGCTCGTCGGTGAGCAGCAGATGCTCATACGGGATCTGTTCCAGAAGTTCCACCAACTTCTGCTGCACGGCAGGGCTGGTCATGCGGTAGCTGCGCTCCACGGTTTCAGCCTCGATTTTATAGCCCGGCTTAACGCCAAAGCCCAGACCGCGCCCGGTGACGATCAGCTCACAGCCCGTGGGGTCCACCACGCGCAGAATGTTGTTGTTGATCGGTTTTTTGACGGTATATTGCATTGTTTCTCCTCCTCAGGTTGAAAAAGGCAATAAAAAAAGACCACTCTTGACACAGCAAACATACCGAAGGCTGAAACACGCTTTCGGCTTGTGCTATGCAGAGTTGGTCTAGCCCGCCAAACGGTAACAATCCAACGACGCTGCTCACGTACAATTTTCTTTTTTGTAAGGCACAAACAAATTAAGCACTTGAAGAATAATTTATTTTATGCTTGACTACAATACCATATTCTTTGTGGAGTGTCAAGATAGAAACGGATTTCTTTTTCACTTTGTCAATTTTACCCAAACTTGGGCGATTTTCTACAGCAGATTGACAAGTAAAAATCTTCCTTTTTTGCTTTATATGTGCAGTCGTTTTCAATCGAGATCATTGCGGAGAAAGCTGTGCTCCATCTTGTAACCCATCACCTTCACAAAAAACGGTCAAGAATTGCTGCCCTATATAAAAAAACCGCCGAGGACACCTCCCAATGGGAAGTCCTCGACGTTGTTCATTTCATGCTTTTTGATTGCCCGGTTAACGGTATCATGCGCCTTGCTGCAATGCACAGATCACAGCCACTGTTTCAGCACATCGTTCAGCTTATTCAAATCCAGCGGTTTGGCGATATGCTCGTTCATGCCGGTGTTCTTTGCCAGCTGCACATCCTCGGCAAAGGCATTCGCCGTCATGGCAATGATGGGCACCTTTCCACGGTTGCCGGCAAGCGCACGGATCGCAGCAGTGGCTTCGTAACCATTCATGATGGGCATCTGGATATCCATAAAAATGAGATCATACCACTTTTCCGGTGCTTCCATCACCTTTTCGACTGCAATTTTTCCGTTTTCGGCGCTGTCAATGGTCACGCCCGTCATGCCTATGATCTCGGTTGCGATCTCACGGTTCAGCGCATTATCCTCCACAAGAAGGATACGCTTGCCCGCATAGTTTTCACTCGCAAAATCCTCCAGATAGTTCCGGGCATTTTTCTCCTTCTTCCCGGATGTAAACTGCCGCAGAGTAGCCGTCAGGCGGGAACGGAACAGTGGTTTTGCCATAAATGCATCTACGCCCGCCGCTCTGGCTTCTTCTTCGATCTCGCTGAAGTCAAAGGAGGTCAGGATGATGATCGTGACTTCTTCTCCTACACGTTCCCGGATTTTTCTGGCAGTTGCAATACCGTCCATTTCCGGCATCTTCCAGTCCAGGATCACCGCAAAATAGTCACTGTTGGTCTCATGACGCGCATAGCAGCGTTCCACAGCTTCCTTTCCGGTCAGGACCCATTCGCCCGCTATGCCGATTTCCTTGAGGGTCGCAACGGTGCTTTCGCAGCAGGTCTGGTCATCGTCCACAACCAGCACCGGCAGATCGATCAACCCTTTTTCCTGTTCCTTCTCGTTTTCCTGAAGCTTCAGATAGACCGTGACCGTGATCTTTGTGCCCTTATTGGGAGCGCTTTCGACCTGAATATCACCATTCATCAGGTTGACGATGTTTCTTGCAATGGCCATGCCAAGACCGGTGCCCTGCACCTTGGTCGTCCGGTGATCGTCTGCCCGGCTGAACGGCTCGAACATGATCTTCTGGAACTCCGGCGTCATGCCAATACCGTCGTCCTCGATGGAAAACTCGTAGCAGCCAAGCTCCGAGAATCCATTCGGTTTTTCCTTGATCGTAAGGGTGATGTTTCCTCCATCCGGGGTGTACTTGACGGCGTTGCTCATCAGGTTCACAAAGACCTGCTGGATGCGCAGGCTATCGCCGCAGACAGCTTCGTGCTCGATGTGCTCAACATGGACTTCGAGCTGATGGTGATGCTCGTCGATCCCCGGTTTTGTAAGGGTGAGCAGGTTATCGACCAGTTCCGGCAGGCTGAAATCCTCCTCGGCAAGGCTCATTCGCCCGCTCTCGATCCGGGCCATATCCAGCACTTCATTGATCAGTCCCAACAGATGGCGGCTTGATTTTGTGATCTTGCCAAGGCACTCGACCACCCTGTCCTGACTCTCGATATTCGCACCCGCAATGGCAGTCAAGCCAACAATTGCATTCATCGGCGTACGGATATCATGGGACATATTGGAGAGGAATTCCGTCTTGGCACGGCTTGCATTTTCCGCTGCCCGGAACGCCTCCTTCAGTGCCTTATGGGATTCGATCTCGGCCATTTTCTCCTGTGACACGTCCATAGATGCCAACAGCGCTTTGACCAGCTTTGTGCCATTCCACTCCAGCGGAATGAAGGAAGCGATCTTATAGGTGTTCTCGTCCATGGAGCAGTATTCAAATTTGTAGATGTCGTTCTCGCTCTGCAAATTCTTGCGGATATTTTCCGGTGAAATCAAAGCAGCCAATGCGTCCAGCGGTTCCAGTGTCTTATACCTTACAACCACCTGCTCCACAAAATCATGGTAAGCCCCCGTCGGCGCGTATATCATTTCGCCTTTCAGGTTATAGAACCGATACCGGTCATTCTCCAGATCGCAGACGACAAAGCGGTCCAGCAGGCGCACCATACTCTTGATCAAAAGATCCATAGATGCGTTATCTGAGGCCATCTGCAACCGCCGTGCCGTCTCTGCTTTGGACTCTGTGATGTCCCGCAGAAAAATCATCGCATATTCGGAATCTTCGATCTCACCGCGCATGACCACGTTGCTGACCCATCGTTCCTCCCCATTCAGAACGATGCGGCAATCCTGACGCAGCTCCGTCTCCAACCCCTTTAATTTCTCCGTGATGTAGGCGCGATTATAGAAATTCGTTACGGTCTTTTTGTCCTCTTCCACCACATAGTGATCTACAAAGAACTTGACCAGTCCATCCCATGTGTAATTTTGCTCAAAGGCCGTCATCAGGGAGGGTTCCACCTTTAAGGCATCGAATGTGTTCTTTTCCAGATTCACATAGTATTCGCAGAGGTTTGCGCTGGTAAATGCACGGTGAAATGCCGCTGCCCGCTGCGCCTGCATTAAACTTCTTTTTTCTTCGTCAATGTTGCTGATGATTCCGGCAATTCGATTTGCCGAGCCGTCCAGACGGCGTATTACCTCCGCCGATGCCCGGAACCACTGGTACTGGCCATTCTTCATTTTTAGCCGATACTCTACATTGTACTTCGTGGCGTTGCTTTTGTCCGCGATTGTTTCCAAAAGCAGCTGCATTACCCGGTCACAGTCCTCCGGGTGCAGAAGGTTCGACCACGAATCCAGTTTGTTCGGAAAATCCAGAATGTCATGATAACCAAGGATCAGTCGGAACGCATGGCTCCAGTTTACCCGGATGATCTCACTGTTTTCATTGCACTCAAAATACCACAGCGCAGAATGGATTGATTCATTCACTAATGCAAGATTTTCATACGCCCAGTTCATCTGTACCGACAGGACCCAGATCGGTGTTCCATCCGTATCGGCTGCATCTTCTTTATAGAGACGCACATAGACGGGAGAGCCATCTGCCGTAAGAATCCGGCCTTCTCCTTCACCTTGGATCTGACGAAAGCGCGCATTATCGAGGAATGTGGCATTCTTTTTGTAGAAAAGGTTCTTCAGTGAACCCTTTGTCTGCTCCATCAGGGACTCATAGCTGTGGTTCAGGTTATGTAATACCAGATCACTGACCGACAGAATCGACAATTCAGCATCATAGTACCCGGTAATGGTTCCGACGCCGCCATTGTGATAAATCGTTTCCTGCATGGCCTGAAACGCATTTTCTCCCAGCTTTACTGTATCGGAAGTATAAATTTCGTCCGTAAGTCTATTGTTTAATTTCATTTTCATCCTCGTACGTTTTTGATCCCGCTGTACGTTCGTTCTCCGGTTTCTTCGTTTTTACCAGATGGCACACTACAACATTTTATATTATACCCACCCGCACTGCCATTTCAAGTCCTGCCAGACATTGGCTGTGTAAAAAACAGAGGTCAACCCGCGTAAAATTTTACGCAAGTTGACCTCTGCTTTTTCTTCCTCCGCCCCACTCTGCTGATGGAACACGACTTCCCGGAGATCTGCGAGTTCCTGCCGCAGTTCTCCCGCCCCGGCTTCCATTTTTTCCAATCTGTCTTTCAGCTCACGGTTTTCTCTGCTCAGATTATAGTGCTTGACGAAAATCCAGTCATAGATTTTCACTAAACATACAAAAAAAAACACCGAGGACGTCTCCCCAAAACGGGAAGAGTCCTCGGCGGTATTCGCTTATCAGGCGTGCTGCGGTCTGAGAACGTCCTTTTGTACAGCTTTCTATCCGCATCAACGATATTTTCGGAGGGGCGGTACAAAAATATTCAGATTGATTGGCTTTGCGATAAAGGGATGCTATTTTGCAACAGCCCCAAAATCAGCTTTTTCTTAAATTACAGCTGACCCATAGCATGCTTTGCAGCCAGCATACCAAAGGTGTAGCAACGGCCCAGAGACAGACCGGTCTGGTGGAACGGATAGTCCGCGCCGCCGTAGAACACACCGCCCACGTTGCCGACGCAGTACAGGCCATCGATGACGTTGCCGTCAGCATCCAGAGCCTGACCGTTGGCGTTGGTGTTCACGCCGCTGTCGATGGAGGACACGCGGATGTGCTTGCGGATGCCCCAGAAGGGAGCCTTCTCGATCTTGTGCATATAGGTGCTCTTCTTACCAAAGTCCACATCGCTGCCCTTGTCGCACAGCTCGTTGTAGCGGTCGATGGTCTTCTGCAGCTCGTCTGCAGGCACGCCCAGCAGACCGGCCAGCTCTTCGATGGTGTCGGCCTTGTAGGTATCGATGAGGTTGGTGAACACGCCCTGCGGGTTCTCCACGGCACCGGGGATGTACTTGGTCATCACCTGCTCGGGGATGGGGCCGTTGGCGTAGCTCATGTAGTCGTTATCGTAGATCTGGCAGTACCAGCCCAGAGAACCGTCCGGATGGTTTGCATCCACGTTGTTGCCGTTGAACTTGGGCACATACTTGGTGATGTTGCCCATGTAGACAAAGCCGGTGTCCTCGTTGCAGAAGCGCTTGCCCTCCATGTTGACGTACAGGAACGGTTCCTCGTACATCAGGCCGGAGTCGAAGTCGTGCATCATCTTGGTGTGGCCCAGATTTTCCATCTTTGCACCTGCATCGATGGCCATGATGTGGCCGTCGCCGGTCTTCTGGTACTGCTTCTTGTCGAAGCCGTCCACATCGGGGCACCAGCGCTTGACCATGGCCTCGTTGTTCATGTAGTCGCCGGTGGCCAGAATGACGCCCTTGGAAGCGTTGAACTGGATGTACTTGCCGTTTTCGTCCTTTGCGATGACGCCGGTCACCTTGCCGTTCTCATGCACCAGCTTGACGGCGGGGGTGTTGAAGAAGGCCTCCAGATTGGAGTTCTTGGCCTGCACGTTCTCCAGCACAGTGGCCAGCACATCGCCCACGTTCTTGGGCTTGGGGCCGATCCACGGAGCAAAGAAGTAGCAGTGCTCATCGCCGAAGTCGTAGGTGTCCATGCGGTCCTTCCACACGCCGGTCAGATCCTGGCTGGTGCACATGTAGGCGAAGATTTCCTTCTCGTCGTTGTGCAGCAGGTCGGAGGGGTTCTTGTTGCTGTCCACGAGGCTGCCGTCTCCGTACTCGGTCTGGTCGGTCAGGCCGGCGCGGTTCAGGTACCACATCAGGGCCTCTTCGGAGTTCTCGACGTAGGCGTTCAGCAGGCTGGTATCAGCGCGCCAGTCGCACAGGCCGTTGGTCATGTGCACCCACATCTTCTTGCCCGCGTCGGTGGACTTGGACTTGATGATGGCGGAACCGCAGTTGCCCTGGCTGACCACGATGCTCTGCTTCTGCAGCAGAGCCACATGGCCGCCCAGCTCGGCAGCCCAGCCTGCGGCGGGCACACCGGCAGCACCGGCACCCACGACGACCACGTCAAAGTCCTTGGTCTCGTCGGGGGTGATGTCGCCCAGCTCACAGACAGAGGACTCCACTTCCTCGGTGGTCAGTCCTTCGGGCACAACGGTCTCAGCCTTGTTGGCCTCGGTGGGGGCAACGGCCACGCCCTTGGCCTGATTGATGCAGCTCTCGGCAGCCTTTTTGATGGCGTCGGAGGTGATGGTAGCGCCGGAGTGGCCGTCCACCTCGCTGGACTGTGCATCCAGGATCTTCTTCACCATCTCATCAGCGATATCGGCACCGTAACCCTTGGTTTCGTTTGCCACATCGATCTGCACATCGGTAATGGTATCTGCATTGAAGGTCATGGTCACAGTGACAGGCGTTGTGGTGTTGATGCCGGTAGCAGTGGCGCTGTAGGTGCCTGCGGTATAGATACCGGCAGCAGTGCTGGCAGCGGTGCTGCCACTAGCTGCGCTGTTGCCGCAGCCGGCCAGCAGGCCTGCGGCAGCTGCACCCAAGGTAGCAGTGCGCAGGAAGTTGCGACGGGAAATCTTTTCGCTCATAATAGCTCTCCTTGCCTTTTCTTTTTTCTTCGTGTGATCCGTGTTTGGCAGCAAAGTCCGCAGACTTTGTTACTGGATAAACAAAGCTTACACGTTAGAGCAGCGCGAAGGTCAAGGGCTATTTTGACAAAAATATCACAAGAATTTGTCTGATATAACAAATTCTCGTGATATTGCAATTTTATGTATATATTTTTGTCCGCGTCAGATGGTAATTCACGATGCTCCCATCGGACTGCTCCCGGCTAGCAGCGATGCTGCTGAAGGTCTCGCCCACCGCACGGAACCCGCGCTGCACGATCTCCGCATGCAGGTCGTCCAGCGAGTCCCACCCAAAGGACCCGCGATAATCCTTTTTCCAAATGGTAGTCAGATAGTCTCCGCCGCACACCACCTCCACATGCTTTGTGCGCTTCAGCCCCAGCCTGCGGGCGGCATCTGCCTCAATCATAAGGCCGTAGTCGTACTCGTTGCGTCCCACCCGAAACTGCTCCATCACCCGCCGGGGCAGGCGGCTCACCCAGCGGGTAGCAGGCATACATTCCAGCCATTCAGCCTTTTCCTGCTGCAATTCTTTATCCCGGTCTGCTGCTTCTTCCTGTGAGAAGGTCAGTCGCCACATTTCCGGGAAATTCTGCACCCAGATGCGCCCGGTATTCTGTTCCAGTGTGCGGTACTGCTCCCGCGTGTGTTCCAAAAAACGGATGGCCAGTTCGTCCAGCACCTGCCTGCGCCGCAGCTGGGCGATCTGATGGTTGAACATGGCGTCGCTCTGCTCCACCGTGGGTGCGCCGATCAGCTCCCGGCATTCTTCCAGCGAGAGCTCTGCCGCCCGCAGTTCCCTGCACAGGTTGAACCGCCGGGTATCAGTGACTGTATAGTAACGGTAGCCGGTATCCTCGTTGACCTCGGGGTGGATCAGACCCATTTTTTCGTAGTAGCGCAAAGTATGGGTCGTGACACCAAGCAGAGATGCCATCTCACTGATGGTATAGCGCATAACAGTAAGCTCCTTTCCGGGCAGCAGAACCTTAGAGCTGCTCGAATGTTATTTTTCTATCCATCCTTATTATATCGTATCCGCGCACCGTTTCAAGTAAAAAAACTTTGCCGTTCTCTGCCGGAAAATACCGGGCAGCAAAAACAGGGCGCTGACTTGGATGCCGTGACCGGCAGAGCGTAGGACTAAGTTTTAACAGAATAAATCCAACATCTTAAACCTGCTGCATAAACAAAAATCCGCCGAGGATGCTTCCCAACTGGGAAAGTTCCTCGGCGGTATTCGTTTATCTGGTGTGCTGCGGCCTAAGATTGTCCTTGTCCTCTGCAAAGTACAATTCCATATTTTTCTGTGCTTTCATCAATTGTTGCATCTCATTCCGTACCTTGCGGTAGGCATCATATTGATGCCGTTCGATTCTTACGCCTGTTCGTATAAAAGCAGGAGCTGTCACATGTGCAACAGCTCCTGCTTTGTTTAAACTCAGTGGGTGGTGCCCATGTTCACAGCGATGTCGCTGTCATTTTCCACAATGGCTTCCACAGCCTTTTCCAGACCGCGTGCAATCTGGTGCAGATCCATGCTGGGGGTGCCCAGCGGCTTATTCACGACCTGCTCCATGGCGTAGGGCACATGGATGAAGCCGCCGCGCACGCCGGGAAACTTCTTGTCGATGAGGTACAGCAGGGTGTACATCAGGTAGTTGCACACATAGGAGCCTGCTGTGTAGGACAGGGCAGCCGGAATGCCGGCATCCTTCATCTTCTGCACCATGGCCTTCACAGGCAAGGAAGTGAAATATGCGGTCTCGCCGTCCTCGCGGATGGTCACATCCACGGGCTGGTAACCGGCGTTATCCGGGATGCGGCCATCCATGATATTGATGCCCACCTTCTCCGGGGTGATGGCGGAACGGCCACCTGCCTGACCGATGCAGACGACCACATCGGGCTTCGAGGCGTTCATGGCAGCTTCCAGCACCTCACCGGCGCGGCCAAACTCGGTAGGAACTTCCTGCTTGATGATCTGGGCACCGGCAATGGTGTCGGGCAGCAGCTTCACAGCTTCAAAAGCAGGGTTGACGGACTCGCCGCCAAAGGGATTAAAACCAGTGATCAGGATCTTCATAATGAATTACCTTCTTTCTCAGATATAAATGGATGGCTCCAGAACGGTCAGTTGTCCGTGATCCATGATCATGCGGTTGTCCACATAGATGTTGGGGGCATGGGTGACCAGATCGAAGTGCCCGGTAGCATCCTGCACACCGCCAAGGGCGATGTTGCGTCCAAAACCAATGTGGAAGGTGCCGTAGGTGGATTCGTCCTCAATATAGCAGTTGCCGTCGCAGTGGGAGTGGGTGTTCAGCCCGATGCCGAACTCTGCGGCCACCACCATATCTTCAGGGTCCTTGAAGCGCTGCAGGAACTGCTTGAGCCGTCTGCCGCTCTCGTTATCCTCAATGTCCACGATCTTGCCGTGCTGCAGCTCCACCCGCACCGGGCTGGACACCACGCCGATGTAGCCCATGGAACCATCCAGGATCAGGGTGCCGCTGGTCTCGGTCTCCACCGGGGCCACATACACCTCCACGCTGGAGGATGCCAGACCGTTGCCGTCGCGGCAGCAACCGTTGAAGAAACCGGGCGTGCGTCCTTCAATGGTAAAATCCAGATTTGTGCCAAGGTCGGTCGTCACATGGATCTTGCTGGCATTCTGGTAGCAGTTCATAATGATGCTGGCCATAATGCGGCTTTTGGGCAGGCTCATGTTCAAAAAGTCGTAACTCAGCAGCGACTGGCCGTTGTTTGTGCTCAGCGGCAGCGAGAGAAACCTGTGCCGCCGCTGCACCACCCGCTTGACCGCCCGCGTAGTGATCAGCGAATATTCTGTTGCGCCGATCACGGCATCGTAGGGGTCAAAAGCGTCCTCGCGGTCATCAAAGTACTGACCCACCTGTTCATGCAGGTCGTCCAGCAACAAAACCTCGGCGGTGGCACCCACCGCTTTGGCAGCTGTCTGCATGGCCTGCACTTCTGCGGCATAATTCAGGCTGGATACGATCAAAAGACGTTCTCTTGTACGGAGCCGAACCCAGTCTTTGATAATAACGTTGGCACCGTGCTGAATTGCTTGTTCCATTCAATCACTCGATCTAATTTTAAAAACTACAGGTTACAGCGGGGCAGACGATCACTTCAGCATGATCATTATAACGATCTGGACGACCAGCATGATGATCGCAACAGGCACCTGATTTTTGATAACGCCCATGGGCTTCTTCATGTCCAGCAGAGCGACAGGCACGGTGTTGAAGTTTGCAGCCATCGGGGTGCACAGGGTGCCGCAGAAGCCGCAGGTCAGGGCCAGCATACCAATAACGGTGGGGTTTGCACCGTGTGCCAGAACGAACGGATAGCCAATGCCCACGGTCATAACAGTGATGGCAGCGTAGGCGTTGCCCATGATCATGGTGAACAGCATCATGCCAATGGCGTACACCACGATACCGGCGTTCACATTTCCCTCCGGGACGATGTGGCTGACGATGTCAGAAATCACGTCGCCGACACCGGCCTTGGTGAAGACGGTGCCCAGACATGCCAGCAGCATGGGCAGCATGGACAGGGGGCCGACGGTGGACAGCATACGCTCGGAATCGTTCAGGAAGGTGGAGGGCTTGTTCTCCTTGTTCATGATCATCAGCAGGACGATGGACACCAGCACGCCGATGGCAACGCCGTTCAGAGCAGACAGGCCGATGCCCAGACCGGTGATGGCGCAGATAACAGCCATCACACCGATGCTCAGGGTAGGAGCAAAGATCTTCATGCCGATCTTCTCATAGGCAGCCTCGGTCTCAGCCTTGGTAGCAGCAGAGACGGCCCCCTTCTTCACCTTCTTGAAGATGGCGGGCAGGCACATGACAACGACCAGAATACCGCTTACCAGAGAGGGCAGCCAGCGGCCCAGTGCGATCACAACGCCCAGAACAGCCCAGAAAATAAAGGTGCCCACAGGCTCGGAGTTCTCTTTGTCCTTCAGGTTCTTCACGCCGCAGTTGATGCACAGCAGGCCGATAATGATGTAGATGACTTCCATCACCTTATTGGCGAGGGTGACATCAGCACTTGTAAAAAAGCTCATTCTTCTGTCCTCCCTTATTTATAGTACTTCTGAACCATCTTGCGGTCCTTGATGATGTAGAACACGATCGCAACGGTGGTAGCAATGATGCACACCGGCACTTCAACGGCAGCCAGCGGGGCCAGCTCCACTTCAATGCCCAGACCGGCCAGGGTGCTCTGCACCAGCAGTGCGCCGGAGCCGCCCACAAACAGCACCTGACCAAAGAACCAGGTCACGTTCTCCATGCCGGAAGCCATGCCCTTCAGCTCCTCAACATGATCTTCGTTCGGTTCATAGCCCCGCGCCACAATGGCACCTTCTGCCATAGGCATGATAACGGGGCGGACAAAGCCGGCCACGCCGCCAAAGCCCACATTGAAGGCGGCAAAGACCGCACGCATAACACCGTAAATGCCAATGACCAGACCGGAGGTCGCGCCCTTGAACTTGCCGATCAGCGCCGCAGCTGCCTCACGCAGGCCGTTGCGCTCCAGAGTGCCGGTGACCAGCATGATAATGATAAAAATTGCCATGCTGCGGTTGGCCACAAAGGTGCTGCCAAGGGTCTCCAGCAGGGTGACAGGACCCAGACCGCCCACGATCGCAGTCACAACGGCTGCAGCCAGAATGACGAGAATGGAGTCCAGCTTCAGCGCAAAGCCGACGATGACGATGAGAATGCCAAGTAATTTGAGTAGTTCCATAATTTCCTTCCTTTACAGAATATATTTTCCCGGCGGAGAACGCCGAAAATACATGGATGCATCTGATTTATGCGTTGACGAATGCCGCCAGCAGCACCGAGAAGCCCAGCGCCGTGAGCCACAGCGGCACAAGACGGCGGCACAGATGGGCGGAAATATCACACTTTTCCAGCACGCCAGAAGCCTTCATGGGTACCACGGTAGTGGTTTCAGGCACAGCGGTCTCGCTGCCGTAGGGGTTCGTGGAGGTGAATTCACCCTTGCCAGTTTCGCCCGGACAGGCATACACGCCAAAATAAGAGGTAAGGATGCCGCCCTTTCCGGCTGCCGCCTTGCTCACGCGCACGCGCTCCACGGTGAGTACTTCCGCTCTGCGTTCTTCCACCAGCAGGTTCACCCGCATCATATTCACAAGGTTCAGCACCGACGAAACGGCAATGAGCACATCAAAAATTAAAACAAGAATGAGCAGTGGATGCATAAGCGCTGCCTCCAAATCAGAACGAATGCAGCGCCACTCCACTTCGGATACAACTCTGCATCTTTATAGATTGTATTATTATACCATAACTGTGATGGAAAAGTAAATAAAATGCTGACATTGCGGGGAAGTTGTATATAAATGGAACAGGGGCTGTTGCACAAGCTACAATAAGCTTCTTTCTGCATGGGGATTTATGCGAAGATTTACATAAACAAGTCGATAAGACAATAAGCAATCCTCGTGGGAAAGGTGCCATTGGCTGCATGAAGCCAAAAGTCGGCGTGGTGGATCGGGATAATTACGTTGTTCCGATCTGGGTCATCTGATATGGAAGGCGCAAACGCCGCCGATAGTATTCTTCTGTGTTATCCTCCTGGTCGGGTTCTTCCGGCTCATCCTCCATAAAAAACAAAACGCCCTGCCGTATTGCGGCAGGGCGTTTTGCTTTTTTACGCTGGAATTTATAATTCCAGCCGCATGGAGATCAGTTCCTGATATCCAGCGTTCCGGGAGCGAAAGCCTTTGGGGTTTCTGCCATACTCCACAAACCCTGCCATCTGGTACATGGAGATCGCTCTGGTGTTTTCCGCCACCACATCCAGCTCCAACTGCGCATATCCGGCGGCTTTGGCGCATTGGATACAGGCTTCCATCAAGGCTTGCCCAATGCCCAGACCCCAATACTCTTTCAGGATACCGATGCCAAATTCAGCACGATGTGCCACTTTATACTGCGCTCCAATTGCATCGATCCCGGCAGTTCCTGCCACTTTACCATCCACAAAGGCGATCAGTTCGATCTCATTCGGGCTGGTTGCTTTTTTCTCCAAGTATTGGCTTTCCTGTTCAGCGTCAAAGTGATTTTCGTCGGGATAACTCAGCAGATAATCGGTTTCTGCGTGTGTCAAATTAAAGTTTTCCAGCACGGCGCTTCCATCGGATGCCACGCCGTTTCGGATGCGGACTGCCAGTCCTTTTGGCGTTGTAATCGTTTGATCGTATTGCATTTTTCCCTCCTGGATCCTTCAATCCGCTGCGCCTGCCAATTTCAAAAATTTCTTGTCCGACTGGATGCTCTGGGTCACAAACTTCCCATCCCGGAACAATGCGTATGTTGTGACGGGTGCGGGCACATTCTGAGCCGTCTCTTTCTCGGTAATGTGGATGGCTTTAAACGGGATTCCATGTTCCTTTGCAGCCTCCTGCACCTTCGGCACCCAATAATAGGTGTAGGGGCACTGGTCGGTATAGTAGAGGACAAAGCCGTTTTCCTCCACCTTGGGATGCTTGGCACAGGCCTTGAATCTTGGCGGCTGGGCATTCTCTGCAAGGGGCAGGTACATGAGGTTGATCCCGCAATCGGAGATGTCCGAAACCTTGAAGCCCTTATGAGTCAAAAACTTGGGGTCCGCGAGAAATTCCCGTTTGCGCCCCTCTGCACACAGAATACAAACGCCGTTTTTGCCCTGCGCCCTGGCATCCCGAAGGCATTCTTCCAGCAGTTCGCCGGAATAGCCGTGACCCTTCAGGGAGCCGGAGACCCACAGACAGTTGATATAAAGCCAGCCTGCCGCATCAATGGGCACCCATGCGTTTTCTGCCGGGATGTACTCGATAAAGCACTTGCCTCGCTCCGCGCTGCGGTAAAAGACAAGCCCCTCCTCAAAGCGCTGCTTGAGCCATTCCTTCTTGGCAAGGCTCTGTTGGCCGGACATGGCACAGCAGATGTGTTCCCTGTCGATGTTTTCTTTGGTAACTCTGATATAGTCCATCTTGCGCTTCCTCCTGCGGCTTACCGCATCCGTCCATCGCCGCCCATCAAGGCGGTCATTTCCTCAATATAGTCCAGCGGGAACGGCTTATTTTTCACCTTCCTCGATGTTAAAGGTACGGAAGAACAGCCTTACATGGGCGTCCAGCTTTGCAAGGCTTTCGGCTTCCCGTTCCGGCTGGCGGTCGCAGACACTGAGCAGGACGATGATCGGGGAAACATACATCCACGCCAGCGTATCCGGGTTTTCGTTCCGCAGTTCGCCGTTTGCAACCAGCGCACGGAAGATGCCTGCATGGTAGGAGATCATCCAATCCACATAGCGTTTGGAAAGCAGTTCGGCAAATTTGGGGGAACGGAACTGCTCCAGCGTCATCATCCGGCGGAACTGGCTGATGGTTTTATCGTGCAGTGAATAAAGGAAGATCTGCCGGGCTTTCTCTACCAACAATTCCTCCGAGATGTGGGAGAACACCGGAATATCCTTTTGGGAATCCTGTACATGGACCGAGATTTCAGCGGTGTCTTTTTGGTAGTGCGCCGAAGTTGTCTCCAAAATCGCATCAAAAATGGCCTGCTTGCTGGGGAAATGATTGTAAAGCGAGGGTGCCTTGATGCCGACCGCCTTTGCAATTTCACCCACACTGACCGCATCATACCCTTTGGTCGAAAACAGTTCCAGAGATTTTTCCAGAATGCGCTGCTTGGTATCTTCCATTTTTCTTCGCCCTTTACTAACTAATATTTGTTAGCTCTACTATAATCAAAAAAGTTCCCGTTGTCAAGGGGTTTTATCGCAGGGCAAAAAAGATGGATGCGCTGCCGGGGATAGACCATACGCAGCAGCGCAGTGTTCGGTGCAGGCAGGGCGTTTTGCTTTTTATGCTGTGCAAAAGCTGAACGCCTGCAAAGCACGCGGTTTTTCGCCCTTTTCCATGCAAAAACCTTCAAAAACAGCTTGCAACGCTTTTGTTACAATGGTACAATAAACTTGTCATTTTATGGGAAAATCGGCGTATGCCCAGTGCGGACAGGCCGCGAGCGTGGGGGTTCCTGTGGGGTGGTAAAAATAACCATGTCACGGCAGCGCTGCACCCCATTGGTTTTGTGCAGTACTGCCCTCCGAAATGTGAGGAAGGTATACTGTATGATGAAGAAGATCTCCCGCCGCTCATTTTTGCAGGCTTGCAGCCTTGCAGCCGCCACGGCAGCGCTGACCGCCTGCGGCGGCGGCAGCCCTGAGAACAAAACGGAAGCAGCGCACGAAGCCGTTACCTTTATGGCACCTTATAAAGAGGTAGAAGCCTTTATTGAGCAGGTGCACAGCGTTTACCCGGAAGTGAACGTTGAGATCGTGCCCTACAGCGGCGATAACACCACCACCTGTCTGCAGAATATGTTTGCGGCGGGCGACCTGCCGGACGTCTGCATCTTGACGTACTACGACCCCCAGATCGATCTGGTCTCCGACAAGCTGCTGGATCTTTCCGGCTACGATTTTACCGACAACTATGTGGAGTCCCGTTTGCAGGATGTTTTTGATAACGGCGCGATCTATCTGCTGCCCTCGACCTACAACTGCTACGGTATCACCTACAACAAGACCCTGCTGAAAAAACACGGCTGGGCGCTGCCCAATTCCTTTGCCGAGCTGGAAGTGCTGGCTGCAAAAGCCAAGGAGGCGGGGGTCGATCTCTGTCTGCCGCAGATCCAGTACCCGGGCTACGGCTTCCAGTACCTGTGCAACATTGCAGACGCCGATTTCCTCGGCACGCTGGACGGCAAACTGTGGCAGAAGGATTATCTTTCCGGCAAGGCAAACGTCAGCAACACCCCCGGCATGATGCAGGCCATGGCGTATGTCCAGAAGTGGAAGGACATCGGCATGCTGAACGGCTCCGGCGATGCTCTTGACGACAGTGTGACCTGGCAGAAAATGGCCGAGGGCAACACCCTGTTTCTGATCGGCAACACCAACGGCATCGTAGAGGCAGACGGCAACGCCGATAAATTCGGGCTGATGCCGTTTCTCTCGGAGGACGGCACCCAGAACGTTTTTGTGCTGAATGTGAACCGCTTCTACGGTCTGAACAAAAAGCTGGAGCAGACCCCCCAGAAGCTGGAGGATGCGCTCAAGGTGATGCGCGTCCTTTCCACCGTTGCGGGCACCAGCGCTCTGCAGTCCGCAACAACGCTGAAAAGCTGCCTGCTGCCCTTCAAGGACGCAAAGGCGGACGATACCTATTATGCCGACATCGCCGATGCCCTGAATGCGGGCAATACCGCGCCCTTTATCTACTCCGGCTGGGAAAATACCGTTGTAACCACCGGCAACAAGATGCTGGATTTCATGAAGGGCAACGCCACCATGGAGGATGTGATCCGTCAGCTGGACGAGGATCAGGATAGTGTGGTGAACAACACCCCGGACACCATCACCACCGTCACCGAGGAGCTTTCGCAGCAGGATTGCGCCATGCTGGTGGGGCGCTGCTTTGCACAGGCTACCGGCAGCGACCTTGCGCTGGTCTCGCTGAGCACATGGATCCCCGGCAACCCCACCAACCAGAACCACCACGGCGTAGCCGCCAAGCTGTACGCCAAGGGCATTACGGATTACGACCTTTCGGCCATTCTGCCCACCGGCTGGAACCGCACCATCCAGACCGTCAGCCTGACCGGGCAGCAGATCAGCGACCTGCTGGCCACGGGCTACGATGCCTACGGCAACGGCAAGGGCTACCCCTATGTGCTGGTAAGCCCGGTGCAGCCGGAGGCGGGCAAGACCTATCAGGTGGCTATCTGTGGTGTGAGCGACAAATTGGCTGCGGAGACCACGGTGACAGACAGCGGTGTGGTGGGCATGGATGCCGCAAAAACCTTCTTTGGTGCCTACACCACCATCAGCCGGGCAGACACCGCATGGAGCTAAGGTGCACCTTAAACAAAACAGACAGGAGATACTGGATGTGAACAACAAAATCTATAAAAAGCTGCTTGGGGGCACTGGCTTTGTCATCATCGTGTTGATCCTGACCCTTTTTGTCATGAGCCAGACCTACATCCAAAACCTTGTCTACCACGAGCGGCTGAACCAGATGGAAGAGGTCACCCACCAGATGTTCCACAGTCTGGAGGATGTGATCGACACCCATTGGAGCGAGGTGAATGTACAATGCAATTTTTTGTACTACACTCCGTTAAAGACTGATACTGAATTCTACCGATATCTGAAAAAGCTGTCCGAGCTTTCCAATTACCATGAAAGACAGATCGAACTGATCGCCGTGGACTCTGCCGGACATTACTATACTGAGAATGGCAGCATGGGGTTGCTGCGGGAAATGACCTATCTGGAAAGTGCACCGGAGCGGGTCAGCTATGTTTCCAACGCGCTGACCGTGGACGACTCCCGGATGGTGTTCCTGAAACAGCTCTCCACCCCGGTCACCCTCCAGAGCGAGGCCGGTGAGATCTCCCTGCGTTATTTTGGCATCTCCCAGAGCATGACCCAGCTGAACAATTATTTCCGCTGTGACGCCTACGAAAACAACAACAGCGTCTATGTGCTGGATAACGCCGGCTTCAAGCTGTTCAACGCCAATGATACCGAGCTGCTGAGTGGACATAACGTATACACCGTGCTCTCCCAGATGTCCTATCTGCACGGTTCTTCCTTTGCGGTGGCAAAGGAGCGGCTTGCCCGCACAGGCTCCTGTTATTCCAACGCCGTGCTGGATGGGACCGAGTATTTCTACGCCCTGAAACAGATGGAAAACGCCCAGTGGACGCTGGCGTTCCTTGTTCCGGCAGAATATGTGGCTGTGAACACGCAAAAGCTGGTCAACATCGTCATGGTCATTATTATAGGCTTTGCGGCGGTGTTTTCGGTCACGGCAGTTTTCGTTGGCTGGATCTTCCTGCGGGAAAAGCAGCAGCAGGAACTGCGGGCGGAAAAAGAGACGAACCTCCGTCTGGAACAGTATAACATCCAGCTGACGCAGGCAAACGACGAGATGCGGCGGGCGCAGGAGGTTGCCGCCGAGGCGCTGCAATCTGCCGAGCGCGCCAGCAAGGCCAAGACGGACTTCCTTTCCAACATGAGCCACGACATCCGCACCCCCATGAACGCCATTATCGGCATTACCACCCTGATGAAAAACGAGCTGCACGAGCCGGAAAAGCTGGCCGAGCATCTGGGCAAGCTGGAAAGCTCCGGGCAGCTGCTGCTGGGCATCATCAACGATATTCTGGACATGAGCCGCATCGAGAGCGGCAAGACCACCCTGAACATCGAAAAAATGAACCTGCCCCAGCAGGTCAGCCAGCTGGACAGCATCATCCGCCAGCAGGCAGGCCAGCGCCGCCAGACCTTTACGGTAAACACCAATATGCAGCACGAAAATGTGCTGGGCGACCCCAACCGCTTGAATCAGGTGCTGATGAACATCCTCTCCAACGCGGTCAAGTATACGCCCACCGGCGGGCACATCCGGTTGGAAGTGGAAGAGCTGCCCCGGAACGAGCACTACGCCCGGTACCGCTTTGTGGTGCAGGATGACGGCATCGGCATGAGCGAAGCGTTCCAAAAGACCCTTTTCGACCCCTTTACCCGCGAGGAAAAATCCGGCACCAACAAGGTGCAGGGCACGGGTCTGGGTATGGCGATCACCAAAAGCGTCGTAGACCTGATGGGCGGCTCTATCAGCGTGGAAAGCGCCACCGGCAAGGGCACCCGCTTTGAGGTGGTGCTGGAATTCCCCATTGATACCGAGGCGGACACGGTGCAACAGGCGCAGGCACTCCCGGAGGAGACCGAGGCCGCTTCTCCCCTGTCCGGCATGAAGTTCCTCTGCGCCGAGGATAACGCCATCAACGCCGAGATCTTGCAGATGCTGCTGGAAACAAAAGGCGCAAGCTGCACCATCTGCCCCAACGGTCAGGAGATCGTGGATGCCTTTGCCGGCGTCAAACCCGGCGACTATGACATGATCCTGATGGATATCCAGATGCCGGTGATGGACGGCCTGGAAGCCACCCGCCGCATCCGCAGCAGCGAAAACCCGCTGGGCAGAACGATCCCCATCCTGGCTATGACCGCCAACGCCTTCCTTGAGGACATGCAAAAGAGCAAGGAAGCCGGCATGGACGAGCATCTGTCCAAGCCTGTGGACATCAGTGCACTGGAACAGGTTGTAAAGCGCTTCCGCGTTACCCCCCCCCGAAAATAAATAGCGGTATACAGCGATTTTGCCGCAAAGCGCCGCATAATCTTGCATAAAAAAACTGCTGCCCCTTTGCACGGATGTTCTGGCATCCGGTGCGGGGCAGCAGTTTTTTTGCGTTATAGAAGGAACGTTACGCTCAGATGGGCATGGTCTGGTAGAACCAGTCCGAGATTGCCTTGCGGGTATTGGCAAAGAACTTTTTCACCGGGCAGGCGGCGTCCCGTGCTTCCTGTTCCAGATCCGTACCTGCGGGGAAGTTGCGGATGACGGTATACGCCACCGACTGCGGCGGCAGCGACATCATCACAGCCGGGTCGTGCACCACGCAGATCTGCTCGCCTACCGCAAGGGTGGCGGGGTCAGAGGTGGTCTTTTCGTCATGGTCCTGCCAGATGGTGCTGTCGGTGACGATCATCTGGTAGGTCTCCTGCTCTTCTGCAGTCACCAGAATGGACTCCACCTTGCCCTCCACGGTGCGGCTGACGCCCTCTACTACACCATAATAGTAGAGCTTCTGGGAAAACAGCGCCGAAGCAGAGGGCAGCACGCTGACACTGAGCATCAGCACTGCAAGCAGGCAAAAGAGCGAGCGATAGGTCTTTTTCATAGAAAACCTCCATTTTTCATGTTGCAGCGGAGCGCCCGGCGCTCCCGGATGCCTTATTTTACCACAACTACCGTCGGATTTCTATATCCGGGCTTAACCGGCCATGGAAAATCAGCTTTTGCAGATTGACCCAGCGCAAAAGCCTTCACCCCTTGGGGGAAGGTGGCTGCGAACGCAGTGGGCAGACGGATGAGGGGTAATTCCCGTAAGCGGCTGCTTACCCGCGCCCTCATCAGTCACCTGCGGTGACAGCTTCCCCCGACCGGGGGAAGCCTTCATGCAGTCCTTTTTTATGCTTTTATCCGTTTACTTGCTGATGGAAAGGGTGCCGAAAGCAGTCTCTTCAAAGTGGCTGCTGTACAGCTCCTGCATCAGCTTGATGAGCGAGAGGGTGTCCTCTGCACCAGCGGTCTCGTAGCAGGAGTGCATGGCCAGCTGGGGCAGGCCGATGTCCACACAGTTCATGGACACCTGTGCCATGGCCAGATTGCCCAGCGTGCTGCCGCCTACCTTATCGGAGCGGTTTGCAAAGTACTGCAGCGGCACACCGGCGCGGGCAGCCAGCTCCCGGGCGGCGGCAACGCTCATGCCGTCGCTGGTGTACTTCTGGCCGGCGTGGGTCTTGATGACCACGCCCTTGTTCATGTAGGTGCAGTTGTTCACATCGGTGTGCTCCGGGTGGTTGGGGTGCACGGCGTGGGCGTTGTCGGCGCTGACCATAAAGCTGGAGGCCACCGCACGGTGGAAGTCCTCGTCGCTGCCGCCAAGGCTGCGGGCAATACGGTGCAGCACATCGTACAGGAAGGTGGAGGCTGCGCCTTGCTTAGTGCCGGAGCCCACCTCCTCGTTATCAAAGAAGGCTGCCACGCCGATGGAGCGGGCGTTCTTTGCGGTCAGCAGACCCTTCAGGATGCCGTAGACGCACTGCTGGTCGTCCAGACGGCCGCAGGAGATAAACTCCTCGTTGCAGCCCCAGACGGTGGCCTTTTCCCGCACATAGAGGAACAAATCGCTGCCAAGGATCTGCTCCTCGGACACCTGCAGCTCCTCTGCGATCAGCTTTTTCAGCGCGCCCTCCTCGCAGGCACCGCCCAGCACGGGCAGCATATCCACCTGCTTGTTGAAGGAGGCCTTATCGTTGACCTCGCGGTTCATGTGGATGGCAACGCTGGGGATCATCAGCAGGTCGCGGTCCAGCGCCACCAGACGGGAAACGATGGCACCGTTCTCCTGCACCAGTACACGGCCCGCCACAGACAGCGGACGGTCCATCCATGTGGCGCAGATCATGCCGCCGTAGCCCTCGGTGTTCAGCTTGGTGTAGTTCTGCCCCATGTGGATCTCGGCGTTCTCCTTGATACGGAAGCAGGGAGAATCGGTGTGGGCGGCGGCAACGTTGAAGCTGTAATTTTCCAGCTGGTCGCCCATGCGGAAGGCGATAATGCTGGAGCCGTTGCGGCAGACAAAGTAGTCCTTGCCGGGTTCCAGCGCCCACTTGCGGCTTTCCAGCAGTTCTGCAAAGCCTGCCTTCAGCAGGATATCCCGCACAGCGGCGGTGGTGTGGTATGCAGTGGGGTTGCCGTCGATGAAGGACAGCATTTCACGGACTTCGGATGCGATCATAAAAATAAACCTCCTAGGGTGTATCTGAAAAGAGCCGGTCAGTGCTGACCGGCCCTTTTTGAGCATATTCAGGTTACTTTTGGGCAGCGGTCTGCTCGCGCTTTGCAAGGGCGGGCAGAATGAATCCCAGCACGGTCAGCACCACGGGGGTGATAACGTTCAGTGCAAAGGTGAAGGGGTCCTTATCATACATACCCAGCACGCAGCACACGGCGGTAACGGCAAAGCACCAGCCGCCGAAGAACTTGGCCACGGCCTGATTCTTGACAAAGCGGTACTCGGCGGGGATGGTATCGTAGGCATTGCGCAGGGCGATGTAGGCAGCAAACACCCACAGGTAGCGCATGGGCATGCACACAGAGTTCAGCTTGGTCAGCTGGCGCAGAACGGCGGCAGCGCCGGGCACGAAGGACTGTGCCAGAATGATGGAGCCGGACAGCACAGCCACCATCTTGATGCCGTTGCTGTGCACGCCGTGGGCGTTGACCTTGTGCAGCGCCTGCGGGATGAACTGCTTGGTGTGCTCGTTATCCAGCAGCATACGCAGCGGTGCGTCGATGCTCAAAATCAGCACGGCGAACTGGCTGATGACGTTGCACAGGGCGTAGATGATCATGAACAGATCGCCCACATGGTAGTACTGACCCAGCTTCTGGAAGGCCCAGTAGGAGCTGTTGGCGGCATAGGCGTTGAAGCTCTCGGCGCTGGCGTTGATGATGGCGGGGTCGAACATACGGCTCATGGCCAGCGTGCCCAGAATGGCGCAGGCGACCACCATGACAGCCAGCGTGATCATGCCGCGGGGAAAGCCCTTGCTGGGGTTCTCGACCTTATTGACGTAGGGAGAGATCTTCTCGCAGCCGCCCACAGCGAACACCAGAATGGACAGAGACGTGAAGTAGGTGACGTTGAAGTTGGGGATCAGGCTGCTGAAGCTCAGGTTGGCGTGGACGTACTCTGCCGTGGGGTTGATGGCCGGGGCAGCGAACATCATCACGATGTACAGCAGGGACATGACAAAGGTGCAGGTGCCGGCGGCGGTCAGCAGCTTTTTCAGGGGGTTCAGACCCAGACTTGCAATGTAGCAGCCCAGCAGCAGGATGCAGAAGGTAGCCAGCTGGATGTAGCGGGTGGGGAAGGAATCGTAGGTCTCCGCATTGCGGAAAACCGCCCAGCTCAGCGCCTTCAGAAAGCCGCTGCCCTTGCTGGCAATGTAGGTGATGTGGCAGGCCCAGTAGGTCCAGCCGGCGTAGTAGGCCAGCTTGGCGTTGGTGGTCTGGTGCAGCCAGGAGCTGACGCCGCCGCCCTCGTTCTTAAAAGCAGAGCCCAGCTCGCCCACCATCAGCGCATAGGGGATGAAGTACAGGGCAAACATGAAGATCCAGCTGAAGATGACCTGCGGACCGTTAAAGTACACAAAGCCGTTGGTAATGTTGCCGAAGCCCCAGACCGTAGAAAAGGCCATGAAGGCAAGGGTAAGCCACGAGATCTTTGTGGCTTTTTCTTTGTTAGACATGCGGACAATTCCTCTCTTTCTTTTCCACACAGGGCGGAAGTTCCTGTAAGAAGGCCAAGGTTCCGCATATATTTCGCAATTTTACTAAAAATACAGCAGTACTCGACCAGTCACTTTGACAGTATAGCATAATTGCAGATTGTAGACAATCTGCAATTTCCATAAAATGATTGGTCAAAATTTAGACGGTCAGCCAAATTCCCCTTATTTTGCTGTTTCGTCCGCTGCCTGAACGGCGCTGTTCGCGCTGCGCATCCGCTCCATAGGCTCCATGTAGTGGGCGTAGACGGCGCGGCAGGCAACCTCGGTGTCGCCGCTTGCCAGCGCCTCGTACAGCTTGGTGTGGATGCCGTTCTGCCGCTGCGCCAGAACTTCGTGGTTAGAGCCGCTGCTCGCCCCAACAAGCAGGTTGCCGTAGTTCAGATCGTTCCAGAATTTCAGCAGCCTTGGCAGCCCTGCCCGCTGCACGATGACCGCGTGGAAGCGGTTGTCGTTCTCCACGATCTGTGAAAGATCCCCCGGCCGGACATTGCGCATCTCCTCCAGAATACCGCGCAGGGCGCGCAGATCCTCCTCCGGGAATTTGCAGTCAAAGTAGCGCAGCGCCGTCATTTCCAGATTTGCCCGCAGCAGATAGATCTCGTAGGCGTCCTCCGGCTTCACCCGGCGCACCGAGCAGCCCACATTGCGCGAATACTCGACCATGCCCTCCTGTTCCAGCTGCCGCAGCGCCTCCCGGATGGGCGCCCGGCTGGAGCCGAATTCCTCGGCCAGCCGCTGCTCAGCCAGCTTTGCGCCCGGCTGCAGCTCCCCGGTAAGGATCTTGCTCCTGATGGCAGAGGTGATACTTTCCCGTAAAGTCTGAAAGGCAAATTCTCCCATGACTTTTATCCCCCTTTTCCCTTCTATACGTTCTTTTTTGCCGCACGCAGTCCGCAGCCGCTGCCAGTGCAGCCGCAGGCCTGTATCGCGTGTGCCTTATAAGGATACCACGAAACTGTGGAAAAATAAAGTTTTTCGGGTAAAACAGGCGTGTGCGCAAGGATGCTTGTTTCCGTCATTACCTGCGGCGGTGGCATCTCCGGGAAGGAAACCCTCTCAGTCCGCTCCCGTTGGTCGCGTCCAGATTCCCCCTTTTGTCACCTGCGGTGACATCTTCCCCCGGAGCGGGGGAAGTCTTTCCTCTCAGGGGGAGCTTTTATGCTGCTGACCGGAAGATGCAAAAAACCTCCCCCCATCGGGGGAGGTGGCATCGCGCAGCGATGACGGAGAGGGTTCCCCCATCCGCAGAAACCTGCACACAAAAAATGCCCCCGGAGGGCTTGTTGCAGCTCTCCGGGGGCATCCTATATGCGTTATGCCTTGGCGCACACGGCTGGCATTTACTCGATCTCGATCAGGTTCGGGTTCTCAGGCAAGGCCTTTGTCTGCTGAGGATTGGGCAGCTGGATGTGCAGGACGCCATCCTCGAACTTTGCGTGGATGTCCTCCTTCTTCACATCGCCCACATAGAAGCTGCGGGCGCAGCTGCCGGAGAAGGTCTCGCGCCGCACATAGCGGCCCTTGTTGTCCTTTTCGTCATTGCTGTGGCTGCGCACTGCCTGAATGGTCAGATAGCCGTCGTTCAGATCCATCTGAACGTCTTCCTTCTTGCAGCCCGGCAGGTCAACAGCTACTTCGTAGCCGTTGTCCGTCTGCTTGACATCGGTCTTCATCATGTTTGCACCGCGCTTACCAAAGGTGTCGCGGGCTTCGCGGTTCATCGCACGCTCCAGTGCACCCTCGTTCCAGAACGGATCAAAGAGATCATCGAACAGGTTCTCATGAAAAACAGTCGGCATAAACATAAAACATACCTCCAATCCCGGCGTTCGGGTCGGGTATAAAATTACATTTTGAAGCTCCTTGCAAAGGGCTTTCCGGGGAGCCTTGCGGCTCTCCTTTTGCCCTTCCTCCTGAGCACGCCACTGTTATAACACGATTTTTTAGCACTGTCAAGCGTAGAGTGCTAAAATTCATAAAAGAATAATACTTTTGTCACAGCTTCTGCGATTTCTCCAAAAATACTGCGCAACAGCGCGTTTATTATACCGCAAGTGGAACAAGTGCTCCTTGGATATACCCCGCAAAATACGCAACACCTGTACTTACAGCAATGCAGACGCCCCACAAGACCCACGCGGCAAGCTTTTTGCCGGTCAGCCTATGAATAGTGTTCCAATACTCCATGTTGCACCATACAAGCGCCGCCGAGAACAAGACCGAAAACCACTGCGCACGGAAGGACAGCGCCATGCTGATAAGCAGATAGTTCGTCAGCGTATAAAACAGGCTTCTGCCCACGATCTCCGGCACACTTGAATGCTTTTGCTGCATCTCGGTCACCCGTTCTTCCGTTCAAACCCCAAGTAGCGCGTACCCTGAAAGCTCAGCTTTCCGGTGTCGCCTTCGACAAGCATTCCGTAATCCGAACCATCTACTTCCAGTTCCATGCGGTCACCGCTTTCCACCTGAAAGGTGGCATAATAGGTAGTGAACGTATGCGACATCGTATTGTCCGTATGATGGCGGGAAACGTTCGTCCGCTTGGCCACCACAGTGGCCGGGACGGTAAGGCGCGGGGACGCATTATTTTTGCTCCATCTGCGCAGATTGCCCACTATGGTAAACAGGATCATGCCCAGCACCACCAGAAACACCAGCGGGAACAGAATGCTGAAAAATGCGTCAAACCCACTATAAAACATATCAGCCCTCCAAAATTTCTTCCAGCAGCTGCTTTACGTCCTTCAGAAAAGCGTCCTCGCCGAGGGTGTTCATTTTAAAGAACACCGCCTGACTGCCGCCCGCCGCAATGGCCGACAGCCGGATGGGCGCGTCCCCGTTCTGGAACAGGGTCAGCGTCAGGCTGAGACGGTTGCCGCCCACCATGCTGTACCGCTCAAACACCCGCACGCTGCACCGGGCGCTGCCCTCCTTGAAGTCGCTGCCGGCTTCCAGTTCTGCCGACCAGCTGCTGTCCGGGATGGCGTGTTCCAGCTTGCGGAGCAGGGTGTCAAAGTTCTGGTTGCGGATGGTCTTTTCAAAAATAGCCATAGCTGCCTCCTTTTGCAAAATGCAGTCCCTTTACACTGAATACGAATGAGGGCGGGCAGCAATTGCAGCGCCCGCCCTTATTTTACCACTTTTTTCTACCGCCGGGAAGGTCTGAGGACCTTCCCGGCTTACCCTATAAAATTATTTTTTGCGCAGCTTGGGTGCGGTGGCGGTGTAGCTCATGTCCAGCACCAGCCGGAGCTTGTCCTCCGGGGCGCTGCCGTCCAGCGCGGCGGTGATCCAGTTTTCCTTGTTCATGTGGTAGGCCGGGTAAAAACCCGGCTCTGCCCGCAGGGAGCCGATGAGGATAGGGTCGCATTTCAGGTTCACGATATCCACCGGCTGCTGCCCGGGCAGACCCAGCTTGCTTCTGGGCACGGTGGTGACCAGCGCAAACCACTTGCGGTTTGCCGCGTGGCGGAACACCGCCGACTCCGGGGTGTCCATCCATGGGTAGTCCGGCTCTACGCTGTAAGTATCAAAAATAAGCTGTTCCAATCCCTTGCGGTCCATGGGCTCGCCCCCTTTACGGCTGCTGTGCCAGCAGCTGCGCCAGCACATCCTCCGGGCGGGGGGTGTGGTTTTGGTATTTTGCCCGCAGCGGGGCGGCGGCGTTCTCCATAATGTAGGGCACGCCCACCACGTCCAGCATGGTCTCGTCGTTGTAGTTGTCGCCAAAGGCCATGACCTGTGCAGGGTCGATGCCAAGGGTGTGGCACACGCACTGCACCCCGATGCCCTTGTTGGCAAAGGTGGTGTCGATCCAGAACGGCCCGGCCACGGCGCAGTTGGCCTGTTTCCAGTGGGGCACAAAGCGCTCCACATAGTTTTCCACGCCCTCGTGCAGATACACAGACACCTTGGTGATGTCCTCCGGCACCTCGGCGGGGCTGTGGATGATCTGGTAGTGGTTGCCCACAAACTGCACCCGCTGCAGCATCCCAAGGCCGCGCTCCATCAGGTAGGCAGTGTTCTGGCCGGAGAGCATCACCTCGCCCTGTCCCTCGCTGCGCGTCCACATATCGTTGGCGATCTCCTCCGCCAGCGCCCGGGGCATGGGATTTTTAGCGATGCACTGTTCTTCCTTAAAAATGGTGCCGCCGTTTTCGCAGATAAACACGCAGCAGTCCGCCACCGGTGCAAAAAGTTTGTGCAGGCTGGTATACTGCCGCCCGGAGGCCGGGCAGAACCAGATGCCCCGCTGATGCAGCGCCCGGATCTGGTCGAAGATCTCGCCCTCCAGTTCCTTTTTGCCGTATTGCAGCAGCGTACCGTCAATATCGCTGCAAACCAGTCTGATGTCCATGGCTGTCGTTCCCTTTCCGTTTTTTCTTATTCTACCACGGTTTTCCGCTGCGGGAAAGCCCCGGGCACGGCTTTTGCGCCCTTTCCCCGTGCCGCTCAGCGCTTGGGCTGATAGTGCACACTGGATACATTATAAATCGTGACAAAGGCCTTGGGGTCCTCGCGGTTGATGAAGTTCATCAGCTTCTGATACTCGCTTTTGTCCACGATGGTAATAATCTCGTTGTGCTTTTCAAAGTTGTATGCACCGATGGCCTCGTACATGGTGGCACCGCTGTGCAGGTCGTTGATGATGAACTGCCGCAGCGCCTCCTCTTTTTCGGTAATGATGCACACCCGGCGCTTGATACTGTTATCGAAGATGAAATGATCCAGCACCATACCGTTGAAGTAGGTACCAAGAATGCTCAGGACAACGGTCTTTTTATCATAGACAAGGGCAGCGGAAAGCGCCACGCACATGCCCGAGAGGGACATGGCCTTGCCCAACTCCATGTGCAGGTACTTATTCATGATCTTTGCCACGATATCCAGCCCGCCGGAGGATGCGTTGCGGTTGAACAGGATGCTCAGCCCCACGCTGACCACCAGAATGTAGCACAGCACATCCAGCTCCTGACTGCCGGTCATGGAGCCAAAATCCGGGAACAGCCGCTCGAAAAGCCCCAGAAATACCGGCAGCATCACGCTGGTATACACGGTTTTTGCACCAAACTCCCTGCCGCAGGTGAAAAAACCGATGATGAGCAGCACGGTATTCAGCACCATGGTAATGGCCGAAAGCGGCAGCGGCACAAAATTAGAAAGCACGATGCCAAGGCCGGAAATACTGCTGACAGATGTATGGCTGGGCACCAGAAAAAAATAGACCGCCGCCGCAATAATGGCGACGGCTCCAGTCAGGATGGCCGTCTCCTTGGCGATTGCGGGGCAGTTCAGCTTCTTGTTTGTCATTGTTGCTCCTCCAAGCTTTTGTTTTCCGCCTTCAGTATACCATGCTTTGCGTTTATAGGAAAGCACCGGGCACAAAATAGCAAGGCCGCCACACAGCGTTTGTGCAGCGGTCTTGTACAGATGGGATAATTGTGTTTCAGCGAAAATCCACCTCTACGACCCCTCTCGTGAAAATGCGTTTGTCGCGCTCCGCAGAGCTTGTCGGGGCAAAGCCCCTCCATCTGCTAACGCAGACCGCTCTGCCGCTTAAAAGCCCCACTGGGGCTTTCATTGCTACGCAAACGCGGTCACTCCAAACGCAAAATTTAAAATAAGCTTTCCGCTGATCATGCGCAGAGCAAAGCGGAGCGCATTCCAGATCGTCCCGTTTTTCTTAGCGGTTCACGAAGTTCAGCACCAGAACCAGCAGCAGCATGTGCACGGGGTAAAAGGCGTAGCAGGCATACTGGAAAGGCTTGCTGTGGTAGCCCTGCCGCCCGCGGTACAGCCAGATGGGCACCAGTGCCAGCAGCGCCAGCCCCTGCTGGCAAAGCTCAAAGTCCATGCCGAAGAGCCGGATGGGGTACATAAGCCCGCCCAACAGCTCCACGTTGACCCAGTACAGTGCAGCCAGCTGCCCCAGCAGACACCACCACTTGCGCCCGTGAAAAAAGTAGAAGATGAACACGGTCAGCACACCGGCACCGTAGTAGTCCACCATGCCCAGCGTACCCAACACCGCGCCTGCCGCCACCACAAGGGCCGCTGCCAGCAGGTACAACCATGTTTTCTGCTTTTTGCGCACCGTTTCCATCAAGTGAATGCCCAGAATGCCCAAAAGCAGCGTCCAGATGACGTTCTGGTGCACCGGGTAGAACCATGTGCCGCCGTACATCAAATCGAAGGGAATTTCCGAAAGCAGGGCAAAAAGCAGCAGACGCAGGGTGTATTTTTTCAGATCATGGGTGTGGAAATATCCCTCTACCGCCATAAAAGCAAAGATTGGAAAGGCCACCCGCCCGGCACAGGTCAGCCATTCCTGCGCGGGCAGCAGGGTCGCCCACAGGTGGTCCATCAGCATCAGCGCCATGGCAAGGATATGAAGGGCCGCTGCGCTCAGGTCAAAGCGGGCCGCAGCAGTGGAATGGATCGGTTTGGTTGACATACGCATCCCTCGTCTTTGTCGAAATTTCGTTGCTCTGTCTGGAATACGAACAAGCCCCGCAAAGAATTGCAGCCCCGGCAGATTTTTCCCCGCCGGGGCTGGCCTGCTGCTTTATTTTTTCTGCTGCGAATACCCCAGACACAAAAAGCTGGAGCCAAGGCAGAGCCATACCACCGCCGTGGAGTGATCTTCGCCGGTAAAAAAGTTCAGCGCCGCAGCAAGAAAAAACAGCAGTCCGCTGAGATAAAACAGATTGCATTTTTTCATAGAGCACACCTCCGGTGTCGGGTGATTTTTTATTGAATACAGAAAGCCTTTAACACCAGCCACAAGTCCCCGTTTATCATTTGCGGCCTTTCCCACCGGCTATTTTGGATACGGCAAGCGCAGGGGCGGCTGCCATTTTACTCCGCGTGCAAAGGGGCGCAATGCGCCCGCCCGGCACGCAGAAAGTGTGCGCCCGCAGCAGTCTGCGGGCAAAATTCATGAAGGGTGGCTTGCCTGCCTGCCCATGGAGACGTAAGCGCAAAAGCAGGAATGCGGGAAGGAGCAAGGGACGGTTTCGGCGAAAAAGCGTCTGGCGGTGGCGGAAAAGCCGAACGCAAGATTTTTTCATACTATGCTGGCTCGTAAGGTGAGCCGTACCGAAGCTTCCTTGCGGAAATGTGCAGCCTTATAGTTCATCTGCACCTGAACCGGCAGCCGTGCACCCGGCGCTTGCCGCACCCAAAATAGCCGGTGGAGCGTTGTTTAGCTTTTTGCGTTTTCCAGATAGGTCTCAAAGGCCTCGGCAAAGCTGGCGTTCACATCAAAGGGGACGGTGTAGTCCACCTTGGAGGTCACAAGGCAGAGGTCCAGCCGGTTGGAGGTCTCGTCTGCCTGCCGGTTCAGCCTGCCCAGCGCGGCATGGATGACCTTGCGGTCGTAGTTGATGGTGGTCACCCGCTTCACATCGCAGCAGTAGGAGATCTGGTTGCCCTCGGCGTTGAAACGGTAGCCGGTGCCCCCGCCGGAAAGCAGCTGCTCGGAGCTGCGCAGGTCGTTCATCCGCTTGAAGGTGCGGGCAATGCTCTGGCGCGCAGCGTTCAGGCTGACCTCGCTGTCCATATCCATGTCCAGCGCATCCTTTGCCTTGCGGATGGCGGCAAACAGGCGGCTCTTCTCCTCCAGCAGATAGAGCATGAACCGGGCAATGTCGGTGATCTGCTCCGCATATTCGGTCTGTGCCACGTCCATAACGGTCTCGTCCTCGGCTTCTGGCATCACCTTGTGGCGCAGGTAGGTGTTGGCTACCTTGGTCACGTTGGAATCACAGTCCAGAATGCCTTGTGCCTCGTCCAGCAGGGACTGGAGCTTATTCTGGTAGCGGAATGCTTCCTTCAGGTTCATAGTCGTTCCCCTCCGTTTTGTTTTTCTGCTTTCAGCTTACCACAGACTACCCGCCTGCGCAAGCCTTCCGGTAAAACAGGCAAAACGCCCGCCCCGGTCAAAGCCGGAGCGGGCGCTTTGCATTTGCTGTGACACTTATTGGGATAAGAGATTGGCATTACTCAGCCGGCCATGCGCTCGGTGCGGCCTGCCTCCAGCATATAGCGCAGGAAGCCGGTCACGTCGGCGGGGTCGGTCACGGTGAGGTCAAAGCCCTTCTTGGGGGCAGTGTCCATCATCTGCAGCATAGAGCGTGCGGTAGCGTCCTTCTTCAGGTCGCAGGTCTTGCCGTTGTCCAGATGCAGCAGCACGCTGCCGTGGCTGGCAGAAAGCTGGCGCATGAAACGTTCCTTATCAAAATACTCGATACGAAGCATAGGAATACCTCCTTGATGAATTGGTTTATGTTACACTTGCCGTCCGGTCCTCTTTGGACAGGCGGCGGGAGAATAGCGGTTTTGCCCGGCAGGGAATGCGCTTATGCAGCTTGCGTCCCGGCTGCCTTGGTGCTATACTGAGCTTGGAAGCTCTGATAGGATAATACCACAAAACAATCGCAAATAATAGAACAGAACCGCATAGTATATGCAACAAAACCGGCATTGATAAAAAACATTCAAAGTATTGCGGAAAGGAATTGGTGAATATGGCATATCAGACAAGCTGTGCCTCCTATACCAGCGGCCGGGTGGGGCTTTCCAGCGCCACCGCCGTGGTGGCCGATGCCGCCGGGCGGGAGCAGACCCAGCACGGCAGCCCGCTGTTCCCCATTGCCTGCTATGCCGAGGACCTTTCCAGCTACTCGGTGGCGTGGCACTGGCACGAGGAGTTCGAGTTTATTCTGGCGGCGCTGGGTCCTATCCATGTGGATGTGAACAAGACCCGGCTGACTCTGCAGACCGGGCAGGGCGTATTTGTCAACTCCGGGGCGCTGCACGCGGTAGAGCCTGCCGAGGGCAGGGCGCTGCTGCACTCCGGCGTGTTCCAGCCGCGGCTTGTCGGCGGCATGGACACCGTGTTCTGGCAAAAGCTCATCCGCCCGCTTTTGCAGCCGGGCACGCCGCCCTTCTTTTTACTGGACGAGGCCGTGCCATGGCAGCGGCAGGTACTGCTCTGCCTGCGGGAGGCATGGAAGGGCGTGGCGGACGAGCCTTTCGACTACGAGAACCGGGTGCGGTATCACCTTACCGCCGCCCTGCGGCTGCTCATCACCCAATGCGTCAGCGGCAAGGTGAAGGTATCGGAGCAGGAGCAGATCGCCTCGGAACGGATGAAGCAGATGCTGCGCTATGTAGAGGAGCACTACGCCGAGGAGCTGACCGTGGAAAAACTGGCCGGGTGCGTCGCCCTGAGCGAAAGCGCCTGTCTGCGCAGTTTCCGGCAGTTTCTGGGCATCACGCCCATCCAGTACGTCAAGCAGTTCCGGGTGGAAAAAGCCGCCGAGCTGCTGCGCTCCACCCGGCTCAAGACCGGCGAGGTGGGGCTGGAATGCGGTTTTTCCGACGCCAGCTACTTTATCAAGACCTTCCGGGAGATCAAGCACTGCACCCCCCGGGAGTACCGCATCCGCTTCTGCTGAGCGAAGAAAAAAAATGCCGGGCAGCTACGGCAAGGTTTCACATTGTTCAACTTGAACAATGTGGCCGCAAGCAAAAAGGCACATACCCTGCCGCGTCTGCGGGGGTATGTGCCTTTGAGCTATTTCAGGGGTAAGCGGTTACTCGCCCAGCAGCTCCTTGCGCACCGGTGCGACCTGATCGTTCACCAGTTCCTTCAGAGCCTTCTGGAAGTGCCACATATCATTGCCGAGAATGATCATGTTGTAGCCGTCTGCAATGGCCTGCTTCAGGTTCTCCTGCGTGGGAGGCACCACCGGGCCCAGAACGCCCAGACCCTTGGCGCGGCACTTTGCTACCAGCGTCTTGTAGGCCTCGTGGACTTCCTCGCCCATGGAGTAGCCGATCTTCAGCTGCTTGGAAACCGCGTAGTCGATGGGTCCGAAGTTGACGGCATCAATGCCGGGCACGTCAAGGATCTCGTCGATGTTGTCGGTAAACTCATAGTCCTCATCCATGGGGATGACCAGCGTATCACGGTTCTGCTGCTCGATGTAGGCGTTCCAGTCAAAGTTGTGGTAGCCAAAACCGGCAGCGCGCACATTGGTCTCGCCGCCGCGGCGGCCCAGCGGTGCAAACTTTGCGCCCTCCACGCTGCGGCGTGCCATTTCGGCCGTCTTGCAGTGGGGGATCACAACGCCGTCTGCGCCCCATTCCAGCACCTTGCGGATGGCCACCTCGTTGTCGTCTGCCATGCGCACCAGCACCGAAATATCATGCAGCTTTGCAGCCATGATCTGCTTTTCGAATGCTTCATCCAGCATATAGTTGGTGTGCTCCAGATCCAGATAGATAAAGTCCAGACCGGACATGGCAATGTTTTCGATCACGCAGGTCGTGCCGGTAAAGCACGCCATACCGAAAACCGGGCCTTTTTTCATCTTTTCCTTCAGAGTCAATTCTTACACCTTCTCTTCTTTTATCGGGTTCCTATTATAAACCGCACCCGTCTGGCGGCGGGTGCGGCTGCGTACAGACCTATGCTCAGAAAATGCTGTAACCCAGCAGCTGCGGCAGGGCGGTGGTCAGCGGGCCCCACAGGCTGATGGAGATCAGCACGATGACGTTGCAGATGACATAAGGTGCAGCGCCCTTGAAGATCTCGATAATGGGCATACGGTTGATCTTGTTGCAGGCGTTCAGGCACATGCCAACAGGAGGCGTGACCAGACCGATGGCAAGGCCGGTAATCATCATAGCGCCGAACTGCAGCGGAGAGAAGCCGTACTGCTGCATGACCGGCAGCAGGATGGGGGTCAGCAGCAGGATGGCAGGGCTGACATCGATGAAGGTACCGATCAGCAGGATCAGCACGTCAAAGATCAGTGCAATGGCCCATGCGGGCAGGTTGAGGGACATGAAGAATGCGCCCACGGTCTGCGGCACCTTCTGCATGGTGAGCACCCATGTGAAGATGGTGGTAAAGCCGATGATGAGCATGATGGAGGAGGAGGAGATCAGGGTCTTTTTCAGGGCCTCCCAGACGCCCTTCCAGGTCAGCTCCTTGTAAACGAAGAAGCCCACCAGAATGGAGTACAGCACGGCCACACCTGCGCTCTCGGAGGCGGTGCAGACGCCAAAGGAAACGCAGATGATAATGAACACCGGCATGATCAGGGCGGGGATGCCGCTCAGCAGGCTCTTGGCTGCGCGCTTTGCGTCAAACTTGGCCTTAGCCGGGTGCCAGCCCTTCTTTGCGCTGATGATGTACACGAGGATCAGCTGGGTCAGACCGATCAGGATGCCGGGCACGGCACCTGCCATGAACAGTGCACCCACGGATGCGCCGGAGATCATGGAGTAAACGATCATGGGGGTGGAGGGCGGGATGATCATGCCCATGGTAGAGGAAGCAACGGTGATGCCCGCAGAAGCCTCCGGAGGGTAGCCCTCCTTTTCCATGGCGGGGATCAGGATGGAGCCCAGAGCAGAGGTATCTGCCACAGAGGAACCGGAGATGCCGCCGAAGATCATGGAAGCCACGATGTTCACTTCGCCCAGACCGCCGCGTACCGGGCGCAGCAGCTCCATGCAGAAGTTGATGATGCGCTGGGTGATACCGCCGGTATTCATCAGCTCACCAGCCAGCATGAACAGCGGCATGGCGATCATCAGCTCGCTGTAAGCACCGTTCCACACGCGCTGGGGCAGCATGGCGATAAAGTTGGGTGCGTAGATCAGGATATAGCTCACGCAGGAGGCGCCGATCGCAAAGGCCAGCGGCACGCCCAGCGCAGCAAAGAAGATCAGCAGCACCAGAAGGATGAGCATTGCCATAAGTTTTTTCTCTCCTTTCCCTTATGCGTCTTCCTTGGTCAGCGCCTTGTTCTTGGGCGCAAAGAAGGAAATGTCGGCCTTGTACAGGGTGATGATCTTGATCACGACGCAGATGGCGCAGAGAATGCCGCAAACAGGCATAATGCCGTACATATACATCATGGGGATCTCCATGCCCTGACTGATCTGCTTGCCTGCAACGCCAACGTACTTGAAGCCCTGATAGGTGAATACCAGATCCACGGCCAGAACGATGAGATAGTTGACGATGGCCAGCCAGCGCTTGCGGGCGGGCTTAACGCCGTCGTAGATGATGTCGATCATGACGTGCTCATCCTTGATGACGTTGATGCCCATGCCCCAGAAGGTAGTAAAGGCAAACAGGGTGGTGTTGAACTCTGCCAGCTGCTTCCAGCTCAGGGAGAAGCAGTAGCGTGCAATGACCGTAAAGATGACCAGCGCGGCAAGCAGTGCCATGGCGATGATCCCGATGAAAAAGTACAGGTCAAACAGCTTTTTCCCGAATTTTTTGAGCGCTTCTATTGTGCTCAGCCCCTTTCCTGTAATGTTGTGGGTGGTTGTATCATTGAGAAAGGGCAGCCCGAAGGCTGCCCCCGTGCCTCAATAAAAACGATATACGCGCAAGCGGTTATGCCTTTGCAACGATATCCTGCATCTCCTTCAGCTCATCTGCGGAGCAGATGCCCTCGCTGATGCACTTGTCGTACACAGACTGCACAGCCTGCTGGAAGGCCTTCAGCTCGTCTGCGGAGGGCTCGTACACCTCGCAGCCGTAGTCCACGATGGTCTGCTTTGCTGCGCTGGAGTTCTGGTCGATCAGCTGGTCGTTGTACTCGCCCATCGCGGTAGCACACTCGGTGATGGCGTCGCGGAACTCCTCGGGCAGAGCGTTCCACCATGCGGCGTTCACATAGAAGGGGTCCGGATGGAACTGGTAGTTCACTTCGGTGAAGTACTTCTGCACCTCGTAGAACTTCATGCCTTCCACGTTGACCCAGGGGTTCTCCTGACCGTCTGCAACGCTGGTCTTCAGGCCCATGTACAGGTCAGAGTACGGGATGGTGGTGGTGGTAGCGCCCATGGCCTGGAAGGTCATGTCGATGGTCTTCATGCCGTTGGTGCGCATCTTCAGGCCCTTCAGGTCTGCGGGAGCTTTGATGGGGTGCTTGGAGTTGGAGAACTGACGGTAGCCGCCTGCATCGCACAGGTTGATGATGACGGTGCCGGTCTCGCCCTCTGCCTCAGCGCACACCTTCTGTGCCAGCTCGCTGTGCAGCAGAGCAGTGACCTGTGCACGGGTGTTGGTCAGGAACGGCAGGGTGAACATCAGCAGACGGGGGCTGAAGTCGAACTGGCCGCCGCGCATACCCTGAATGGTACCTGCGACCACCTGCTCCAGCATCTCCTTCTCGGTGCCCAGCTGGCCATTGCCGTAAACTTCGATCTTCACATGGCCGTTGGTGGCAGCAGCCACATCCTCGGCAAACTTTTCCATGGAGACAAAGCGGGGGTTGCCTTCGGGCTGTGCATGACCCACGGTCATGGTAAAGTCGCCCAGAGAGGCAAACTTGTCATCACCGCCGGCTGCAGATGCTGCAGTGCTGGCTGCAGGTGCTGCGGTGCTGGTGGAAGAGGCAGAACCGCCGCAGGCTGCCATTGCACCTGCTGCGGCCACTGCGCCGGATACCTTCAGGAAATTGCGACGAGAGATCTTTTTCATACCATTGTCCTCCAACTTGTGTCAGGCCGCCGGGAGACCGCCTCGTGCTTGTCTCCTTGCCGGGCAACCTGTATACAGCATTCACTCGGTGCTGTTATCGTAACAAAAAACACATATTTCCACAAGAGCAATGTTCACTAAACTTGTTGAAGTTTCTTTGTGCATTTGGCACAATATTCACTTTTTTCGGTATTTATTCAACATTTTTCTGGCATTTTCAACTAATATACCAGTTTTGTTGTTCCAGAGTGTCTGTTTTGCGCGACCGTAAACTCCTGTATACAAGAGCCGCCAAAATCTTCTATTCAAGCATTGACATTCTGCCTCCGGAACGGTACAATGATAATAAGCTTATATTTACCGGATAAATGGAGAACGACTATGGCAACACTACAACACACAGATGAGCTCTATCATATCCTGGAGGACGAGATCTGCGCGCTGAAGATCCTGCCAGGGGAGGCGCTGAGCGAAAACCAGCTGTGCAAGCGGTTCGGTGTTTCGCGCACTCCCATCCGCAGCGTTTTGCAGCGGCTGGAGCAGAACCGCTTTGTGCAGATCATTCCCTGCAAGGGCACCATCGTTACCGCCATCGACACCGGTGTGGTGGACCAGCTCATCTTCCAGCGTGTTGCGGTGGAGGGCATGGTATTCCGGGATTTTGTGCAGAGCTGCTCGCCCATGGAGATCCTTGCGGTGGAGCACCTTTATAATATGCTGCTGGAGGCCGCTGCGGGGCGCTGTGACCCTGAAAATTTTGATTTCAACCATTTCCTCAGCTGCGACCTTGCCATGCACGAGTACTGGTTCCACAAAACCAGCAAGGAGTACCTTTGGGAGCAGATGACCCGCCCGCAGGCAGACTACTCCCGCTTTATCCGTCTGGACATCGTGGGTGCGCGCAACGTGCCCAGCGTTGTCAGCGAGCACGCCGAGATGCTGCGTATTCTGCGGGAGAAGGATCTGGACGCCATCGAGCCGCTGATGCGCACCCACCTGTACGGCGGCGTGAGCCGCATGGGCAGCAAGATCTACTCGGACGAATACCGCGGTTACTTCAAACTGCCGGAGAACAAAAAATAACAAAGACGGCTGCACGCATCGTGCAGCCGTCTTTGTTGAGCAGAACGATTTTAATGCCCTCCGCTTACGCTCTGGGCATGTTTAAAGGAATACTATTTAAGATTTGTGGTTCAGAAACGCCTGCGGGCGTTTCTGAACCACTTTTTCACGAGAGGGGTCGCTGCGGAAAACAACAGTTGCTGCCAAAAGCAGTTATTTTCCCAAGCGCCGAAACACTCCTTGCAGCCGGCCTTATTCTGCCTACGCTTTACAGCACCTTTGCGCCGTTTGCGGTCAGCTTGAAAGTCGCACCCAGCATATCCGCTGCGCCGCGGCACATCAGCATCCGCTGCAAAAAGATCTCGAAGTACTCGTACATACTGCAGATGTCCGTGTCGATCTGCAGATTCAGCGAGATGACCTTTTTGTCCAGATCGATCTTCAGGGTCTGATCCGTGACCGCGTAGTTCACCCGGTCGTGGATGTCAAAGGTCGCCTTGGGCTTTTCGCGCACGCGGCTGCGGCGCACATCGGTCTTGTCGCCGATGATCAGCGCCGCCGACACTGCGTCCACCGCGCCGCCGGTGGATTCGTCGTGGTTAGCGATGGCCGACACGATGGTAATGCGGTCCGCAACGCTCAGGTCATATTGCTTTAAGATCTCATTGGCCAGCAGCCCGCCGTATTCTGCGTGGCGGCTGCGGTTGATGGCATTGCCGATATCGTGCATATAGCCTGCAATGCGTGCAAGCTCGATCTCGTGCTCAGAATAGCCAAACTTTTTCAGGATATGCGCAGCAGTCTCTGCCACCCGGACGCAGTGCGCCTTGGAGTGGTCAGTATAACCAAGCAGCCCCAGATTCCGGTCGCCCTTCTTCAGCAGCTCGTTGACCTCTTCGTTGTTTTTGATCTCTTTATATGTCATGTTCTTTGCATCCTTTGTTGTTTCAGTCCGAGAAAGCACCTATTATTGTAGTAGCTGCGCCCCGCAGATGCAATCAAATCCCGGTAAAATCTTTGTGCAAAGCCCGTTTTTCCCACACCCCGCAGCAGAATGCAGAAAAGGCCGCTGCGCAGTCTCCTGTACAACGGCCCTCTTCTGGTTGCGCCAGCAGGAGTCGAACCTACGATGGGGGAGTCAAAGTCCCCTGCCTTACCGCTTGGCGATGGCGCATCATGAAAAACAGTATAGCATATTTTCCACCGTTCCACAAGAGGTGCGCTGCGTTTTTGCAGCTTTTTTCTGCGTGTTCCTTGCTGCATTCGCAGCGCTTTTTGTCGGTTTTGGGGCTTTGCGGCAGGGCTTTTTGCAATTTCCATATCCTGCCATGTTTTTACGAAAGCTAAGTTTTGCGGGATGCGTTTTTCAAAAAATACAGCCCGCAGGGTCGAAAAATTCATCTTGCAAAGGTGAATTTTATTTTTTTCTTGATTTTTCTTATTATTTTCTCCAAAGACTGTATTTTTTGTTGCGGTTCTGGTACACTGGGTGTGATAAAAATAGATTGAAGAAACTCCACCGTCATCCGGGCTGCGCCCGGGTGGGGCAGTGTCTCCATCTTTGTGAAGGAAAGCGAGGGATCTCATGAAAAAATTCCTGAAAACGCTGGTGGTCGGGCTTTGCCTGTTCACACTGCTGAGCTGTGCGCTGCCGGCTGCATTTGCTGCCGGTAATACTTCAGGGAGCAAAAAGGAAGAGAGCGTGTACGCCATTGGTATGGATGCGCAGGGCGGCATCTGTTCCACCGTGGTCACCTACACGAACCTGTCCGGCAAACTGGAGAGCACACCCGAGCAGCCTACCATGACAGGCTACACCTTTGACGGCTGGTACACCGAGCCTGTGGGCGGCAGCAAGGTGACCACCTCCACCGTGTTCACCTCCGACGCCACCATCTACGCCCACTGGACCGTCAAGGCCGGCACCACCACCGTGACCCAGCCCACCACCCAGCCTGCCGCCGTTCAGTGGCAGAAGTACGTAGGGCCTGCGCTTGTGGCCGGTGCCCTGCTTACCACCCTGCTGGTTGCCACTATGTTCTGAACAACGCTGTAAAACGCATTGATACCATTGAAGAAAGGGATCTTACCATGACTACTTCTACCATGAAAATGCCCGCCAGCTACGCCGCTATCGAGACCGAGGAGATGACCTATCTGGAAGGCGGCGCCAACAACGCCTACCAGACCTTCCTGGACGTTGGCAAGGTGTTCAACTACATCGCCCGCATCTTCTCCGGTGCAAGCTCCATCATCAACAACGTCAACGTGATCTACCAGTCCTTTGTATCGCTGAACAGCCTGCTGAGCAGCTTCGGCAAGTAAAAGGATATCCCCAAAGTTTGGATACGGGAGCCGCGCTTTTTTCGAAAAAGTGCGGCTCCCGTTTTTCGTACGCGGTGCAGTTCAGTGCATTACAGCAAAAAACTTCACTCCACAAAATTATGAACAAACTTTTTAGGTTTTTAAGGGGCCAGCAGCCAGTTTTTGGTGTTTTTTCATACATAACACAAAAAAATGCGATATTTTTTCGGCGTTATCCCTTGATTTTGTGTCCGATTTGTTATATTGTTGTTACAGGGGCTGTGGTAAAATAAGGTAGTTTATAAAATACCCCTCGGGCCGCGCAAATAGTGTGACGGCAAGCGATTTTTCAGGTATTTTCTTTAAGATTTTTCGGTATTTCCGAAAGAAATTTCGTTATCTTATCGTTTGGGAGTTTGTACGCAAATGGCAGATCGTGAACTGCGGCGGATGCACCGCGCTGAACTGATAGAGATCATCTATGCATTAAAACAGAGCGAGGACCAGCTCAAGGCGCAGAACGCCGCGCTGACCGCGCAGCTGCAGGACCGGCAGCTCCGGCTGGAAAAGGCCGGTTCCATCGCGCAGGCCGCGCTGGAGCTGAACAACGTGTTCGCCGCCGCGCAGGCCGCCGCCGACGACTACCTGCACTCGGTGCAGGCCAGCCTTGCGGATACCGATGCCGCCGCAGCCAACACCCTTTCGCAGGCGCGCAGTGAGGCCAAGCGCATTCTGGAGCAGGCACAGACCGACGCCGACAGCCTGAAGGCGCAGGCGCAGCAGGAATGCGAGGCCATGACCGCAGCCGCCGCGCAAAAACGCGCCCAGACCGAGGCCGACTGCAAGGCCATGGTGGAGCGGGCCGAGCAGGAGGTGCAGCAGCGCTGGCAGGCATTTGACCGCAAAGCCAACGAGCTGCTGGACCAGTACCGCAGCACAGACGGCCTGCCTTCGGAGGAAACATGAAAAAACGCGATATCCGGTTCGCTTCCATCCCCTCCACCGAGGAAGTGGCCGCAGAACGTGAGCGTCTTGCGTACCAGAACCGCTACCAGCGGGTGCTGCGCAGTACGATCTATCTTCTGGTGGTGGTGGCCGCAGCGGCCGTGCTGCTGGCTACGCTGTTTTTACCGGTGCTTCAGGTCTCCGGCGACAGCATGAACCCTACATTAGAGGACAAGGACATTATCCTGCTGGTAAAATCCAACCACATTGAAAACGGCGAGTTGTGCGGGTTTTACTGGCAGAACAAGCTTTTGCTCAAACGCATCATCGGGCAGCCCGGCGATGTGATCGATATGGACGTGAACGGCGTGGTCTCGGTAAACGGCGAGGTGCTGGACGAACCCTATGTGGACGCGCTGACTGTGGGCGAATGCGACATCCGGTTCCCCTATCAGGTGCCGGAAAACCGCTACTTCGTGCTGGGCGACCACCGTGCCACTTCCATCGACAGCCGCAGCAGCGTGATAGGCTGTGTTGAAAAGAACCAGATCGTGGGCAGGGTCTTTTTAAGGATATGGCCTTTGTCCAGTTTCTCGTTGATCCACTGACCCCGGGAGGAGGTATTCCGTTATGAACGACATTCTTACAACGTACATGGAGCGGTTCCGCGAAAACCGGCACGCCCTGCGGCGCTACACCGCATTTGTGCTGGCACTTGCCATGATCACCACCCTGTTCGTGAACTGGCAGCTGCACGGCACAGGCATCTCTATGACCGCGCAGTACCAGTGCGGCGAGGAGGAGCACGCCCACACGGCCGATTGCTACACCAAGGTGCTGATCTGCGGCTACGAGGAAGGCGAGCTTGAAAATGCAAGCGAGGTCGCCGCGGCCGAGGCCGCCGGGGCCAGCCAGCCCAGCGCCGAGGAAGCGATCGCGCCGGCTGCACTGGAGCCGCAGATCGAGTTTGTGCCCCACGAGCACACCGACGACTGCTACACCGCGGTGCAGACCCTGACCTGCATGGAAGAGGAGCACGTGCACGATGACGACTGCTACGACCCCGAGGACGGCAGCCTGATCTGCGAAAAATTTGAGCATACCCACGACGAAAGATGCTATACCACCGAGTACGAGCTGACCTGCGGCCTGCAGGAAGGCGAGCTTGTGGAGCAGGTGGTGGAGCCCACCCAGAGCGCCGAACTGGTGGCCATGGCTGTGGCCGAGCCCGTGGCGCTGGAGCCGGTGGTGAACACCGTGGAGCCCATCTACCACCACCACACCGACGCCTGCTACGAGGAAGTGCTCACCTGCCCCCTGCCGGAGCATCACCACACCGTGGCCTGCCTGAGCGACACCACCGCCACCGAGACCCCCGAGGAGTGGCAGGCCTCCACCGCCGGTGTTGAGATGACCGGTGACTGGAACGAGGATCTGCTCAACGTGGCAAAGACCCAGCTGGGCTACGAGCAGAGCGAGAAAAACTTCGAGATCGACCCGGCGGACGGCGTGACCCTGCGCTACTACACCCGCTACGGCGACTCCTACAATAACCCCTACGGCGAGTGGGACGTGATGTTCCTCTCTTACTGCCTGAAGTATGCCGAGGTCCCCCAGAGCGCCATCCCGCAGGAGGCCAGCGTGCTTGCCCTGCGCAGCGCTATGGCCGGCATGGACTGGCTGCTGGACGGCGAGGACGGCAGCGCTGCCGATGTGGGCGACATCGTTATTTATAATAAGTACGTCACCCGCACTGTGGCTGTGGACAGCAGCGCCGACAGTGCAGCGGACGATCTGGACGATCTGTTCAGCGTGGACGCCGAGGGCGAAAACAGCGTAGAGCCTGAGGATTCCGGCGCTGCTGCCGAGGACACGACCGCCCTTGATACCCCTGATATCCCCGACCTCCCCGACACCGTTGACCCGGAGCAGCCCGCTGTGCTCAGCGTGGCATCCACCGCTGCCGAGCCGCAGGTCGACACCGTGACCGATGCTGAATCTGTGGAGACCGTGGGCATCGTGAGCGAGGCGGACGAGGACACGCTTACCGTTATTTCCGGCGACGTGGACGGCAAGGTTGCCGAAGTTACCCTTTCCAACGCCGAGGTCGTGGGCGTGATAAGCGTTGCCTACGCGCAGTACGCCGACGAGATGCTCTCCTCTGCCGTTGACGGCGCCCTGTATTCGCCCATGATGCTTTCGCTGACGGGTGAGGATCCCACTGCAAGCACCACGGCCACGTTAGACGAAAACTGGATCAAAGAAGCAACCGCTACGGTCAACGGCACGGATCACACTATTAAAAAAGACTATACTGCGCTGATAGTTCCCGACCTTACGGTCAAGGATGGCGGAAGTGTTAAGCTTACTTACCACTTCAACATCCCCTCTGGTAGCGGCCTGCCTGCGGGCACAAAACAGCTGACCTACAAGCTGCCCGCTGGTTTTACGCTGAGCGAGGATGCTTCTGGTGTGTTGAAGAGCGAAGACAACAAAGATACTATCGGTACGATCAAGGTTGATACAAAGGGCAATGTCACCCTTACCTTTAATGATAGTCTGGACAATAAGCAGACTTCCGGTCACTTCTATGTTAACTGCACGGTAGACAGAAAAACTACCACCAGCAAAGACGAGATCAAGTTCCCCGGTGGCGGTACTACCATCAAGATCGAGCAAAAAACAGACCTTACTGTGAGTAAAACGGGCGTGCACAGCGGCCGGACAGCTGACGGCAAATACAAAATGCACTACACCGTCACAGCCCGTTCTGATAATGGCAGCGGCAAACCCATTGTGCTGAGCGACTATCTGAATCTGGGCAGTTCTTTTAAGGATGCCAGTTATGAAGGCGTTACTGTCACAAAGGTAACACAAACCGGAAGTACGCCGCTAACCAAAGATACGGATTTCAAGGTTGAAAACGTTACCAGCAACGGGTTAAGCAGCGATGGCATTGCTAATGGCAACCCGGGCATCAAGATCACTGGTGCAGACGGTGTTAATGGTCTGCTCGCACTGGGCGAGGGCGAGAGCTATGTCCTTGAATACGATGTAGTTGTAGATCATATCGGCCCGAATGGTGACACCCTATCCAACCGCGCCTATGCCAATGACGAAAAAGGTAAGTGCGATATCTATTTCCAAAATGAGATGGAAAAGACCGGCAGCTATAACCCTGATACGGGCGAGATTACATGGAAAATCAACATCAAACCCAACGGTGCGTCCATATACAACTTTGAGCTCAAGGATACCCTGCCGCCCGGCCACAAGATGACCGGTTACTTCGAGGTTTCCGGCAACACCTCTGGTACGATTTTGAAAGAAACCGATAAATTTAAGGACGCTACCGAATTCACCTATAAGTTCAATGACGCAAAATTCAATACCAGCAATCCCGATTATCAGTACACCGTCACCTACACGACCAAAGCCCCGGCGGGCTTCACGGTCGGCAGCAGCGTTACCAATAGCGCTTCTTTGGAGCTGAACGGCAAAAAAAAGTGGGACGCTTCCGGCACTGCAACCTACAATAATCGTGGGCAGTCCCATAAGAAGGAAGCGTTGGACAATACCACCCTTAGTGACAGCACGGCAGATGGCACGCCCTTCAAAATGCGTTGGAAGCTGACCGTTACGCCGCCCTACGTTTGGAACGAAAGCGGGGGGCAATCGGATAAGCTTCTTGAGATCACAGACTGCATCAACAAGCCTTGGGTTTCTTCTGGTACGGTCACAAGCAGCGATCACTACGCCATCCTGAAAGATCTGCACAAAGAGATCACCGAACATCTCACTCTCAAGCTTAAAGACGGCACGGAGATCAAGTACAGCCAGCTGGCAGCGAACCATCTTTCCCTGCAGATCGAGTATTATTCCTCGAACGATTGTATCGGCACTCCGCTTGCTACCGTTAATCTTAGCGATGCGTCCCCTGCGAGTGATGCTCACGTTGGTTCCTTCAAGCTGGTGTTCCAGAAGGATGGTTATACCGGCGCACGGATCGATTCTGTTGTCATTTCCGAGTACAACACGTGGGGCTCTTTCAGCGGGCTGAGCGCGGGGCAGACCATCGGCTTCAAGAACGAATCCAATGGCAGCTCTGCCGAGTATAAGTACAATATCCCCGCCACGCCCACTCCCATGGAGCTGATTAAAATGTCCGCCGATAAGCCGCCTAAAACCACAGCTTCTGCCGGTTTCTACGCGACTGACAATGTTAAAGTAACGGCGGGCAATGGCGCAGATGGCGAGACCTATATCTACTACCAGCTCAAGCTGAAAACCAACAAGGGTCTTCTGAAGCTCCCCGCAACCATCACCGATACGTTGCCGGATCATGTGACCTATGTGGATGGTTCTGCCCAGTTGGTTGCAGAGTATTATGATAGTACCGAATATAACAATGGGTACACTGCTTCTGTAAACTACTCTCCTTCGAGCGGCGGTTGGCTGACCGGTGTCAGTCTGAGTGATCCACGCTTTTTTGCTTGTGATTCTTCTAACGCAGCCATCTTGAAGTTCACGTTAAACGAAGAACTCAATGATGCTGCAAATCAATTCACTTCTTTCTACATCCGCTATGCCGTCAAGGTGGATAAAGACATCTGGAACTCGAGCCTTACGAATACCCAGACCAAATATTTCATCAACTCCGCAAAGTGGGAGGGCGTAGGTGGTTCTACAACAGAAACCATCGTGGAATACCAAAACTCCCTGCTGGAAAAGTACGGCTCCTACGATTCAACAGCCAACGAGGTCACTTATTCCATCGTCATCAACCCCAAAAAGTTGAAGCTTGGCGATGAATCAATGATCAAATTGACAGACAAGGTGGTCGTTCCGGGTCGTCCTCAAAACAGTGCTGCGCTGGTTGATTCCTCGATCAAGCTGTATGATTATGATGCAGCTACCGGCAAAGGCGTAGAGCTCCCCTCCGATTCCTACAAGACGAGCTATCAGGAGACCTCGGAAGGGTATATCCTCACCGTTCAGGTGCCGAACGAGCAATCGTATCTGCTGGAATATAAGTACGCGAACACCAGCAACACCTCCTACATGATGACAAACACCGCAGAGCTTTACGGCTACACCACCAAAGATGTTTCGTTCGACGTTGTGCAATCTACCGCTGGCGGCAGCGCACACACGGTAGGCTTGACCATCCACAAGGTAGATAGCAATAACGTCAAAACCTCCCTGTCCGGTGCAAAATTCATGCTGGAAAAGTATGATAAAAACATCAACCAGTTTGTGGAAGTATATGATGCTATTCCTGCACAGCCAGATGGCAGTTATTTCCACCTTTCCTTCTCGAACAGCGGCAGTTCTACCACTGGTAGTGGCTCTATCCTGCTTCCCTTCGACACCCTTTACCGCCTGACCGAGACCAAAGCGCCCGCTGGCTATATAAAAGATGCTACCCCGCACTACTTCATCTGGACTACGGCCGGAAATAATACCAATACTGCATATCTCAGTGCGGTCGGGTCAACACCGCTGGCAACCGTTCCATCCGAGAGTGATGTCAGCTACTACTACGAGAACGATGCCATTACCCTGACGGTAAAGAACACAAGCAACCGCCTTACCATCCAAAAGCTCTGGAAAGATCAGAACGGTACCTTTATGGACGGCAACAACACAAAGCTGCCCGATAACATTACCGTAAAGCTTTACCGGAAAGCTACCCCAACAGACACTGGCACATTCGTGGAGGAACTCACGCTTACACGAGCAGACGGCTGGAAAACGACCTATGAAATCCCTACCGCTTATCTTGACTACTACTTCTACGTAGAGGAGGCATCCACCAACACAAGATACGCTGTGGAATACACCGTAAACAATGTGCAGGGTGCTGATATCATCCTTGTGACCAACAAGGAAAAAGACAACTCCGGCTACGAACTCCCCTCTACCGGCGGCACCGGTACACTCCCGTACACAGCCGTGGGCGGCACTATGATGCTGACCGCGCTGGCATACAGTATTATCCACCGCAAGCGCAGACACGAAGGGAGGGCAGATGACTAAACTGCACTTCCCTGCCGGACGCCCGGGGCTGAGCCCCCGCCCGCCCAGCGCAAAGTTTACGCGATAGACCGAACAAAAACCACACCCCTATCCCCCCCTGCACAAAATGCGGGGGGGCGGCAAGGGGCAGAAAAGAAAGGGGCTTTTTCCATGAAAAAAGCAATGAAGAAACTCATGGCTGCGCTGCTGGCAGTTGCCATGGTCTGCGCCATGGCGATCCCGGCGTGGGCGGAGGGTGGTACTACCGCTGCCACTGGCACCCACAACAGCAGCAGTGAAGATGGTAAAATTATCATTAAAAATGCTGTTGCTGGTAAAACCTATAAAATCTACCGCATTCTGGATCTTCAGTACAATGCAACCACCAACTCCTACCGTTATGTAAAAAACACTAAGTGGGGCAGCTTTGTTGATTCTAAAGACAGTTATTTGACCTTTAACAGCTCCACCGGAGATGTTACTTGGGTAGACCACGCTGATGTTCAGACCTTTGCAAATGACGCTGGTATATATGCATCTACTATCGAAGCAGAGGCTGAAAAGAAGGCTCAAGGCGAGGATCATGGAAAAATTGAATTTGCTAATCTGCCTCTCGGTTGGTATCTGGTTGTTTCCGACCTGAACGATGGTTCTATCTGCTCCATTAATTCCACTGCAACAGAAGTAATCATTGAGGAAAAGAACAGTCTGCCTACCGTTACCAAGTTGGTCAAGGAGGGCAACACTTACGGATATTATAACGACGCCAACATTGGAGACGTTGTTGAGTTTAATACCCGAATCACCGTAAACGATGGCAAGCCCACCAACTATGTTCTGCACGATACTATGGGCTCCGGATTTGAGTTTGATAAGAGCTCTGTCACTGTTTACCGTTGGCGTTATGGTCAGGAGCATACCCTAGTAGAGGGCACTGACTACGATCTGTTTACCACTAATACCGACAGTTGCACCTTTGAAATCAAGTTTAAAGATACCGCTTTAGCACCCAGCGATCTGTTCAGTGTCACCTATAAGGCAACCGTCAAGGCTTCTGCTGTCATCGGTTCTACTGGTAACCCTAACACCACTCACCTCACTTACAACGGTGAAGACACTCCTGATTCCATCACCAAAACCTACGTTTGGGAGATGGGCGTGCACAAGTATACCACCACCAGTGAAAGTGCCGACCACGCTCTGGCAGATGCTGAGTTCCAGCTGTACAAGAAAAACGCCGATGAGTCCGTAAGTTACGCTGTGCTGACTAAAACCATTGATGGCAATGCTACCGATGCTACCGAGTATAAGTTTGCCAAGTGGGGCACCCAGTCCGAAGCTACCACCGTTGTGACCCCTGCTTCTGGTAACATTAAGCTGATTGGTCTGGACGCTGGCACCTACTATCTGGAGGAGACCAAGGCTCCCACCGGTTACAACACGCTGACCGCTCCTATTACGGTTGTGATCGATCGCGGTACTCTGCCCACGGTTACAGGTAGCGACGTTTCTTGCACCGTTAAGTACGATGATACTGAGGCTACCGACAGCAAAACTGTTCGCGTTCTCAACAACCGCGGCACTACCCTGCCCGGCACCGGCGGCATTGGCACCACCATCTTCTACGTGGTCGGCGGCGGCCTGATGGTTGCAGCAGGTGTCCTGCTCATTACCAAAAAGCGCATGGAGAACCGCTAAGCTCTCCTTTTCCCCAGCACAGGGCGTGGCTGCAAAGCCCCCTGCCCTGATCCTGAAACTATAACGTTAGGGAGTAGCCCATGAAAAAGAACAAAAGCACTATTATATTGATCCTCGTCTTTTTCGTGGGTCTATCCGTGATGTTATACCCCACCATCAGCGATTACGTCAACCAGCGCAACCAGTCCCGCGCGGTTGCCAGCTACGCCCAAGACGTAGACAACATGACCGATGCGGACTACAGCCAATACTTTGACGCCGCCGATGCCTTTAACGCGCAGGTAGCCGCCAACGAAAACGCGCTCTACCGCCCGGATCAGCTTACCGGCTACGCCGACACGCTGGATATTACCGGCACGGGCATTATGGGCTACATCACCATCTCCAAAATAGGCGTGGAGCTGCCCATCTACCACGGCACCAGCGACAGCGTATTGCAGATCGCCGCAGGCCATTTGGAGGGCACCAGCCTGCCGGTAGGCGGCGCGTCCACCCACGCGGTCATCTCGGCACACCGCGGCCTGCCCAGCGCAAAGCTGTTTACCAACCTGGATCAGCTGGAAGTGGGCGATACCTTTACCATCACCGTGCTGGACCGGGTGCTCACCTACGAGGTGGACAAAATTTCCATCGTGCTGCCCACCAAGACCGACGAGCTGAAGATCGCCGAAGGCAAGGACTACGTCACCCTGATGACCTGCACCCCCTACGGCATCAACACCCACCGCCTGCTGGTGCGCGGCCACCGCGTCGAGACCCCCAACCAGTACAAGCGCATCCGCGTTACCGCCGAAGCGCTCAAGATCGAACCCATCATCGTTGCGCCCATCATGGCGCTGCCCATGCTGCTGATCCTGCTGATCGGCATGCTGCTTTCCACACGCAAACGCAAGAAAACAAGAGGTGAAGAACATGAAAAGCATTGATCTGCGTCATCGTCTGGCGGCTGTGCTGCTGGCTGTGTGCCTTGTGGTATGCTGCGCCCTGCCGGCGTTTGCCACCAGCGCCAACCTTGTGTCCGGGCGGCTTGGCTCGATCCACGTCCGCCTGTACGACACCCACAACGATGTGCCCCTGCGCGGCGGCGAGCTGACCCTGTATCAGGTGGCCACCGTCAAGCGCTCCGGCGGCGACCTGTCTTACGCCTATACCGGCGATTTTACGGGCTGCGGCGTGGTGCTGGGCGATCTTTCCGACAGTACGCTGGCTGACCGGCTGGCAAAGTATCTGCCCACGGTGCCCGCCATTGCCGCCCAGCAGAACGTGGACGAGGATGGCTATGCCGATTTTGCCAAGCTGCCGCAGGGGCTGTATCTGGTCATGCAGACCGAAGCCTCCCACGGCTACGAGGCCATCAAGCCCTTCCTTGTGTCCATCCCCCTGCCCGATGGCGACAGCTGGATCTACGATGTAGACGCCACCCCCAAGGTAGGTGCTACCATCCCGGAAACGCCGGAAACCCCCGACACCCCGGATGTGCCGGACACCCCTGACACCCCGGACACCCCCGATACCCCGGACACCCCCGTGGAGCCGGAGACCCCGGATCTCCCGGAGCAGCCGGACAGCCCGGACACGCCCGTAAGCCCCGGCACGCCGGATAATCCGGTAAGTCCCGGTACCCCGGACAACCCCGTAAGCCCCGGCAACCCGGACAATCCGGTCTCCCCTGCGAACCCGGATAAGCCCGTTCTGCCCCAGACCGGCCAGCTGAACTGGCCCGTGCCGGTGCTGGCCTGCAGCGGTGTGCTGCTGTTTGCCATTGGCTGGGTGCTGAACCGTCAGGGCAAAAAGCAAAGCTGAACCCGTACGCCTTTCAGGCACGGTGCGCCGTGCCCGCTCCCCCGCAAGGGGGAGTTTTTTTGTGGGGTGAAACTCCCCCAGTCTCGCGTTCGCTCGACAGCCCCCTCTGAGATGGGGCCTTTGGCATGGCGGCAGACATTCCGGCTTAAACGCAAAGTATCCGGTTTCGCCAGAGGCTCCCTCCCCGAGGGAGCTGGCAAACCCGCAGGGTTTGACTGAGGGAGTTATGCCGGGGCACGGCACGATTTTGAATGGCCTCCGCTGCGCTCTGGCCATGTTCAGCGGAAAGTATATTTTTAAATTTGCAATGCTGGAAAATCTGCGGATTTTCCAGCATTGCCTTTTCACGGGAGGGGCGCAACGGTAAACGGCAGCGTTACCCCTTCCGTCTTGCCGCTTCGCGGCAATCCACCTTCCCCAAGGGGACGGCTTTGGGCGGTGATGGCAAACTTTGCGGCATTGCCAAAGGCGTCCCCTTGGGGGAGCTGGCACGGCGCAAGCCGTGACTGAGGGGGTGCCTGCTGAAACTCCCCCAGTCTGCTCCCGTTGGTCGCAGCCAGCCCCCTCTGAGATGGGGCCTTTGGCATGGCGGCAAAGCTTTCGGCTTAAACGTAAAGTCTCCGGTTTCGCCAAAAGCTCCCCCTTCGGGGGAGCTTTTGGCGAACGCAGTGAGCCTGAGAGGGTTCTCCACGCAAAAGAGCCGCTGTACAGACTGTACAGCGGCTCTTGTTTTATGCAGTTTGTTTAAGTTTTACTGCTGCTGGGCGGCCTTTTTGGCTTCCAGAGCCAGAATGGCGTCGCGGCGGCTCAGGTTGATGCGGCCCTGCTGGTCGATGTCGGTCACCTTGACCACGATGGCATCGCCCACGGCAACCACGTCCTCTACCCGCTCCACGCGCTTGGTGTCCAGCTTGGAGATGTGCACAAGGCCTTCCTTGCCCGGAGCGATCTCCACAAAGGCACCAAAGTTCATCAGGCGGGTCACCTTGCCCTTGTAGATGGCACCGATCTCGGGGTCCTCCACAATGGTCTTGATGGTAAAGATGGCGCGCTTTGCGTCCTCCTGATCCACAGCGGAGACGAACACATGGCCGTCCTCCTGCACGTCGATCTTGCAGTTGCAGGTGGCGCAGATGTCCTGAATGACCTTGCCGCCCTTGCCGATCACGTCCTTGATCTTGTCGGTGGGGATCATCATGCTGAACATCTTGGGTGCCCAACGGCTCAGCTCCTGACGGGGCTGGGCGATCACCGGCTTGATGATCTCGTCCAGAATATACAGGCGGCCCTTGCGGCACTTCTCAAAGGCCTCGGCAATGATGTCGTAGGTCAGGCCGTCGATCTTGATGTCCATCTGGATGGCGGTAATGCCCTTGCGGGTGCCGCCGACCTTAAAGTCCATATCGCCGTGGAAGTCCTCCACGCCCTGAATGTCCAGCATGGTCATCCAGCGCTCGCCCTCGGTGATCAGGCCGCAGGAGATACCGGCAACCGGAGCCTTGATGGGCACGCCTGCGTCCATCAGTGCCAGCGTAGAGCCGCAGATGGAAGCCTGAGAGGTGGAACCGTTGGAGCTGAGCACCTCGGACACGCAGCGGATGGTGTAGGGGAACTCTTCCAGAGAGGGCAGCACCGGCACCAGAGCACGCTCGGCCAGTGCGCCGTGGCCGATCTCGCGGCGGCCGGGGCTGCGCGGTGCGCGTGCCTCGCCCACGGAGTACGGCGGGAAGTTATAGTGGTGGATATAGCGCTTGGTCTGCTCGTCGGTCAGGTCGTCCATCAGCTGGTTGTCCTTGGTGCCGCCCAGCGTGCAGGTGGTAAGCACCTGCGTCTGGCCACGGGTGAACATACCGGAGCCGTGCACGCGGGGCAGGATGCCCACCTCTGCGGCCAGCGGGCGGATCTCGTTGATGCCGCGGCCGTCCACGCGCTTGCCGTCGTCCAGCAGCCAGCGGCGCACCACGAACTTCTGCATCTTGTAGCTTACCAGATCCAGATCGGCGGCGGACAGGTCGGGGTATTCCTCAGCGATCTTGTCCATGATGGGCAGCAGAGCTGCGTCACGCACGTTCTTGTCGTCGGTGTCCATAGCGGCCTTGAAGTCGTCCAGATACTTGTTCTGGATGGCGTGGAACACGTCCATGTCCAGCCCCACCACCTGGAAGTCGATCTTCGGCTTGCCGCGCTCGGCCACGATCTTGTTGATGAACTCGATGATCTTCTTGATCTCAACGTGTGCGGTCTTGATAGCGGTCAGCATGGTGTCCTCGTCCACCTCGTTGGCGCCGGCCTCGATCATCACGATCTTGTCCATGGTGGCGGCAACGGTCAGGGCAAGGTCGCTCACCTTGCGCTGCTCCTGGGTGGGGTTCAGCACGATCTCGCCGTCAACCAGACCCACCTGCACGCCGCCGATGGGGCCGTTCCACGGGATATCGGACACGGCGGTCACCAGAGAAGCGCCGATCATGCCGGCGATCTCGGGGCTGCAGTCCGGGTCAAGGCTCATGACGGTCATGGTGATGCACACGTCGTTGCGCATCTCCTTGGGGAACAGCGGGCGCATGGGGCGGTCCACCACGCGGCTGGTCAGGATGGCGCGCTCGCCGGGGCGGCCCTCACGGCGCATAAAGCTGCCGGGAATGCGGCCTGCAGCGTAGAGCTTTTCCTCGTACTCCACGTTCAGCGGGAAGAAATCCACGCCCTCGCGGGGCTTGGGGCTCATGACCACGTTGCACATCACGCAGGTCTCGCCGTAGCGGATCAGTGCGCTGGCATTGGACAGGCCGCACATCTTGCCCATTTCAACCTTGAACGGGCGGCCGGCCAACATGGTTTCGTAGACCTTGAAGTTGTCAAAGGTCTCTTTGCGGGAACCAAATTCGATTGCCATTGTTTCTGCCTCCTTGTTTTTCGGATCGTTCTATCCAAAAAGCTGTGGCGTGCGCATCATAGCAATAAATCCAGCGCCCCTGCCCGCAGGCACAGGCGTTCGATTTACTGCTGCAATACGCTGCCACCGCTATTTTGTGCGCATGGGATACATGGAGCTATACATAAAGCAAAGGGCAGGTACCTTTGCGGTACCTGCCCTCCGTTAAAATTACTTACGCAGACCCAGAGTTGCGATCAGAGCACGGTAACGCTCGATGTCCTTCTTCTGGAGATAAGCCAGCAGATTGCGGCGACGGCCAACCATCTTCAGCAGACCGCGGCGGCTGTGGTGATCGTTAGGGTTCTTCTTCAGGTGCTCGTTCAGCTCGTTGATGTGAGCGGTCAGCAGAGCGACCTGAACCTCGGGGGAGCCAGTGTCCTTCTCGGTCAGAGCGACTTTGGCCATAACTTCCTGCTTATTCATAATACAGTACCTCTTTCAAGTAATTTATCTGCCTATGGCACAGCGGCGGGAAACGGTTTTCCCAAAAGCGGGCATACTCCCAGCCCCGTGCCACGGTAACAGATACAGTATACCAGATTGCACAGCAGATTGCAAGAAGATTTTTGTCCGCAAGCCTTAATTTTTTACAATGCCGCCCCAGTACAGCTGCACCTCCGGCAGCTTCTTTTTGCGCAGCAGAAATACAGTGGGGATCAGGTACACCGCCACCGACACCAGCCGCGAGGCATCGTAGCCGCTCACGCTCTCGGCTACGCTGGTGGTGCCGTACAGCCCGCCGACGAGCATGGCGGCAATGTCCATGGCGCTGTGCAGGAACACCGTCACCCACAAATTGCCGGTGCGGAAGTAGATGGCGGCGAACATCACGCCCAGCGAAGCCGCAAACACGCACTGCATCAGCACGCCAAAAGGTGCCGAGCCGATCAGGTTGCTCAGGTGCGCCGCGCCAAACAGCACACCGGATATCAGGCAGGCCTTCCACACCCCGGCGCGGGCAGTGCCGTAGCGTTCCAGCAGGGTCTGGGCAATGATGCCACGGAACACCAGCTCCTCGGCCACGCCCACAAGGATCATGTTCAGCAGAAAGGTCAGGATGCGGGGCAGCGGCAGCAGCGGCGTGTCCGGACGGCTGAAAGCCAGTGTCCCGCAGGCCGTATACCCGATGAAGAACAGCGGGTACATGCCCACCAGCAGTCCGTTCAGAAAGCCGCAGCCGCGCCGCAGCAGCAGATCCAGCCTGCCGGTGCGGGCCAGCAGCAAAAGCCCCACCGCCAGCCCGACGACCTCCTGCACAGAGCCAAACAGATAGCCGTCCATGGTGTCAAAGTCCGCGCCCGCCGCTGCCAGCACGATGGTGCCCAGCAGGCTGAACACGACCATGCTGCCAAGGAACAGCACCTCGGACAGGATACAATAAAGAATGGGGTGCGCGGTGCGCAGCCGTTTGAGCATAAATACAGCCCTCCCTATCAATGATAGCCCTATTCTACCACGATTCCCCCAAAAGCGATAGGCCGAAAATAAAGTGTGCAGCCGGGATGCCGGGGATCTGTGAACGGCTTGCAGCATCTTTTTACAGAAAGTTCATGTAAAAACGGGCTAAAATAGCCTTGCAGGTTTGACGTGTCTGCTGCTTTGGTGTATCATATACTTGTATTGTTATGCGCGATTCCGGGCGCATCACAGCCCGATTTTAAGATTTATGAGGTGTGACCTATGTCCCTTGTTGAAAAACTTTTTGGCAGCTTCTCTGACCGGGAGCTGAAAAAGGTGAACCCCATCACCAAACAGGTGCTGGCGCTGGAGCCCAAGTATCAGGCCATGTCCGATGCCGACTTACAGGCGCAGACTGCCGCTTTCAGGCAGCAGCTTGCCGAGGGCAAAACGCTGGATGATATCCTGCCGGATGCCTTTGCCGTCTGCCGCGAAGCCGCATGGCGTGTGCTGGGCATGAAGCACTTCCCTGTACAGGTGACCGGCGGCATCGCCCTGCACCGCGGCGATATTGCCGAGATGCAGACCGGTGAGGGCAAGACCCTTGTGGCTACCCTGCCCGCCTACCTGAACGCCCTGACCGGCGAAGGGGTGCACATCGTTACCGTCAACGACTATCTGGCCAAGCGCGACAGCGAGTGGATGGGCAAGCTCTACCGCTGGCTGGGGCTGACCGTCGGCCTGATCGTACAGGGCATGGACGGCGACGCCCGCCGGGCCGCCTACAATGCCGATATCACCTACGGCACCAACAACGAGTTCGGCTTTGACTACCTTCGCGACAACATGGTGACCTACAAGGCCAACATGGTGCAGCGCGGCCATGCCTACGCCATCGTGGACGAGGTGGACTCCATCCTGATCGATGAGGCCCGCACCCCCCTGATCATCTCCGGCCGCGGCGAGGATTCTTCCAGCCTGTACACACAGGTGGACCGCTTTGTGCGCACCCTGCACAAGAGTGTGGTGGTGGAGCTGGAAGATAAGGTCTCCACCGACGAGCAGGCCGATGGCGATTACGTTGTGGACGAAAAGCACAAGACCTGTACCCTGACCGCCGCCGGCATCAAAAAGGCCGAGGCCTATTTCAAGGTAGAGAACCTTGCCGCCGCCGAGAACATGACCCTTGCCCACCACATCGATCAGGCCATCAAGGCCTACGGCGTGATGCAGCGGGATATCGACTATGTGGTCAAGGACGGTCAGGTCATCATCGTGGACGAGTTCACCGGACGCCTGATGATCGGCCGCCGGTACAACGAGGGTCTGCATCAGGCCATCGAGGCCAAGGAGGGCGTGAAGATCGCCGCCGAGAGCAAGACGCTGGCCACCATCACCTTCCAGAACTACTTCCGCATGTATAAAAAGCTGTCCGGTATGACCGGTACCGCCCGCACCGAAGCCACCGAGTTCACCGAGATCTACGGCCTGAACATCGTCAGTGTGCCCACCAACCGCCCGGTGCAGCGCAAGGACTACCCGGACGCCATCTATAAGACCGTGGAGGGCAAGTACCGCGCCGTCATCGAGCAGGTAATGGAGTGCCACAAAAACGGTCAGCCCGTGCTGGTGGGTACTGTCAGCGTGGAAAAGAGCGAGACGCTTGCCAAAATGTTACAGCGCCACACCCGGGATTTCAACGTGCTGAACGCCAAAAACCACGAGCGCGAAGCCGAGATCGTGGCGCAGGCCGGTAAAAAGGGTGCCATCACCATCGCCACCAACATGGCAGGCCGTGGTACCGATATCATGCTGGGCGGCAACGCCGAGTTCATGGCAAAAGCCCAGATGCGCAAGGAGCATTTCTGCGAGAATCTGCTCAACCCCGACACCCCGCAGGATGCCGACCCGGCAGCCGTGGAGCTGCTGCTGACCGAAGCCAACGGCCACGGCGAGACCACCGATGCCAACATTCTGGCGGCACGTCAGCGCTTTGACCAGCTGTACGCCCAGTACAAGCCCGCCATCGACGCCGAGGCCGACGAGGTGCGCGCCGCAGGCGGCCTGTTCATCATTGGCACCGAGCGCCACGAGAGCCGCCGTATCGACAACCAGCTGCGCGGCCGTGCCGGCCGTCAGGGTGACCCGGGCGCTTCCCGCTTCTACCTGAGCCTTGAGGACGACCTGATGCGCCTGTTCGGCGGCGACCGGGTGTCCAGCCTGATGAACACCCTGAAGATCGACGAGGACACCCCCATCGAGAACCGCATGATCACCAATACGCTGGAAAGCGCCCAGAAGAAGCTGGAGGGTCGTAACTTCGAGATCCGTAAGAACGTGCTGAAGTACGACGACGTGATGAACCAGCAGCGCGAGATCATCTACGGGCAGCGCCGCAAGGTGCTGGACGGCGAGGACATCAGCACCGAGATGCACAAGATGCTGCGGGAGAACATTGATTCCAGCTGCGCCCAGTTCCTTTCCGGCGATGTAAAGGACGAGTGGGATTTTGGTGCCCTGCGCCGCCACTATCAGGGCTGGCTGACCACCGATGCCGACTTCCACTATACCGTGGCAGACTTTGACAGCCTCTCCCAGCAGGGCATCGCGGATATGCTGTACGACCGCGGCATGCAGATCCTGCAGGCCAAGGAGGTGCGCTACGGTGCACCCGTCATGCGCGAGCTGGAGCGCATCTGCCTGCTCAAGTGCGTAGACCGCCAGTGGATGGATCACATCGACAACATGGACCAGCTGCGGCAGGGCATCGCGCTGCGCGGCTATGGCCAGAAGGACCCGGTGGTGGAATACCGCATCGAGGGCTTTGATATGTTCGACCAGATGGTGGATTCCATTCGGGAGTCCAGCGTCAAGATGCTGCTGACCATCGAGCTGCGCGCCGCCGGTGCTGCCCCCAAGCGGGAGCAGGTGGCAAAGCCCACCGGCGAGGGCTTTGTGCCCGGCAACGGCGCACCCGGCGTCAAGGGCAGCCCCAAGGGTCAGCCGGTGCGTGTGGTCAAGATCGGCCGCAACGACCCCTGCCCCTGCGGCAGCGGCCTGAAGTTCAAAAAGTGCACCTGTGCCCAGTATCACCCGGGTGGCAATAACGGCGGGGAAGAATAACCGTAAGGACAAGCCCTCCCCGCCATAGCTCTGCCATGGCCGAGAGGGTTTTCCGCATAAATTCAGAGGGAGTTGATTTTACAATGATCGCACCGGAAAAACTGTTGGAAGCCGCCAAGGCGCTGGAACCTCAGCTGCAGGAATGGCGGCGCACACTGCACCGTCACCCGGAGGTGGGCTTTGACCTGCCCCAGACCAAGGCACTGGTCAAAAAGGCGCTGACCGAGATGGGCTACGCCCCGCAGGACTGCGGCAAGTGCGGCGTGGTGGCGCTTGCAGGCGGCAAGCGTCCCGGCAAGGTGATCCTGCTGCGCGGCGATATGGACGCGCTGCCCCTGCAGGAGGAATCCGGCGAGGAGTTTTCCTCTGAGCTGCCCGGCAAGATGCACGGCTGCGGCCACGATATGCACACCGCCATGGTGCTGGGTGCAGCCAAGCTGCTCAAGGAGCACGAGGACGAGATCGAGGGCACGGTAAAGCTGGAGTTCCAGCCCGCAGAGGAGATCTTTCAGGGTTCGCTGGACATGATAAACAGCGGCCTGCTGGAGAACCCCAAGGTGGACGCAGCGGTCATGTTCCATGTACTGGCCGGGATGCCCCTGCCCGCCGGTATGGTGCTGGTGCCGGGCGGCGGCATCACCATGGCCAGCTGCGAGCAGTACCACATCGTTGTGCACGGCAAGGGCGGCCACGGCTCCATGCCCAACGCCTGCATCGACCCCATCACCGCAGCGGCGCACATCCACATTGCCCTGCAGGAGATCAACAGCCGCGAGCTGGACCCCGCAGGCTTCGGCGTATTTACCACCGGCCGGTTCGAAGCCGGTAAGGCCTCCAACGTCATCCCGGATACTGCCGATATGTGGGGCACCATCCGCACCGTGGACCCGGAGCAGAAGGTCAGTGCCCTCATCCACCAGCGCATGACTGAAATTGCGCAGGGCGTGGCCACTGCCTACCGCTGCACCGCCGAGGTGGAGTTCAGCGATTACTGCCCCTGCATGGTGGTAGACACCCCGCTGGCAAGCAACGCCCTGACCTATATGACCGAGCTGCTGGGCAAGGGCGCTATGGATATGACCCCGCTCACCGGCGGCAAGCCCGGCGGCGGCAGCGAGGACTTTGCCTTTGTCAGCCACGAGGTACCCACTGTGAGTATGTTCTTAGCTGCTGGCAACGCCAAAGAGGGCTACACCTACGGCCAGCACCACCCCAAAGTACGCTTCGATGACAGTGTCCTGTACCGCGGCACAGCAGCCTACACCTATATGGCGCTGCGCTGGCTGGCAGAGCACCAGTAAAATTGCCCCACAAAACGCCGGGCAGGAGGAAAGCTATGAAGCAGGAGCTGATGGATGCCATTCAGGAAACGCCGGTCATTGCAGCCGTCAAGGACGATGCCGGGCTTTGCAGTGCGCTGACCAACGAGAACATCCGGGTGGTATTCGTATTATACGGAGATATCTGCAATATTGCCTCCATCGTGCGCCGCATCCACGAAGCCGGGCGCTTTGCCGTGGTGCATGTAGACCTTATTGCCGGGCTGGCGGGCAAGGAGGTGGCAGTGGACTTTATCCGCAATACCACCGAGGCAGACGGCATCATCTCCACCCGGCAGTCCTTCATCCGCCGCGCCAAGGAGCTGGGGCTGGCTGCCATCCTGCGGGTATTCCTGCTGGATTCCATCGCGCTGGAAAGTCTGGACAAGATCCCCGCAAACCTGCCGGACTGTCTGGATCTTCTGCCCGGTGCCATGCCCAAGATCCTGCGCCGGGTGTGCGCTACCGCCAAGGTGCCGGTGCTCGCCGGCGGCCTTATTGCGGATAAAGAGGACGTGATGGCCGCACTGGAAGCCGGAATCACTGCCATTTCCACCACCAATCAGGCCGTGTGGGATATGTGACCCGCATTCTGCGCAAAAGCAGCAGGTGTTTTTTGTAAGGGTTTCACAAAAAGTGCAAAATACCTTGCTTTTTGTGCAGAGAGAGGGTATCATAAGCTTAACAAGTGCTGTTTGTTTCAAGAGATATGAGCGAAACGGACAAGGGCAGTTGCCTTTGTTTGTTTCGCTCTTTTTTTGTACGATCAACAGCTGCCCGGCTCCCGACGGGCCAAGGCAGAACGGACAGGAGGAAAAGAACAATGTATGATGTAGCAATCATCGGCTGTGGTGTCATCGGTGCCGCTGCCGCCTACGCGCTGTCGCGCTACGACAACAAGGTGGTCATCCTTGAGGCCGAGAACGATGTGGCAGACTGCACCACCAAAGCCAACAGCGCCATTCTCCACGCAGGCTACGACCCCGCCCCCGGCACCCGTATGGCACGGCTGAACGTGCGCGGCGTGGCGCTGGCCAAGGAGATCTGCGCAAGGCTGGATGTCTCCTATAAGCAGTGCGGTTCGCTGGTGCTGGCACTGGACGAAAAGGAACTGCCCCACCTGCAGCATCTGTTCGAGAACGGCACCGCCAACGGCGTGCCCGGCATGAAGATCCTTTCCCGGGAAGAGACCCTTGCCATGGAGCCGAACCTCTCCGAGAAGGTCTGCGGTGCACTGTGGGCACCCAGCGCCGCCATCGTAAACCCATGGGAGTACGCACTGGCCATGACCGAGGTGGCGGTGCGCAACGGTGTGGAGCTGCGCCGCAACTGCAAGGTGACCGATGCCGAAGCCATCGAGGGCGGCTACCGCCTGACCGTGCCCGGCGGCACGGTGGAGACCCGCTGCGTCATCAACGCTGCCGGTATCTGGGCGGACAAGGTGCACTCCATGGTGGAGCCCGCCAACTTCCGCATCATCCCCACCCGGGGCGAGTACTACCTGCTGGACAAGAGCGAGGGCACCCGCGTGAGCCACGTCATCTTCCAGTGCCCCAACGAACTGGGCAAGGGCGTGCTGGTGGCACCCACCGTGCATGGCAACCTGATCGTCGGCCCCAACGCGGAGCCGGTGGAGGGCAACAACACCTCCTGCACCAGCAGCGGTCTGGAATTTGTCAAGACCACTGCCCAGCGCAGCGTGCCCAGCATCAACTTTGGCGAGTCCATCCGCAGCTTTGCGGGCGTGCGCGCCAATCTGGACGTGGACGACTTTATTATTGGCGAGGAGCCGGAAGCACCCGGCTGGATCGATCTGGCCGGCATGAAGAGCCCCGGCCTGTCCGCTGCCCCGGCAGTTGCTGAGGAAGCCGTTGCCATCCTGCAGCAGCGCGGCGTTCTGGGCGCGGAAAAGGCCGATTACAAGGATGGCCGTCGCCACATCCGCTTCAAGGAGCTCTCCGCAGAGGAAAAGGCCGCGCTAGTCAAGGAGCAGCCCGCCTACGGCCGGGTCATCTGCCGCTGCGAGACCATCACCGAGGGCGAGATCTTGGCAGCCCTCCACAGCGAGGTGCCCGCCAACACCATCGACGGCGTCAAGCGCCGCGCCGGTGCAGGCATGGGCCGCTGCCAGGGCGGCTTCTGCGGCCCCCGCGTGCTGGAGCTTATCAGCCGTGAGCTGGGTATAGACCCCTTGGACATCCTGCAGGACAAGAACGGCTCGAACGTTCTGGTCAGCGAAACGAAGGTAGGAGGAAAGAGCAATGGTTGATCTGGTCATTATCGGCGGCGGCCCTGCGGGTCTTGCTGCTGCCTGCAAGGCATGGGAAAGCGGTCTGCGCGACATCCTCATTCTGGAGCGCGACAAGGAGCTGGGCGGTATTCTGAACCAGTGCATCCACAACGGCTTTGGTCTGCACCGCTTTGGCGAGCAGCTCACCGGCCCGGAGTACGCCGGGCGCTTTATTGAGATGCTCAAGGACACCGGCGTAAAGGTGCAGCTGGACACCATGGTGCTGGAAGTGACCCCGGACAAAAAGGTGCACTGCGTCTCCAAGGAGTACGGCTACCAGATCATCGAAGCCAAGAGCATCGTGCTGGGCATGGGCTGCCGCGAGCGCACCCGCGGTGCCATCGGCACCCCGGGCACCCGCCCTGCCGGTGTATACACCGCCGGTGCCGCACAGCGGTATGTGAACATGGAAGGCTATCTGGTGGGCAAGCGGGTGCTGATCCTCGGCAGCGGCGATATCGGTCTGATCATGGCCCGCCGCATGACCCTTGAGGGCGCAAAGGTGCTGGCCTGTGTAGAGGTGATGCCCTACTCCGGCGGCCTGACCCGCAACATCGTGCAGTGCCTGAACGACTTTGACATCCCCCTGTACCTCTCCCACACTATCGTGGATATTCAGGGCAAGGACCGTGTAGAAAAGGCTATCGTGGCCGAGATTGGTCCCGACCGCAAGCCCATCCCCGGCACCGAGATGGAGTTCGACGTGGACACAATTCTGCTGAGCGTGGGCCTGATCCCCGAAAACGAGCTGACCAAACAGGCCGGCATCGAGATGGATCCCCGCACCAAGGGCGCCATCGTGTACGAGAACATGGAGACCAGCATCCCCGGCGTGTTTGCCTGCGGCAACGTGGTGCAGGTGCATGATCTGGTGGACTTTGTTTCCGGCGAGAGCGAGCTGGCCGGTGTGGCCGCTGCCAACTACGTCCAGAACGGCCCTGTGGCCGAGGGGCGCGTGCTGACCGTGAAGCCCGGCGCAGACCTTGGCTACACCCTGCCGCAGCGCATCCGTCTGGAAGGCGTGGAAAAGAGCACCAACGTGTCCTTCCGCGTCCGCCGCATCTGCGGCAGGAGCACCATCCTTGTCAAGAGCGGTGACACGGTGATCGCACGCTTCAAGCGCGACCGCCTTGCCCCCGGCGAGATGGAGCGCATTGCCCTGCCCAGAGTGCTGCTGGACAGAGCCCCCGTGGACGAAGTGACCATTGAGATCGAGGAGGCATGAGCGAGATGAAAGAAGTAATTTGCACCTGCTGCCCGCAGGGCTGCCATCTGCAGGTGGATGAAGCCAACGACTACAAGGTGACCGGCAACGGCTGCCCCAACGGCATTGCCTACGGCAAGGAAGAGCTGACCCACCCCACCCGCATCATTACCAGCACCGTGCGCGCCGAGGGCTGCCTGCACTCCCGCTGCCCGGTCAAGACCTCCAAGCCCGTGCCCAAGGGACAGATGGCTGAAGTGGTCGCCGCGCTGGACAGCGTGGTACTGCACGCGCCCATCCATGTGGGTGATGTGGTGCTGACCGATGTCTGCGGCACCGGCGCTGACATTGTGACCTGCCGCGATATGGCATAAGCACTTTCCTTTCTCTACACAGATAAGCAAAGCAGCCGCTGCACCTTACCGTGCAGCGGCTGTTTTGTGTGTAGGAAAATTTCCCGTGAAAATGGGATAGCGGAGCGCCCGCAGGCGCTCCGCTATCCCGAAATTATAAATAATTCTTCCGCTAAACATGGCCAGAGCATAGCGCAGGCCATTCGTTTTCTCAGCCCTTCAGCGGCATGATGCTCTCCGGCGCGGCACACAGATACTGCGGCGCGGCGGGTGCTGCCGAGGAAAGGCTTTTTTTGCTTACCTTCCACCACAGCTGCGCAGTGCCCTCCGGCGGGATGCAGATGAGATTCCAGTCAAAGGGGTTCTCACTGGTGGAAACAGCCTTTACCGGGATGGCGTTTGGCGCATCAGCGGCGCAGGGCGTAAAGTCGTGGGCACGGATGCCCACAGCGGTGCAGCCTGCCGGGACGGGCAGCGCCAGCCGCAGGGTGGTGTCCCAGCCGTCCAGCCGGACGGTGTGGCTGTCCAGCGGGGTGCAGGGCAGGATGTTCTTGCAGCCGGTCAGCCGCGCGGCGGCGACGCTCTGCGGGTCGGCAAAAACGGCCTTGGTGCTGCCGGTGCGCAGCACCTGCCCCTTGTTCAGCACGATCATTTCTTTGCACAGGCGGTAGGCCTCGTCCCGGTTGTGGGTCACCAGCAGGGCGGTGCCCGCAAAGCCTGCCAGCAAGCTGCCTACCTCGCCCTCTACTTCCTCCCGCAGATAGCTGTCCAGCGCACTGAAGGGCTCGTCCAGCATCAGGATGCGGGGCTTGCCCACCAGAATGCGCGCCAGCGCGGCGCGCTGCTGCTGCCCGCCGGAAAGCTGGGCGGGGTAGCGCCTGGCAAGCGCTTCCAGCTGCATGACACGCAGCATTTCGGCGCAGGCGGCGCGGCGGGCGGCGATGTCTTTTTCCGCTTTCAGGCCGCAGAGGACATTCTGCTCCACGGTCATGTTGGGGAACAGGGCGTAATTCTGGAACAGCAGCCCCACACCCCGCTGCTGCGGCGGCAGGTCGATGTGCTGGTTGCTGTCAAACAGCACCCGCCCGTCCAGCACGATGCGTCCGCGGTCCGGCTTTACGATGCCCGCGATGCACCGCAATGTCATACTTTTGCCGCAGCCGGAAGCGCCCAGCAGGGCGGTGGAGGTGTTACCGGCGGTAAAGGCAGCCCGGAGGGTGAAGCCGTCCAGCTTTTTTTCAATGTTGACTTCAAGGCTCATTTCCGGCCACCCGCTTTCTGTTTTTTCTCCAGCAGGTTCACAGCCAGCAGCACCACCGCCGAGATGGCGATATCCACCAGCACCCACCGCATGGCGCCCAGCTCATCGTTGGTGCGCCACAGCTGGTAGACCGTGGTGGCGATGGTGGCGGTCTTGCCGGGGGTGTAGCCCGCGATCATGCTGGTGGCACCGTATTCGCCCAGTGCCCGGGCAAAGGCCAGCACCGTGCCCGCCAGAATGCCCTGACGGCAGGCAGGCATCCGCACCCGCCAGAAGATCCATGTATCGGACTGCCCCAGTGTCTGCGCCGACCACGCCAGCGTTTCGTCAAAGCTTTCAAACGCGCCGCGCGCAGTGCGGTACATCAGCGGAAAAGCCACCACGATTGAAGCAAAGATGGCGCTGTACCAGTTCATGACCAGCTTTACCCCGAATTGCTGCATGAAAAAGATGCCTAAAGGCCGCTTTGCGCCGAAGAGCAGCAGCAGAAAGTAGCCCACCACCGTAGGCGGCAGCACCATGGGCAGGGTGAGCAGCACATCCAGCACACCCTTGACCACCCGGGGCAGCCGGGCGATATAGTAGGCCGCAAAAATGCCAAGAAAGAACACCGCCGCGCAGCTGATCAAAGCAATGCGCAGGCTGTTCCACAACGGATACCAGTCCATGCCTGCTCCTTTATACGGCGCTGAAGCCCACGCCCTCGAATACGGTCATAGCCTTGTCGGTCTGTAAGTAAGCCAAAAACTCCTTGGCAGCCTCGGCGTTGGGGGCGGCCTTCAGCACGGCGGCGGGGTAGATGACCTGACCGCACATCTCCTTGGTGGCCTCGTCCACGGGGGTCAGACCGGCGCTGTAGGCATCGGTGCAGTAAACGACACCGGCATCCACGCTGCCCTCGGTGACCTGCGTGGTCACCTCCTTGACGTTGGAGCCGTAGGTGATCACGCCCGCAGCAGCCAGTGCGGCTTCGTCCAGCTGGTAGTAGGCAAGGATCTTCTGGGTGTACTGACCCACAGGCACATCGCTGTTGCCCATGCAGAACAGGATATCCTGTGCCTTCAGGTGCTCGGCCAGTGCGTCAAAGCTGTCAATGCCCTTGTCGCTGCCCTCCGGCACGCAGAGCACCACCTTGTTCTCCAACAGGTTCACGCGGCTGTCGGCGTCCACAAAGTCCAGCCCGTCCTTGTTCACATCGGCAGAAGCGGTGATGTCCAGCTGGTTCATCTGCTTCTGACCGGCAGAGATGAACAGATCGCAATCCGCGCCCTCCTGGATCTGGGTCTTGAGGGTGCCGGAGGAGTCGAAGTTAAAGCGGAAGGTCACCTCCGGGTGCTCTGCCGTGTAGCTTTCGCCGATGGCGTTCAGCGTCTCGGTGAGGGAGGCGGCGGCAAACACGATCAGCTCCACGCTCTGGGCTGCTTCCGAGGAAGCGGCGGCAGAGGAAGCCACGGACGATGCTGCGCTGGAAGCAGCACCGCCGCAGGCGGTGAGGGCAGCGGCTGCACCGGCCATACCGGCAGCGGCCAGAAAACTCCGACGGGAAATGCGATGGTCGTTCATCTCTGTTTCTCCTTACTTCAAGTAAATAAAATTCTATTTCTACGCCCCGTAAAGGAAAACAGGGCGGGAAAACCTTACTTGCGGGCGCACTCGCCGTCCAGACCCGCGGCGATGCGTACCCCGTGCTCCAGGCTGGGCAGAATGTATTCCAGATTCTCCTGCACTGCCTTGGGGCTGCCCGGCAGGTTGACGATCAGGGTCTTGCCGCGCAGCACGCTGACGCCGCGGCTCAGCATCCCGCGCGGGGTGATGCTCAGGCTGTGGTAGCGCATGGCCTCGGCAATGCCGGGGGCATTGCGGTCGGCAACGGCGCAGGTGGCTTCCGGGGTGATATCCCGGGGGGAGAAGCCGGTGCCGCCGGTGGTGAGCACAAGGTTCACCTGACGGCCGTCTGCCATGCGGATGAGCTGCGCTTTCAGCGCCTTGGCTTCGTCCGGCAGGATCATGGTCTCCTCCACCACATAGCCTGCGGCGGTGAGCATTTGGGCGATCAGCGGGCCGCTTTTATCCTCCCGCTCGCCGCGGCTGCCCTTATCGGAAAGGGTGATGACGGCAGCGCGCAGGGGCGGGTTTTCCAGTGCGGGCAGCAGGGTCACCTCGTCCCCCACATGGATCTCGCCGCCGGTGAGCACCCGGGCGAACACGCCCTCGTGGGGCATGATGCACTCGCCGGTCTGCTGCTTGATAACACAATCATTGTGGCACTCCTTGCCGATCTGGGTCATTTCCAGCACCACGTCCCCGATGGCGAACCGGCTGGTCACCGGCAGGCTGCGGAAATCGAAGCCCTCGATGACCAGATTTTCACCGAAGGCGCCGTAGTCCACCCAGAGCTTTTTACGGAAGGCCTCGATCTTTTCGGCGCTGAGCATACTGACCTGACGGTGCCAGTTGCCGCCGTGGGCGTCCCCCACGATGCCCCATTCCGGGGTCAGGACGGCGCTGGGCACCTCGGTTTTTACGGTGCCCCGCTTGGGGCTGGTGCAGATTGCCAGAAGCTTACCCATAGTTATTTATCCTCCAATGCGATACATCCCGCGGGTAGCGGGCATGGAACTGTCGTTAAAATGATGTTCCCGGGGCTTTGCCCAGATGGTCTCCCGGATGGCGGCCAGCAGCTGCGCATCGTCCGCGCCGCTGCGCAGCAGTGCGCGCAGGTCGCACCCGGTCTCGCTGGCAAGGCAGGGGCGCAAAAAGCCCTGACTGGTCAGCCGCACCCGGTTGCAGGAGGCGCAGAACTTGCCGTGCACCGCTGCAATAAAGCCGATGCTGCCCTGCCAGCCCGGCACAGTGTAGTACACCGCCGGGCCATCGCCCAAGGCGTGCTCCTGCGCCGGGGAAAGGGGCGCAAGTTCCGGCCAGCGCCGGGCAAACCGCGCCCGCAGCTCCGGGCCAGAGATGCAGGGCATGGCAGCGCCGTAGCCGATAGGCATCATCTCGATGAACCGCACCTGCATGGCGTTGTCCTTTGCCAGTGCGGCGAGCTGCTCCAGCTCGCCCTCGTTGACGCCTGCCTGCGGCACGCAGTTCAGCTTGACCGGCAGGCCGCTTTCCAGCGCAGCCTGCAAGCCCGCCTGCACGGCGGCAAAATCGTCCCGGGCGGTGATCTGCCGGAACACCTCCGGGCGCAGGGTGTCCAGACTGATGTTCACGCTGTCCAGCCCGGCGTCCAGCAAAGCGGGCAGCTGCTCTGCCAGCAGCACTGCGTTGGTGGTCAGGGTGACCCGGCGGATGCCCGGGGTCCCTTTGAGCCCGGCCACCAGCTGCGCCACATTCTTGCGCACCAGCGGCTCGCCGCCGGTCACCCGCACGGTGTCAATGCCGCACTGGGCAAACAGCGCAGCCAGACGCAGAAATTCTTCGTAGGTCAGCACGGCTTCCCGCTCCAGCTTTTCCACGCCGTCCGGCATACAGTAGCGGCAGCGCAGGTTGCACAGGTCGGTCACCGACAGGCGCAGATAATGGATCTCGCGCTGGTAACGATCAAACATAGCCGCCCTCCGCCCGGATATAGTGGCCGCTCTTGCCGCCGGTCTTTTCCACCAGATGGATCTCGCCCAGCTCCATGCCCTTATCCACAGCCTTGCACATATCGTAGATGGTCAGCAGCGCGGTGGAAACGCCGGTCAGCGCCTCCATCTCCACGCCGGTCACACCGCTGGTTTTTACGGTGCACAGGGCTTCCACGGCCTGCCGCTCGGGCAGCAGACGGAACTCGATGCCCACCTTGGTCAGGGGCAGCGGATGGCACAGGGGGATCAGCTCGCTGGTGCGCTTGGTGGCCATAATGCCCGCAATGCGCGCCACGCCCAGCACATCGCCCTTTTTCACGGTGCCGCTCTGCACGGCGGCAAAGGCTTCGGCGTTCATGGTAATGATGCCGTGGGCAGTGGCTTCCCGGGTGGTAACGGGCTTTGCACTCACGTCCACCATCACGGCGTTGCCGGCAGCATCAAAATGTGTCAGATTATTTTCGTTCATAAAGATCGTATCTTTCTTATTTTAAAATAAATCAAATTCGCAAACGTCCTCGCCCTCTCAGGCTCATTTCATTCGCCAGATTCCCCTTTTTGTCACCTGCGGTGACATCTTCCCCCGGCCGGGGGAAGTCTTTCCTCAAAGGGGGAGCCCTTGGCAGTCCGCGCAAACTTCATCTCTTTGCCAAGGCCTCTCCCTTTGGGAGAGGTGGCACGGCGTAAGCCGTGACGGAGAGGGCGAGCAAGCTGCCCTCAGCAGTGCCCAAAGCCGCAGTTCGGCCAGTGGCACACTTCGCAGTTCAGGCACAGGCCGCCCTCGCCCAAGCGGGCGATATCCTCGGCGGTGATGGGGTCATCGGCCAGCAGACGGGGCAGCAGCAGGTCAAAGATGGTGCGCTTGGCGTACATCACGCAGCCGGGCAGGCCGCATACCGGCACACCGTCCAGATAGCTGACGAGGAACATCGCTCCCGGCAGCACCGGTGCACCGTAGGTGATGATATCGGCCCCGGTGTTTTTGATGGCCAGCGGGGTGCGGTCGTCGGGGTCCACGCTCATGCCGCCGGTGGTAAAGATCAGTTCGCACCCAGCGGCCTTGGCCTCCAGAATGGCGGCGGTGATCCCGGCGGGGTCATCGTCGCAGACCTTATGGAAAACCATCTTGCAGCCGTAGACCGCCAGCTTGCTTTGCAGGATGGGGGTGAATTTATCCTCAATGCGCCCCTTGAACACCTCGCTGCCGGTGGTAATGATGCCCACCTTTTTGGCCTGCATAGGCAGCACGTTCAAAATCGGCTCTGCTCCGGCGGCAGCCTGCATGGCGTCCATCTTCTCCTGCTCGATGACCAGCGGGATGATGCGGGTACCGGCCAGCTTCTGGCCCTTTTTCACAGGCAGGTCGCCGTGGATGGTGGCGATCATCATCTGCGGAGTGCTGTTTACAGCCATCAGCGCCCGGCGGTTGATCTTTAGCAGGCCGTCGCAGTCCGCGATCAGCTCGATCTTGCCCTCTTTCGGCGCAGTGCCGTGGATATTTTTGCCCGCAGCGGCCTTGTACAGCAGGGCGGCTGCTTCGTCCTCGTGGAGGATGCCGGGATGCTTTTCCCAGACGTAGAGGTTCTCCTTGCCGATGGAAAGCAGCACGGGGATATCCTCGGGCTGGATGACGTGCCCCTTGCGGAAGCGGGCATCCTTGTACTCGCCCGGGATGATCTGGGTGATATCATGGCAGAGCACCTGCCCTGCGGCGTCAACAGTACGGATCAGTTTCATGATGGCATTCTCCTTACAGCGCGGGCATCTGGGCTTCGATCCAGTCTGCCAGTGCCGGAATATCGTTCAGGTCAAAATCTGCGCCGGGGATATCCCCCACCACCGCCAGCGGCTGGAAGGAAGCGGGCGCATCCGAGATGGCGCTGCGCACCACCTCGATCTTCGGCCAGCCGCTGGATTTGAACCCTTCCAGCAGCACAAGGTCGTAGCCGTGACGCTCGAACAGGGCAAGCAGATCCTGCTCGGTCAGGCGGAATTCCTCGGTCAGCAGGTAGCGCGTGCCGGAGTAGACCGCCACGCCCTCGGCACCTGCTTCCCGCAGGCGGTAGCTGTCGGTGCCGGGCACGTCCGGGGTAAAATCGTGGCCGTCGTGCTTGATGACGCCCACCTTCAGTCCGCGGCTGCGCAGCACGGGCAGCAGCTTTTCCAGCAGGGTGGTCTTACCGCTGTTGTGCACCCCGCTGACAGCCAGCACCGCCGGGCGCTTGAGCGCCTGCGTTTCGGCCAGCGCCTGTTTTTGTTCACTGTACAAAGCAAAGCACCTCCACTTCCATACCGGGTTCTACCGGCCCGCTTCCGGCAGGGATCTCCACCAGACAGTTGCAGCCCATCATGGCGGACAGCGCACCGGAAGAGTGTGCCTCGGCGTTGCCTGCGCCGGGCAGGGTCACCTTGCCGCCGCAGGCGGTGGCCCGCAGATAGCGGTTGCCCTTGCTGGGTTTGGAAAAGCCATTGGTCAGGGTGCAGACGGTGCGGGCGGGGATGCAGCTCTCCTCCCGGCGTCCGGCGGCACGCAGCAGCGCAGGAATGGCGTACTGTTCCAGCGTAGCGGCGGCGGCAAAGGGGTTGCCGGACAGGCAGAACACCAGTTTGCCGTCCAGCATTGCCGCCAGCATGGGGCTGCCGGGCTTCTGGGCTACGCCCTCCACCAGCAGCTGTGCGCCCAGCTTTTCCAGTACAAGGGGCAGATAGTCCTTCTGCCCCACGGAAACGCCGCCGCTGGTGATAACAGCATCGCAGCAAGTCAGCAGCTCCTGCATTTTGCCGGTGATGACCTCCGGGTCATCGGAGCACTGCTGCCGCTCCACGGCAAAGCCCAGCTGACGCAGCCGGGCGGCGTTCTGGATGCCGTTGGCATCGTAAATTTTACCGGGTGCCCACGGTGCGCCGGGTTCCAGCAGCTCGCTGCCGGTGGAAAGGACGCCCACGGTCAGCGGACGGCAGACGGCTACTTCGGCGTAGCCCTGCCCGGCCAGCACACCCAGATGGGCGGGGGTGAGCACCGTCCCGGCGGGCGCAATGACCGCACCTGCGGCCACGTCCTCGCCCCGGAACACCACGTTTTGCAGCGGTTTTACGGCGGCATAAAGCTGCACGGTCTCTTTGCCGCTGTCGGTCAGCTCCTGCATCAAAACGCAGTCTGCGCCTTCCGGCAGGGGGGCACCAGTCATGATGCGGGCAGCGCACCCTGCGGGCAGCGCCGCAGCCGGGGCATCGCCCGCGTAAAGCTTCATCACCACCGGCAGGGTGACCGGGGTCTCCCGGCTTGCACCGGCGGTATCCGCGCTGTGCAGGGCGTAGCCGTCCAGCGGGCTGCGGTCAAAGGGGGGCTGGTCCATCCGGGCGCAGAGGTCGGCGGCGGCAATGCGCCCGCAGGCGGCCTCCAACGGGACGGTCTCCGGGGACGGAGAAGGCAGAAGCGCTGCCGCGTCCAGCACGCTGCGCAGCGCCTGAACGGGGGAGCAGAAAGGCTGGTTCATTATAACTTCCTCCATAGACCCGCCGCTCTCCCCTTCTGCTATGGCTCAGATGGGGCACCGGCGGGGGTATTCTTTTTTCAAAAAAGGCAGGTGAAAAAGAAGCGGAGACGTCTTGACCGGAAAATCAAAACGCCTCCGCAGAATATCCCCACAAAACCGGCGGCGGCAGTTTGCAGTCTGCTACGCCGGTGGCAGCCTTTGGCTATGCGCCGCCCTTGCAGCGGCAGCACACAGCCAAAAAGCACCTGTGAAGATGGGAGGAGTTCTTTTTTTCAAATTGCAGCGTTTCTTCTGCGGGAAGGCGGTGGGGTTTCCCCCGCCACCCTTGAATGCCCGCCCTTGCGGGTGCAGCATTGCGGCGCGGTGTCCTGCTCTTTGTGGGAGTTTAGACACCTTTGCTCAAAGAAGCTCTTATACCCTGATTCAATTGTAGGTTGGTTTAATCGCAGAACTCGTCCACGTCGCTGATGGCCTTGGCGTAGCGGCGGGTGAGGTGCTTGGTGGAAAAGAGGAACCGCTCGTTCTGGTTGTTGGTCAGCTCCTCGATATCGGCATAGGCGGGGTTCTCCTGCATGGCCTTCCAGGTCTGCTCGATGACCTCCGGCGCAAGGCCGTAGGGGGAGCGCTGGAAGTACTTGAGCGGGGTGGCGCTGGGGTAGATGCGGGCGTTGAACCGCACCATCTCGGCAAACATCACACACAGATCCTTGTCCTCGATGAGCTGCGCGATCATGGCGTAGTTATCGCTCATGTTGGCGTTGGAATAGTAGTAGGTGTCCTTTGCACCCGCGCGGGAGACGATATCGGTGCACTGGGGGTCTGCGGGCAGCTGCGCCAGCAGTTCGTCGGCGTTTTCCACTTCCTCCAGCAGCAAAGCGTGGGGGGTAAGCAGCGCAGCCGCAGAGCGGGCGCGGATGTAACCGGCCAGCTCCTGTGCAGGGGTCAGCTGGGGCAGCTCCGGGGCGGTCTTGGTGGGCTGATCCGCAAAGGGATCGTTTTCCGCCTCCGGCTCACTTGCCAGAAAATCCAGCAACTCCGGCTTTGCAGCATCGGGCTGCGCAGCTTCGGCGGCTTCGGGTGCAGCCCCGGCAGTCTGCTTTGCGGCAAGCTCGGCGGTCTCCCGCTCCACTGCGGCGATCACGTCCTCGCCGGTCTTGGCGGCGCTGCCGTCAAAGGTGCTGCCGGTCTCCTTCAGGCGGCGGGCAGTCTCGCTTGCGGCGTCGAGGTCGAACACCTCTGCCTTGGGCTTTTTCTTGGCGGCCAGCTCTGCCTTTTGCAGTTCCAGAACGGCCTGTTCCGGGTCTACGCTGCCATCCACCGTGGTGGTGTAGCCGGGTTTACGTCTGCCAAACAACATGACGGTCTTTCCTCTTTCTATGGGAATTATCTGTTGGATTTATTCAGCTGCTTCGGTGTTCTGGGCGTAGATGCCGCGCTTTTCCAGATCATCGGCCATGTCAGCCAGATCATACTTTTCCAGCGTCTCGCGGGTGGGCACACCGGTGGTGCGGTCCCAGCCAAAGACATCGTAGAACAGATCCTTTGCCTTCTCCATGTCGGCGCGGTCCAGCTTGGTGGTACCTTCCTCAAATGCCTTGAAATCGGGGTCCTTATCGAACACCCAATCGCAGATGGCATCGTGCTCCTGACGCAGGTTTGCGCTGCCGCAGTTCTGCTGGAAGCTGATGGCGGTCATCACGCGCAGCATCTGGGTGATGCGGGCGCCGTCCTCCTGCAGACCGGCCTGGGTATAGGTCTCGCCGGTAACAGCAGTCATAAAGTCTGCCTGCAGGTCCAGATCGCCGTGGTAGTCGCGCTCCTTGGAGGGAGACTGGGTCATGGGCCACATCCAGTTGCACAGGGTGGCAGAGTCGTGGAAGTTCTTATCGTTGACGCAGTAGGCAGCCAGCTTTGCCTTGTTCTCGTTGATGGGAGTGTAGGCCTTGGCCTTATCGTAGCAGCCCTCGCCGAAGAAATCTTCCATGACCTTTTTGGTCACCTCGTACGGAGCACCGGAACCGGTCTCGCAGACGATCTCGTGGATCATGCAGTCGCGGTTGTAAACGAGGTTGTACAGCATACCCACCTGCCATGCCTCAGCAGGACCGTGGTGGTTGGGGAAGCCGTTGTAGATCAGGTTGGAGTTGGTAGCGCCGTCGGTGCGGTCCAGCCAGCTCTTGGGCAGGCCGAACTTTTCCATCATGGCCAGCGTGCCCTTGGCGATGACGGACAGATCGCCCTCGCCGTAAGCCATGCGGCGGATCAGCTCCACCTCCCAGCGGGGATCGCCGGCCTTCTCCCACTCCCAGGGCAGAGAGTCGTACTCGGCCTCGCTGATGTACTTGGTGGCCTCCTCACGCGGCATGCGCAGGATCCACTGTAGGTCGCGGTTCAGGTTGCCGTAGTTGTCCCACAGACCCATATCGTCCACAGCATGAGACCATGCCAGATTGATGACCATGGTGCCGTCGCCCTCGTACTTGAAGTCGTGCACGCCGTCCGGGTAGACGCGGGTGCCGTACAGCACGGGCATACAGGTGTTGGAGTTGTGGGTGGGCAGATCGTAATCTGCCAGCGGATCTACATCATACTCGGTGTAGCAGCGGATGGGGCAGGAAGAGCAGCCGCCGTTCTTCACGGTGTACTCGGCAGCGGGAGCGCCGAAGTCAAAGTAGCCCTTGAAGCAGCGCAGAGCCACCTTGTTCAGGTCGTAGTAGGGCTGCTCGCCGGTATCCACGGGGCCGCCGGGAGCCTTTTTCCACATACGGCCGGGAGCGCCGGACCAGCGGTTCTTGCCGGAGGTGGCGCTGTACTCTGCCCAGCTCTGGGGCTGTGCGGGCACGTTGTGGTTGTTGTTGCCGCCGATCAGGTTGCCGATCATGTAGTTGGACAGTTCCAGCACCTTCTTGGGGTCAGCGACCTTGACGCTGCCGGTGCCGCGGATGGCCAGACCCTTCAGCTTCTTGTTGCCCATGGCAGCGCCCAGACCGGCGCCGCCGGAGTTGCCGAAGCTGGTATTCAGGGTGGAGTAGTCCACCAGATTCTCACCGGCGGGGCCGATGGAAGCGGTCTCGAACTCGCGGCCGTTCTGCTCTACCATCCACTTGTTGGCAGCAAAAGTGCCCTTGCCCCAGATCTCGGTTGCGTCCTCCAGAGAGACCTCGCCGTCCTCGATGCGCAGGTAGACGGGCTTCTCGGAGATGCCGCTGACAACGATGCCGTCGTAGCCGGCATACTTCAGCATGGAGCCGATGTGGCCGCCCATGTGTGCGTCGACGATAGAGTGACCCTTGGACCAGGTGGAGCGGAAGGTCACGTTCATGCGGCCGGAGCAGGGCACGCCTGCGCCGGTCAGGGGGCCGACACCGAAGATGACCAGAGCCTTCTCGTCATAGGGGTCCAGACCCATGGGCGCTTCTTCATACATAATGCGGTAGGCCATGCCCATACCGCCGATATACTTATGGTACTTTTCGTCATCCTGCGTGGTGATCTCGCCGGTGGTCAGGTTGACGCGCAGGATCTTGCCTGCCCAGCCATAACTTTCAGCCATTGTAGTTCCTCCTTACAGATCCAAGTATGCAGCCTGTGCTGCGCTGGTAACGGCATCCCAGTCCACGATGGACAGAGCGCCGGACGGGCAGCCTGCCACGCAGGCACCGCAGGCGATGCACTTGGAGGACTTGCCGGTCTCGGGGTTGACGGTGGGCATGTGCCACGGGCAGGCCTCATGGCAGGCACCGCAGCCGATGCACTTGTCGGTATCCACTACGCGGATGCCGCGGCTGTCGGTGGTGATAGCCTTCTGCGGGCAGGCGTTGCCGCAGGCGGGGTCCTCGCACTGGCGGCAGGTGTCCGGGAAGTAGACAAAGCAGTTGTCGGTGCCGGACAGCAGACCGTTGCCTGCGCCGTCCAGATTCAGGCGGCGCTGGATCTTGACGCGGCTGATGTAAGAGGAGCACACGCCGTCGTTGGTCAGGGTGCAGTTGATCTCGCAGCGCTGGCAGCCGGTGCACAGGTCTGCATTGACCACCAGCAGGCCCTGCGGCAGTGCCCAGGTGGCCACTGCGCCGGAATCCACCTGCTGCTGAGAGCAGCCGAACAGGGACAGCATGGAAGCGGACAGGGTGAGCCCTGCAAGGCTCTTGCCCGAGATCTTCATGAATTGACGGCGGGTCATGTCAGCCGTCAGGAAATCAGTTTTTGCCATAGGTTCCATTCCTCCGTTGAGGTCACTCTGCGCTGAGTACCCCGGTCACATAGAAATACGAGTTGTTGACGATGGTCGTCACAGCCGAAGAGGTGATGGTCGCGCCGGAAAGGGCGTCCACCTCGGTCAGGTCTGCGCTGACGGCACCGGACGCATTGCCGGCGGTGGTCAGGCTGGCCTGCTCCAGACGCACCTTGGACTGCTCCTCTGCCGAGAGATCTGCAAAGGGGATCGCCATCGGCTCACCGTCCAGTGCGCTCTTGCTGAGCATGGCTGCGTACAGCTTGCGCCGTGCCACGGCCTCTGCGCTGGAATCCAGCGGCGGAGCCAGCTCATCATCCAAAGGTTCCCCCTTCAATGCCGAGAAGGTAAGCCCCGCAGCATACATTTTGCGGGTAGCCTCGGCCTCGGGAGAGGTATCATAGGTACGCCACTGTGCGGGGTCAAAATCCCCGGCAGCAGCGGGCTGCTCCTCCGCTGCACCGGCAGCGGCATAGGCGGCACCGGTAACGGGGTCCGTTACGGTGTAGCTTTTGCCCGCCAGCGTGAAGGGAGCTGCGCCCTGATACTGGGACGTGAACTCCGGATTGACGCACTGGCCGCCAAGGCTTTCCGTTTCGTCCTGCGAGAGGATCTCTACTGCGGAAACATTGCCCTCGGCGTCAATGGTCACGGCAGCCTGCACATCGCTCTGGAAGCCCTTCTGAGAGCCCTCCACGCGGTAGCTGCCATCGTCGAGCTGGTACACTGCGCTGATGCCATAGGCGGCTGCATCCGCCTCCGACACCGGCAGCAGGGTACCGGCAACCGTGGTGCGTGCGCTTTGCAAGGTGGTCAGACCGACCGCCAAGGCGATGGTCGCAACGCCCATGGCTGCATAGCCCGGCAGCCGCTTGCGCCACAGCGGTACGGGCGCAAACGGGTTGGTTGCCTGCTTCATGTTATCACCTGCCTGTTTTTTATTTTGCCGGGTAACCCCGGACAACAATTGAGGCCGCTCTGGCTGCTGCAACAGCGGAGCGGTCTCTTCGATAATATATTAACATGCGGGCGCAAAGAATGTCAACAGAAACGGACAGGCATTTCCGTTTTGTAACTATTGTTTTTGTAATATTTGCTTAAAGTTTAGGGAATTTGCGCCCGCACACCAGCTGCAGGCCGTATTCCGCCGCAAGCTCTGCGGATTGCACGGTAGGCATACTTTTGCTTATCAGCACCGGCACCCCGGCGCGGATGGCCTTGCGCACCATATCCAGCGGCACCCGGCCGCTGGTGTACAGCACGCATTCTGCCATCGGCAGCCCCGCCAGCACTGCGCAGCCCACCGCCTTATCCAGTGCGTTGTGCCGCCCCAGATCCTCGCAGGCAAAAACGATCTCGCCTTTATGCAGCACAAAGCAGCTGTGCACCGCCCGGGTGGTGCGGTACAGCGGCAGCCCGGCGTGCATGGCGGCGGTCAGGTGCTCCACCCATTCCGGCTGCAAGGCAAGCCCCGGCACAGGGCGCAGGGGCTGCAGCTCCACCGGACTGCCCAGCGCGATATTATCGGTGCAGCAGCTGGCCACCTCCTGCGCGGCGGCGCGGCGGGTGGGCAGCGGGTGGCGCAGATATACCTGCACCTTTGCGCCCTCGGCGCAGACGGCGATCTGCTCCACCTCGTCCGCAGATGCGATCCACCCTTCGGTGAGCAGCCGCCCCAAGGCCAGCTGCGGCAGCAGCGCCGGGGTGCATACCACCCGGAAGGCGGGCTGCTCGTTCACATAAATAGCGGCGGCGTGCTCTGCCGGTACGCTGGTTTCAGTGCCGTCCGGCAGGCGCAGACTGGCAAAGGCCGCCTGTGCGCCAAAGCGGTCGGTGATCTGCAAAGAGGGTGTGCTGCGTTTTTCCATAAAGTTTCCTTATATTATAAATGCAATGCTGTGTGTCAGACGGACAGTATCAACATACCGGTTCTGTGGCAAAAAGTCAAGAGCCCTCTTGCCGTAAAACGCAATGCCGGACAGCCCGCAGACTGTCCGGCATTGCGATAAAAACGTCAGGTTCAAAGACCGTTCCTCTCAGGCAGCGCTCTCAGAACACCGCCGGGACGATCTGCTGGGCATCCACATCCACGATGCCGTAGGTGTTCAGCCGCAGCTTCGGGATGACCGGCAGGCTGACGAAGGCAAGGGTCATAAAGGCATCGATGTCCTCCGAGATGCCGTGGGCTTTCAGCGCTGCCTTGAGCGCCTGCAGCTTTTCTTCCACTGCTTCTGCGCTTTCGGTGCTCATAAGCCCTGCCACCGGCAGCGGCAGCTCCCCTACCACCTGTCCGTTCAGTGCAAAGGCTAAGCCGCCTTTATTTTTACGCACCGTGTTGCCCGCCAGCACCATGTCGGCATCGTTGGTGCCCGCCACGATGAGGTTGTGGGAGTCGTGGGCGATGCTGGAAGCCACCGCGCCGCATTGCAGGCCGTAATTGCCCAAAAAGCCAAGCCCCACATGGCCGGAGCGGTGATGTCGCTCGAACACCGCCAGCTTGACGATCTGCTGCGCCACGTCCACGCCGGGCGCTGTGCCCGGGTGCTGACAGAACGGAACGATCTTTTCGGTGGTTAGCAGGGCGTGCGGGGTCAGGCAGATCACCCGCTGCCGGGTGCCGGTCTGTTTCAGCTGCAATTGCTCCGGGGTGATCTCGTCCATATTGAAGGAATCGAACACCCGCGCAAACCGCACCTTGTCCACCGCAAGGGCGGCGGGGTGCAGCATTTTGCCCTGCTGCGCCACCAGCTTGCCCTTTTTGTACACCTGCTCCACCGTGAACTGTTCCAGATCCGACAGCACGATCAGGTCGGCGGTATAGCCGGGGGCTATTGCACCGCCGTGCGCAAGGCCGAAATACTGGCACGGGACAAGGGTACCCATCCGCACCGCCACCACCGGGTCTACCCCGGCGGCAATGGCCTTGCGGATGATGTAGTCAATGTGACCGCCCTGCAACAGGTCTCCGGGGTGCTTGTCGTCGGTCACCAGCATACAGCGGCTGCAATAGGGCTCCCGGAACAGGGGCAGCAGGCTGTCCATATTCTGGGCTGCGGTGCCTTCCCGCACCATGATGTACTGTCCGCGCCGCAGCTTTTCCATGGCCTCGTGGAGTTCCGAGCACTCATGGTCGGACTGCACCCCGGCGGCGATATAGGCGTTCAGTTCCTCCCCGCTGAGGAAGGGCGCGTGGCCATCGATCTTTTTGCCCGCAGCGGTGCAGTCGCGGATCTTTTGCAAGATCTTTTCGTCCGCGCGCACTGTGCCGTAGGAGTTCATCAGTTCTGCCAGACCCAGCACCCGGGGCTGCTGATAGTAGGGGCGCAGCTGCTCTGCTTCCAGCACCGCGCCGGACTCGTCCAGCCCAGTCGCAGGCACACAGGAGGGCAGCATAAAGTAGACCGAAAGTGCCAGATCTTTCGTGGTCTCCAGCATAAAGTCCAGCCCCGCCGTACCGGCCACATTGGAGATCTCGTGCGGGTCGGTGACCACTGCCGTAGTGCCGTGGGGCAGCACGGCCTGCTCAAAGGCCGGGCCGCAGAGCATGGAACTTTCAATGTGGATGTGCCCGTCCACAAGCCCCGGGCAGACATATTTGCCCTGCAGGTCCAGCTCGGTCTCGCCGGTATAGTGTCCCACGCCAAGAATGACTCCCTGACGGATGGCTACATCGGCCTGCTCGATCTCGTTTGTGAACACGTTGATGACCCGGGCGTTTTTCAGCACCAGCTCTGCCCGCACGTCACCTTTTGCTGTCAGGATCTGCTGCTTCAAGGTTTCCATTTTCATAAGAACCCCCTTATCCTGTTAAAAAAAGCCTGCGTTCTGCTGCTTGAAAGACCTGTTTTTCTTTGGTTACATGGCGATCCAGCCCAGAGCATTTGCCACCGAGCTTGCCAGAATGATGGCTGCAAAAATGGGGCACAGCCAGCGGATCATAAAATTGAACACCGGCTTGCGGCGGAACCGCTGACCGTCCTGCTCCACCTCCTGCGCGATCTGCTCCACGCCGATGACGCGGGACACCAGCAGGCAGGTAGCAATGGCTGCAATGGGCATCATGACAGAGTTGGTCAGGAAGTCGAAGAAGTCCAGAAACTGCATTCCGAACACGGTCACCCCGGCCAGCGGGCCGTAGCCCAGTGCCGACAGGCTGCCCAGCACCACCATGATGGCGCCGATGAGCACGGTAGAGCGGGTGCGGTCCCAGCCCAGCTCGTCCTCAAAGGTGGAGACGGCGCTCTCGGTCAGAGCGATGGAGCTGGTAATGGCTGCAAACAGCACCAGCACAAAGAACAGCACACCCACCACGGTGCCCAGACCCATGCTGGCAAACACCTTGGGGATGGTGATGAACATCAGTGCAGGGCCAGCCTGCAGGGTGTCCGGGTCGCCGCCGGAGAAGGCGAACACCGCCGGGATGATCATCAGGCCTGCCATGATGGCAATGGCGGTATCAAACACCTCCACGTTCTCGGTGGACTCCTCGATGGAGACGTCCTTCTTCATATAGGAGCCGAAGGTGACCAGAATGCCCATGGCGATGGACAGCGAGTAGAACATCTGCCCCATGGCGGTGACCACGGTCATCCACGAAAAGTTTTTGGGGTTGGGCACCAGAAAATACTTTACACCCGCCAGCGCACCGGGACGGGTGACCGAGTAGCCTGCGATGACCAGCGAAAGCACCACCAGCACCGGCATCATCACCTTGGAGACGCGCTCCACACCGTTGCGCACACCGGCAAAGATGACACCCAGTGTGAACAGGGTGAACAGCAAAAAGGCCAGCTCGGCCTGCAGGCCGTTGGTGATAAAGGCGGAAAAGTATCCGTCCGCCGCCAGATTGCTGCCGCGGCCGCACAGGTACTCGGCCAGATAGTGGATGACCCAGCCGCCGATGACCGAATAATACGGCACGATCAAAATGGGAATGATGGCGTTGATCCAGCCGCCGAACCGGATGCCCCTGCCCTTACCGAAATGGGCGTAGGCGCTGACCGGGCTTTTGTGGGTCATGCGGCCCAGTGCGGTCTCGGCCACGATCATGGTATAGCCAAAGGTGACTGCCAGCAGAATGTATACCAGCAGGAAAATGCCGCCGCCGTATTTGGCTGCCAGATACGGGAAGCGCCAGATGTTGCCCAGACCCACCGAAGCGCCTGCGGCAGACAGCACGAACCCGATCTTACCGGAGAACGCGCTGCGCTTGTGTTGTTGTTCCATGTTGTTGATCCTCTTTTCCTATACGCTATAAAAATTAAGCAGAACAAGTGTACCACATCTGCGGACAACTAGCAAGCAGCAGCACGAAATGCTGCTTGCGCAGCGGCCTTTTGGAACGCAGGATGATTGGAAATATCCTCCGCTTACGCTCTGGATATTTTCAGCGGAATGATTATTTTTATTTCGCGTTTGTCGCGCTCTGCGGAGCGCGACAAACGCATTTTCACAAAAAAGGTCATAAAGGCAAAATGCAGTTTCCGGTCACGACCCCCCAGCTGTGAAAAAGTGGCTCAGAAACGCCCGCAGGCGTTTCTGAGCCACAAATCATACAAATCTTATTTCCTTAAACAATGGCCAGAGCGCACGCGGCGGCCATTCAAGATCGTCCGGCTGTATCTTTACAGCTTATGGTACTTGCGGTCCTCTTCCTCGTAGACGGGGTCGCAGGTCAGGTACATGCCCAGACGGTTCAGGGTGCTGCTGTCCACGCTGGAAAGCAGCACGGTGGAGTGCACATCGCAGCCCTTGAGGTTGGGCAGCTGGTGCATGGCTGCTGCGGCAAGGTCGCTGGAAGCAGCAGAGCTGGACAGGGCGATCAGGATCTCGTCGGTGTGCAGACGGGGGTTCTTGCCGCCCAAGTAGTTTGTCTTGAGGGTCTGGATGGGCTCAATAGCGGCAGCGCTGACCAGATCCGTCTCCTGCGGGATGCCCGCCAGATACTTGAGCGCGTTGATCAGAGCGCTTGCGGTAGCACCCAGCAGCGGGCCGGTCTTGCCGGTGATGACGGTGCCGTCGCTCAGCTCAATGGCAGCAGCCGGTGCGCCGCCGGTGGCTTCGCTGCGGGCGTGGGCCTGCTTTTCCACTTCCCGTGCGCCCATGGTCAGCCCGGCCTGATTCATCAGCAGCTCCAGCTTGTAGCGCTCGCTCTCCTTGGCGGTGCCGGTGACCTTCTGCTCGCACAGGCACTTGTAGTACCGGCGCACGATCTCCTTGCGGGAGGCCTCGCAGCAGACGGCGTCGTCCACGATGCAGTTGCCGGCCATGTTCACGCCCATGTCCGTGGGGGACTTATAGGGGCTCTGGCCTGCGATCAGCTCAAACATCGCGTTCACCACCGGGAAGATCTCGATGTCGCGGTTGTAGTTTACGGTGGTCACGCCGTAGGCTTCCAGATGGAAGGGGTCGATCATGTTCACATCGTTCAGGTCGGCGGTGGCGGCCTCGTAGGCCAGATTGACCGGGTGCTTCAGGGGAATGTTCCAGATGGGGAAGGTCTCGAACTTGGCGTAACCGGCCTTGACGCCGCGCTTGTATTCATGGTACAGCTGGGACAGGCAGACCGCCATTTTTCCGCTGCCGGGGCCGGGCGCGGTGATGACCACCAGCGGGCGCTCGGTCTCAATGTACTCGTTGCGGCCGTAGCCCTCGTCGCTGACGATGCGGGCCACATCGTTGGGGTAGCCGGGGATCTTGTAGTGGCGGAAGGTGCGGATGCCCAGACTGTTCAGCCGCTTTTCAAAGGCTTCCACCTCGGCAGCGGCGGTGTACTTGGTCACGCACACGCTGCCCACATACAGCCCCACCTCCTGAAAAGCATCGATGAGACGCAGCACGTCCAGATCGTAGGTGATGCCGTAGTCGCCGCGCACCTTGCTGCTGATAATGTCCTCGGCGCTGATGACGATGACGATCTCGGCCTGCTCCTTGAGCTGCAGCAGCATCTGCAGCTTGGAGTCCGGCTGAAAGCCGGGCAGTACGCGGGAGGCGTGGTAATCGTCGAACAGCTTGCCGCCGAATTCCAGATACAGCTTATTGTCAAACTTCTTGATGCGCTCGCGGATATGCTCGGACTGCATCGCAAGATATTTGTCGTTGTCAAATCCTATTTTCATCGTTCGTTTCCTCTCTGGTGGCCCGGCACACCATACCCGGGCAAAAAATCACAAACATAAGTATACCACAGCCCGGGGTGGGGCGCAATGCAAAACAAAGCGCAGAACACAATTCCGGCAGGATAGGCCGTTTTGGGCGGTACAGAGTTCTGTTTTTTGTTGCAGATGCCGTTTTGGGTCAGTTTTTTTGCCGGGCGGCAAGGTCTTTTTCCACCTTCCAGAAGGCCAGCAGCAGAAGCCCCGCCGCCACATAGCTGAGCGTTTCCACCCAGATATACCCGCCCGCGATCACATGGCGCACGGCGGCGTTCTGGGCGGCAGTGCCCAGCGCCGTACTGGCGCACTGGTCATAGCCGGTGCGCGCCAGCACCCCATTGAACAGTGCGCTCATCACCGAGCCGCCCGCCACGGACTGGGAGCTGTACACCGACATGGTAAGCCCGTCGGTGCGGATGCCGCTGCGCATCTCCACATGGTCCACCACATCGGCCACCATGGCAAGCAGCATGCAGCAGGCAGGCGCAGAGCCAAAGCACTTGAGCGCAACGCCGATGGCAACAGGAACCAGTCTGCCCTGCCCCAGCCCCGCGATGACACCGCCCGCAGCGCCCAGCAGCAGAAACCAGCCGCACACCTTGCGCTTGCCGAACCGGTCGATCAGCGGCACCAGCAGCACCGAGGCCAGCGCCATGGGCAGCGCGCCCATCATGGTCAACAGCGATTGGGATGCGCCCCATGCACCCGCACTGCCCAAAAAGGTGTTGTCCACCACCCACTTACAATAGTAGGTCATGGTGCTGTTTTTTAAAGACCCGCTCCACTGGAACAGCACGCATACGCCCAGAATGAGCCACCACATGGGGTCGGCAGTCACCGCCCGCAGCTGGCGGCGCAGCGAGACCCGCTGCACCGGTGCAGGCTCCGGCGGGGGTGCGTCTGCCTGCCGGGCAGCTTCAAATTCATCCTCCGGCCCGTACAGGCCTTCCAGAATGCGGCGTTCCTCGGTAACGCGCTCGCGGGTAAAGGCAAACTGCAGGTAGATGGTAAACCCGGTGAACACCGCCACCCCCAGCATGGTAAAAAACCAGCGGTGGATATTTTCCCGGAGGAAAAAGGACACCAGCATGGGGAACACCATGCTGCAGGTGCCCATCACGCCCAGACCCACCATGCTGTTGATGGAGGCCAGCAGCCCGCGCTGACGGCTGTCCCGGGTGGACACCGAGAGCATAATGCTGCTGGCTGTGCTGTAAATGGGGGACGCAAACGAGTAGTACAGGTTGTACGCCACGGCGATCCACACCATGCGCGCAATGCCCTGAAAAGGCACGATGAACATGAGCACGCTGGCAGAGGAAAAGGTAAACACCGAAAGCAGCAGCCACGGCCTTGCCTTGCCCGCCGTGGCGCGGGTGCGCTCGATCAGCTGCCCTACCAGAAGGTTTGCCGCCACGATGAGCACGGTGGACACCAGCTGCAGCCGGCTGAGGAACCGCAGATCCAGCCGGAGCACATCGGTGAAGTAGCTTTGCAGGATGCTGCCGAAAATACTGCCTGAGATGGAAGCACCCATGGGGCCCAGAATGTAGCCGAAGAGCATCTCCGGCAGCTGGACCTTCTCGCTTTTGATCCGGGTGCGGGTGAACCGGTGGTTCCAGAAGCTTTGTCTGCGCATGGAACGGATCGTTTCCTTTCTCCCCGCAGGTGCGGGATCTTACACATTCTTATCGTTTCTATGATAGCACATTTTCCACCGCCGGGGAACTGTCCGGTGCAAAAAACATCTTTTTACAGCAGACGGTCGGAAAACGCAAAAGGGACCGCCGCGGTGTGCGGCAGCCCCCTTTGCTTTTATGGAGAACTTATCCGTATGGAAAAAGAGAATGGCTTGTTACTTTGCCTCGGCGGGCTGGGTCTTTTTGACAAGGCTCAGGATCACTGCACCCAGCACACTGCCCACAGCCAGTGCCACGCAGTACAGCACGGCATGATCCACCACCGGGAACACGAAGATGCCGCCGTGGGGTGCGCGCAGTGCGCAGCCAAAGGTCATGGAGAGCGCACCGGCGACCGCAGAGCCGACAACGCAGCTGGGCAGGACGCGCAGCGGGTCGGCTGCTGCATAGGGGATAGCGCCCTCAGACACGAAGCACAGACCCATGACGTAGTTCACGATGCCGTTGCGGCGCTCTTCCGGAGTCCACTTGCGGGGGCAGAAGGTGGTGGACAGGGCAATGGCGATGGGAGGAACCATGCCGCCCACCATGACGGCGGCCATCACCTCGTAGTTGCCGGAAGCAAGGGCTGCGGTGCCAAAGACGTAGGCTGCCTTGTTGACCGGGCCGCCCATATCCACGCTCATCATACCGGCCACGATGGCGCCCAGCAGCACCTTGGAGCTGCCGCCCAGTGCGTTCAGCCAGTCGGTCATGGCGGTGTTGATCATTCCCATCACCGGGTTCACGGCGCACATCATCGCACCTACGATGAGAATGCCGCCCAGCGGGTAGATGAGCATGGGCCGGATACCGTTCAGGCTGGCGGGCAGCTTTTCGGTGATCTTTTTAAGGAACTGCACGATGTAGCCCGCTGCAAAACCGGCCAGCAGCGCTGCAAGGAAGCCGCCGGAGATGCCGGTGGTGCTGCCTGCGGCAAGGTCGGTGAAGTTGGTGCCGTTCATGGCCAGCACGCCGCCGGCAAAGCCTACGGCCAGGCCCGGACGGTCGGCAATGGACATGGCAATAAAGCCTGCCAGAATGGGCAGCATATAGCCGAAGGCTGCGCCGCCCACCGTCTTGAAGAAGGCAGCCACGGGGGTGTTCATGCCGAAGTTTGCGGGATTGATGCTGTAATCATCCAGCAGGAAGGCCAGCGCGATCATGATGCCGCCGCCCACCACGAAAGGCAGCATGTGGGAAACGCCGTTCATCAGGTTCTTGTACAGGCTGCGGCCGAAGCTGTCCTTGGTGGAGCTGTCGTCCTCGGCTGCTGCGCCGCCCTCGGCGTGGAACACAGGCACCTCGCCGTGGGCGATCTTTTTGATCAGTTCCTCCGGCTTGTGGATGCCGTCATCTACGCGGGTGAACAGCACCGGCTTGCCATCGAAGCGGGCAGTATCCACCTTTTTCTCCGCTGCCACGATGATGCCGTCACAGGCGGCGATCTCGGCGCGGGTCAGGATGTTCTTTGCGCCGTCCGAGCCGTTGGTCTCCACCTTGGTAGGCAGACCCAGCTTGTCACCGGCCTTGGTCAGTGCCTCTGCGGCCATGTAGGTGTGGGCGATGCCGTTGACGCAGGCGGTCACGGCCAGAATGCGGTAGCCGTCCTGCGGGATGGCCTGCTGGGTAAAGCTCTCTGCGCCGAACTGTGCTTCCTCCTGCGCGTCGATGCACTCCAAGAACTCCTTGGGGGTCTTGGCAGCTTTAAGCTTTTCCACAAAGTCCTCGTTCATCAGCATCTGCATCATGCGGGCCAGCATATCCACATGCAGGCTGCCGTTTTCCGGGGCGGCAATGGCAAACAGCAGGTCGGTGGTGCCGTCATCCTCGGCGTTGTACTGCACCGGGGTGCTCAGCCGCAGGGCGGCCAGACTGGGGCGGGTGACCACATTGGTCTTGGCGTGGGGCACGGTGATGCCGTTATCCACATAGGTAGAGCCCTCGGCCTCGCGGGCGTAGAGTGCCTTTTTGTAGGCCTCCTTATCGGTGATGTTGCCGTGGGTGGCCTGCAATTCCACCAGACGGCTCAGGATCTGCTCCTGCGTCTGCAGTGCCTCGTCCAGCGCAATGGACTGTGCGGTAAATAACTCGGTGATGCGCATAAACGTTCCTCCTTTGTTCCTTTTGTCCTATCAAAGCTGCGCCAGCAGCTCGTCGATCTTTTCCTTTGTGGCAAGCCCAAGGCTGAAAGCCGTGGCGCTGCCGCAGGCCGTGCCCAGACGCAGTGCCTGCGCGTAGCTGCTGCTTTGCAGATACCCGGCCACAAAGCCGGCCACCATGCTGTCGCCTGCACCCACGCTGTTGACCACCTTGCCCTTGGGGCAGCCGATGCGGTGCACCTGTCCCTGCTCGTCCAACAGCAGCGCACCGTCCCCTGCCATGCTCACCAGCACGTTGCGGGCACCCTTTTCCTGTAAAGTGCGGGCAGCGGCAACGATCTCGGCGTCAGTGGTCAGCACCCTGCCCACGATCTCGCCCAGCTCATGGTTGTTGGGCTTGATAAGGAAGGGGTGGTAGGGCAGCACGTTCACCAGCAGGTCGCGGGTGGCATCCACCACCGCGCGCACGCCCCTGCCCTGCAGCCGCGCCAGCAGCCGCTCGTAGACGCTTTGCGGCAGGCTTGCCGGGATGCTGCCTGCCAGAATGAGGATATCGCCCTCGGTCAGCTTATCCAGCTGGGCTTCCAGCTGCTGCAAAGCACTTTCCGGGATGGCAGGGCCTGCGCCGTTCAGCTCGGTCTCCTGCCCCGCCTTGATCTTGACGTTGATGCGGGTCATACCGTTTTCCAGATGCACAAAATCGGTTTTCAGTCCCTGTGCGGCCAGACCGCGCTCCAACCATGCGCCGGTCTCGCCTGCCACAAAGCCCAGTGCCACGCTCTCGCAGCCCAGCTGCGCCAGCACGCCGGACACGTTGATGCCCTTGCCGCCCAGCACGCAGTCCTCGCCTTTGGCGCGGTTCACTGCGCCCACCTCCAGCGGTGCGTCCAAGCGCACAACGTAGTCGATGGCCGGGTTAAAGGTAACGGTGTAGATCATACTTCTGCCTCCTTTACAAAGGTCTGCTGTTTATACTTAGGGTTCGGGCAGCGGTTGGTCAGGATGGCACCGCCGTGCAGATCTGTGATGACCGCCGGGTAAATTTTAGCAAATTTGGCATCGTCCACAAGGAACCAGCTTTCCCTTGCGCGGTGGACGGCTGCGGCCTTTACCGCTGCTTCCTCGGGGTCCGGGGTGGTAAAGCCCGCCTCCAGCGCCACGCCGTTGGCACCCATAAATGCTTTGGTGAAGTTATACTGCTGGATGCTGCTGACCGCCGGTGCGCCCACGATGGCTTCGGTCTGGGGGCGCAGCAGCCCGCCGGGCAGATACACCCGGCAGCCCTTTTGCGCCAGCAGCCGGGCGTGCGCCACGCCGTTGGTCGCGTAGGTGGCCTTGAGCGCCGCACCCGCCAGCGCCCGCACCAACTCCAGCGTGGTGGTGCCTGCATCAATGAACACAAAATCCTCGGCGGTAATGAGCGCTGCGGCGGCTGCGGCAATGCTGCGCTTTTCCGCTACCGCCAGCGTCTCCTTGGCTTCCATGGTGGGCTCGTCTGCCAGAAAACGGCTGTCCGGCAGGGTGGCTCCCCCGTGCACCTTGGTCAGTCTGCCCTGCCGGTCCAGCTCGGTCAGGTCACGCCGGATGGTGGATTCGCTGGTGTGCAGCGCCTCGCACAGCTGCTGCACCGTCACAGTGCGCTTTTCGTTCAGCTGTTCTAAGATCAGTGCAAAACGTTCCTCTGCCAGCATGGTGTCTTTTCCCTTCTTTCCTTCCCACGCCTGACCGATTCTGCACGGTCTTGGCGTGTTTTGGTTGTTTGCATCTTTATTATAGCAAAAATCCCGTCAGAATCAATCAGTTTCAGTCATTTTCATTCACCAAAGAATTGTTCCAATTTTTGTGCACAGTTGCTAATATGTGGGATACAAGAGGACAAACTCCCTCAGTCAAAACCTGACGGTTTTGCCAGCTCCCTCTGAGAGGGAGCCTTTGGCATGGCGGGAAAGTTTCCGGTTAAACCGCAAAGCTTCCGGGCGTACCCGCTCCCCCGGGGGGAGCTGTCGCGCAGCGACTGAGGGGCTATAAATGGAGAAGCGAAAAAAGCGTTAAAGCGATAGCGCCGACTGGCGCAGCGCTAGCTTTTTTGTGCTTCGACTTCTTCTTTAGGATTGTCAAGGGCGTGTAGCCCTTGGCGACGGGTTGCGGCACCCAGCATCCGCATCGTGCCTTGGGCGGCACGTGCGTCTTGCTGGCCGCTGCCCCAACAACTGCTCCCTGTTTCCGCCGCTGGCGGCGGTCGCAGTTGTTGCATTGCGGG
>CAKTFS010000002.1 GCA_934561115.1 uncultured Faecalibacterium sp. | reverse complement strand
GCAAAGCCCCGCATCGTTTTTGCAGACGAGCCTACCGGAAATCTGGATACGCGGACGGGCGAGGATACGATGCGGCTGTTGATGGAATGTGCTGCGGAGTTCGGGCAAACGCTTATCGTTGTTACGCATAACCCGGAAATTGCGCAGAAAGCGCAGCAGGTCATTCGGATTGAGGATGGACAAATTCTGAGCAACATTTGATCGATTTGATTGTATGTTGAAACCTTAATAGAATTTGAAGAATTATCTCCGGAATCTTATCTTGTACGTACTGAAGATGGATTTTGGGTATCTGATGCTACACAAGGCACTCTCTATCATATAAAACGCTCAAATTCTCCCTCTGAGGTATCTTGATGAAAATGAATAGTTTTTCTTATTACATTTGGCTTTCAACCGTGCAATTTTGTCATGAATTTAAAATCAATGTGATTTTGATTGTTTCTATGGCATTAGGGCTACTGTTCCCTATTTTTTGTCTTGGCAACATTAATGTATTCGTACAGAACATCGAGACTATGCGTATTCAGGGGGGAGCAGATACAACCGTGCTTACTTTATATGGCGTGGATGTCGCATTTCAGGATGTTCAAAGAGCTATACAAAACGTAGGAATAAAGTCGGCAGATTTTGCCCTCATTGCGTATTGCAATAGTACTGTAGACTGGAACGATGAGCGTCACAGTGAGGTGGTCTATTATACAACTGAAAACATCACAGACTTTGAAATGTTTGTACCTGTAGCAGGAGAATCCGTATTTTCTAAAAATCAAAATACATGCATTATAGAAAAAGCGGATTTGGAGCAATATGGTGAGTTGTCTATAGGCGATACTGTCACGGTTGACGGTCAAGCATACAAGCTGGCGGGTGTTTATTCTTCTGTGCGCAACAACGGCAAAATTTTCCTTCCGCTTGCGCCGCAGACCAGTAAAGGCGCTTTACAGTACAGTCGAATCTATTTTCGCAATACGCAACAAAGTGATTTAGAGCGTTTGTGCACTGCGCTCGAAACCATTGGACTGAAAGTTCGTAGCGTTCGCAATGGTGAGCAGGACTTTCAAAAGCTTCTCAGTCAGTGCATCCAACAGTCAGTTCTCATATTCAGTGCGGGGGCTGTCAGCCTGCTGTTTGCAGGTCTTAACATTGGGCTCGTGCTTACCGGAAAAATCCTACACAATAAGCGGCTCATTGGCATACATATGGCGCTGGGCTCTTCTTACAGCACGGAACTTTTCTCCGCATTGGTAGAAAACCTGTTGTGTTTCGCTGCTGCGTTTATTCTTGATTTGGCGCTTGTGCAACTTTTGCGGCCAACGGCTCCCCAAACCTTTGCTCTTGCCCTTACTGCTGGCGTATACATCGGAGCGTTTGTCTTCGGAGCAGGAATGGTATTGCTTGTCACGTGGGCCACCATGCGAAATTTGAAAAGAAGAAAGCTTGTAGAATTGATGGAGAGGGTGTCATGATGTTATATCCGCTCTACCGTGCGGTGCAAAAGCTGTGGCTGAACCGTAAAACCTATCTTTTTCTGCTTATAGAGTTTGTGCTTGGCACGACAGTTGTACTTTGTGGATATTTGTCCGGCAGAGCCGCCACATACCGTTTGGAAGCCTACGAAATGCAGAGCAGAAAAAGCAGTATATCCATTCAGTATTATGGCGGCGATGGTCTCAATGCTGCCGTAACGCCTGAAGATTATACTCAGTTATGCGAAATATATGGCTCGGAGTATAGCTTTTCATATCTGTTGCTTGAACGAACAATCTATACATTTGAGCTACAAGAGGATAAGGTGCAAGATGTCATATTTTCTTCTATGGATGAGAACACTTTTGAATTCTTCTTCGGCGTACAGCCAGAACCGGATACGGTTTATTTCGGTGCGCAAATAGAAAAGGACTTGCCCAACAGATTGTTCTTTTGTCGTGATTGGTTTTTGCTTGATGAACAAGGCGCAACGATAAACGGACAGCTACTGCACACAGCAACCTTACCTGACAATTCTGATCTCTTACTATTGAGCGCTATGGAAAGTGAAAATGTGGATACCGCACAGCTTATCGTTTTGCCGTTTTCGCAGCTAAATATGTTGACTGCCAATGCTGACGCCCCCATGGCCTATTTGAGCGTATTTTTACAAAGCGGACAGGGTATTGACGATGTACAGAGAATTGCCGATTGGCTACAAAGCCGTCATCCGTCCTACAGTTATACGGTGTCTGACCAACGCGCGGAACTCAAAAAATCCATCCGCGATTTAACTCAATGGATGGAGCTGTTTGTATGGGTGGCAAAATGTTCGCTTGTCATTACAACGGTGGGCATCATCGGAGTTTTACTTATCTATGTAGAACAGCGCAGACGAGAATTCGTTATTGCGTTGACTTTGGGGGCAACACACGGTACGCTTATTTTTGAACTGTTTTGCGAAGTGTTGCTTTTTTCACTTTTGGGAGGCGTAATAAGTTTGCTGTTAACAATATTTATTGCACCGCAGCTTTCCACTGTGACATTCACAGTGCGGTTTTCCTGGACATGCGCGATACTTGCAATAGGCATGGCATTTGGAATCACGCTTATATGTTGTGTATGTACGGTCCTCGGCACGCGTAGTCGCTACCCAACGAAGATTTTATAGCGCTAAAAGGAGCAAAAATGAAACCGATTCTAAAGCTGCAAGATGCAAGTAAAATTTATCGGCAGGGTGGTGTGAAAACTGTAGGGATCGAGGCGGTAAACCTTGAAATCTATCCTCACGACTTTGTTGCTATTACAGGCCGTTCAGGCTGCGGCAAATCGACTCTGCTAAACATTTTAGGCTGTATGGATGAACTGACAAGCGGCAGTTATTTCTTTGACGGCGAGGACATTACACGACTGAAAAGTAAAGCCGGCGCGGCATTACGTAACGAAAAAATTGGTTATGTATTCCAAGCATTCAACTTGGTCAATGAAATTAGCGCGCTTGAAAACGTCTGTATGCCGCTTGGTTATGCGGGTGTGTCCAAACGGGAAAGAGATGCGGTTGCACATGAACTGCTCGCACGCGTTGGCATGGCCGAAAAAGCCAACAAGCGACCAGTAAATCTTTCTGGCGGCGAACAACAGCGCGTTGCCATTGCAAGAGCGCTGGCTCGTTCGCCGCGTGTGTTACTGGCCGATGAACCTACCGGCAACTTAGACAAAGCTAACAGCCTCGCCATTATGGAACTGTTTTCAAGTTTCAATCGCAGTGGCATGACGATTGTTATGGTAACGCACTCTCCAGATGTGGCAGCGTACGCAAGTAGGCAAATACATATCTGTGATGGAAAAATCATTGAATCCTTTTTGGGAGGAACATATTATAGCAGTCCAATCAAATAAAGTTACAGCTTGACAAAAGGTGTAAAATTGAGTCAAAGAGGCGATTGAAATGTTGCACAATGAAGCAAGAAAACTTCTGATTCAGGCATTGGAGAAAACACACAATGCAAGAGAAGTCGCTGAAAACTTCTCTGTCAATCGAGGCACGGTATATCGCCTGAAAAGACAGCTGGAAGAAACTGGTTCCATCGAAACCAGAACCTATCCTCGCGGACGTAAATCAGCTTTGAGCCGGGAAGGTATCCGCAACATTGAACAGTTGCTGAAAGAGAAGCCCGACATCACGATTGCAGAAATCATAGATACACTTCAACTCAAAGCCTGTAATGAAACAGTTCGTAAAGCAGTGCTCAAACTTGGATATCGTCGTAAAAAGAAATCTCTTCACGCCAGCGAACAGGAGCGTCCCCGATGTGAAGGAAAAACGCAAAGCATGGAAAGAGAATATGTCCGGGTACGCCCCTGAAAAGCTTGTTTTTCTGGATGAAAGTGGAATCAATGTCAATATGACGAGATTTTATGCCCGTTCCAAGGGTGGTTCTCGCGCAGTTGATGCTGTACCTCTGTGGAAACCTCAAAATATGACTGTCCTATCTTCGATTCAACTGAACGGCGAAACTGCCTATACAACATATTCAGGAGGAACAACTTCAGAAAGATTTGTTGATTATCTGAGAAACATTCTTATTCCGACACTTTCTCCCGACTCGGTCGTTGTGATGGACAATATGCGTTCTCACCATACACAGGCAGTAAAGGATTTATTGGAGCAGGCTGGCGTTCAATACCTCTATCTGCCACCGTACAGCCCTGATTTGAATCCTATTGAGAAGATGTGGTCTAACCTCAAGGCTTTTCTGAGAAAGGCAAAAGTTCGTTTGTTGGAGAAGCTGCCGGATGCCGTTCGTGCTGCTTTCAAAACGATTTCTTCACATGACTGTTCTGGATGGTTTCGCGTTTGTGGCTATTCACGCTAATTTATTGGATTGCTATAATTAAAAGCCAATCTTCTAATCTGCCATGGTCACAGCCGAGCGAAAGATAATGCTCAATCTCACCACCCAGCACAAGCTGGGCATACTCCAAGGGCTTGTTGTAGAGCAGCCGATCCAGCTCTGCTCGCTGCGCAGGGGTGTTGCCGTATTCATCCTCAATAGCGATGCAGTCGATGGCAAGGGTAGTGCCATCTTCAAACCGGGCTTCCACCCGGTTGGTGTCCATGTTGTAGCGACAGGAAAGCACTTTTTGAGAGTGATTATGGTCGAAATTCTGATTTTGTTTCATTTGAATAGCTCCCTTAATGATTTTGAAATTTGATTTTCAACGAGATGAGGTCTCTTTTTTCTTTCTCTTGAGTCACCCAACCGCACTATCCTGCATCGCTGGCGTAGATCATGGTCTCCAGCTTAAACATCGTCAATCAGTTCTCCCTCCTCAGATTCGTCAAAGATGGTCGGTCCCCAGTCCTCGTCCTCCTCGATGTCCCGTGACATTTTCTGCATCATGGTATAATGCTCCATCTCGGAACGGACGAAGTAGAACATCTGGTCGTACCAGTCTGCCAGCGTTTCGTCCTCCAGCTTCCGGCAGAAGTCAAGCACCAGCTTGTTCTGGTCGGGGTCAACCGTCAGCCCGGCAACTCCGCACAGCCGCTTGCGAGTCAGTTCCAGATCGGCGCAGCCATAGGTGTAGAGCAGCTTTTTTCTTCAAACGTCAGTTTCATAGGCTTGTACCTCCGTATTAAAAAAGGGCCTGCCCTGTGCAGACCCGATGTAACAAAAAGACCGCCGTGCATTGCGCAGGGCGGTCTTGAACTCAGGATTGGAGAAAATCCCGGAGTTCCTCAGCGAAAAAGGAGATTTTTGCGATAGCAGCTATCGCTATGTAAGGCAGGACGAAAACCACAAATGCGGTAATCAGCATTTTCAGGACTTCGCCGCCGTCTGCCAGCTTCATGATCCAGCTTGCCAGAGCCACGAAGAAGAACAGTCCCGCCAGCAGATTCGTCAGGACAATGGAGAAGGTCGTGAGGAAGATGCCCACCCACTGCGCCAGAATCAGCAGCAGAAGCAGCGGGAGAAGGGCAAGTTTCAGCATCGGTTTCAGCACAGCCATCGTGGGCACCTCCTTATACAAAAATCAGCTCAGACTTGATGATTTCCTCAGCACGGTTGCGGATGCTGTTCATCCGGCGCACCCATTCCAGTTGATCGGCAGCTTTCAGGGCTTCGGTCACACCCTCGGCTTCCTGCATCTGCCGGATGGTCAATGCAAGCTGTTCTTCGGCCTGCTTGTCCAGCTTGGCAAGGTAGCTGCCCAGCACACCGGACAGAAGCAGTTGGTTGTACCGGATGGGGTGCTGCTCCTTCAGATACGTCTTATGTAAGCGGCCCCACCGCCCGGTGGGGTGCTCTGCCGGGGCTGCTGCGGTCAGATTCGGCAGATAGTGGTCATTGACAAGAGTGTAGTCCAGACCGTTGGCATTGTCATGGATGGATTTTTTCATGGTAGTCATGCTGCATTGTCCTCCTGTACGTTGTTTTTTCGTTTTTCGAGATACTTATTGGTTGCTTTCCGTTGCTTCGACCTCCGTTCTTCCAGCTTTTTTGCAGCCTCCGGATCGGTCTTTGCCTGTTCCTTCAGATGGTTGTAGGCTGCTTTTGCACTCTCATTCTGTTTCTGACGCTTTTGCGCCAGCTTTTCTGCGGCGGCAGGGTCTGTCTTGGCTCTCTCCACAAGATTCTGATAGCACTCTACCGTTTTCCGGCTTTGGTAAGCCCGTATCTCTGCCAATTTTCTGGCGGCTTCCGGGTCGGTTTCCGCACGTTTGATAAGGTCGGCATAGTCCGCTTTCCGCTTGTCTGCGTGGGCTTTGTTATACGCCCGCTGCCGTTGGCGGATTTTTTCGGCATACTCCGGGTCATTTGCCATGCGCTCTGCATAACGCTTTTTCTTGCGCTTGCGGGCTTCGGCGTCCTTCGCTAGCATTGCATCTCGTTCGGCGATTGCTTCCGGGTCACCGGCTTCTGCAAGGGCTTTCAATTCCTTGCGGGTGCGCTTTGCCTTATTCTTCTGTTTTTCTGCCTTCCGGCGTTCGGCTTCCTGCATCTTTTCCAGCCGGATGCGCTCTTTTTCCTCCATCGTGCGGAGATACTCAGGGTCGGCTTCTCGTATCGCTTTCAGTTCTGCCCGCCGCTTTGCACCCTGCAGTCTTTTTCGTTCCCGCTCAGATTCCAGCTTTGCAATGGCCTCCGGGTCTCCGGCTTGTGCAGCAGCTTTCAGCTCGTTCTGCCGTTCCCGATACCGTTGCACTGACTTCTGCCGCTTTTCGTTTTTCTTCGCTTCTGCCTGCTCGTCGATTTTCCGAACACGCTCTTCCTCGCTGATTTCTTCGGCAGGGGGATGATACTCTCCGATGAAGTTGAAATAGATGTCGATGCGCTGCTGCCGGTACCGTGTCCGGCCTCCGGTCGGCGCATGGACTTCCACCTTCTCGATAAACGCATACAGCATATCATCGGTCAGGACTTCGCAATCCTGATATTTACGAACCAGCGCAACAAAACGTTTCGGGTCAACCTTGGATGTCATAGAATCTCCGGCTTTTGCTTCTAACTCCTTGATGCGGTTTTCGCATTGCTCCTGTTCCTCGTCATACTGCGCCATCAGGCGCTGAAACTGACGGTCAGGCAGCTTGCCGGACAGATTGCTTTCGTACAGACCACGGATCAGGTTGTCCAGCTCATCCATCCGCTTTTTGGCATTGGCAAGGTCTTTTTTGTTCTCAGCGGATAATCCCTGCTTCTGGTTCTGCCATTGCGCCTGCAATTCTTCAATAAACGCATTCTCATCTTCCAGAACATAATCCGACACAGCCTGAATGCTTTTCAGGATGGCTTCTTCCAGAACAGACACTTTAATGGAATGGGATGTGCAACCATCGTATCGGTTTCGATACCGGACACATTGAAAGCCTGAATCGGAATCGAAGTGCCTGTTGTCCGGGCGGCGAACGGAATCCGGGCTTTTGTACGACATCCGGTGTCCACAGTCTGCACAGAAGATCAGCCCGGACAGTCGATGCGAGTAGGTGCCATTCTGGAGTTTTCGCGGGGAACGCTTCCGCAGCTTTTGTGCCGCATCCCAGACCTCCTGCGTGATGATGGGTTCATGGGTATTTCGGAAAATGATCAGCTCGTCCTCGGATGCCTTACGGCGTTTCTTGATTTTGAAATTCTCGCTGATCGTCTTGCCAAGGATCGTGTGCCCCAGATATTCCTGACGGTCAAGAATATAGCTTACGGTCGTATTGTTCCAGCAATAGGGGTCGTGATAGGACGTGTTGCGGTTGTTCTGCGGCTGATACTTCTGGCTGTATGCAGACGGAATCAGCACCTTGTCACGGGTCAGGGTATCGGAGATCTCCGTCAGCCCTGCTCCATGTGCAGCCATATCGAAGATCTTGCGGACAACGGCGGCGGCTTCTTCGTCTACATATAAGGTCTGCTTATCGTCCGGTTTGCGGTAGTAGCCGTAGGGGATGGAACCGCTGACACGGTTTCCTTCCTTCATCCGGTTGCGGAACACGGTCTTGATCTTATTGCTGGTGTCCTTGGCGTACCACTCGTTCATGATGTTCAAAAACGGAGTAAAGTCGCTGGATGTGGGGTTTGCGCTGTCTACGCCGTTGTTGACGGCAATAAACCGGACACCCTTGTTGGGGAATAACAGCTCGGTATAGTTGCCGACCAGAAGATAGTTCCGTCCAAAGCGGCTCATATCCTTCACGATGACGGTGGCGATATTTCCGGCTTCCACTTCTTCCAGCATGGCCTGAAATCCGGGGCGGTTGAAATTTGTTCCGGTATAGCCATCGTCTGTGAAGTGCCGGATGTTGGAAAAGCCCATCTGTCGGGCGTAGTCCTCCAGATACTTTTTCTGGTTCAAAATGGAGTTGGATTCGCCTTGCAGCTCATCATCACGGGAAAGCCGCTCATACAGAGCCGTATAGCGTTTTTTCTCTTTGTCAGGCACTTTTTTCACCTCCCTTTCCGTTTTTATGTAAAGACCTTTCGGTCTTTCAGAAGGTTTTGTTCCTTCTATATTCTATTGTACTCAGTTTTTCCCATTCGGGTCCGTAACCACGAATGAAACCGGAAAGGCCTTGGAATCACACTGCAGCAGGTTCGGCTTAATAAAAAATCTCGTCTTACCGCTGCCGGAACCACCCACCACCAGAACATTTTTGTTCCGCGCATTCTTGGGGTCGGGCGGACGGTTGCTCATCATCAGACGTTCAGTTTTCGTCAGAATGATGTTGTCCTCGAACTTCGGAGCCTGAAACGGCTCAATGTCCTTGGCATTGCCCCACCGGGCTGAACCGTACTCCATGCCATGCCGGTATTTCTTTGCATTCTTACTTTTCAGGTAAACTGCAAGCCGAAGCCCGGCACCGCAGCAGATGCCCACCAGAATGTCCAGCGGATGAAGGCTCGGCAGCGGATTTGCAAAGGCCACCGGAATCGTGCTCATCAGAGACAGAATCTTATCTCCCATCTCTTTGCCCTCGGCCAGCCGCCACTCCTCGCCGAAGTTCGTTGCCGCAAGTCCCAGCAGAAGGTAGAGCAGATACAGAGCCAGCAGCTTGGAAAAATTCTTTTTCATAGGCCAAGCTCCTGATCTTTGTTGCGGACTTTATCGGGAATCGCCGCCACCGCCTGCACCAGTTCCTGCAGTTTTGCCAGAACGGAAGGTCGCTTGGTCTTGTTCAAAACCGAAGCCGAATATTCTTTGAATGCCGCGCTCAACGCATCCGTGTCCTGCGCCTTGAAATAGACCATATAGCGGGGCGGCGTGCAGGAAATATCTTTTTGAACCGCATAGTCAATGTGGTAGCGCTTGGCATATTTCGCAAAGCCTTTGATGCCGGTTTTCTCGATTTCCACATTGGTCACACCCCGGTTTTGCCGAATCAGGCGCTTCATGCTCTGTTTTCCCTGCGAAGCATTCTTGTCGTACTGCCGCAACAGAAACTGCGCACCTTTCAGGAAAGTCCGGGCCGTCAGCTTTGTGGTTGAAATGGCAAAGTTGACTGTCTTGTGTTCAACTTCCTCCTGCATTTATACCACCCCCTCTGCAGGAATATCTCCTCATCGTTCGTGCGCCGCCGGGGGCTTTGCTTTCGCTGTTTCCGGCCTCACATTTTCGTCCGGAACGGGCAGCACCAGCATTTGACGGCCCAGGCGCATAAAAGTTTCCGGCTGATGAAAGAGCTCCTCGTATTTCTGCGTCAGCTCCGGGGAGAGGGATGCAAAATCCTCCTCGCCCAGACCCACCACCAGAAACGTTCCGGCAACCACATCATAGGCCTCGCCGCTTTCATCCCGCAGAGCGCGGTTCAGCGGCAGCCCCATAAGCTTGCCGTCATCGTTGTAAACGATGGCCACCGGGTCTTCAAAAGGATAGCTTGCACCAATCGAGCCACCGACCGCCTGCTGCAACGCTTTCAGGTCATTGTCAATCTCAATCGGCTTCGGGTGCTGCCCCGGCGCAATTTGCAGCACCGAAAGGGTATTCTTTTCCTGTTCCATCCGTATTCTCCTTTACCGTAATCGTAATTTCTCCGGTTCGTGCCGCCTGCATCAGGGAAGCGGCAAAAAAGCCGCAGAAAACGCCCAGTTCAAAGAAAGCAAAGCCCACAAAAAAGCTCATCATTGCGGCCTCCTCAGTCCAGGCAGATGCAGTTCAGGTTCTTGCCGTCGGCCATAAGCGCCATGCTGTGCTGCTCCAGATACTCCTGAATGCAGTGCAGGTCGCCCATCGTCAGGGAAACGTACTCACCTTCCATGTTGAAGCGGACGAAGACGACCGGGCCGGTCAGGTAGCGCTTGCCCGACAGCTCCAGCACCTGCTTGGGGTTGTAACAGCCCGCCACGGGCAGCTCCTTGGAAATGCCGAAGGTGTCATCCGTCTCGTCAAAGCAGGGCAGAATGCCGGGCGCTTCTTCCAGCAGAATGGCGCTCAGGTCCCTCGCCGGGCCGACTGCCGCCAGATAAACCTGCGGGTCACCGTACTTGCGCTCTGCAATGTCGCTCATCTTGTTGAAGAAGCCGGAAACGGCACGCTCCATGCCGTCGATTTTGCGGCTCATGTTCTCAATGGTCTTTGCGGTCTTGAAATCAATCGTGGTATTCATAGTCGTTGTCCTCCAAAATTTTGCAAAAAAGAAAAGACCTCATGGGTCTTTCAGTTCCGATTTTTCAGCGTTCGTTCTGACGCTGTTGTCTGCGCTGCCACTGTTCCAGCAGCTTGATGATGACATCTTCCATCTGCCGGGGCGTGTAGCTGCGGGGAAAATACTTTTTCAGGGTATCGTTTTTGATGACCACCTTGTCCAGTTCATCCTTTTTGGCTTCCCCCATAATGGCAAAGGCGGCCTCATAGGTGAGCTTTCCTTCCTGCGCCAGCTTTTTCATTCGCTGCGCCTGCGACAGGGACGGCGCGTTTTGGGTCTCGTCCATGGCCTGCAAAAAATCCCGCTGTTGAGCCTCGTCCAGATAGGACAGTTCTACAGCGGGATTGAAGGAGATTTTCTTTTCATCTACCATGTCCAACAGTTCCGGGATGAGGTTGGTCAGGCGGATAAAACGCTGGACTTGTCTGCCACTTTCCTCGTTTCCTTTTCCTACCAAATCAGCCGCCTCCAACTTCCCGACAACTTGTCGGGAAGTTAAATCCGACCTAGCACCTTGATTTTTTAAGGCTTCCAGCTTCATTTTGTACGCAAAAGCCCGCTCACTGGGCAGGATGTTTTCGCGCTGAAGGTTGGAATCCACCATCAATATCACGGCGGCATCGTCCGTCATTTCCCGGACGATAACGGGCAGCGTGTCCAGCCCGGCAAGCTCGGCGGCGTGCTGACGGCGGTGGCCGGAGATAATCTCATATCCGCCTTCCGGGCGGGGCCTTGCAATCAGCGGAGCCAGTACGCCGTACTGTGCCACACTTTCCACCGTGCGCTGCATGGCCTCATCGTCCAGCACCTTGAACGGATGCTCCTTGAAGGGGAACAGCTCTTCGATGGGAATCTGCTGCACCTGCTCCCGTTTTTGTTCCTGCCGGGATTCTTCGGTGGAAAACATCTCATCGAGACCTTTCAGCGCCAAGTTTGCGTTGCTTTTCGGCATCGGCCAGCACCTCCCTCGTCAAAGATTGATAGGCCGCTGCCACCTTTCCTTTCGGGTCATGGGCAAAGATGCTCCTACCCTCCGCGCTGATTTCCGCCGCACGGACAGAGTGCGGAACAGGCTGCTCAAACACCCGGATTTTGCTGCCGTATACCTGCCGAATCAGTGCATCGATTTCTCTGCCGTAATTGGTGCGGCTGTCCGTCATGGTCATCAGGATACCCTCGATTTTCAGCTTCGGGTTGATTTGCCGACGCACTTTCTGGATGGTCTGCAACAGCTGCTCCAGTCCCTTTGCCGAAAGGTACTGCGCCTGCACCGGAATCAGAGTGGTATCTGCTGCGGCCAGTGCGTTGATGGCATTACCTCCGCAGGAGGTAACTATAAATCCGCACAACGTGCGCACCTCTAGCCATAGAAGCGAAGCGACTACTGTCAGCATTCCCAGAGAAGGCGTACAATCCAGCAGGATATAATCGTATTCCCGCCGGGCGCTGTCCAACACCTGTTTGAGCATCTTTTCCCGGCTCATACTGTTGACAAGGGCCACTTCCAACCCTGCCAGTTCGATGTTAGCCGGAATCAGGTCAACGCCTTCCACATGGTGCAGGATGCCTTCACCGGGCGGGATGCACTGGTCGTTCATGGCTTTCGCCATCAGGGTAGAAAGCGTAACAGGCAGTTCATCGGGCTGCTGCCAGCCCATGCTGATGGCAATGTCTGCGCAGCGGACAACTATGAATCCGCACGCAGTGCGCACAACTGGCCATAGGAACAAAGCGACTATGGTAAGCGACCCTTGCGGGTCGGCATCCACCAGCAGCACCTTTTTGCCTTCCCGTGCAAGCCCCACGCCCAGATTTTCGCAGGTCGTGGTTTTGCCGGTTCCGCCTTTCTGGTTGACGATGGCAATCGTGGTTGCTTTTTTCGACATTTTCATCACCCCCTGTTCGATAAATCATGATTGGTTTGATTCTGGTAATAAAGCTGCATGGTCATAGGCGCATTGTAGAGTGCAGCCAGCAGATACTGCTTCATATTCCGTACCGGTGCGGTATTTTCCGCAAGGCACTTCAGCACAAAGCGGATATGGTCTGCATTCAGCTTCATGAATCGGCTGCGCACGACCTCCGCAGGCTTGTCGTCCCCTGCCACCCGCAGCATTCTGCGTTTCGAAGAGCAGGTATCCACCAGAAGATTCACGATTTGATCGATGGTGTCCCCCTCATCCGGGCAGACCCGGAGCAGCAAATCCACCCTCCAACGACTGCATAAAATACGCTTCCAGCCGTGTGCGCTCATCCGGTTCGCCCTCCGCATCGGAAGGGAAAGGATCAGGTTCACTCCCCTCGGTTTTATTCCACTCAGTCTTATTTCCTCGTGATTTTGCCGCCTCCGGCTGCGCTGAATCCGCGGCACCGGAACCGTTCTTTTCGCGATTCCGGAAACGCGGGTCTGCAAAGTTTTTGACGTAAATCAGATTTGGTTTTCCCAGCCCGCGCCGTTTGCGCTCAATCAGTCCAAACTTTTCCAATTCCCGGAACAGTTTGGTTGCCTTGTTGTCTGCGCAGCCCAGTGCATCCATCACTTCCTGCACAGGAAAAATGATATACACCCTTCCCTGCTCATCCAGCCATCCGTTTTTCACCGACAGCCCCATGCGGTCCAGTAGAATGCCGTACAGGGTCTTTGCATCGGTAGACAGTCAACTAGAGCGGGAAACCATTGGTCTCTTTGCATCCACGGATGAGAATTTTTCAGTTTTGCTTGGCATTTTTGCCTTTTTTTAGATTTCAGCGTATAAAAATAGCGGACAACTGTTTTTGGGTTGTCCGCAGGGGATAGATTGCCTTCGTCACTCGATAAACGGGAATTCACTAATCTGATAGCAATATATTTTTTTGATTATATGTACCAATAAGAATTTAATCCGCACAAATATGTTTTTGCGTTCTTTGGCATTTGCTTTAACACACTATACACATTGATCCAATCTCCAAAGCCCATACCAATGCAGATAATTCCAAACAAACCTACGCCGACAAGGTGAGGGCAGAACAGAAAAACTATATATGGTATCAGACCGAGTATTATATTAGGACAAAGGCACATAAAAATAAAGTGTTGCTTTGACATATCTTCCGTACCTACCACAAACATCAATCCATGTGTCAAATCGTGATACAAATACACATCTTTTTTATAGCATACTGCATGTAATAGTTCATGCGGCAATAAGGAAAGACCACCAAGAGCACCGCCAATCATCATCTGGATTACATTACAGTTAATAAATCTCTTTCCAAGAATTATAAATGGAATTGCTAATAAAATCATTATTACAATGCATCCGATATTTGTAATCAGCGCAAACGTCTTCATATCGCCTATTTCTTCAAATGGCACTGCATTAGGATGATGTTCTTTATGTGGAAGAGTATCTTCATTACCATCATACTTCCCGCCGTAATGTAAAATCATATATATCCTCCGAAACTTCCGAATTATCCCCCTCAGTATACCACGCTTTTCCCCTGCGGAGAAGCTTCTGCACGCAAAACGTTCTCCTGCAACTATCCGCCCCCCGGCTCATACAATCTAACAACTATGTACCGGGAGGGATATCGTGTGCTGCTGACCTTACTGCAATTTTTCGCCACAAAATTTCTGTTTCTGGCGCTCCATCTGGAAAGCGGCTGCTTTCCGCGTCCGCTCACAGCCCGGGAGGAAGCCGCCGCCTTCAGCGCCCTGCGCGCCGGGGACACCGCCGCCCGGGAAAAGCTGATCCGCCACAATCTGCGGCTGGTGGCACACATCGTAAAAAAATACTACGCCCTGCCGGGCGATCAGGAGGATCTTGTTTCCATCGGCACCATCGGGCTGATGAAAGCGGTAGATACCTTTGATGCCACACGCAAGGCGCGGTTTTCCACTTATGCCAGCCGCTGCATTGAAAACGAGATTCGTATGCAGTTCCGGCGGGAGCGCAAGAGCGGGCAGACCGTCTCCCTGCAGGAAGCCTTGGAGGCAGACGGGGACTCGGCGCTGACCTTAGCGGACGTGATACAGGACGGCTTTTGCATGGAGGACAGCTGTGAGCGGCAGGAGGATATCCGGCGGCTGCGGCAGCTGCTGGACACTCTGCCCGCCCGGGAGCGGCAGATCTTACTGCTGCGGTACGGGCTGGCCGGGCAGCCGCCCCTGACCCAGCTGGAAACCGCCGGGCTGCTGGGCATCAGCCGCAGTTATGTTTCCCGGCTGGAGACCCACGCACTGGAGCTGCTGCGGCAGGCATGGGGCAAAAACGGCTAGTTTTCACTCCTGCAAAATTTTCAACTGCAATTCGTCCAGTTGTTCAAAAGTGTACAGCCGGTTGAAGGCCTCCACCAGCTCTTTTTTGGAAAGGCGCGGCGGCAGCCCCAGCGCATTCAAGAGTCTGGCCTTGCGCTCGGCGCTGCCGGGCTTGCCGGAAAGCCCCCACTCGTACAGGTCGGTGTAGGTGATCTGCCGCCCCGCCGGGCGCACCGGCGCGGCACCGGCTTCCGCCCCCAAGGCGTCCAGCAGTGCCTGCCGCACAAGGGCATCGTCCACGCCCTCTACCCCCAGCAGACCCTCCTTGCCGGGCTGCGCCTTGCGCTTTTCCTTGCCGTGGATGGCGGGCACATAGGCCTGCACCACGTTCTGCGCGCCTACCATGTTGGTGATGTAATTGCGGATGCGGAAGCCTGCCGCGTCCGAATCCGTGAGTAAGATCAGACCGTTTTTCTGCGCCAGCGCCCGGAATAGCTGCTGGCGCTGTTTGTCTTTATAAATGCCAAAACCATCCGTCAGCAGGATCATGGCATCGGTCAGGTGCGCCAGACGGACGGCATCGTACTTGCCCTCCACGATCAGCACCCGGTCGGTATGGATCATCTCGCTTTGCATCATCTTCCGCTCCCTGCCAGTGCCAGACGGCACAGTGCTGTTTCCAGCAGTGTCTGCGCCGCCACAGGCTGGCTTTTCAGGCTAAGGTCCAGCTCCAGCAGCACCTGCAAGCAGGCTTCCAGCTGGGGCAGGGTGTAGTGGGCGGCAGTCTCTGCCGAGCGCTTCAGCCGGTAGTCGCTGCCCTTATAGCCAAAATCCTTGTGCACTGCACTGTAATTTTTCCGCTTTGCCGCCCCAAGCTTGACCCGGTACAGGTCCACATAACTGCCGATCATCGCCGCCGTAATAGCGATAGGCTCCTGTTGCAGCCGCAGCAGCGTTTGCAGCTTTTTGCAGGCTCCGGTGGCGTTTTTGGCGGTGATCATGCGGATCATCTCGAACACGTCCGCTTCAAGGCTCACCGTGCCCATCTCTGCTACCATGGAGGCGCTCACGGTCTGGTAGCCGGACAGGGCACAGAGCTTATCCACCTCGTTTTCCAGCAGAAACGGGTCCTCGCCGCAGCGCTCCAGCAATGCGGCGGCCGCGCCGTCCGGCAGGGTTGCGCCCTGCGCCTTTGCGCGTTCCATCATCAAATTTTTCAGTTCAAAGGGGCGAGGCTTTGCCAGCTCCTCGGTGTAGCCAATGGCCTTGCACTGAGCCTGCAGCTTTTGCGCCTGCTTGCCCAGCTTGAGCTTGCTGCGCTCCAGCGGGAACACGCTGCCCAGCACCGCCACGGCGTTTTCCAAGCTGGAAAGGGTGCTGCACAGCTCGTCCAAGTCCTTGCTGCCGTAGGCGGCGGGGTCGAGCTCCGGCAGCACCACCACGCGCCGGGTACCAAAAAAGGAGATGGTGCCCGCCGCCATGATGAGCTGTTCCAGCTCCGGCGCGTCACCGTCCAGAATCGTGGCGTCCTCGTCGCTGTCTGCCGACAGCACCCGCACCGCCGCCGCTACCGCCTGCCGCACCAGATATCGCTCGCTGGAATAAAAATAGTAGACCGGGCAGCCCTTGTCGGCCAGCTGCCGGAGTTTTGCTTCCGTGGCCATGCAAATGCCCCTTTCCTGTTACAAAATGCTCCTTGTATTGTACCACACTCGGCCCGGATTGCAAAGCACTACCCCAGGGTGTATCTGAAAAGTCGAAAATTTAGCCTATTTCTACAAGCACAGCTGGATTTTGCGTTAAACAGCCTTGAAATCCACAAAGGATTCCTGCGGCTATTTGCCTTAAATCCCGCTTGTGCTTGCGAAATATTCGTCATTTTCTTTGTTTTCAGATACACCTTAGCTTTCGCCACCGGTGCGGCGCAGGCTGAGGGAGGGCGTGTACTGCGTTTCCGGCGGCATCCAGCTGTAGCTGCGCAGCGCCAGAAGTTTTTGGTACTGCACCGCTTCCGGCTTTTTCGGCGTGGCGATCAGCCACTCTGTTTGCAGCGGCTGCGCCAGCTCTGCCCGACCGCTCAGGGTCACAAACTGCCGGTTGCCGATGCTCAGCCGCACCAGACACCCTTCCCGGGTGCGCAGCAGCTCCACTGCCGCCGGGGTGCAGCGCAGCTTGCGGCTGGCATTGACCGGCAGACGGTCTGCCCGTATTCCCTGCTGCGCGGGCAGGGTGCAGGCGGTTTTTGCGTTCATGCGCAGGTCTGCCACCAGCTCCACGGTGCGCACGCCCCGCCGCGCCAGCTGGTTTTCCACCGCACGCTGGGCGGCGCTGCCGCCCCGGAACAGCACCACGGCCCGGTCGTTCTGGGCAATCACCACCGCAGGCGCCTGTGCGCTGCCCACAAGGTCGATGTGTACCACATCCCGGCTGAGGGCGTTGCCCAGCCCGATGCTCACCGCTGCCGCCAGCAGGATGCCCGGCACCGCCACCCGCAGACGCACCCGCCAGCGGAAAGCCAGTACCCCAAGCCCGCACAGCAGCAGACAGACCTGCGCCGCGTAGGCGGTGTCAAAGTAGATGGACGCCCCGGGCTTTACGCTGAGCCAGACCGCCCAGCCGTTCAATAGGCCGGTGAGCAGGTCTGCTGCCCGGGAGAGCACCCCGTGCACCGGTGCCAGCCACGGCACCAGTCCCGCAAAAGCCACTGCCAGCCCCAGCAAAAGCAGCGGCTGCACCATCCACAGCACCGCGATGCTGGAGACCACCGCCCACGCGCTGACGCTCAGGCCCCGCAGCACCAGCACCGGGAAGGTAGCCGCCGAGGCACAGGCGGCAATGCAGGCACTTTCCACAAGACCCTGCAAACGCTCCGGCAGCCTGTTGAACCACGGACGCCTGACCGGCTTTTGCAGGTTCTCCCCGGCTTTGACCCAGAAGCGCCTGTCGTGGGCGTCCCGCATCCGGCGGATGCAGGCGTTGCCTGCCACCGTGCCCACCACTGCTGCAAAGGAAAGCTCAAAGCCGATATCCCACACTGCGTAGCTGTTGGCGGCAGTCATCAGGATGCCTGCTGCCGCCAGCGAGGTGAGGGCGTCCGGCGGGCCCCATACCCACACACCCAAGGCGCTGACCCACACCGCCACGGCGGCGCGGCGCACCGAGGGTGTAAAGCCGGTCACGCCCATCAGCACCAGCGCCAGCAAGCTTTTGCCCACGGCACGCCGTCTGCGGCGACGGTAACTCTGCTCCCAGCCGCGGGGATGCAGGGCGGTAAAAATATCCCCGCACAGGATGGAAACGTGCATACCGCTGACCACCAGCACATGGGAAAGCCCTGCGCCCCGGTAGGCGCTGCGCAGCTGCGCCGAAAGCCCGCTGCGGTCGCCCACCGTCATGGCAGCCAGTACACCGCCGGTGTCCCGGTGCATGGCACGGCGCAGGCTCTCGCTCAGCTTTTGCTGCAAGCGGTGGGTGCGGGCACGGAAACTGCCGCTCTCGCCCAGCACGGCGAGCTGCGGCTTTTCTGCCAACAGTTCTGCCTGCAAGGCGATGCCATCCGCGTACTGCGCCGCCCGTTCTTCCATGTCCGGTTGTTGCAGCGTGAACCAGCCCTGCACCCTCTGCCCTGCCGCGCAGGCGGGCAGCTCTGCACAGACTATGCGGAAGCCCGCCGGGCTGCCGTTCACGCTTTCCACCCACAGGGTCGCGTCCACTGTGCCCGGGAGATAGCTGCTGTCCGCGCGCTCCACCTCGGCGGTCAGCAGCACGGTGCGCCCGGCGTAGCCTGTCCGGGCACGCTCCAGCCGGGCGCTTGTGGTATGCACTGCGCAAAGCCCCGCTAGTGCGCCCAGCAGCAGGCAGACCGCCAGCTTGCGGCTGCGGCACGGGATGCAGAGCAGCAGCAAAACGGCAACAAAAAATGCCGCAAACGGCATAAAAAGCTCCGTTTGCGGCAAAAAAGTCCATAGGAAACTAAGGCCCATCATTCCGGCGCAGAAGGCGCAGAGCGGGCGGCGCATCCTGGCTTAGTGGAAGAACAGGGGCAGCGGCTCAAGGAAGATGATATCCTTGCGCTCGGAAGCGTCGCCCTCGGCCAGAACAGCGGCCTGACCCACGATGGTGCACTGGGTCTTTTCCGCCAGCGCGTCCAGTGCCTTCAGAGAGCCGCCGGTGGAGATGACATCATCCACCACCAGCACCCGCTTGCCGTTCATCTTTTCCAGCTCCTTGCGGTCGATGACCAGCTTCTGCTTACCGGCAGTGGTAATGGACTGATCTTCCACCACCACGGGGTCCGGCATATACAGCTTGACACCCTTGCGGGCGCAGATATAGGGCTTGCCGCTCTGGCGGCTCATCTCGTGCGCCAGCGGGATACCCTTGGCCTCGGCGGTGAGCAGGATATCAAAATCCGGGCACTTCTTCAGCAGCTCCGCAGCGGCGGCCACGGTCAGCTCGGCATCACCCAGCATGATAAACGCGGCAATGTCCATGTGGTCGTTCACCTTGCAGATGGTCAGCTCACGGGTCAGGCCTGCAACATGCAGGGTATAAGTTTCAGCCATAATCAAAAATCTCCCTTTCGTATTGGAATCAGACAGGCAGTTTTTCGCCGCCCAGAACATGGAAATGCAGATGCTTCACGGTCTGGCCTGCGTCCTCGCCCACGTTGGAGATGATGCGGTAGCCGTTTTCCAGCCCCTGCTCCTTGGCCAGCTTTGCGATGACGGCAAAGATGTGACCCAGCAGAGCACCATCCTCCTCGGTCAGCGCAGCGGCAGAGGAGATGTGCTTGCGGGGAACCACAAGGAAATGCACCTTTGCCTGCGGGTTGATGTCGTAGAATGCCACTACCTGGTCATCCTCGTACAGCTTTTTAGAGGGGATCTTGCCCTCTGCGATCATGCAAAACAGACAATCTTCCATGGGGGAACACTCCTTCCTGCTTCTACAAAAGCCCGCCGCCCCGGCGCGCATCCGGCACCGGGCGGGGGACATGGATCTTTTTAGCCCAGAGTCTTCTTGACGATGGCGCTCACAGCAGCCAGTGCTTCGTCGATCTTGGTCTCGTCCTTCAGACCGGCCATGGCAAAGTCCGGCTTGCCGCCGCCCTTGCCGCCTGCGATAGCGGACAGCTCCTTGACCAGCACACCGGCCTTGAGCCCCTTTTCCTGTGCCAGCTTATTCACGGTAACAGCCATGGTGATCTTATCCTCGGCCTTGCCCACCAGAACAGCCACCACGGGGTTCACAGCCTTGTCGCGGATGCTGTCGCACATGCCGCGCAGGGTGTCGCCGGTGGTACCGGTAAAGTATGCGGAGGCGATCTTCACGCCGTCTGCTTCCTCGGCATTGTCGAACAGGCTGTCCACCTTGGAGGCAGCGATCTTTGCCTTCATCTCCTCCAGCTCGCGGCTCATGGCCTTGTTCTCAGCCATCACAGCCTCGGCGCGGGCGGGCAGAGCAGCCACGTTGTTGGCCTTGAGGGTGTTTGCCACCTCATGCAGCATAGCTTCCTGCAGGTTTGCACGGATCAGCAGGTTGCGGCCGGTGACAGCCTCGATGCGGCGGATGCCGGCAGCCACAGAGGACTCGCTGACGATCTTGAAGCCGCCGATCTGGGCAGTGTTCTTGACATGGGTGCCGCCGCAGAACTCGGTAGACCAGCCCTCGATATCCACCACGCGGACCACCTTGCCGTACTTTTCGCCAAACAGAGCCATTGCGCCCAGTTTCTTGGCTTCCTCCACCGGCATCTCCTGCACGGTGACGTTCATGGAATCAAAGATCTTATCGTTGACGATCTTCTGCACCCGTGCCAGCTCCTCGGCGGTCACAGCGCTGAAGTGGGTAAAGTCGAAGTGGGTGATGGAGGCATCCTGATAGGAACCTGCCTGATGCACATGGTCGCCCAGCACCTCACGCAGGGCAGCCTGCAGCAGGTGGGTAGCGGTGTGGTTGCGGGCAATGGCCATGCGGTAGTCCTTGTCCACCTGTGCGGTCAGCACATCGCCAACCTTCACAATGCCGCTTTCCAGCACGCAGGTGTGGACGTAGTAGCCCTTGGGGGTCTTTTTCACGTCCAGCACGCGCAGGCTGCACTCGGCACCGTTCAGCACGCCGTGGTCAGCAGCCTGACCGCCCATCTCAGCGTAGAAGGGGGTCTTATCCAGCACCACCAGCACGCCGTCCTTTGCCTCCTCGTCGGTGGCAATGGCATCGGTCAGGGTCTCTTCATCGCTCAGCGCCACAACGGTGCCCTTGTCGGTCAGGGTGTCGTAGCCGGTAAAGACGGTGGGCTCGGCTTCCAGTGCGCCGAACAGATCCTCGCTCCAGCCGGAGATGTTCTTCTTCAGACGCTCGGCGCGGGCACGCTCCTTCTGCTTCTTCATCTCTGCGTGGAAGCCGTCCTCGTCGATCTCCAGACCCTGCTCGGCGGCGATCTCCTTGGTCAGATCCAGCGGGAAGCCAAAGGTATCGTTCAGCTTGAAGGCGTCCATGCCGCTCAGCAGCTTCTGGTGTGCCTTCTCCAGACGGTCGATCATGGTGTTCAGGATGTTCATACCGGCATCGATGGTGCGGGCAAAGTTTGCCTCCTCGGTGCCGATGACCTTCTTGATATAGGCGTCATGCTCGCGCAGCTCGGGGTAAGCGGACTCACTGGACTGGATGACGGTCTCCACCAGATCCACCAGGAAGGGGTGATCGATGCCCAGCATCCGGCCGTGGCGGGCGGCGCGGCGCAGCAGACGGCGCAGCACATAGCCGCGGCCCTCGTTGGAGGGCAGGATGCCGTCAGACACCATAAAGGTGCAGCTGCGGATATGGTCGGTGATGACGCGGATGGAGATATCGGTCTTGGGGTCCTGCTTGTAGGTCTTGCCTGCAATGTGCTCCACATGGTGCAGCACGCTCTGCACGGTATCCACCTCGAACAGGTTGCCCACGTTCTGCATCACGCAGGCCAGACGCTCCAAGCCCATGCCGGTATCAATGTTGGGGCGTGCCAGACGCTCGTAGTGACCCTTGCCGTCGGCGTCGAACTGGCTGAACACGAGGTTCCAGATCTCCATATAGCGGTCGCAGTCGCAGCCCACGCCGCAGGTCGGCTTGCCGCAGCCATACTCGGGGCCGCGGTCAAAGTAGATCTCGGAGCAGGGGCCGCACGGGCCGGAGCCGTGCTCCCAGAAGTTGTCCTCCTTGCCCAGACGCACCATGTGGTCCGGGGCAATGCCGACCTTCTTGGTCCAGATATCGTAGGCCTCGTCGTCCTCCTCGTACACAGAGATGTGCAGGCGGTCCTTGGGGATGGCCATCCACTCATCGCTGGTCAAAAACTCCCAAGCCCAGGGGATGACCTCGTCCTTGAAGTAATCCTGGAAGGAGAAGTTGCCCAGCATCTCAAAGAAGGTACCGTGGCGGGCAGTGATGCCCACGCGCTCGATATCCGGGGTGCGGATGCACTTCTGGCAGGTGGTCACGCGGTGGCGGGGCGGCTCTTCCTGTGCCAGGAACCACTTTTTCATGGGTGCCATGCCGCTGTTGATCAGCAGCAGGCTGGGGTCGTTCTTGGGAACAAGGGGGAAGCTGTCCAGACGCAGATGACCCTTGCTTTCAAAGAAGCTCAGGTACTTTTCGCGCAGTTCGTTCAAACCGGTCCATTGCATAGATCTTTCTCTCCTCAATTGTCGTTGGCGCTTATGCGCCGTTTTTTATGCTGTTATGGCAGAGGGGCGGCACGGTGAAAAAAAAACAAAAAACAGCCCTCATCCCAAAAGGGACGAAGGCTGCTTGTGCATCAAACTCCGTGGTACCACCCAAATTGCAAAGGATAACGTGTCCCCTGCCGCTTTCGGCGCATTAACGCTGCGCAGCGTCCGGTTTACATTCACCGGAAGCTCCGGGGTGGCGCGAAATGATCCCGACCGGAGCACCTTACAGCCGTGGGCGCTCTCTCTGGACGGTGGTGTGTGCATTTCTGACCCCATCATTGCCATCTGTCATAATTTTACATTCCGCAAAGCAGGCATAATGTCCCTTTGCGTACAGCTAAATTATAGCATACGCAAAGCGTTTGTCAACGGTTTTGAGCAAAATTTACGGTACCCAGATGCGGCGCACCTCCAGCACCTTGCCGCCCTGCACCACCAGCGTGGTATTATAGGTAGTCCAGTTGTCGGGGTCCGCATTGATTGCTGCTGCCACTGCATCCGCGCCCGTAGTCTCCACGGCTTCGGCCTGCGGGTCGGCAGAGCCGTCCTTCAGCACTGCATTCTCTGCCAGCGGCATCGTCTTTTCTCCCATCTCGTAATAGAGTGGGTAATCGTCAAAGGTCATCGTCCGGTAGGTGTCGTCATCCTCCAGCTTCAAGTCCAGCCCGCCGGGCTGCTCCATACCGCCGTTGATGCTTACAAGATGGTACTGGTCATTCCGTTCAACGCTTGTCACCTCAGCGTTCACGACCTGATTCCATGCCGCGCCCTCTTCGTGGAAGGTGATTTTGTCGCCAACGGCAAGGTTTTCAACATCTTCTTTTTTATAACGGTCGTAACTGAACACCTTTGCAGTCAATTTGCCGTCCTGCACACCGGAGGTGATGGATGCCGAGATAAACGTTACCGTATCCGGGTCGTCCAAATCGTCCAGTGTCCAGGTCAGCAGATTGACCGGTTCCGTAACACCTTCTTCTGCCACATGGGACGAGGCAGGTACCGCACTGGATGCAGGGGTGCTGGAGGGGGCACCGGAGCTGCCGCAGGCCGCCAATGCGATGCCCGCAGCCAGAACAGCCAGAATCTTATATTTCAGGTTCATAAAAATACCTTCTTTCTTGACGCGGTAGATTTATTCCGCTACAATAAAAACGAATCAAAGACCCATTCTATTGCGACTGATTTTAAGATAGAGAGGAATTTCCCGTGAAAATTTTAAAAGTAAAGTGTCTTGCCCCTACCCGGCTGGACAATTATCTGACCCAGCAGTACCCCGCCCTGACCCCCGGACGCCTGAATAAGGCGCTGCGGGAAAACAAGATCAAGCTGAACGGCAAAAAGCAGCCGCTTTCCACCCGCGTGATGGCGGGCGATGAGATCAAGCTGTTCATTCTGGACGACGTGCTGGACGCCGACCGCCGGGTGGAAGGCCCCGCGTGGAAGAACGCCCGCACCCCGGCACAGGTGGTGTACGACTGCCCGCAGATCCTGATCGTGAATAAGCCCGCCGGTGTTGCGGTGGACGGCCCGGAGGACGACACTCTGCTGAACCGCGCGCTGCTGTACCTGAACAAGCAGGGCGAGTACAAGGAGAACGACCTGTACACCCCCGCCCTGTGCCATCGGCTGGACACCGGCACCAGCGGCCTTGTGATCATTGCCAAGACCCCGGAGGCCGAGGAGCTGTTCCTTTCTGCCATCAAGAACCGCGAGGTGCAAAAGACCTACCTCTGCGTCACCTTTGGCCGCCCTGTGCCGCCGGACGGCACCCTGGGCGGCTACCTGCTGAAGGACGCCGACCGCGGCATCGTGAAGATCGTGGAGGACAAGCAGCCCGGCGCCAAGGAGGTGGAGACCCGGTACGAGACCATCGCCGTCTCCGGCCGTCTTGCCCTGCTGAAGGTGCAGCTGATCACCGGCCGCACTCACCAGATCCGCGCCCACATGGCCAGCATCGGCTGCCCCATCCTTGGCGACAGCAAGTACGGCAACAACAGCGCCAACCGGGAGCTGAAGCTGAAGTATCAGGCACTGTGCGCATGGGAGCTGACCATGCCCCGCTTCACCCAGCCGGACTTTGCCTTCCTCAGCGGCAAGACCTTCCACGCCCCGAAACCGTGGTATTACCAGCAGGTGCTGGACGGCACTTTGAAGTAAGACGATTTCCAGCAGCTGCCGCTCTCCACTACGACCCCTCTCGTGAAAATACAATGCCGGGCAGACCGCAGTCTGCCCGGCATTGTTCTATAAATAAGCTTTTTTCCGCTGAATATGGCCAGAGCAAAGCGGAGGCCATTTAAAATCGTTTTCTCCGCAAAAAGCTCAGACCCGCACCATATCCGGGGTGATCTCGGCCAGCGTATGGGCACCGCACATCTGCATGGTGTCGGCCAGCTCCCCGGCCAGCTTATCGATGTAGCACTTCACGCCCTCTGCGCCGCCGCCGTAGACAGCGGTCACGAAGGGGCGGCAGATCAAAACGCCATCTGCGCCCAGTGCCAGCGCCTTGAACACATCCACGCCGGTGCGGATGCCGCCGTCCACCAGCACCTTCACGCCGGTGCCCTTGAGGGATGCGGCGATCTCCGGCAGCACCTCGGCGGTGGCGGGGCACTGGTCCAGCACGCGGCCGCCGTGGTTGGACACCACGATGGCAGCGGCACCGGCCTGCTTTGCCTTCAGTGCGCCCTTGACGGTCATCACACCCTTGACGATGAAGGGACGCTCTGCCAGCTGCACGATCTCGGCCAGCTCCTCCACGCTCTTGCTGCCGGCGGGCGGGGTCATGTTCTTCAGGAAGGGCAGACCCGCTGCATCCACATCCATGGCCACGGCAAAGCAGCCGCTGGCCTTGGCCTGTGCCATCTTTTCCCGGATGGTGTCGATGTTCCACGGCTTGATGGTGGGCACGCCGCAGCCGCCCGCAGCGCCGATGGCGCGGGTAGCCATTTCCATCACGGTGGGGTTGGTGCCGTCGCCGGTAAAGGCCGCAATGCCGTTTTCGGCACAGGCGCGCACCAGCACATCGTTATAGGTCATATCGGTATAGGTATCGGAGTAGTGCAGGTTCACTGCGCCCACGGGGCCGGCAAAGAAGGGGTAGCGGAAGCTTTTGCCGAACAGTTCCAGTGTGGTGTCCGGTGTACCGCCGGGGCACAGGGTATCCATGTTCACCCGGATATCGGCCCACTTATTATAATTGCGGATAGCAGTATCGCCCACGCCCTTGGCACCCGGGCCGGGGATCTGGTTTTTGCAGGCCACGCCGTTGCACACCGGGCAGGCCTTGCAGTATTGACCAATGCAGGCACGGGCATTGGCAAGCACTTCAGGATAAGTCATAAAAGCATCCTCCTTATATCTACCCACTGCGGCACAAAATGACCCGCCACAGCGCTCTTTGCCCTCAATATAGACCTATTTTAAAGGTACGTCAAGGGCTTTTTGTGCTTTCCGTCCATGTGCTAGAACGTCTTTTCACGTTTTTTCGTCATTTTCAAAAAAGTCCGATTTTTTTCAAAAAAATCCTTGACAAAAAGCCTGCTTTCAGGTATTATAGTGGAGCGCCAAGGGCACCCGCCCAAAGGCAGAACAAAAGATGTGGAAAGATGGCTGAGTTGGTCTAAGGCGCACGACTGGAAATCGTGTAACGTGTCAAAAGCGTTCTGGGGTTCGAATCCCCATCTTTCCGCCAGAAACCTGAAACAGAAATGTTTCAGGTTTTTTGTTTTGTCCGCAGTTTGCGCCGCTTGACATTTGCGGGCAGTTCCGTTATGCTGAAACAAATACGTTTTACCGGAAGGAGAGGTTTTTCCATGGCATCTTCCCACAAAAAGCGCACCGGCCTGCGTGCGGCACTGATCGTTCTGCTGTGTCTGGTTCTGGTGTGTGCGGTGGCTGCGGCGGTGCTGTACAGCTTGGTCAGCCGCAAGATCAAGGCATTCCAAGGCGGTGCCAGCTTTGCGCTGGACTACACCATCACCTCCACCGAGGCCGAGCCCCCTGCCCTTTACGCCCTGCTGGACAAGTTCGGCGGCACCACCGGCAGCCTGACCGGCCAGTACACCCCCCGGGCGTTGCAATTGGCGCTGTACCCGACAGGCACCAGCACTGTCAACGATGCCCCTCTGACCCGGATGTACATCAGCGAGGAAGAGACCCTGTACGATGCCGGACAGCTGTACAACAAGCTGCGCAGCACGGTCGTGGCCGAGTATCCGCTGGCAAGCCTGCTGCTGCCGGGCTGGTCGCTGGGCAGCTACATCTCCCAAGATCAGCTGGCCACCCTGCTGGGGGTAGACCCCGCCGCCACCGGCTTGCAGCAGGTGAACGACTTCCAGCTGGATCTCAAGCAGCTTAAAACCGTGCAGCCCGCCAACGCGAAAGAAGGCTATTTTTACCTCCAGCTGCCGAACCTTGCCGCCGGTGAGGATGCGCCGCAGCTGATCCTGGGCATCGAAAAGCAGGGTCTGCTCAAGACCCTGTCCCCCAAGGTACATATCCTGCTGGATGTGCCCGCCCACCACATCCATGCGGAGCTGACCGGCACGGTAACTGCCGCCCAGACCGTGGTGACCGCACCCACCTCCCGGATGCAGGACTCTGACGTGGAAAGCCTTGTGCAGCTGCGCAAGACTATCGAGAGCATCGTACAGTTCGTGCAGACCGCCGCCCAGAGCGATGATGCCGCCTCCCCTGCTGCATAAAAAGCTTATATAAACGCAAAAAATCGGACAGACTGCGGTCTGTCCGATTTTTTTGCTATTTATGATTTCTTACTTCTTTACGGTCTTTTTGCAGGGTGCACGCTTTGCCTTGGGCTTTGCGGCGGCGGGGGCAGTCTTAGTTTCCGCTGCGGGCGCAGCCTTGGCAGCCGGTTCAGCCTTTGCGGCAGTCTCAGTCTTAGTCTCCACAGCAGGAGCAGCCTTCACCTCTGCGGCAGGCTCTGCCTTTGCCTTAGCGGCCTTCTTCGCGGAGGGCTTTTCTGCCTTGACCGGCTCTGCGGCCTTTGCAGCGGGCTTTTCCTCTGCCTTCTTGGTGGTGCGGGGCTTGCGGGCGGCGGGCTTCTTGGCGGGAGCAGCTTCCTTGGCCGGTGCGGCCACAGTCTCGGCAGCGGGTGCTGCCTGTTCAACCTTGGCGGCACGCTTTACACGGTCCTTTACCTCAGAGATGACCCACAGCTGGTCGCCACCGCCGGGCACTTCCTGCCAGATCTGCAGCACAGCGCCCACCTCGGCACCCAGGCCCACGGTGTCCACGCACTTGCCGCCTGCCCAAGAGGAGCGCAGACGCACAGTGCCCTCCGGGGTGTGCTCTACCTTCCACATCTGGGACGTACCGCCCACGTCCTCCCACAGATGCAGCCAGGTGCCGTTGGCGGTGCCGGTCATGGTCAGATCCAGCAGCTTGCCGGAGGCGCGGTTGCGGATGCGGTACACGCCATCGCCCTCGCGGACAAAGCTCCACTCCTGCTCGGGCTTGTGGTCATACTTGCCCAGACGGACGGTGCCGCCGTCCTTGCTGCCCTCCACTGCCTGAATGACATTGCCGGTGTGGGCGGCAATGGTATAAAAGCGGTCGGCCTCGATCACAGTTTGTGCTACGGATTTCATGTACAAATCCCTCCCAATCATAAAAATGCACAGATTTTTCCAATTCCTTCTTATAAAGAATACCACATATCGTGATTTTTCACAAGCAATTCGACAATTCTTTAGCACTTTATATAGAAACCACCCTGTTTTCGCCCTCTTTTTCGCCCCTTCGCAGGGGCGAAAGGCCGTTTTTTCTCCCTCTCGACATTTTGCCGCAACTGCGTTATACTGTTTCTATCAGGACTATCTGCCGCTCTGGAAGGGGCGGTTTTCTCGTTTTTGAAGGAGGATATTTTCCCATGACCCAGCAGGACCGCACTGCGGTGCAGTATCATAAAATGACCGAGACCCCTATCCCCCGGCTGATCCTCAGTCTGGCCGCACCCACGATTTTAAGTATGCTGATCACCAGCATCTACAATCTGGCCGACACCTTTTTTGTGGGGCGCATCTCCACCAGCGCTTCCGGCGCGGTAGGCGTCGTTTCCAGCCTGATGGCCATCATTCAGGCACTGGGCTTTATGCTGGGGCACGGCTCCGGCACCATCATCAGCCGCCGCTTAGGCAGTCAGGATACCCACGCCGCCACCCGCTTTGCTTCCACCAGCTTTTTTACAGCGCTGGCCTTTGGCGTGGTGCTGGCGGTGGCCGGCCTTGCCACATTGCCGGACTTTATGATGCTGCTGGGCAGCACCGAGACCATTCTGCCCCACGCCTGCGCCTACGCCCGCCCCATCCTGCTTGCTGCCCCGCTGATGATCTCCAGTCTGGTGATGAACAACATCCTGCGGTATGAGGGCAAGGCAAACCTTGCCATGGTCGGCCTTGTCACCGGCGGGCTGCTGAACATCGCGCTGGACCCGCTGTTCATGTTCGGGCTGGGGCTGGGCACTGCCGGTGCCGGAATCGCCACCGCGCTCAGCCAGACCATCAGCTTCGGCATTCTGCTGTATATGTTCCTGCGGGGCAAAACGGTCAGCCAGTTCCGGCTTTCCGCCGTCACCCGGGAGCCGCGCGAGTTTTTGCAGATCCTTGCAGGCGGCGCGCCCAGCTTTGGCCGTCAGGGACTGAACAGCATCGGCGGCATGCTGCTGAACATCGCCGCCCGCAGCTACGGCGACGCTGCCGTGGCGGGCATGAGCATCGTGACCCGCATTTTTCTGTTCATCCTCTCGGTGGCCATCGGCGTGGGACAGGGCTTGCAGCCGGTGGCGTCCTTCAACTATGGCGCCCGCAAGTACCACCGGGTACGGCAGGCCGCCGTTTTTACCCTGCAAGCCGCCTTTGTGCTGCTGGTGGTGCTGATCGCGGTGTGCTGGTGGAACGATGAAACTTTGATCCGTCTGTTCCGGGACGACCCGGAGGTCACCGCCGTGGCGCTGCCCGCCTTCCGCTACCAGTGCTTTGCCATCCTTTTGCAGCCGGTGATCGTGGTGACCAACATGACCTTCCAGAGCGTGGGCAAGGCCGGACGCGCCACCTTTCTGGCCTGCTGCCGGCAGGGCGTGTGCTTTATCCCGCTGATCCTAATATTGCCCCGGGTGCTGGGGCTTGTGGGCGTAGAGCTCTGCCAGCCCATTGCGGATGCGCTCACCTTCTTCATCTCGCTGCCCTTTTTGCTGGCCTTTCTGCGGCAGCTGGAGCAGATGTAAGCCGAAGCGTCCCCTGCCCCGGCGCAGCTGTAATGCAATTGTAACCGTTTTTAGCCGCATTTTTCTGCAAGAGCTGCAATGAAAAATGCGGCTGTTTCGTATTCTGAGTGAACGGTAAAATTTTCCTCCCTGTTTTTTTGCAAAGGAGTGTTTTTTATGAAGCGTGTTGTCTTGCGTATCGGCTGCGGGGCGGTCTGCGCAGCCCTTGCCCTTACTTTAGGCTGCGGCTGCGCCCTGCTGCCGCCCGCCACCGGCGTGCCGGGCGCTGCCAGCTCTGCCGTATCTGTGCCCACAGATGACAGCGGCAAGCCCCTGTACGATCCCGCCGTGCTGAACGATGGCCGTCTGCGGGCGCTGTACTGCTACGGCCGTTCCGGGAGCAGCACTACCATCCTGTGCGGCAGTACCCCGCTGCATCAGTCTATCCGCAGCGAGAACCTCTCGCTGGTGGAGGACAGTGCCACCGGCATCGCGGACTACTGGCTGCGCAGCTGGTCCGACCCCACCGGACGGGGCGGACGCCGCACCGCCCTGTACGACAAGACCGGCACCGAAGTGATGGCCTTTGAGGGCGAGCAGAACGCCACCCTGCAAAACGGCCTGCTGGTGCTGCAGGAGAGCCGCCTGATCGACGGCGGATACGTCCCGGAGTCCGGCTACGGCACCTGTCAGGTCATCGACCTTGCCACCGGCGCAGCGCTGCCGATACCGGAGGGCGCGTACAGCTGCACCGTATGCGGCGATAAGCTGGTGTTCAGCTGCTACGCCCGCCCGGAGGGGCTGGACGATTACGACTGGGATACCGACTACCGCCAGCACAGCTGGGTGGTGGTGCAGGAAAAGGACGGCACCCCCGTCTACCGCGCCGAGGCCGCCTCGGCATACCGCCTTTTCTACGACAGCGACACCCTGAGCGACTGGGTAGAACTGGACGTTGCCGCCGGAGAGGAAACCACCGACCAGATTTTGTACAACACCCTGACCGGCGAGCAGTGCACGGGCTTTTTACAGGTCTACCCGGGCGGTCTTGCCAGCTTTTCCACCAGCGATGGCCGGTATGAGCTGCGGGATATGACCACAGAGGACCGCGGACTGATCGCCGCCTTTGACGAACAGCCCAGCCAATATTTCCCGGGCTATGTGGTAACATGGCACAGCGGCGAGGATCACGGCTACGAGCTTTACGATCTGGACACCGGTGCAAAGACCCCGCTGTACGATGTGGACGCCACCGACAGCACCGTAGCCGTCTACGCGCTGGACGGCAGCCTGCGGGTGTACAGCAAAGATAACGGCAAGCTGCTGACCGACACCACCGTAGAGCCGGTGGAGCACCAGCAGCGGGTACGGATGAGCAACTGCGGCAGCGGCTACGTCTGGCTGGAGCTGCAGGATAATGACCGCTACGAGACCACCGCCACCCGGCTGTACGGCCCGCAGGGGCTTGTCAGCGACCTGACCGCCCTGCAGGGTAAATACGGCTACATCAACTATCTGACCACCGACCCAAACGACAGACCCATGTTCTGCGGCATCCGCAGTGCTGTGGGCAGCGCCTACGGCAACGTGTGCGATGTGCTGGACGCAGACGGCAATGTAGTGCTGCAGGGGCTTTCCAGCTGCACCGGATACTATTCCAACAGCCTGAACGCCCTGCCCGACCATGTGTTTGCCGCACAGCGGGGCTTCTATGTGGGCTGGATGGACACAAGCGGCAACTGGCTGTACTGCCAGAGTATTTTCTCGTCTGCCACTGCGGACGATGAACCGAGTTACGGCTATTGATTCAGGAGGGCTTTCTTATGAAAAACGCTAAAATTTCCCGCCGCAGCTTTCTGCTGGGGCTGGCTGCCTGCTCCGCTGCCGGGGTGCTGACCGCCTGCAAGGGCACGGATGCCCCGGCCAGCAGTGCCGCTTCCTCTGCCGCAGAGCAGCCCGCATCCTCTGCTGCTTCCTCTGCTGTGCAGCAGCCGGAGCCGTTCCTGACCGTGGAGGAGTTTCCCCCGCTGGACGGCAGCACCGCCTGCATCCCCCTGATGGCGCAGATGCTGGCCGATACCACCGGCATGGACTTGGAGGAAGCCCGCAGCAGCATTACGGTAAGCACCACCGCCTACGCATGGGAAAACTTTGGCCTGTACGACACCACCACCCGGATGCTGGTGGTGTACGAAGCGCCGGACTATGTAAAGGAGGAGCTGCAAGAGGCCAACGTACAGCTGGAGCAAAAGCCTATCGGGGTGGACGCGCTGGTGTTCATCGTCAACGAGGACAACCCCGTGCAGGCGCTTACCCGGCAGCAGCTGCGGGACATCTACGCTGGGAAGATCACCAACTGGAAGGATGTGGGCGGCAAGGATCAGGAAATCGTACCCTTCCAGCGCGGCGAGGACTCCGGCAGCCAGACCCTTTTCAAAAAGCTGCTCATTCAGGGCGGTGAGCTGATGACCCCGCCCTCTGAGCTGGCACCCGCCGCCATGGGTGAGCTGGTGGACAGCATTGCCGATTATAACAACAGTGCCAACGCCATCGGTTTTTCCGTGTATTACTACATCGACCAGATGTACTCTAAGCCCGGGCTGCGGCTGCTGGCGGTGGACGATGTAGCCCCCAGCAACGACACCCTTGCCGACGGCAGCTACCCCCTGTGCAACGATTTTTACGCGGTCATCCACCCGGATGCCGCCGCCGACAGCCCGGAGCGCCGCCTGTACGACTGGCTGGACACCTCCGCCGGTGTGCAGTGCATCGAAAAGGCCGGGTATGTCGCCGCCAAGCCCATGACCACCCAGACCACGGGCAGCGAAGCTACCGTGACCATCATAGACTGACTGTCCCGATGAATTGACACCCTTCTGCGTTTCTGTTACAATCTAACCAGAAGTTTGTCGAATCCTGTTTAGCAGAATGCCGAAAGGAAGGTCTTACTATGGAACACCCCTCTCACCCGGTAGAAAGCCACTGGCGCACCTCCCTGCGCAACCGCATCATTCAGGCTTCGAGCCTGCTGGAGGTGCTGTTGTCCGGTCTGGTACTGATCGGCCTGCTGCTCAGCGTTGTACCGCTCATCCGCTGGATGCCCGGCCTGCTGTTCGACGGCAACGAAGCAGAGATCCGCACCTTTCTGGAGCGCAGTCTGGACATTGTGATCGGCATCGAGTTCATCAAGATGCTGGCCAAGCACAGCCCCGGCAGCAGCCTTGAGGTGCTGCTGTACGCCATTGCCCGCCATCTGGTGGTGGGGCACGATTCCGCTGTGGAGAACCTGCTCAGCGTGGGCGCGATCGCGCTGATCTTCATCGTGCGCAAGTTCTTCTTTGTCCCGGCTTTCGGTGCACATCTGCCGGACGGTCACCCCGCGCCGGATCTTACCCCCGCCCAGAGCGGCATCCCCGCCGACTGGTTCCGTCGGCGGCATTCCGAAGCAAAGACCGAGGAAGAGAGCGAGACGGAGGAGTAAGCTTTTCTCTCAACACTAAAAGCGGCTGCTGCACTGTATTTTGTGCAGTGGCCGCTTTTGACGTAGGACGATTTCAATGCCCTCCGCTTACGCTCTGGGCATAAACAGAGGAATTTTGTTATCACTTATAATGCGGGAAAATCTGCGGATTTTCCCGCATTGCCCTTTCACGCAGGGGGTCGTAAAGACAACCGGCAGGTGCACTGCAACGCCCATCCCCTGTGAAAATGCATTTCCTTCTGTACACAAAACCACCCCGCAGCAGCCGGTGAACGGCTGCTGCGGGGTGGTTTACTGTTTTCTGTTATTTTTTGCCGTGACGGCCAAAGCGGTACTCCTTGCCCTCGCGGATGCGCTGGATGTTGGAGCGGTGCATATAAATGACCATTGCGCCCATGATCACCGAACCGATACCGCACACGGTAAGGTCGGCAGCAGAGTAGCCCCGGAACACCCCGTACAGGATGGTGAGCACCGGGTAGAGTGCTGCCATGGTCACGCTGCCCAGCGATACCATGCCGGTGGGCAGCAGGCAGGCCAGAAAGATGACTGCCAGAAAGGGGATCAGCACCGGCTGGATGGCCAGAATGGTGCCGCCCGCCACCAGCACGCCCTTGCCGCCCTTGAAGCCGAAATACAGGGGCTTCAAATGGCCGATAATGGCAAAGATAGCGGCAAGATACACCGCAAGATAGGGCGAGAGCGTGGTGCTCTCCGGCATCAGGGTGAACAGCCAGCGGCCGATGCACACCGCCAGCACGCCCTTGAGCACATCACCGAAAGCGGTAAGTGCTGCTGCCTTTTTGCCGAAGGTGCGCAGCATATTGGTCATGCCCGCAGCGCCGCTGCCATACTTGCGCACGTCATCGTGGTACAAAAACTTGCTGACGAGGATACCGGTGTCGATGCTGCCCAGCAGGTATGCCTGCACAGCGGACACCACAGCGATGAGAACAGATTTCATCATCTGAGCCTCCCTGACGTGTTATACGTCCTTGGCACCCACCTCGCCGGAACCGCGCTCCCGCACGACCAGACGGATGGGCGTATGCTCCAGACCAAAGTTTTCGCGGATCTGGTTGATGAGATACCGCTGATAGCTGAAGTGGAACAGGTGCTTTGCGTTCACGAAGGCCACGAATGTGGGGGGACGGGTAGAAGCCTGCGTCAGGTAGTAGATCTTCAGGCGGCGGCCCTTGTCGCTGGGGGGCTGCATCCGGGCGGTAGCGCGGGCCAGCATCTCGTTCAAAACGCCGGTGGGCACGCGGGCGCCGTTCTCGGCGTCCACATCCCGGATCAGCTGCATCAGCTTGTTCACGTTGTAACCGGTCTGGGCAGAGATGAAGATGATGGGTGCGTAGCCCATAAAGCTGAAGCACTCGGCATAGCCGCGGCGCTGCAGCTCCATGGTATTGGTCTCCTTACCTTCCACGGCATCCCACTTGTTCACCACGATGATGCAGGCCTTGCCCTGCTCGTGGGCGTAGCCAGCCACCTTGCTGTCCTGCTCGGTAAAGCCGACGGTGGCATCCACAAGGATCAGCGCCACGCGGCTGCGCTCCACAGCGGCCAGTGCACGCACCACCATGTAGCGCTCCAGACCATCGCTGATGTTGCTGCGCTTGCGCAGACCGGCGGTATCGGTAAAGATGAACTTGCCGTAGGCGTTGTCCACCGGGGTATCGATGGCGTCACGGGTGGTGCCGGCTTCGTTGGCCACGATCATGCGGTTCTCGCCCAGAATGCGGTTGGTCAGGCTGGACTTGCCCACGTTGGGGCGGCCGATGATGGCAACGGGGATGCGGTCCTCTTCCACCACGGTCTCGCTGAAGTCCAGATGGGCGCACACGGCGTCCAGCAAATCGCCTGTGCCGTGACCATGCACGGAAGAAATGGGCATCACCTCGTCAAAGCCGAGGTTGTAAAACTCGTACAGCTCCATGGGAGCCTCGCCCACCTTGTCGCACTTGTTCACGGCAAGAATGATGGGCTTGTGGCTGCGGCGCAGCATGTGTGCCACGTCCTCGTCGGCTGCGGTCAGGCCGTTGCGCACGTCCGTGACCATGATGATGCAGTCGGCGGTGTCAATGGCGATCTGCGCCTGCTCGCGCATGTGCGCCAGAATGCCCTCGGTAGCCTTGGGCTCGATGCCGCCGGTGTCCACCAGCAAAAACTCGTGGCCGTTCCACTCGCAGTTGGCAAAAATGCGGTCGCGGGTAATGCCCGGGGTATCCTCCACAATGGCAAGGCGCTGGCCGCACAGCTTATTGAACAGGGTGGATTTGCCCACGTTGGGGCGGCCCACCACTGCTACGATCGGTTTGCTCATGGGGTCTCCTCCTTTCTTCTGATCCAAAGTACATCTGTATATTCCCGTCTGCGCCGGTTCTGCCGCACCCGGAAAGGCGTTTTTCTGTACGGCAGATGGATAAAACCTCTCCCTTTCGGGAGAGGTGGCATCGCGCAGCGATGACGGAGAGGGTTCGTTTTATTTTCTTCTGCGGGCAATGTGCAGGCCGCTGCGCAGCAAGGCGCGGGCTTCGTCCCCGCCTGCCGTGGGCAGCACCTCCACCTTTACGCCCAGCCGCTCGCCCAGCTGCTCCACCGTGATATCGTCAAGGAAGGTATCCTTTTCCTCCCGCAGCATCACAGCCGGGATGCCCAGCGTTTTTGTGGCAAGCCTGCCTGCGCACTGGTCGATGATATCGGTGGCGGTGATCAGGCCGGTCACACCCACGTTGCCGCCGAAAAAGCGGTTCTGGATGGTGTGGACGTGCACGGTGATCATGGGGTACTGGCGGTGCAGCTCCTCCATCATGCGGGTGATGAGGGGCGCTGCCATGGTGCCGGTAACCACGTCCAGCTCCTTGGTGCCGTAGACCCGGTGGGGCTTGTCCAGTTCGGCCAGAAATTCTTCCTCGAACAGGCGCATCATGCCCACGCCGTTTTCCAGCTGGTCGTAGTCCTCGTAGAACGCCGCCGCAGGGATGGGGCGTTCGGCCTTGAGGTACCATTCATCGCTGGGGTAGATGATGCGCTTGCCGTGGCGGCGCTTGCATTCATCGCCGAATTCTTCCATAATGTCGATGACCTCGGCGCTGGTCTTTGCATCGTAGGGCACCTGCGGGTACAGATTTTTGCGGTAATCCGTAATGCCGCAGGGCACGGCTGCAATGCTTTGCACCATGGGGGTCAGCTCCAGCAGGTCGGCAAGGGTGCGGCGCAGCTCGTCGCCGTCGTTGATGCCGCGGCAGAGCACCAGCTGGCAGTTGACGGCAATGCCGCCCTCCACCAGCCGGGGCAGGTACTTGAGTACCTCGCCGCCGCGCTTATTGGCCAGCATCCGCACCCGCAGCTGGGGGTTGGTGGTGTGCACCGAGATATTGATGGGCGAGATGTGCATCTTGATGATGCGGTCGATCTCGTGATCCTGCATATTGGTCATGGTGATGTAGTTGCCGAACAAAAAGCTCAGCCGCTCGTCATCATCCTTGAAATACAGGCTCTCGCGCATACCGGGGGGCATCTGGTCGATGAAGCAGAACATACAGTGGTTGGAGCAGGTATGCTTTGCATCGCCCAGATAGGTCTTGAACCCGCAGCCAAAGGGGCCGCGCTGCGGCCGCTGCACCTCCCACTCCCGGATGCCGTCTGCCACCCGGGCCTTCAGGTGGAAGCTGCTGCTGTCGGTATAAAAATCGTAGTCCAGCGAGTCGTTCAGCTCGTTGTCGTCCACGCTCAGCAGCTCGTCGCCGGGGGCAAGGCCAAGAGCTTCGGCCTCGCTGCCGGCATCCACCTGCTCGATCCGTATCGCCATCTGCATCCACCTCCCTGAAAGAACAAGAAGGGGAAGGCTTTGCGCCCTCCCCTTCTGTACATAACACCATTATGCCACCAATTACGCGCAAATTAGGCCTTCTTGATGACTTCCTCGCCCTTGTAGTAACCGCAGTTGCCACATGCCTGGTGGGGGAGCTTCAGAGAGCCGCAGTTGCTGCACTTCACCAGTGCGGGGGCCTCCAGCTTCCAAACATTGCTGCGACGCTTGTCGCGGCGGGCCTTGGAAAGATGTCTCTTAGGTACTGCCATATTTTTGCACCTCCTTGATGGGTTTATCTGTTCAGCAGTGATTTAAGGATCGCGAGCCTAGTGTCTACGGGGGCGTCGGTCTGCTCTGCCGGTGGGCAGGTGCATTCCGCCTTTTTCTTACCGCACTGCGGGCAAAGCCCGGCGCAGTCGGGGCTGCAAAGCAGCACCGTGGGGATCTGGAACATAAACTCCTGATTGAGCCATTCGTCCACGTCCAAGTGTCCTTTTTCGTCCAGCGGAAGATCGAAATCCGGGTCATCCAGATCCCGCTCCTTGACGATCCACTCCGTATCGACTGTCTCTTCCCGGGTGACCGGGTCCAGACAGCGGGCGCACTCTCCGTGCACCGATGCCTTTGCCCGCAATGTTATCTGGACCTCGTCGCCATCGGTCTGCGCGTCAAAGACGGCTGTGACCGGCTGCGGGATCCTTGCACCGGCATAATCGTACGCAGATAAATCACACTGAAACTCTGCATGGTACGGTCTTGCGCCGGCTGTGATAAACTTTCTCAGGTCAAATTGCATAGTACACCTCTGAAAAGGCTGCCTTGTTAGTATAGCGCCAAAGCAACCCTTTGTCAACACCAAAACAGGCAGAAAACCGAAAAAATTTATTTTTCTCCGGTCTTCTGCCTGTTGGAAAAGCCTTTAGCCCTGTTCTTTTATCAGATTACAGGTACTTCTTCACATCGTGGGGCAGTGCGGCCTCGTCTGCGCTGACGGTCACGGTGACCTTCACGCTGTCGCCGGCAATGGCTGCCATCTCGTCCAGCACAACGCCCAGACGGTTGATATCGTGGTCCAGCACCTTCAGGATGCCGTCAATGTACAGGTCGGTGATGTCGTAGTTGCTTGCCATCAGGCCGGCCACAAAGCCGTACAGCATTTCGCCGCCGGAGATCTTGTACTCGTCCAGATCGATCAGACGTGCTGCAGGAGCGATGTCGTAGGTGAGCTTCATGCCCTTTTCCACAACAACAACATTGCCTTTGGAGGTCTTGACCGCGTCGTTGATCTGGTCGATCATAGCCTTGGTCTTGCCGGAGCCCTTGGTACCAACAATCAGTTTAATCATAGTTCAGTCCTCCTGTATTTTCCACGCCTTGCGGCGGGAGATCATTTTTTAACGTTCGGCAGCTTACTTCAGCTTTGCTTCCAGCTCTGCGGTCAGGCCCTCGTAGCCGGGCTTGCCCAGCAGGGCGAACATGTTCTTCTTGTAGCTTTCCACGCCGGGCTGGTTGAAGGGGTTCACGCTCAGCAGATAGCCGCTGCAGGCGCAGGCACGCCAGAAGAAGTAGATCAGGTAGCCTACATTATAAGCAGACAGGTCGTCCACCTCGATCAGCACCTCGGGCACGCCGCCGTCGGTGTGTGCCAGAATGGTGCCTTCCATGGCCTTGCGGTTGACCACGCTCATGTTCTGGTTTGCAAGGAAGTTCAGGCCGTCAAAGTTGCCCTCCAGCGGGTCGATGAACAGATCCTGCGCGGGCTTCTTCACGTCCACGATGGTCTCGAACATGATGCGGGCACCTTCCTGAATGAACTGACCCATGGAGTGCAGGTCGGTGGAGAAGATGCAGCTTGCGGGGAACAGGCCCTTGTTGTCCTTGCCCTCGCTCTCGCCGAACAGCTGCTTGTACCACTCGTTCATCAGGGTGAAGTCCGGCTCGTAGCACTCCAAAATCTCCACAGCCTTGCCCTTGCGGTACAGGATGTTGCGGATGGCAGCGTACTTGTAAGCATCGTTGTCGGGGCTCAGCACGGAGAAGCGCTCCATAGCGTCGGCAGCGCCCTGCATCAGAGCATCGATGTCGATACCGGCAGCAGCGATGGGCAGCAGACCCACGGCGCTCAGCACGGAGTAGCGGCCGCCCACGTCATCAGGAACTACAAAGGTGGGCCAGCCCTGTGCGTCAGCCAGCTGCTTCAGGGTGCCCTTGGCACGGTCGGTGGTGGCGTAGATGCGCTTGTTGGCTTCCTCCACGCCCATCTCCTTTTCCAGCAGCTCGCGCAGCACACGGAAGGCCAGAGAGGTCTCGGTGGTGGTGCCGGACTTGGAGATGACGTTGATGGAGAAGCGCTTGCCCTTGCACAGGCTGATGATGTTGTTCAGGTAGGTAGGGCTGATGCTGTTGCCGCAGAAGTAGATCTTCAGACCATCCTCCAGCTCGTTGTGGTACATACCCTTAACGGCCTCCACAACAGCGCGTGCGCCCAGATAGCTGCCGCCGATACCGGCCACAACCAGAACGTCCGAGTCCTCGCGGATCTTGGCAGCGGCTGCCTTGATGCGGGCAAACTCTTCCTTGTCGTAATCCCGGGGCAGGGTCATCCAGCCCAGAAAATCGCTGCCGGGGCCGTTCTTGGCTTCCAGCTGCTTGTGGGCGGCTTCTACCTGCGGGTAGATGGCTGCATATTCCTCTTCGCTGATGAAGCTGGAGAGGTGTTTCGTGTTCAGTGCGACACTCATTTTATTAAAACCTCCAAACGATCTGCCGGGCCTTTGCCCTGCGAGGAAATATCTTGGTATAAGTGTACCGTTCCCTCCGGGTAAAGTCAAGGTCAAATTCCTTAGATTTCATACAATTTTAATAGTGTTTTTTTGTTTCTTCATCCATATTTGTTCAGGTATCCAACAGTTCCGCCGGGCGTCTGGCGCACTTTTGTGCGCTGAAGCGCCTTTTTCGGTGCAGGGTCAGGCTGCGGCACCCCGCAGGCTGTCCCACAGCAGCCGCAAGGCGGTGTCAAAGTCCATGCGGGGCGCATCGGCGGCGGCGCACACCGGGTACTCCCCCTGCAGCGCTTCGCCGCACAGCAGCTGCGCCTTGCCCACCGTCTGTCCCCGGGTCACCGGGGCTTCCAGCGCTTCGGGCAGCTCCAGCTGCACAGTCAGCTGCCCGGCGCTTTCGGCGGGCAGCAGGGCGGTGGAGGGCAGAGCAGCGTAATCCAGCGGCACGGTCTGTTCCGTGCTGCCTTTTACCTTTAGTTGCAGCGGACGCTCCTCCGGCAGGGGCACCGGTGCGGCGCGGTAGGCTGCAAAGCCGTAGTCCAGCAGGGTGGTGGCAGCTTCGAACCGCTCCTTGCTGGAGGGTGCCCCCAGCACCACTGCAATGAGATCCAGCCCGTCCCGGGTGGCGCTGGCGGTAATGCACACGCCCGCCCCGCCGGTGGTGCCGGTCTTGAGCCCGGTGATGCCGTTGTACCGCCGCAAAAGCTTATTGGTGTTTACCAGCTGGGTCTGCCCGCCCCGCAGGGTGTCCGTCCAGATGCCGGTGTAGTGCAGCACCTCCGGGCAGGTGTTCAGGATGGTGCGGCTCATGATGGCCACATCCCGTGCGGTGGAAAGATGTCCCTCGGTGTCCAGCCCGCAGGCGTTGCGGAAGGTGGTGTGCTCCATGCCCAGCTCCGCGGCGCGGGCGTTCATCTGCTGCACAAAGGCAGGCTCGCTGCCGCCCACAAGCTCGGCTACCGCCACTGCCGCGTCGTTGGCGGAGGACACGCAGATGGCCTTGAGCATCTCGTCCAGTGTGAACTGCTCCCCGGGCTCCAGCCAGATCTGACTGCCGCCCATGTGGTAGGCGTGCTCGCTGACCGGCACGGCAGTGTCCATAGTCAGCCGCCCGGCGTGCACCGCTTCAAAGGTGAGCAGCAGGGTCATCACCTTGGTAATGGAGGCGATGGGCACGGTCTGGTCGGCATTCATCTCGTAAAGCACCGTGCCGCTGGTCTGGTCGATGAGGATCGCCGCCCGGCAGGGCAGGGTAAGCTGCGGCGGGGTGACCGTCAGGGTCTGTACTGCCGGTTCTGCCTGCGCCTGCACCGCCGGCTGGATGCGCAATCCCTTGCCCTGCGCCGTGCCGAAGGCCAGCGCAAACAGCCAGAAGCAGACCACCCCCGCGCACAGCAGTGCCAGATTTCTCCGTTCCATTCCTCATACCTCCCCGCGCAAACTCTCTTTTTGCAGTGTATGCTGCCGCCTTTGCAGGTATGCTGCTGGGAAATTTGTTCAGTTTTTGTGCGGGAATTCAGTGCTTATCTACAAAATGTGAACACATCCGTTGCAAAACCCTTTATTTTGCGGTATGCTATGACCAACAGGAGATCCCCTGTGTTTTGGACATGTATTGATTTTATTCTGGAGGGATTCTTATGAGCACGATTTCTCGCCGTACATTCCTCAAGCTGGCCGGTGTTACTGCAGTCGCCACTGCTGGTGCTTCCATGCTGACCGGCTGTTCTTGGTTTGATGATATTGACCTGATCGTTATGGGCAGTGCCGATGGCGGCAAAACCTATAAAGAGGTTTTCCGTAGAACGATGCCTCGCATTACCGTCAGCGCTGCAACGAGCAACCTTGATTTTGTTCTGCGTCTGGCCAAGGAGGAGGGTCCCGAGGCCTACCGCAACGCTGAGATCACCGTTGACAGGGACTACCCGGGCTGCCTCACCTTTATCAAGGACGAGAAGACTGGCGAGGAGCGCATGATCATTGCGATTCGGGTCGCTATGGTCGAGGTCGAGTACGAAGTACTGGTCAACGGCAAGAGCGTCACCTCCGGCAAGCACAGCTTCCCCAAGGGCGTGACCAGTATTGACGAGGATACCGCCCGCAAGATCATTGCCGAAGTCGGCAAGAACAACGACAAGGTACCCGCCAATTACGAGTTCGACAGCACTGTCGCCAACAACCTGAAGGTCGTTGACGGTAAGATCACTGTTGCGCTGAAGGTGTGATCCTATTTCATTTGTATTTGCCAAAGGCCGTTGCACAGTGTTTTGTGCAGCGGCCTTTTTGCGCTCAATTTTCCACCATCCACCGCCGGACGGTGCAATTCCGGTCTTGCGTGCTGCCGTTGTTTTGTTATATAATGAAGAGTAGACCCTATTTTTATCCCATTTTGTGGAAAGGAACCCCTCTCATGCGAGTTTGTTTTTATACCTTGGGCTGCAAGGTCAACCTGAACGAGACCGGCGCGCTGGAACAGCTGTTCCGCGCCAACGGCTTTACCATTGCGCAGGAAGGTGAGGCAGCGGACGTGTTCATTGTGAACAGCTGCACCGTGACCAACTTCGGCGACCAGAAAAGCCGCAAGTGGCTGCGCCGCAAAAAGCGCGAAAACCCCGGTGCAGTGACGGTGCTGACCGGCTGCTACCCGCAGGCCTTCCCGGAGGAGGCCGCACAGTTCATGGAGGCCGACCTTGTGTGCGGCAACGGCGACCGCAAGGCCATCTTGGAGAATGTGCAAAAGCTGCTGGACGGCCACGAACGCATCGTAGCCATTGCCCCGCACCAGCGCGGCGAGCAGTTCGAGGAACTGCCGGTGGAGCGGTTCGAGACCCACACCCGCGCCTTTATCAAGGTAGAGGACGGCTGCAACCGGCAGTGCGCCTACTGCGTTATCCCCCGCGCCCGCGGGCCGGTGCGCAGCCGCGCCGAGGAGAGCATTCTGGCCGAGCTGCACCAGCTGGCCGCTGCCGGTTACCGCGAGGTGGTGCTCAGCGCCATCTCCCTGCCCAGCTACGGGCTGGACACCGGCACGAACCTTGTGGAGCTGGTGGAAAAGTGCGCGCAGGTGCCGGGCATCGAGCGCATCCGTCTGGGCAGCCTTGACCCCGATATGCTCACCCCGGAGTTCATCTCCCGGCTGGCGGCGGTGGACAAGCTTTGTCCCCAGTTCCACCTGAGCCTGCAGAGCGGCTGTACCGCCACCCTGCGCCAGATGCGCCGGGTGTATACCGCGCAAGAGTACGCACAGGTGGTGGAGCAGATCCGCGCCGCCTACGGCAGCCGCCCGGTCAGCTTTACCACCGACTGCATCTGCGGCTTCCCCGGCGAGACGGCAGAGGATTTTGAGGAGAGCTGCGATTTTTTGAAGAAGATCGGCTTTGTCAAAGTGCATGTGTTCCCCTACTCCCGCCGCAGCGGCACCCCGGCCTATGATTTCCCGGATCAGATCCACGAGCGGGAGAAGCAGGAGCGCAGCCGCCGTATGAACGCCGTGGCCGAGCAGGTGCGCTGCGAGGCACTGGCCGCCTTTGAGGGCACCGAGGACGAGGTGCTGTTGGAAACGCCCCTGTCCGGTACCCTGTTTACCGGCTACACCCGGCTGTACATTCCGGTGGTAGTTTCTGCCCCCGGCTGCGAGAGCGGGCAGATCGTGCGGGTAAAGCTGGGCCGCTACGATGGCGAGCGGGTGCGTGCAGCACTTTGCTGAAAATTTTTCATTTTACTTGTACATTCTGTGCATCCACATGAATACAATAAATATTTAACGATTTTTGTATTTTGCCCTTTCCATACGCACGTCTTTATGTTAAAATGAAGATGGATTTATCGGGTCCGGCGTGCTGTAAGCAACCAGCATGGTACCATCTGCGCCCGTATAGCGCCGTTTTTATGCTCTGCATGCAGGGCAGGCGGCTCCGTTTTTTGGCTGTTTCTGAGCAAGGAGAGATTGGAATGAGTTTCAGAGGAATCAATACCACGGTCATCCAGATCCGCCGTCAGGTGTTTACCGAGGTCGCCCGCATGGCTTACGCCAACGTCAAGGGCGAGCAGGCCAACCACCTGATGCGCAAGATCCCCTATACCATCATCCCCGGTGAGGAGGGCAAGCTGCGCAAGGACATCTTCCTGGAGCGCGCCATCGTCGAGGAGCGTGTGCGTTTGGCGATGGGTCTGCCCACCCGCCGCATGGACGAGCACAACAGCGTAGTCTCCGGTCTGGAGGATGCCTCCATCGCCGATAAGTACTACGATCCCCCGCTGGTCAACGTTGTCAAGTTTGCCTGCAACCGCTGCCCCGAAAAGCTGGTCAAGGTATCTGACCTGTGTCAGGGCTGCCTTGCACACCCCTGTATGGAAGTGTGCCCCAAGAAGGCCATTACCTGGGAGAGCGGCCGCTCCACCATCGATCAGGACAAGTGCATCAAGTGCGGCCGCTGCGTCACCGTCTGCCCCTACAATGCCATCGTCAAGACCGAGCGTCCCTGCGCCGCTGCCTGCGGTATGGGCGCTATCCACTCTGACGAGCTGGGCCGTGCCGAGATCGATTACAGTAAGTGCGTGTCCTGCGGTCAGTGTCTGGTGAACTGCCCCTTCGGTGCTATTGCCGACAAGGGTCAGATCTATCAGCTGATTCAGGGCTTCAACCGCGGCGACCGCATCTATGCGCTGGTCGCTCCCGCCTTTATCAACCAGTTCCCCTCTCTGGCTTCTACCGGCAAGCTGAAGTCCGCCCTGAAGGCCATCGGCTTCTGCGATGTGGTGGAGGTTGCCATCGGTGCCGACCTGTGCACCGTGGACGAGGCACACGACTTCCTGGAGGAAGTGCCCGAGAAGCTGGACTTCATGGCTACCTCCTGCTGCCCGGCATGGAGCATGATGGCAAAGACCGCCTTCCCCGGCCTTGCCAAGAACATCTCCATGACCATGACCCCCATGGTGTTCACCGCCCGTATGATGAAGCAGGCCGACCCCGAGGCCCGTATGTGCTTCATCGGACCCTGCGCCGCCAAGAAGCTGGAGGCCTCCCGCCGCACCGTCCGCTCCGACGTGGACTTCGTGCTGACCTTTGAGGAGCTGGCCGGCATCATCGAGGCAAAGGATCTGGATCTGGATAATCTGGAAGTGGATCCCGCCGAGATGGATCTGTGCTACGCTTCCGCCGCAGGCCGCGGCTTTGCACAGTCCGGCGGCGTTGCCAAGGCTGTTGCCGACAAGATCAAGGAATGGCGTCCCGACATGGAGGTGAAGATTGCCTCCGCACAGGGTCTGGCCGACTGCAAGAAGCTGCTGATGCTGGCCAAGGCCGGCAAGTACAACGGCTACCTGCTGGAAGGCATGGGCTGCCCCGGCGGCTGCATCGGCGGTGCCGGCACCATTGCCGACCCCGTGCGCACCGCAGCTGTGCTGAACAAGTATGTGAAGGAGGCCGAGTTCACCGACCCCGAGCAGAGCGCCTTTATGTCCAACATCCACATGCTGAAGGACGACCCCAACTTTGAGGTCTGAGCCGCTATAACGTAACCATCCAAAAGGACGCTGCAATGTTGCAGCGTCCTTTTTTATCAAACTTTCCACATTCTGTGACGGATTCGCAACATTTTTGTGAAAGACTGCCAAGGCACATTGACAAGGCCGTCCGGTCATGTTATGTTAGTATTGACAAATCAGTACTTTATGGAGCATTATGTACTCTGTTTCACCATGCCGCAGCTGCGGCAGAAAGGATAAAAACATGACTACTGCCTTAAAACGTACCGGCGCCGCCCTGCTGACGCTGCTGATGTTCTGTGTGCTCACGCTGGGCGCTTCTGCCGCCGCGAATACTCCCGTGGGTGTCAAATTCTGGAAGGAAAAGTCCGATAAGGAATCCATGGCCAACTCCGGCATTGATTCCGACCGCGAGGCCACCCTTACCCGCCAGTCCAACGGCACCTACACCCTGACGCTGCCGGTCAAGCAGGTGACCAAGCTCAACGTGACCGGCTGTCTGACCGGCCTGACCATCGGCGATGTGACCTACACCGGCACCCTGACCGGCGATATTGAAAAGGGCAACGGCATCCTGACCATCAAAAACCTGCCCGCCTCGGTGCTGACCGGCAGCGATGTAAATAAGTCGCTGACCGTGACCTGCAACATCCAGATGGATCTGAGTCTGTTGGGCGAGATCAACACCACCGCCCGGATGTGCATCTGGGCAAAGTAAGACGCACGATAACAAAAAGCGCCGTTCCATCCGGGACGGCGCTTTTTGCTGTTCAGCAGTCGATGTGCTTTTCCACAAAGTCGGTGGCCATCTTATCCAGCTGCATCACCGCGTTTTCTGCCCCCTTCATCACCTTGCGTACATTGCGGCGCATCTGGCGCTTGCTCTGGGTGGCCATCATGGCACCGGCAGCTCCAAGGGCTGCACCGGCGGCCATGCCCACTACCATGCCTGCGGCGGAATTTTCTCGCTGTTTCATCCTGATTTTCTCCTTTCAATCTGTCATGACAGGGCTTGCAGTGCTATTATTTCCGTAAAAGAATCTGGTATACGCTTTTTTTATGCAGTAATTTGTGGTATACTGTTCTATGATGCTTTTTATAGGCCGCTGTGCGCGGCTTTTCGGCAAGGAGGTTTTCCTATTTGCAAAAACCCGTTGAACCAAAAAAGATCCTTTGCATCCACGATCTGTCCGGCGTAGGGCGGTGCAGCCTTGCGGTGATCCTGCCTGTGCTGTCGGTCATGGGCTTCCAGCCGGTGGCGCTGCCTACGGTGGTGCTTTCCACCCACACCGGCGGCCTTGGCACCCCTGCCCGGCTGGACGGCAGTGCCTACGGCATGGCCGCGCTGGAGCACTATCAGACGCTTGGACTGCAATTTGATTGTATCTATACCGGCTATCTGGGCGGCGAGGCACAGGTAGCGCTGGCTGAAAAAGCCTTTGCCCTGTGGCCTGCCGCCTACAAGGTGGTAGACCCTGTGATGGGCGATAACGGCAAGGCCTATTCCACTGTTACCCCGGCGCTGGTCGAGCGCATCCGCAGCCTGTGCCACGCGGCAGACCTGATCTTGCCCAACTACACCGAAGCGCAGCTGCTTTTGCAGCAGCAGCCGGTCACCGATGAGCTGGACGATGCCGCCGCGCAGGCGCTGGCAGATGCTTTGCAGCCGCTGGCCCCCAACGCGGTGGTCACCGGCCTGCCGCTGGGCAAGTACATCGGCTGTGCCGGTACCGGTGCAGACCGCTTCGTCATCAAAAAGCTGCATATCAGCCGCAGCTTCCCCGGCACGGGGGATCTGTACGGTGCTGTGCTCATCGGCTCGCTGTTGCAGGGCAACGCCCTGAGCGCCGCTGCCGATAATGCTGCAGAGTTTGTTTCGCTGGCCATTCAGGGCACGCCCTATACGCAGGACACCCGCTTCGGCGTGTGGTTCGAGCCGCTGCTGCCCCGCCTGTGCCCCCTGCGGGAGGAACCGGAGGGCATTTTATGATGGACAAGCCGACTTTGAATATCGTTCTGGTAGAGCCCCGCATCCCCCAGAACACCGGCAACGTGGCGCGTACCTGCGCCTGCACCGCCTGCCGTCTGCATCTGGTAGGGCCCATGGGCTTTGCCATTGACGACAAAAAGCTCAAACACGCCGGGCTGGACTACTGGCATTATCTGGACATTACCTACTACGACGGCCTTGCGGACTTTTTTGCCCGCAACAACGGCCCCTACTACTACTTTACCACCAAGGCACCCCAGCGCTACACCGATGTACAGTACCCGGACGGGGCTTATCTGGTGTTCGGCCGCGAGGACGCCGGTCTGCCGGAGGCGCTGCTTGCGGAAAATCAGGAGCACTGCATCCGCATGCCCATGCGGGACACCTGCCGCAGCCTGAACCTTTCCAACAGCGTGGCGGTTGGCGTGTACGAGGTGCTGCGGCAGTGGGATTTCCCGGAGCTGCTGGACCACGGCCACCTACGAGATTATGAATGGAAATGAGGGACACTATGAGCAAGATCGCAATTCTGACCGATTCCTCCTGCGATATCCCGCAGGAGATGGCCGAAAAGTACGGCATTGATATCATGAGTTTTCACATCCTGCTGGATGATGTGGACTACGTTGAGCGTGTGGACTGCACCAACACCGAGTTCTACGATAAGATGCGCGCGGCAAAGGGTGTGCCCTCTACCGCCGCCATCACGCCCATCCAGTTCTGTGAAAAATACTGCCAGTATGTGGACGAGGGCTACACGGATGTCATCCATGTGCCCATCAACAAATCCGGCTCCTCCACCTACAACAACGCCCTGATGGCGCAGGGTATGCTGCGGGAGGAGCGCCCGGAGCATCATCTGAACATCCATCTGCTGGACCCCCACACCTATTCTATGGTGTTCGGCTGGTATCTGTGCGAGATGGCACGCAAGCTGCAGAACGGCGCAGAGATCCGCCACGTCATCCACGAGTTTGAGCGGCAGATGAACTGCATGGAGATCGTGCTGGGGCCTTACAGCCTGAAGCAGATGAAAAAGAGCGGCCGCATCTCCGCCGCCGCAGCCGTCATGGGCGAGCTGATGGGCATCCGCCCCATCATCACCCTGATCGACGGCAAGACCAAGGTGGAGGCCAAGGTGCGCGGCGACGACAAGGTGGTGCCCGCCATGGTGGAGCTGTGCCAGAAGCGCGCCGGGGATGTGGAGGATTTTGAGTATATGATCGGCCACACCAACATCCCGCAGGCAGAGGATCTGGAAAAGGCCTGCCGCAAGGCCTTTGGCAAGCCGCCGCTGGCCGTATTTGAGCTGGGCGGTGTGGTCTCTGCCAACACCGGCCCCGATACCGTGGCGCTGGTTTACACCGGTCACCCCAGAGGGTAAAATTTAAAATTTGGGGGTTCAGGAAAGTCTGCGGACTTTCCTGAACCCCATTTTTACAACAGGGGTCGTAAAGGCAAACGACAGTTTTCAGCGCCTGTTCACCGCTGCGACCTTTCCCGTGAAAAGTCAGTTTCGAAACGCCCGCAGGCGTTTCGAAACTGTAAATGAAAAATTCTTTCCGCTGAATATGCCCAGAGCAGCGCGGAGGGCATTTTCGATTCTCCTCTTCCCATTGCATTCCGTCCGATTTTGTGATATACTCCCTACTGCTGTGCTTTTTTGTACAGTATCCTCAAAGAGCAACTTAGGATTTTAGGCTCCCCGGTGCCACTCGAGCGGTGCCGGGCAAAACCCACAGGAGCTGGCGGTTCCTGTGCGGTCAAAATCAAACCGCTGGAGTATTATCATGAATCAGAATTCTTCCGTCCGTAAGCTGGTGCACTGCGGTGTAGTGGCAGCCATCTACGTGGTGCTGTGTCTGGCACTGCAGCCCCTCTCCTATGGTGCTGTGCAGGTGCGCGTGGCCGAGGCTCTGTGCCTGCTGCCCGTGTTCGGTGCCGAGTACATCGTGGGTGTTGTGCTGGGCTGCTTCCTGGCAAACCTGCTGGGCTCCACCATCGTAGATGTGATCTTTGGCACACTGGCTACCCTGCTGGCCTGCCTTGTCACCTACATGCTGCGCAATGTGCGCTTCAAGGGTCTGGCCATTGCCGCCAGCCTGCCCCCGGTGCTGTTCAACGCCGTGATCATCGGCATTGAAATTGCCGTGATGTTCCCGGACCCCACGTCCAGCGCACCCATCTGGCTGGCCTGCATCACCAACGGCATCTCGGTGGGCATCGGCGAAGTGATCAGCTGCACCGTGCTGGGCGTTGTGCTGGTAAAGCTGATCGAGAGCAACGCCGCGCTGCGCAAGGTATTTGTGACGGAATAACGCAAGGAGGTTTCCATGCAGCCAAACGGTATGATCTTCTGGGACTGGAACGGTACCCTGATGGACGATGTGGATTTTACCCACGAATGCCTGAACTGGATGCTGGAGACCCACGGCTACCCCCAGCGGTACGATCTGGCTGCCTACCGGGAGCTGTTCGGCTTTCCCATCGAGGACTACTACCGCTGCGCCGGGTTCGATTTTGCGCGGCACCCCTACCCGGAGCTTGCCGCCCGCTTTATGGAGCACTACAATGCCGGTGTGCCCGGCTGCGCTGTAACGGCACACGCCGTTGACACCCTGCAAACGCTGTCCCGCATGGGCTGGCAGCAGGCTGTGCTTTCTGCCTCCCGCCGTGATTACCTGATCGAGCAGGTATCCGCCCGGGGTCTGCAAGGCTTTTTTACCGAGTTGCTCGGCCTTGCGGACATTTACGGCGTAAGCAAGGTACAGCTTGGCACCGACTATCTGCGCCGCACCGGCATCGACCCGGCGGCCTGCGTGATGGTCGGCGACACCGACCACGACGCCGAGGTGGCTGCGGCCATCGGAGCAGCCTGTGTGCTGTACACCGGCGGGCATCAGTCCCGCGCCCGGCTGGAAAAGGCCAGTCCCTACGTCATTGACGACCTTGCCCAGCTGCCCGCACTGCTGGAAACGATAGAATAACTGCAACGGCCGCTGCACAGCGTTTTGTGCGGCGGTCGTTTTTTATTCCGTAAAGCATACTGTTTTTATTGCAGATGCCGTTTTCCGCTGCGACCCCAACCGTGAAAAAAGCAGCTCAGAAACGCCCGCAGTGGCCTCGAACCGCCGCCCTCTACCGGGTTGCGTTTGCTGATTTTTCCACAGCCCCTTGGCAGGGCTTTGAAAAATCAGAACGCTGCCCCAACAGCTCCTCCCTGTTTCTGCCGCAGGCAGCGGTCGTCGCCGTTGCAAATCCCGCTGCAAAGATAAAAAAAGACCAGTACACAAATGTGTAGTAACAGTCACCCCGGTAGACATTCCTACGGGTTGGGACCCGCGGGCTAAGCAACAGCCCACAGGGCTGATTGCTTGCGGCACTGCGTGCCGCCGCCCTGTTCAAATCCCGCTGCAAAGATAAAAAAAGACCAGTACACAAATGTGTACTGGTCTTTTTTGGTCGGAGCAGCGGGATTTGAACCCACGGCCTCCTCGTCCCGAACGAGGCGCGCTACCAACTGCGCTATGCCCCGAAAATACCGCAGCTTATTCGGCTGCGGTAACTGGTTGGGGATGAGAGAATCGAACTCCCACAAGTAGAGTCAGAGTCTACCGCACTACCACTATGCAAATCCCCAATATTCGGTTCTGTCAGCCGCGCCGTGCGTTGCTGACAAGGGATATTATACACGCCGGCGGGCCGCTTGTCAACCATTTTTTCAGTTTTTCTGCAAAAGTTTTCGCGGCAGCTTCCCCGTACACGCAGGCTTGTAAATTTTTGGTTTTTCTCTTGACAGCACTCCTCTTTCGGAATACTCTAATACTATAAAAGGTAGGATCCCGGTCAGCCCGGCACCCTTTGCCGGACCGTTCGGCTTTGCCTGAATGATAATGAAAGAGGGTATTTGAATGAAAAAACGTGTTGGTATCCTGACTTCCGGCGGCGATTGTCCGGGCCTGAACGCCACCATCCGCGGCGTTGCAAAAGCACTGTACGCCCGCATGGGGGACAACGTGGAGATCGTGGGCATTGCCAACGGTTACAGCGGCCTGATCAATGGCGACTACCGTGAGATGAACGAGGACGACTTCCGCGGCATCCTGACCTTAGGCGGCACCATTCTGGGCACCAAGCGCACCCCCTTCAAGATGATGCGTGTGGTGGAGGACGACAACATTGATAAGGTCGCCGCCATGAAAAAGACCTACAAGGCCGCGAAGCTCGACTGTCTGCTGTGTCTGGGCGGCAACGGCACCCACAAGACCGCCAACCTGCTTTCGCAGGAGGGGCTGAACATCATCGGCCTGCCCAAGACCATTGACAACGATATCTACGGCACCGATGTGACCTTCGGTTTCCATACCGCTGTGGATATTGCCACGGACGTCATCGACCGCATCCACACCACCGCCGGCAGCCACAGCCGCGTGATGTGCATCGAGATCATGGGCAACAAAGCCGGCTGGCTTACCCTGTACTCCGGCATTGCCGGCGGTGCGGACATCATCCTGCTGCCTGAGCTGCCCTACGACATCGACCGCGTGTGCGAGGCCGTGGAGCGCCGCGCCAAGAAGGGCTCGAACTTCTCCATCCTTGCCGTGGCCGAGGGTGCCATCAACACCGAAGAAGCCCGCATGAAGCGCAAGGACTGGATGGCCAAACGCGCCGAGGCAGGCCTTGGCACCACCGCCACCAACCGCATTGCACAGGCTGTGCAGAAAAAGACCGGCATGGAGACCCGTGTGTGCATCCCGGGCCACATGCAGCGCGGCGGCAGCCCCAGCGCCTACGACCGTGTGCTGGCCACCCAGTTCGGCAGCTATGCCGCACAGCTGGTGGAGGTGGAGCGCTACGGCGTGACCGTGGCCATGGTGAACCGCCGGGTGACTGAGAACCGTCTGGCAGACATTGCCGGCAAGACCCGCAATGTGCCCGAAAACTGCGAGCTGCTGAACGTAGCCCGCCGCATGGGCGTCTGTCTGGGCTGAGTTTTCTATCGATCTGTTCAGGACACCGGAGCAGCATAGTTGCCCCTGTGTCCTATTTTTACAGGCAGAGGACGGCATTTTTCCTGAAAGCTGTTGCCGCCGCTCTGGCTGAGTAAGCTGCTGCTTTAGGGCAAAAATCAACGCAAACAAAAATCGGGCAGACCGTGGTCTGTCCGATTTTTGCATTTCATGCTTCCTCAGCGGTTGGTCACATCGTGCCGGGTGGGCGAGCCCTCGGCAAAGGCGGCGGCGCTTTCCAGCACGCCGCGCACCATGCTCTTTACGTCCTCATAGGTGTAGAAGGCCGTGTGGTCGGTCAGGATCACGTTGGGCATGGCGCGCAGGGCGGCCAGCTCCGGGTTCGGGATCACATCGCCCATGCGATCGTAGTAGTACAGGCCGTTCTCGTTTTCCAGCACATCCAGACCGGCAGCGCCCACCTGCCCGCTTTCCAGCGCAGCCAGCAGGGCGTCGCTGTCGATCAGCTTGCCGCGGGCGGTGTTCACAATGGTCACACCGCGCTTCATTTTGGCAAAGGCCTCGGCGTTGAGCAGGTGGTGGTTTTCCTCCGTGGCGTTGGTGTGCAGGGTGATGACATCACTCTCGGCGATCAGGGTCTCCAGCGGGACATACTTTGCGATCTTCTTTACCTCGTCGTTCTGGTACAGATCGTAGGCCAACAGCTCACAGCCAAAGCCGGACAGGTGCTTCAGCACGGTCTGCCCGATACGCCCCGTGCCAATAACGCCCACGGTGCAGTTGGAGATATCCCGGCCGATCTTGCCCTTCAGGGAGTAATCCTGCAGTTCACCGCGCTTGAGGATGTGCCCCGCCTTGCGCAGGCTCATCAGCATGAGCATAATGGCAAAGTTCGCCACGCCGTTGGGGGGATAATCCACATTGGAAACCTTCATGCCCAGCTCCCGCGCCTTTTCCAGATCCACATGGTCGTAGCCGATGGAGCGGCAGCAGATGGCCTTCACCCCAAGGTCATGAAAGCGCTGCAGCATGGGTGCGCTCATATCACAGGGTGTCAGCGATACCGCATCGTAGCCTGCGGCCAACTGGGCGTTCTCCATGGTAGGATACGCCTCGGTATAGCCGTACTCGATGCCCCGCTGCTTTGCCAGATCCTCCAAGATGCCCTGCTCATCGTAGGGGCGCAGAGTATAGAAAAACACTTTGACTGCCATAAAATTCTCCTCCTGGTCCTTCTTTACCGGAATGCGTGCCTGTGCGGCGCGACCTGCATCTTTGTAAGTATGCCTTTATTGTAGCACGTTTACGGGTGGAGGACAGCTTTTTCAAGGTGAATTTTGTTCATTTTGTTGTTGAATCTGCGCTTTCTGTCCCAAGTGCGCAAAAAAGGTTGTCAAAACAGGAAAAACAGGGTATGATAGAAGCTGGATCGCAAAACTGTGATCCTTCAATATTGCTAAAGGAGTGTGCTTTGTTATGCGCGCCTATGAACGACTGCTTGATTACGTCAGGGTCTACACCACCTCGGACCCGGAGTCCGGCACCCATCCTTCCGCTGCGCGGGAGTTCGATCTGGCTCACAAGCTGGTGGAGGAGCTGAAGGCTCTGGGCGTGGAGGACGCCCGTGTGGACGAGCACTGCTACGTCTATGGTTCCCTGCCCGCCACCCCCGGCTGCGAGGAAAAGCCCGCACTGGGTCTGATCGCCCACATGGACACTGCCCCGGATGCCAGCGGCGAGAACGTGAACCCCATCCTGCACGAGAACTATGACGGCGGCGATGTGGTGCTGCCCGCCACCGGCAAGGTAATGAAGGTCTCTGCCTTCCCCTTCCTTGCCTCCATGAAGGGCGAGACCCTCATCACCACCGACGGCACCACCCTGCTGGGTGCAGACGATAAAGCCGGTGTGGCTGAGATCATGACCGCTGTGGAGACCGTCATCCGCGAGGGTCGTCCCCACGGCAAGCTGTGCATCGGCTTTACCCCGGACGAAGAGATCGGCGAGGGTGCCGACCTGTTCGATATCCCCGGCTTCGGTGCAGACTTTGCCTACACGGTGGACGGCGGCGATGCCTGCGACATTGAGTACGAGAACTTCAACGCCGCTTCTGCCACCGTGACCATCCACGGCTTCTCGGTGCACCCCGGCTCCGCCAAGGACACCATGATCAACGCCTCCAACGTTGCCATGGAGTTCCACAGCGCTCTGCCCGTGATGGCACGTCCCGAGACCACCGAGGGACGTCAGGGCTTCTACCACCTGTGCCAGATGTACGGCGATGTCACCACCGCAAAGCTGGGCTACATCCTGCGCGATCACGATGCCGCTAAGCTGCAGTTCAAAAAGGACAATATGCAGGACATTGCCGATTACCTGAACGGCAAGTATGGTGCAGGCACCGTAGAAGTGGAGATCAAGGACAGTTACCGCAATATGCTGGAAAAGATCAAGCCCCATTTCCACCTTATCGAGACTGCCCGCAAGGCTGTGCGCATGGCCGGTCTGGAGCCGGTGGAGGTACCCGTGCGCGGCGGCACCGATGGCGCTACCCTGAGCTGGATGGGTCTGCCCTGCCCCAATCTGGGCACCGGCGGCTTCAACTTCCACGGCGTATGCGAGTGCACCACCGTGGAGCGGATGGATCGTTGCACCGAGATCGTGTTGAATATCATCTCCCTGTACGCAGAGTGATTTCGTTTTGAATATAATAAAACAGAGACTGCAAAGTCCCCTGTGAAAAAGCAATGTCGGGCTGTCCGATATTGCTTTAGCTAAAACCTTTTCTGTGAAAATGGGCTGACGAAGCGTCCGCAGACGCTCCGTCAGCCCGAAGTAAAAAAATAATCTTCCTTAAAATATGGCCAAAGCGCACGCGGAGGCCATTCAAAATCGTTTAACATAAAACGGCGGCTGCACAGTGCTTTGTGCAGCCGCCGTTTTTCATTTAACCTACATTGATATGCCCCACCGGCATGATCTTGCGCTTGTTGTCGTCCGGTTTGGCGGTCAGGCTCATGGCAAAGGCCACCGGGCCTACACGGCCCATGAACATGACCAGCATATACAGGATCTTTGCCCCGTTGTTCAGCTGGCTGGTCACGCCTACGGAAAGCCCCACCGTGCCAAAGGCCGAGCAGGACTCGAAGATGGCATCCACCACCGATACGGCGTCCGAGGTGTTGTAGTACACCACGATGGCCGAGCCGATCGCTGCCGCCGCGCCCAGCACGATAATGGTCAGCGCACGGTAGACCGTCTTGGATTCGATATGATGGTCAGCGATCACGCAATCGTCGCGTCCCTGCGCCACGCTGCGGATGGTCAGGATAATGACCGCGAAGGTGGTCACTTTCACGCCGCCACCGGTAGAGCCGGGCGCTGCGCCGATGAACTGCAGCACGCTCATGAGCAGCTTGCTCAGGGTGCCGCAGGAGGCCAGATCCACGGTGTTCATGCCGGCGGTACGGGTGGATACCGACTGGAACAGCGAAGCCATCACCTTACCGGGCACCGACAGGCCGCCCATCGTGGCGGGGTTGTTCCATTCCATCAGTCCCAGCCCCAGCGCGCCGCCCAGCCACAAGATCGCCGAGAAGGACAGCACCACCTTGGCGTGCAGGGACAGGCGGCGTTTCTGGTACCACTGGCACAGCTCCACCCAGACCATAAAGCCCAGACCGCCGGAGATGATCATGAACATGATCACCGCCTGCACATAGTAGTTGTTGACATAGGGCACCAGCGAGGAGTAGGCGCCGAACCGGCCAAACAGGTCGAAGCCCGCATTGCAGAAGGCCGAAATGGCGGTGAACACGCTGATCCAGACGCCCTCCAGCCCGAACTGCGGCACAAAGGCGAACATCAGCAGCAGAATGCCGATGCCCTCAAACATTGCTGCCAGTCCCACAACGATCTTCAGCACGCTTTTGGCCTGATCGTAGCCGTCTGCCGAAACGCTCTCGCCCAGCAGCCGCAGATCCCGGAAACCCATGCGCCGGCGCATGGCCAGCGCAAAAAAGCTGGTAAGAGTAACAAGGCCAAGGCCGCCCACCTGAATGAGCAGCAGTACCACCGCCTGCCCAAACCATGTGAACTGCGTCCATGTATCCCGCACCACCAGACCAGTCACGCAGGTGGCGCTTGTGGCCGTGAACATGGCGTTGAGCACATCCAGCCGTCCGTGCCTGCTGGCAATGGGCAGGGTGAGCAGCAGCGTGCCCAGCGCGATGACGATGATAAAGCTGACGCAGATGATCTGGGTCGGGGTGCTCAGTCCCAGCTTTCTCCGCCGGACCGACCTCTGGTGCCGCAGCTTTTTGCGGATATTTTTTATCTTTTCCATAGCATCCTCCCTGCGCAGCACACGGCCGCCTTGCATTCCCTTATAGCATACACCATTTTGCCCACAGGTTCAACTTGATTTTACAGCCCGGTTGCGGTATTATAATATGGTACTGCGTTTTGGGGTCGTTCTGCTCCCAAAGATGCAGCCCCATGTCTCCGTAGCTCAGCTGGATAGAGCGTCCGCCTCCTAAGCGGAAGGCCGTGTGTTCGAATCACATCGGGGACGCCAGTGCAAAACCAAGCCCGGAAGGTCTGTGAACCCTCCGGGCTTGGTTTTTTCTATTGAAAGCGCCGCCGCGGCGCTCACACCAGCTTTGCCCCGGCGTGGGGCAGGCTTTCCGCGCCAAGGCTTTGCAGCTTTTGGGGCAGTGCGGCAAGGTCGCCGCCGGTATAGTACCACCCGGCAGCCAACGCTGCCAGTGCCAGCAGCAAAAGCACCGCCAGCACCTTGCCCAACCGGTGGCGCTTCGGGCGCGGCGGCGTGGGCGGTGCCGCCGCGAAGGCGGCAGGGGTCAGGGCTGCATCCGGTATCGGTCTGCCGTAGGGCTGCCAGCTCGTGCCCCCTGCCTGCGGCAGACCGCAGGCAGCGCGGCGCAGCATATCCAGCAGCCACAGCCCGGGGTTCTCGTCTGGTGCCGTGCACCGCAGCCAGCAGCCCTTTTTGCTGCCCACCAGCAGCAGGCGGCTTTGGGGCAGCTCCACACAGCCCACCGCCAGTGCGGCACCGGTCAGCCGCTGCATGGCCTGCACCCGCGCCAGTGTGCGGGCAGGCTCTGCCTGCGGAGCCTTGCGCAGCTTGCGGCTGAGCCGAGTGATGAGCGCGGCATTGGCGTAGCTCATGGCACCAAAATCGAATACCTTTTCCGCGCCGGGAAGGTTCTCCAGCCGGGTCTCCAGCAGCGCCCCGGCGGCGGCATCGCTGCACACCAAAAGCTTGCGGTGTTGTTCCAGCGCCTGCACTGCGGCGGCGGCAAGGGTCTGCTCCCCTTCCCCGTACAGCGCCGGGGCAAGGCTTGTCCGCAGCAGCTGTACCGCCCGGTGCAGCTGCTGCGGGGTGCTGCTTTGCAGCGCCACCAGCGTTTCCGCACCCCGGGTGCGGCAGTGCACCGTGCCCTGCCAAGTGTCCGGCAGGGCTTCCACAGCCTTTTGCACGGTCTGCTCCGGCGCACCGAACAGCCGCAGCACGCAGCCTGCCGGGTGCTCTTCCTTATTTGTCATGACGCATCCCCCCCTGCGGCCGCAGGGGCCGCCCTTACTCTGCCCGCAGGGTCTCGTCCAAGGCGGTCAGGGCGGCGGGGTCATGCTGTGCGCTTTCGGCCAGCATCTGCGTGCCGGCAGGGGTCTTGCCCTGTGCCAGACGCAGCGCCAGTTCCAGCGCAGTCTGTGCGGCGCGGGCGCGGATGAGCGCACGGTCCGGGCGGGAGACGAACAGCTTTTTCACATAGACCTTATCTCCCCGGGCAGCGCCCAGATACACCGTGCCCACAGGCCGGACGGCGTCGCCGCCGCCGGGGCCTGCCAGACCGGTAACGCTGACCGCGATATCCGCACCGGCGGCCTTTGCCGCGCCCAGCGCCATCTGCGCCGCCACGGGAGCCGACACCACATTATATTGCGCAATGACCGCCGGGTCCACCCCGACAAGCTTCGCCTTGGCCTGCTCCCAGTAGGTCACAAAGCCGTAGCCGAACACCTCGCTTGCGCCGGACACGTTGGTCAGGCGCTGGGCGATCATGCCGCCGGTGCAGCTTTCGGCGGTGGCAATGGTCAGGCCGTTGGCCTGCAGCGTGTGCACCACCGTCTCTTCCAACCCGGCGACATCCTCATCATACACCGCATCGCCCAGCAGATCATAGAACTTTTTGGCGTAGGCGCGGCACATGGTCTGCGCCTCGGCGTCGTTCTGCGCCCGGGCGGTGATGCGGATCTCGCACTCGCCGGTCTTGCAGTAAATAGCGGCAGTGGGGTTCGGGTTTTCCAGCAGCGGACGCACCCGGTATTCCAGATTGCTCTCGCCGCCCAGCACCCGCAGCGTCAGGCTGTGCAGGGCACAGCTCTGCCGCGCCAGCAGCAGCGGGCGCACGCTTTCCTCCCACATGGCCTTCATCTCGTGGGGAACACCGGGCATCAGCACGGCGCAGTGGCCGTCCTGCTCAAACCATGCACCCGGCGCGGTGCCGTGGTGGTTGACCACCTTATGCCCATGCACCGGCACCATGGCCTGCTTGCGGTTGTTGGGAGTGGTCTCGCGCCCGGTGCGGGTAAAGAAGTCCACGATCTTCTGCCACTCGTCCGGGTCAAAGGTAAGGGTATCGCCAAAGCAGGCGGCCACCGTCTCCTTGGTCAGGTCGTCCGCCGTGGGGCCCAGCCCGCCGGTGAACACCAGCAGGTCGCACCGCTGCTTTGCTTCGTTGACAAACTCCGCCAGACGGCCATGGTTATCGCCGATGGTGCTCTGCCGCCGGACGGTGATGCCCAGCGCAGCCAGCTCCCGGCTGAGGTACTGGGCATTGGTGTTAAGAATGTTGCCGAGCAGCAGCTCGGTACCGACACTGATGATCTCTGCAGTCATGGACAAATCAACCCTCGAATTCTACCTGATCGGTGATGCGCACCCGGATGCGCTCGGTCTGCTCTGCGGCTTCAGCTTCCAGCGCGGCAAGGCCGGGCATGGCAGCTTCGGCGGCAAGGATCTCCTCCAGCTCGGGGCGGATCTTCGGGTGCGGCGGGGTGAAGATGGTGCAGCAGTCCTCGTAGGGCAGGATGCTGGTCTCGAAGGTATTGATATGGCGGGAGGTCTCGATGATCTCGGTCTTATCCATGCCGATGAGCGGGCGCAGGATGGGCAGATCCTGTGCGGCATCGGTGCACTGCAGCGCCTTGACGGTCTGGCTTGCCACCTGTGCCAGACTTTCGCCGGTGACCAGCGCTTCGCACCCCTGTTTTTTTGCGATAACGTTTGCGATGCGCATCATGCTGCGGCGCATCAGCACCGTAAACAGCACATCCGGGGCGTTATCCCGGATGTATTCCTGGGGTTTGGTGTAGGGCACCACGAACAGGTTGGCGCTGCCGGTATACACGGTGATAAGCTGCGCCAGAGCCTTTACTTTCAGTTTTGCACGTTCGGAAGTATACGGAGGGGATGCAAAATGGATGTGATCCAGGGCCAGACCGCGCTTTGCCATACGATAGGCCGCCACCGGGCTGTCGATGCCGCCGGAGAGCATATTCAGGGCGCGGCCGCTGGTACCTACAGGCAGACCGCCCTCGCCCGGCACTTTCGGACCGTGGATATACGCACCGTAATCGCGGATCTCCACGATCACCTTGAACTGCGGATTACGCACATCCACCTTCAGGTAGTTGTGCTTGCCCAGCAGGTAAGCGCCCAGCTCCCGCATCAGCTCCGGGCTGGTCATGGGGTAGGTCTTATCGGCGCGGCGGGCTTCCACCTTGAAGGTGCGGATGCCGTGCAGCTCACTGCCCAGATAGTCCTCGGCGGTCTGGCAGATGGTATCGAAATCCTTTTCGCACACTACTGCGCGGCTGAGCGCGGCAAGGCCGAACACCTTGCTGACCCGCTCAAAGGCCAGGTCCATGTCCACGTCCTCTTCCTCGGGTTCCATATAAAAGGTGGACTGGGTGCAGTACACCTTGAACTTGCCCACCGTCTTGAGACGGTAGCGCAGGATCTTCATCATGGCTGCTTCAAACTGGTTGCGGTTGAGACCTTTCAGGGACATCTCGCCCTGATAGCCCATAATAATTTCCTTCATAAATGTTGCATCTCCTGATGGTAGGATTTGTGATTTTTACTTTCTGATCTTCTGCAAATGCTTCATGCCGTCCTCGAAGCGGTTGAGAAAGGCATCCACATCCTCCGGGGTGTTATCGGCGCAGAAGGACACCCGGATGGCAGTATCGATGGCAAGCGGGTCGCGCCCCATGGCTGCCAGCGTGTGGCTGGGTTGACCGCGCCCGCAGGCGCTGGCCGAGGAGACGTAGATCTGCTCTTCGGCCAGAAAAGCCAGCATCGTCTCGCTCTTGATGCACATCTCGCTGAAGTTCAGCACCTCGGGCACGGCGTTCTCCGGGCTGTTGATGACCACCTCCGGGAAGGCCTTCAGCCCCTCCCGCAGCTGCCGGTTCAGCGCACGCATGGCAGTGTCCCGGCTCTTCATGGTCTTGGCCAGACGGGTGGCCGCTGCGGCCAGACCCATGGCGTAGGGCAGGTTTTCGGTGCCGGGACGCATCTGCCGCTCCTGCTCGCCGCCCAGATAGGGCGGCTGGAAGGCCTGCACCAGCCGGTCGGAGAGGTAGAGCGCGCCAATGCCCTTGGGCGCGTGGATCTTGTGGCCGCTTACCGAGAGCGTATCGATGTTGTCCAGTTTGATGGGCACACGCATCCACGCCTGCACTGCGTCCACATGGACGATGGTGCGGCTGTTGCGGCGCTTTACCTCGGCGGCAAGGCGCTCCACATCGTTGCGGGTGCCGATCTCGTTGTTCACCATCATGCAGGCCACAAGGATGGTGTTTTTGTCCACCCGCTCCAGCATGGCGGCAATGTCCAGCGTGCCGTCTGCCCGGGGAGCTACCACGGTAACATCGTAGCCCTGCTTTGCCAGCCGCTCCAGCGGCCGCTGCACGCTGGGGTGCTCGAAACCGGACACCACGATGCCCTTGCCGAAGGTGCGGGTCTGCACCGCACCCAGCAGCGCCAGATTGTTGCTCTCGCTGCCGCAGGAGGTAAAATACAGCTCCCGGCTTTTGCAGCCCAGCGTGCGCGCCACAGCGGCGCGGGCGGCGTTCAAAGCCTCCTCACTGCGCGCGCCCGGGCCGTACAGGCTGGAAGGATTTGCCCAGTGCTCCCGCATGGCCTTGTCGATGACGTCCGCCACCTCGGGTGCTACGATGGTGGTGGCCGCGTTGTCCAGATAATGTAACTGAGGGTTTTGCAGCATAAACGGATTTCCTGCTTTCTGTCGTTGTTTTCATAATAACCCAGAATAAGTATAGCACAAACCCTTGGATAACGCAAAAAATTTTATGCATTTATGGGTGATTTTTGTAACTGTACCTCCTTGACAAACACCCCGGTGGTGTGCTATCTTTACAGCATAGACCGCATCCCTGCTGACGGAACCTTGTGGAGCACCACAGTGCAGGGGTGCATGGGATGTCAATGCCGACCGTCTGGGCAGCCTTGCGCAATTGCTGCGCAAAGCTGTCCTTTTTTGCTATCAAGGAGGATGTCTGTATGAAGACCGATATCGAGATCGCGCAGGAAGCCAAAATGAAGCCTATCACCCAGATCGCCGCCCAGCTGGGTCTGGAGGACGAGAGTGTGATCCCCTATGGCCGCTACAAGGCCAAGATCGACCACCGGCTGATCCACAACGCCAAAAAGCAGGGCAAGCTGATCCTTGTCACTGCCATCAGCCCCACCCCTGCCGGTGAGGGCAAGACCACCACCAGCGTGGGTCTGGCCGATGCCATGAACGCACTGGGCAAAAAGACCATGCTCTGCCTGCGCGAGCCCAGCCTTGGCCCCGTGTTCGGCGTAAAAGGCGGCGCCGCCGGCGGCGGCTACGCACAGGTGGTGCCCATGGAGGACATCAACCTGCACTTTACCGGTGACCTGCACGCCATTGGCACCGCCAACAACCTGCTGGCTGCCATGATCGACAACAGCATCCAGCAGGGCAACCCGCTGAACATCGACCCCCGCCGCATCACCTGGAAGCGCTGCATGGATATGAACGACCGGCAGCTGCGGTTCATCGTGGACGGTCTGGGCGGTAAGGTGAACGGCACCCCCCGCGAGGACGGCTTTGACATTACCGTAGCCAGCGAGGTCATGGCCATCTTCTGCCTTGCCACCAGCATCTCCGATTTAAAGGAGCGGCTGTCCCGCATTGTGTGCGCCTACACCTACGATGGCAAGCCGGTGACCGCCGGCGAGATCGGCGCAGCCGGTGCCATGACCGCCCTGCTGAAGGACGCACTGGACCCGAACCTTGTGCAGACGCTGGAAAATAACCCCGCCATCATCCACGGCGGCCCCTTTGCCAACATTGCCCACGGCTGCAACAGCGTGCTGGCCACCAAGCTCAGCCTTTCGCTGGCAGACTACACCATCACCGAAGCCGGCTTCGGTGCCGATCTGGGTGCGGAGAAGTTCCTGGATATCAAGTGCCGCTATGCCGGTATTGCCCCCTCTGCCTGTGTGCTGGTGGCTACCGTGCGCGCCCTCAAGAGCCACGGCGGCATAGCCAAGGCCGACCTGAACCAGCCCAACCTCGAGGCCGTCAAGGCCGGTGCTTCCAACCTGATCCGCCACATCGACAACCTGAAGAACGGCTTCGGTCTGCCGGTGGTGGTTGCCATCAACGCCTTCCCCACCGACACCGCCGAGGAGCAGGCCTATGTGGAGCAGGTCTGCGCCGAGCAGGGCGTGCCCTGTGTGCTGAGCGAGGTGTTCGCCAAGGGCGGCGAGGGCGGCAAGGCACTGGCTGAGAAGGTGCTGGAGATCCTGGAAGATCGTCCCATCCAGTACACCTACCCGCTGGAGATGCCCCTGAAGGACAAGATCAACGCCATTGCCACCAAGATCTACCGCGCCGACGGCGTGAATTACAGCGCCGCCGCCAGCAAGACGCTGGCCGAGCTGACCGAGATGGGCTACGGCAACCTGCCCGTCTGCATTGCCAAGACCCAGTACAGCTTCAGCGACAACGCCAAGCTGACCGGTGCGCCCACTGGCTTCACCATGGAGGTGCGCGAGGTGCGTCTGGCCGCCGGTGCAGGCTTTGTGGTGGTGATCTGCGGCAGCATCATGACCATGCCCGGCCTGCCCAAAAAGCCCGCCGCCGTGAACATTGATGTGGACGCCGACGGCAAGATCACCGGACTGTTCTGAGCCGATGCTCTCATCCCTTTTATAGCAAAACGATTTTAATGGTCTCCGCTTCGCTCTGACCATAATTCAAGGAATTTTAATTTTTATGATCGTGGTTCAGAAACGTCTGCGGACGTTTCTGAACCACTTTTTTCACAGGAAAAGCCGCCACCGAAAACAGCCCCTTCTGTGAAAATGCGTTTGTCGCGCCCCGCAGGGCGCGACAAACGCGAAATATAAAATAATTTTTCCGCTGAAGATGCCCAAAGCAACGCGGAGGGCATTCCAAATCGTCCCACGCAGCAAGAAAGGCTGCTGCACAGATCCCGTGCAGCAGCCTTTTGTACTTTTTACTCCATAGTGTGGCTGCAAAGATAGTCCACCCATGCGGCGTAGCCCTCCGGCTTGATATGATAGCCGTCCGGCTGGGCGTAGCTTTCGATCAGGTCGCCGTTTTCGTCCGCCAGCACCTCCCACAGGTTGAGGAAGTAGCAATCCTTTTCCAGTGCAATGGCGGCAAGTTCGTTGTTGATGCGGCACAGACGGTCGCGATTCAGTCCCGCATGATTGGCCTGCGCGCTCACCTCCGGCCGCACCGGCGTGATGGACTGTACATAAATTTTTGTATCCGGCAGCGCCTGACTGATCATATCCAGCATCAGGCGGTAGTAGGTCAAAAAGCTGGTGTAGTCGGTGTCCCGCCCCAGCACGTTACTGCCCAGCAGCACATAGACGGCCTTGGGCTGCTGCGCAGTCAAAGCATCCAGTGGGATCTCTGTCACGCCGTCCACCCGCTTGCAGCTGGTGCCGTTGACAAAGGCGTTGGGGCCTACCCCCTTATAGGCGCAGAACTGCGCCCCGGGCAGGCCGGTATCGTAGATCTGTAACCCCTGCGTCAGGCTGTCGCCCACAAAACTGGCCTGTGCAAACCAGCTTTTTTCCACCGGAGCGCTGGCCGGCAGCGCCGCCATGCGGAAGTCCAGCGCGGTCTCGGTACTGTCCTCCAGCGTCTGCACCCGCAGCTGCCGCGCCAGCGGGTAGCTGACCGTGTTCCATGTGTTGTCCGTAGTCACCTGCCGCAGAATGGTATTCTGGCTCAGGGCGGTATCCACGCGCTCCCGGTGCAGCACCTTCCACAGGATGCCGATGGCGCTCAGCAGAGCCAGAAGCGCCAGAAGCGAAACGATGATAAACACCCTGCGCCAGCGCCGGTGCAGGATGCGCCGCCGGTATTCCTGATAATCTGCCATTGTCCTTCCCTCACTTCCGGCCCGGAATGCGGGCTGTTCTATTTATAGTATAGCATAACTGCACCCAACAGCAAGTCCCATTTGCCAAAAAAGTGCTGCCGGTTTTGCACGGTGCGGGGCAGTTTTGGTGCAAAACTGCCAGCGCACTGCCGCAAACGCTTGCATCCTATAGGCAGGATGTGATATACTAAGGTGAATCAAACGACAGGGAGGCTTTCACGATGGCATTTACACCGAAACTGACTTATAAAGGCAAGCCCCTCGTCCGCAAGGACAACGAGCTGTATTACGGCAGCATGACCGATCCCTATGTGCTGTATCTGCAGATCCTGACCACCACTCCGGTGGGCGAGCAGCAGGTAGCCGACAAGGTGCACCTGATGCTGCTTTCTACCGATACCAGCAAAGCTCCGCAGGAGCGCGTAGCGCGCCAGACCACCAAGCACGGCCTGTATAACGCGCTGGACATCGGCGGCATCTGGCTGCAGAAGGCCAACGAGAACCGCTGAATCAAGTTAAAATGAACAATGCCGGACAGTCTGCGGACTGCCCGGCATTGCGTTTTTATAAGGACGATTTGGAATGGCCTCCGCGTGCGCTTTGGCCATATTCATAGGAATTTCATTGAAGATTCGGGATACAGAAACGCCTGCGGGCGTTTCTGTATCCCATTTTCACAAGAAAAAGAGAACAGTGTTTACTCCTCGGTTACCTCAAAGTCCAGCGGCTCGCCGCAGTTGGGGCACTTGGGTGCGCCGTCCAGCAGCTCGTCCTCTTCAAATACGGCGGTGCTGCCGCAGGCGGGGCAGGTCACCTCGTACTGCACAGGGGCATCCTTGGCTTCGTCCTCCTCGCCTTCCAGTGCGACCTCAAAGGTCACACCGCAGTGGGCGCAGTTGGCTTCGCCTGCATCCAGATCATCCTCGCTGACGTAGACAGTCTCGCCGCAGGCGGGGCAGGCTACCTCGTAGAAGGGCTCGCTGGCGATGTCGTCATCTCCCGCATCCTCATCTTCGTCGGCTGCGTCGTCGTCCTCGTCCTCGGCATCCTCGTCCTCGTACAGGTCGGCTTCCAGATCCTCCAGCTCCTCGCTCAGATCGTTGATCTGGTCGTAAGCGTGGGTCAGATCCTCGTCCATGGCGGCAATGGCATCGGCCATCTCGCCCAGCAGAGCGGCCATGGCCTTGATGATCTTGCCCTCTTTGGTGCTCTCATCCACGCCCAGACCGTCCACTAAGCCCTGCAGGTAGGCTGCTTTCTTGTTCAGTTCCATCTGAAATGCCCTCCTAACTTATAATACAAAACCGGGCAAACGGTTGCCCGCTGCCCGGTATGCGACAAATGATCAGACGCGCTCCATATACTCGCCGGTGCGGGTATCGATGCGGATGTGATCGCCCTCGTTGATGAACAGAGGCACGCGGATCTCGGCGCCAGTCTCAACGGTAGCGGGCTTCAGGGTGTTGGTAGCAGTGTTGCCCTTGACACCCGGCTCGGTCTGGGTGACTTCCAGCTCGATGAAGTTGGGGATCTCGACGCTGAACACCTTGCCCTTGTAGCTCAGCAGCTTGCACAGCTCGTTCTCCTTGCAGAACTTGAAGTTATCGGGCACATCGGCTGCGTTGACGGGGATGTCATCGTAGGTCTCGTTGTCCATGAAGTGGTACAGATCGCCATCCTCGTAGCTGTAGGTCACGTCCTTACGCTCGATGAAAGCCTGCGGGAACTTTGCGGTGGGGTTGTAGCTGGTCTCGACCACAGAGCCGGTGATGACGTTCTTGGTCTTGGTACGGACAAAGGCAGCGCCCTTGCCGGGCTTGACGTGCTGGAACTCAACGACCTGAAGAACCTGGCCGTCCTGCTCAAAGGTCACGCCATTGCGAAACTCGCCTGCAGAAATCATAGGAATTCCTCCATAAATTTAATCTCAGATGCTTAACGCATATCTCTATTTATTTTACCCAATCTGCCCCTGTTTGGCAAGGGGTTTGGGCAAAAAAGACGATAAAAACACAAAATCTTTTACGCATTCCGCGCTGCGCGGTACATTTGCTGCATCGTCTGCGCGTCCTCGGCCTGTGTGCCCGCGCTCTCGCAGATGACCACCGGGGTCAGCTGGCGCTCTGCCAGCAGCTCCATCAGGGGCTGCGGCTCCGGGCCGAACTGGGTATCGGCAAAGGTCCAGTGGCGCTTTTCGCCGCCCGCCGAATACTCGATGCGGGAGAAGTGCACATGGAACTGCCGGGCGCGGTCATCGCCCAGTACCTCGGCCATGCGGTCCAGAATGGCGGCATAGTCCGCCTTGGTCTGGATGCCGCCCAGCGTGCGGGCGTTCAGGTGGCCGAAGTCGATGCAGGGGGTGATGCGGCAGTCCACGCCGCACAGCGCCAGCACCTCGTCCAGCGTGCCCAGCTGCCCCACCTTGCCCATGGTCTCCGGGCATAAGGTCATATCCGCAAAGCCTGCCTCGTCCAGCGCAGCCACGGCGCGGCGCATGGTATCCAGCGCCTTTTCCAGTGCGGCTTCCCGGCTCTGCTTGCCGCAGCTGCCGGAATGGAAGATGATGCGCCTGCCGCCCAGCGCCCGGCACACCGCCGCGCTTTGCAGCAGGTACTGGATGCTGTTCAGCCGCTTGTCCTCTTCCAGACTGGACATACTGATATAATAGGGTGCATGGACGCTGAACAGGATGTCCCGCTGGCCGGCAAGGGCAGCCATGCGGGCAGCCTTGTCCAGCCCCAGACGCACCCCGCGCCCGCACTGGTACTCAAAGGCATCTAGCCCCATTTTTGCGGTGTACTCCGGCACGTCCAAGCTGCTTTTGTAGCCTTGGGCGGCAAAGCTGTCGCTGGTGCCTGCAGTGCCGAACCGGATCTTCCAAGTCTCGCTCACAGGGTCTTACCTCCCCGGTCGTAGTACTTCTGCCAGTGCTTTTTTTCCCACTTGCGTTTCAGGATGACCTGTGCGCCCAAGTCCGGCCCGCGGGGGATGACCATCAGCCCGGGGATGCCGTACAGCGCCGCCACCATGCGGTCGGCGTAAAGCTGGTCGCCCACCATGGCCATCTGGCGGTGCTTCACACCCATGCGGTGCTGCGCCACCATCAGCGCAAAGGGCAGGGGTTTGGCGGCGCGGTACAGGTAGGCAAGCCCCAGCTTTTCAGCAAAGGGGCGCACCCGCTTTTCCGCACCGTTGGAGACGATGGTCAGCTTTATCCCGGCCTTGCGCATGGCGGCAAGCCACGCGGCCACCTCCTCCGGCAGCTCCTGACTGCGGTCTGCGGTCAGGGTGTTATCGATATCCAGCACCAGCGCCGTGATGCCCTTGGCTGCAAGCCATTCCGGCGTGATATGGGTAACATCCTTAAAAACATATTCGGGGGTAATGAGCATAATAGTTCTCCCTGTCTGTAGCATGCTCGCCCTCTCCGTCTGCTCACGTTGTTCGCATCCACCTCTCCCAAAGGGAGAGGCTTTGGCAGTCCACGCAAGGTTTCCGGTTTCGCCAGAGGCTCTCCCTTTGGGAGAGCTGTCACCGCAGGTGACTGAGAGGGCGAGGCCGTTCTCCCTGAAATGAAAATAGGGGAGCCTGCAGAACAGGCTCCCCTACATCGGCGTTAGCAACGCGTTTAAAATCTAAAGCAACGTGCGGTTCCAAGCAAGTAATTACTTGAACTTGCGCTTGCGGGCTGCTTCGGACTTCTTCTTGCGCTTAACAGACGGCTTCTCGTAAGCCTCGCGCTTACGAACCTCTGCGAGCACACCGCTGCGAGCAGTGCTGCGCTTGAAGCGACGCAGTGCGCTTTCCAGCGACTCGCCCTCTTTAACACGAATTTCCGACATCTTATTCCCTCCCTTGGACCGTGAGGCAGGAATTTCGTTGTTACATGGTAACTAACAGTAGACAGTATAGCGCATTTTATCCGGTTCGTCAACCTTTTTTTGAAAGTTTTTGCTCAAAACTTTTGAAAGATTTTTGAACAGACGCTGCCGGGTGTTTCCTGCGCCAAGTCCGCCTCTGCGGGTGATGATATGTTCACGCTTATTCAGCGGAGCAGCAAAACTCAGCCCTTGGCAGCCAGATTGACCAGACGGCCCTTGACGTAGATCTCCTTGACCAGCTGCTTGCCCTCCAGCGCGGCAGCCACAGCGGGGTCTGCCTTAGCGGCGGCGATGGCGTCCTCGGCGGTGATGTCTGCGGGCACCTTCAGACGTGCCTTCACCTTGCCGTTCACCTGCACGGCGATCTCCACAGCAGCCTCCACACACTTGGCTTCCTCGTAGGCAGGCCACGGATAGTAGGCCAGCTGCTCATCGTGGCTGTGGCCCAGCTTCTCCCACAGCTCCTCGGTCATGTGGGGAGCAAAGGGGTTCAGCAGCTGCACCAGCGTCTCAAACTCGGCCTTGGTGGCGCCGCCGTTGTCGTACATGGCGTTGACCAGCGTCATCAGCTGGGCAATGGCGGTGTTCATCTTCAGGCCCTCGATATCCGCGCTGACCTTCTTGATGGTCTGGTGCATCAGGGTCTCCATGGCGGGGCGGTAGCCCTCGCCCTCCACCAGCTTGTCACTCAGTGCCCACACGCGGTCGAGGAAGCGGTTGCAGCCCGCAATGGCAGAGGTCTGCCACGGTGCAGCCTGCTCAAAGTCGCCCATGAACATCTCGTACAGACGCATGGTGTCGGCACCGTACTGGTCCACCACCTCGTCGGGGTTGATGACGTTGCCAAGGCTCTTGGACATCTTCACGATGGGATGGCGTGCCATCTCGCCGTACTTTTCTTCCAGTGCCTTCTCAGCGGCCTTCTGGCTGCCGTACTCCTTGAGCAGCTTCTCCTGCTCCTCGGCGGGCAGGTTGACGAAGCTGTGGGGGTTCAGGCCAAGGATCATGCCGTGGGCGGTACGCTTCTGGTAGGGCTCTGCCGAGGGCACCACACCGATATCGTACAGGAACTTATGCCAGAAACGGCTGTACAGCAGGTGCAGGGTGGTGTGCTCCATGCCGCCGTTGTACCAGTCCACCGGAGACCAGTATTCCAGTGCTTCCTTGGAGGCCAGAGCATCCTTGCAGTGGGGGTCCATGTAGCGCAGGAAGTACCAGGAGGAACCGGCCCACTGGGGCATGGTATCGGTCTCGCGGGTAGCGGGGCCGCCGCAGCAGGGGCAGGTAGTCTTGACCCAGTCCTTGTGGCGTGCCAGCGGGGACTCGCCGTCCGGGCCCGGCTCAAAGTCGGTGATGTCCGGCAAAGTCAGCGGCAGGCTGCTCTCGGGCAGGGGCTGCCAGCCGCACTTGTCGCAGTGCACCATGGGGATGGGCTCGCCCCAGTAACGCTGACGGCTGAACACCCAGTCGCGCAGCTTGTAGTTGACCTTGTCGCGGCCCTTGCCGTTCTCTTCCAGCCAGGTGATCATCTTCTTTTTGGCATCGACCACGGACAGGCCGTTCAGGAAGCCGGAGTTGACCAGCGTGCCGGTGGCAACATCGGTAAAGGCAGCCTCGTCCAGATTGGACGGGGTGCTGCCCTTGACCACCTCGATGATGGGCAGGCCGAACTTCTTGGCAAACTCCCAGTCGCGGGTATCGTGGGCGGGCACAGCCATGATGGCACCGGTGCCGTAGGTGGACAGAACGTAGTCCGAGATGAAGATGGGGATCTCGGTCTCGTTGACCGGGTTGATGCCCATCACGCCGTCCAGCTGCACGCCGGTCTTTTCCTTGTTCAGCTCGCTGCGCTCAAAGTCGCTCTTGCGGGCAGCTTCGGCCTGATAGGCCTTGACGGCATCGGCATTCTTGATGATGCCCTTTTCCAGCCATTCCTTGAGCAGGGCGTGCTCCGGGGAGATGACCATGTAGGTAGCGCCGAACAGGGTATCGCAGCGGGTGGTGTACACGGTCAGGGTGTCACCGGCGGTGGTGCCGAAGTTCACCTCCGCACCGTGGCTGCGGCCGATCCAGTTCTTCTGCTGGGTGGCCACGCGCTCGATGTAATCCAGGCCGTCCAGGCCGTCGATCAGCTTATCGGCATAAGCAGTGATCTTGAGCATCCACTGGCTCTTGACGCGGTGCACCACCTCGCTGCCGCAGCGCTCGCACACGCCGTTGACAACTTCCTCGTTGGCCAGCACGCACTTGCAGCCGGTGCACCAGTTGACGTTCATTTCCTTCTTGTAAGCCAGACCGTGCTTGTACAGCTGCAGGAAGATCCACTGGGTCCACTTGTAGTACTCGGGGTCGGTGGTGTTGATCTCACGATCCCAGTCAAAGGAGAAGCCCAGCGCCTTGAGCTGGCTGCGGAAATGGTCCACGTTGCTCTTGGTGACGATGGCGGGGTGGATGTGGTTCTTCATGGCGAAGTTCTCGGTGGGCAGACCGAAGGCATCCCAGCCCATGGGGTACAGCACATTGTAGCCGTTTTTGCGGCGCTTGCGGCTTACCACGTCCAGTGCGGTGTAGCTGCGGGGATGGCCGACGTGCAGGCCCGCACCCGAGGGATACGGGAACTCCACAAGGGCATAGAACTTGGGTTTTTTGTGGTCGATTTCGACATGGAAGGTCTTTTCGTCCTCCCACACCTTCTGCCACTTGGCTTCAACAGCCTTGTAATCATACTTCATGTTTGTAATCAGCTCCAGACTTTAACCAAAATACCGTTGCTTGGGGGCGTATGCTTTTAAGGTACTTCCGGTATAAACCCTCTCAGTCAGGGCATTCGCCCTGCCAGCTCCCCCGAGGGGGGAGCTTTTCTGCCAACTTTCCCTATTGCGCCGCAATAACGGAGAGGGTTCTGCCAAAAGCAAACCTTTTTGCCTTAATTATTCAATGCTGCTATCCGGGGTCAGGTACTCCGAGATGTCCACCGGCTCGCCGTCTGCCCACAGGTGCTCCAGATCATAGTAGGCGCGGCTGTTGGGCACAAAGACGTGCACGATGACGTTAGAGTAATCCAGCAGCACCCAGTTCTTGGTGTCGTGACCCTCGGTGCTGTAGGGCTCCAGACCCTTCTGCGAAAGCTCGTACTCCACCTCGTCGGCCAGAGATGCCACCTGTGTGGTGGAAGTACCGGAGGCGATGACGAAGTAATCGGTCAGGACGGTCAGGCTTTCCACCTTGAGCACCCGCACATCCTGTGCCTTCTTCTTGTCCAAAATCTTGGCGATCTCAATGGCAAGCGCCTTGCTGTCGTTGAAATTATCCATGTGTTTCTCCCTTCTGTCGGAACATCCCCGCACCCGGTGTGCAGGGCGTTGTTTTCTGTTGTTACTGTCCGGTACCCGCTGCCTGACCATCGGTGGTCACAGCGCCGGAAAGGTCGGTATCGCCGCTGAGGATGGCGTCGTCAGATTCCTTATCGATGCGTCCCATATACTGCACGTTGGCATCGGTGGATGCGCTGCCGTGGGGCCACTGGTCGGTGACCATGTGCAACTCGCTTACCTCCACCGGGCCGGTGTAGGTGCAGAAATACTGGTTGAGCAGGTTTGCGATGGAGCCGGCATCCGGCACCACGCAGGAGTAGCCGGCAAAGGAGTCGGTCTTGCCCACGTTGGGCACGCCCATGAACACCGGCGTCTGCGCCAGAATGATATTGGAGCTGTCGATCTTGAGGAAGGACGCCAGCAGCTTTGCGATGGTAGTAATGTCCATATCCGTGTGGATATAGTTCTTGAATATCAGCGGCAGCTGGTTCAGGATATCGGTGATGCCCATGGCGCGGGCGCGCTTGAACAGGCCTGCGTAGAAGTAGCGCTGCATATTCAGGCGGTCGATATCAGAGTTTGCGTAGCCGTCGCCGTGGCGGCAGCGCACAAAGAACTCTGCCGAAGCACCGTCCAGATTGCGGTAGCCCTTCAGCAGCTTGCTGCCGCCGTAGGACATATCCCGGGGGATATACACCTCGATGCCGCCGAAGTTGTCCACCATTTCCACCAGTGCCTGCATATCAATGGTGACATAGTAGTCGATGGGCAGGTGGTACTGGTCGTAGATAACATCCGCCAGCGCGGCAATGCTGCCGCCGTTGGAAAGCGCCACCGAGTTGATCTGGTAGTTGGAAACGGCATAGGTCTTGCCGTTGGAAAGGGTAAGCTTGCGGTTCTGGGTGGTCACCAACGTATTGCGGGGGATCTGCAGCATCCGCAGCGCACCGCCCTTGATATCGAACTGGCAGTACAGGATCATATCCGTCATGCCGTCGTTGGAGCTGCTGTCGCCGTAGGTGCGGCCCTCTTCAAAGTCGATGCCGCAGACCAGAATGTTGACCACATCGCCCTTGTACTCCTCGGCGGTCTGGATCTCCTCCACGATGGAGGGGGCACTTTCCGCCGGGCGGATGCTGTCCTCTACCTTGTTCACAAGACCCACACCGTACACCACCACACCGGAGATCACGGCGATCACACCCATCACGATGGCAAAGGGCAACCACAGCGGGGTCTTTTTCTTTTTTTTGCGGCGGCGCGGTGCATCGCCCCCGCCCATGTCGGGCTGTGCCGGGCGGCGGGGCGGCGCAGCGTGCTGTGCCCCGGCGGTGCTGCGGGTATTCTGCTCCGGGGCAGCCTGCGGGGCGCGTGCCGCCTGATCCGGGCGGCTGAGTGAGCGGTCTGTATTGATATGGCGTGGCGTCTGGCTCATGCTTTTTGTATCCTCCAGCTTTTCACTGCTCTGCAGAGTTTTTTACCTGCAGACCTGTCATATCCTTCAGTATAGCATGGTACGGCAAAATCTGCAATTGTTTTATCCGGGGATGGCCGGGACCATTTTTAACCTGTGTCCGGCTTTTCATCTTTCATTCTGCCCGCTGTGCGCTAAGATATCCTCGTAAGCGGCCTTGCTCTCGGGGTCTAAGGGCTTGCCCTCGGACAGCACAAAGCCGTTGGTCTGCCTGAGCGCCGCCAGCATGGCTGCGTCCAGATCCTTCATTTCCAGCTTGCGCAGCTTTTCCACCCCGGGCCAGTCCCGCTCGGCACTGGTCATATCGGCCAGATACAGGATCTTGTCCAGCTGGGTCATGCCCGCCTTGCCTGCGGTATGGCAGGCAATGGCGCTGAGCACGGCTTCGTCCGTAACGCCCCATTCGGTACGTGCCAGAATAGCGGCACAGATGCCGTGCCACACCGGCGTGGGACGTGCTTCGCCGCCCTGCGCGTATTCCGGGTGCGCCTGCATGATGGCGCGCATCTCGTCCTTGGGCAGTTCCTTGGCGGCATCGTGCAAAAGTGCAGCCAGTGCGGCCTGCTCCGGGTCTGTGCCGTAGTGCTTGGCCAGCTTGACAGCCATTTTTTTCACGTTGATGGTATGCTCGTAGCGCTTATCACTCAAGCGTCCGCGTACAAGCTCTTTTGCCTGTTTCAGATCCATTTATCTGCTACTTCCTTCTGTGTTCCGGTATAGTCCCTCCCGCCGGATAACGCTGCGTACTTCCTCCGGCAGTTCGGCTTCGCACTCTTCTCCGTTGGCAAGCCGGGCCCGCAGCTGGCTGCTGGACATGGGCAATGCCTGCACCGGGGCAAACAGGATGCGTCCGCCCGCCGGGTCCAGCTGCTTTGCCTTTGCGTGCAGCGCCGGCGCATCGCCGATATCCCGGCTGGTGACCACCACCCGCGCAATGCGCAGGATATCCTGCCAGCGGTGCCAGCCCTCAAAGCTGAGCAGCATATCGCTGCCAATGGCAAGGTACAGCACGGCACCGGGGTTTTCCTTTGCAAGCATTTCCAGCGTGAGCACAGTATAATTGCGGCTGCCCGCTGCGGCCTGCGCCACCTCCCAGCCGCTCACTTCCAGCGGCGGCATCCCGGGTTCCTGCGCCAGCGCCGCAAAGCACCGGCACATTTCCAGCCGCAGCGCACCGGAAGCGTTCGTCCCCTGCTTGAAGGGGGAGGTGCCTGCCGGCATCACCACGATCTTATCCGGGTGCACGCGGTCTGCCGCTGCACGCAGGTTGTTCAGGTGGCCGTTATGGGGCGGGTCGAAGCTGCCGCCATAGAGAAGGATCTTCATCTTACTTCAGCAGGGCAGCGTAGGCGCTGTCCTTTTTCTTCTGCAGATACAGCACGAACTTGGAGCCGATGACCTGCACGCAGTCTGCGCCGGTGGCCTCGGCCAGCTTGGTAGCGGCCTCGCGGGCGTTGTACATGCTGTTTTCCAGTACCTTGAGCTTGATGAGCTCCCGGGCGTCCAGACAATCCTTGACGCCTTGGATCAGGGTCTCGTCGATTTCGCCCTTACCCACGATGTAAACGGGGTCCATGGTATTTGCCTTGCCGCGCAGAATGGCGCGCTGTTTGCTAGTCAGCATAGTTTTTCTCCTTTATTTTCAGGTTGATATTCCGGTAAAAACGATTTAGAATTGTCTCCGCTTGCGCTCTGACAATATCAGCGGAATTCTTTTTATATTTTGTAAAATTGAAAAATCTGCGGATTTTTCAATTTTACTTTTTCACGGGAGATGACGCGGGCAGCTGGTACATTTCTCTTCGGACACGAAGTACGGGTTGCGGCACCCAGCATCCGCATCGTGCCTTGGGCGGCACTTGCGTCTTGCTGGCCGCTGCCCCAACAGCAACTCTCTGTTTCCGCCGCTGGCGGCGGTCGTTGCTGTTGCAAGCCATTCCATCGCCCGCCCTATTGCCCTGCGGGCAACAGGGTCCCACCCCAGCGGACGGTCCTCAGAGAAAGTACCAGCCGCCCGGGTCAAACGGAGCAACCATTGCGGCTCTTTACTCCCCCAGAAAGCCCGGCAGCTGCTTTTCCAGCGCTGCCAGCGCGTTGCCGCGGTGGCTGATGGCGTCCTTTTCGTCCGGGGTCAGCTGGGCGTAGCTGCGGTTCTCGGTGTTGGGGCGCTTGTCCGTTTTGCCCACGCCGCAGTCGGCGGGGATGAACAGCGGGTCGTAGCCAAAGCCGTAGTCGCCGCACAGCCGCGTAAATGCGATGCTGCCCGGGCACTCGCCCATGCAGGTCAGGTGCCGTCCGTCCGGCAGGATGAAGCACACCGCCGAGACGAACTTTGCGCCCCGCTGCCCGGCAGGCACCGCCTGCATGGCAGCCAGAAGCTTATCGTTGTTGGCCTCGTCGTCGCCGTGGTGGCCGCAGTAGCGGGCGCTGTATACGCCGGGCGCGCCGTCCAGCGCATCCACACACAGGCCGGAGTCATCGGCGATGGTGGGCAGGCCGCTGGCCTTGCAGATGGTCTCGGCCTTGATCAGGGCGTTTTCGGCAAAGGTGGTGCCGGTCTCCTCCGGCTCGATGGTAATGCCCAGCTCCTTCTGGCTGACCACCTCGTGCCCCTGCGCTTCCAGAATGCGGCGCAGCTCGCGGAGCTTTCCGGCATTGCCGGTGGCTGCACAAATTTTCATTTTCCGCGCCCCCTTAGTGCTTCCATTCCCGGGGGAGCAGCTCTTCCACAAAGCCCTCCGGGGTGAAGGGCAGCAGGTCATCGATGCCCTCGCCCACGCCGATAAAGCGCACCGGCAAGCCCAGACGCTGCTTGACCGCCACGACGCAGCCGCCCTTGGCGGTGCCGTCCAGCTTGGTCAGGATGATGCCGGTGGCATCGGCCGCCTTGCAGAACTCCTTGGCCTGACTGATGGCGTTCTGCCCGGTGATGGCATCCAGCACCAGCAGGGTCTCAAGGCTGGCTTCCGGGCTGGCCTTTTTGACGCTGCGGCTGATCTTGGAAAGCTCTGCCATCAGGTTTGATTTGTTGTGCAGACGGCCTGCGGTGTCCGCAATGACCATATCATAGCCGCGTGCGGTGGCAGACTTGACCGTATCAAAGATGACGGCGGCGGGGTCTGCGCCCTCGCCCGCGCTGACGATGGGCACACCGGCGCGGCTTGCCCAGATCTCCAGCTGCTCGCTGGCAGCAGCGCGGAAGGTATCACCGGCGGCCAGCATGACCCGCTTGCCCTGCCGGGTGTAGTAATCGGCCAGCTTTGCAATGCTGGTGGTCTTGCCCACGCCGTTGACGCCGATGACCAGAATGACAGCGGGCTTGCCGTCCAGCGCCATCTCGGCTTCCGGGGTCATCTCCTCGGCAATGATGTCGCGCAGGGCATCTGCGGCCTGTTCGCCGGTTTTCAGCCCTTTGTCGCGCACGCGGTCGCGGAGCTTGTCCACCAGATGCACCGCCACCTCGCCGCCTACGTCGGCAAGGATCAGCTGCTCTTCCAGATCATCGTACATCTCATCGTCGATGACGCTGCCGGTCAGGGTGTTCATAATGCTGCCCCAGAAGCCGGTGCGGGTCTTTTCCAGACCCGTTTTCATCTTATCTTTTTCTTTTTTTCCAAATCCGAAGAACGCCATAGTGGTCCTCCTATCTATTTTCTGTTTATTTTATATCAGGAAACCAGCGTTGCGTCAACCTGTTCCAGATCCAGCTTGAGCAGTTTGGACACGCCGTCCTCCTGCATGGTCACGCCATACAGCACGTTGGCGGCCTCCATGGTGCCGCGGCGGTGGGTGATGACGATGAACTGGGTCTTGTCGCTGATGCGGCGCAGATACTGGGCAAACCGCACCACGTTGGCATCGTCCAAGGCGGCTTCGATCTCGTCCAGAATGCAGAAGGGCGCAGGGTTCACCGCCAGAATGGCAAAGTAGATGCTGATAGCCACCAGCGCCTGCTCGCCGCCGGAAAGGGCTTCCAGATTCTTGATCACCTTGCCCGGCGGCGCTACCCGGATGCCGATGCCGCAGGCCAGCACATCGCTTTCGTCCTCCAGCACAAGGCTGGCTTCGCCGCCGCCGAACAGCTCGGTGAATACGCGGCTGAAGTTTTCGTTGATGGCGCGGAAGCTGTCGGTAAAAATCTCCCGCATCTGGGCGGAAAGCTTTGCGATCATGCGGCTCAGCTCGTTGCGGCTCTCCTCCACGTCGGTTACCTGACGGGACAGTTCATCGTAGCGGGCTTTGACCTCCTTGTACTCCTCGATGGCGCTCACGTTCACGCTGCCAAGGGCGCGGATCTTGCCGCGCAGGTCTGCCACCTGTGCCCGCAGCGCGGGCAGGCTGTCGAACTCCACGCACAGCTGCTCGGCCTGACTGACCGAGAGCTGGTACTCGTCCCACAGCTTTGCCACGGTCTGGTCGTACTCGGTCTCGGCAGCGGCCTTGCGCTCGGCAAGGCGTGCCATCTCCCGGCCCATTTCCTCGCGGCTGTCGGAGGCGGTGCGGGCTTTTGCCAGCGCTTCCGTTTCCTTCTGCTGGCAGGCAAGCCGCTTTTCGGTAGCTTCGCGGATGGCCTGCTCCTTTTGGGTGATGGCGGTCTGGCTGTCGGTCTTGGCCTTGCGGATAGCTGCGATCTCGGTGCGGCAGGCTTCGCTGCGGGCGGCAAGGGCGGCAAGGCTTTCTTCCAGCGCAGTGCGGCGGGCAGCGGCGTCCTTTGCACGCTGTTCCAGCGCAGCGATCTGGCTGTAAGCCAGCTCTGCATCCTTGCGGCGGGTCACCTGTTCCAGCCGCTTGGCGCTGAGCGCCTGTGCCAGCTGGTTCTGCTGGGTCAGAAAACTGTCGCTGCCCTCTGCAATGCGGCTCAGCTCGGCGGTCAGCTGCTCGATCTGCGCCGTCAGCTCTGCCTGCTGCGAAGCGGCGGCATCGGCCTTGGTGCGGCTGTCGTTCAAAGCAGCCTGCAAGGCGTCCATCTGCTGCTGCGCATTCTGCACGGCAGTTTCCAGCTGGGCAGCGGCGGCTTCCAGCCGCTTCTGCTCCGCCTCGGCACGCACCCGGTCGTTGGCGGCGGTGATCTGCTCGCTGGCGGTGGCAGTCAGCTCTGCCTGCAGCGCGTCCGTCTGCTCTTTACACTGGTCGGTCTTTTCCTGCGCGGCAATGCATTCCTTTTGCAGCTTGGCCGCCTTCAGGCGCAGCTCCTCCATCTCCTGCTTGCGGGTGAACAGACCGGCGCTGCGCTGCACGCTGCCGCCGGTAAAGCTGCCGCCTGCATTGATCACCTGTCCGTCCATGGTGACCACCTTGTTGTGGTAACCGTTGTCCCGCGCCACGCGGGAGGCTTCGTTGATATCCTCCACCACGATGATGCGCCCCAGCAGGTTCGAGACGATATTCTCGTACCGGGGGTCAGCCTGCACCAGCGCAGAGGCCAGCCGCGCCGTGCCGGACAGCCGCCCCCGGAACACGCCGGGCTGCACGGTATCCAGCGGCAGGAAGGTTGCGCGGCCTGCATGGTCATTGCGCAGCAGAGCGATAGCGGCCTTGGCGGCAGTTTCGTTTTCCACCACGATGTTCTGCAATGCGCCACCCAGCGCGGTCTCGATGGCCACCTCGCACCCGGGCTCCACTTTCAGGATGGTGGACACCGGCCCCAGAACGCCCCGCAGACGGCGTGCCCCGGCGGCGCGCATGACCGCGCGCACCGAGTTCTGGTAGCCGTCCATGTTCTTTTCCAGCTCCCGCAGCACCGAAAGGCGCTGCCGGGCGGCATCCAGTTCCCTGCCCAGCCGCTGCTCGGCGGCATCAGCTTCGTCCAGCGCGGCCTTGCGGCTGCGCAGCTTGAGCTCCAGACCGGAGCGGATGTTGCCCAGCTGCTTTTCGTTTTCTTCCAGCGTCTGGCGGTACTTTACGGTATCGGCCAGATCCTGCTTGGTCTCTTCCAGCTGTGCGGCGGCGTCCCGGGCGCTCTGTTCCAGCGCGGGCAGGCGCTGCCGGGCAGTGTCTCCGGCGGCTTCGGCGGCCGCCTGTGCCACCTGTGCCTCGGTGCGCTTTGCGGTGCGGTCGGCAAGTTCTGCCCGCAGACTGTCCTTGCGGGCACCGCTGGCGGTGCTGGCATCGGCCAGCCGGGCAAGCTCGGCGTTCAGCGCTTCGATCTCTGCCGCAAGCTTTTCGCCCGCTGCCTCCATGGTCTTTGCCACGGCGCGGTGGCGCTGCAAGGCGGCATCGGCTTCGGCGGTATCCTGCTGCCCGGCGGCGATCTCCTGTTGTAAGGAAGCCGCGCTCTCGTCGTTGCGCAGAATATCGTTTTCCAGCACGGCGATGCGGCTTTCGGAGCCACTGATCTGCTGGGTGATGCTGCGGATATCCCCATTCAGGCGCTCGACAGCAACCGTCAGCTGCTGTGCCTGCATACGGATCTCCTCAGCCTCCTGCTCGGCGGCCTTGGTCTCCCGGTCAAAATGCTCGTAGTCGGTCTGGGCGGTCTCGTAGTCCCGCACCTGCTGGCGCACGGCCTCCCGGGCACGGTGCACCCCGTCGGTCCACAGGGTCACTTCCAGCGTTTTGCGCTGGGCGCTCAGCTCCAGAAACTTCTGCGCCTTGGCGCTCTCTTTTTCCAGCGGGCCCACCCGGCTTTCCAGCTCGCCAAGGATATCCCGCAGGCGTTCTAAGTTCTCGCCCGCTGCAGCCAGGCGGCGCTCGGCCTCGGTCTTGCGGTAGCGGTACTTGGCAATGCCGCAGGCTTCCTCAAAGATCTCGCGGCGCTCGCTGCTTTTTGCCGCCACGATCTCCGCAATGCGTCCCTGCCCGATGACCGAATAGCCGTCCCTGCCGATGCCGGTATCCAGCAGCAGCTCGTACACATCCCGCAGGCGGCATACCTGCCCGTTGATGGTGTACTCGCTATCGCCGGAGCGGTAGTATTTGCGGCCGATGGTCACCTCGTCCGCATCCACATCCAGCGTATGGGCGGCGTTGTCCAGCGTCAGCCGCACCTGCGCAAAGCCCATGGGGCTGCGCTTGCGGGTGCCGCCGAAGATGACATCCTCCATCTTGCCGGCAGCACGCAGCTGGCGGGAGCTGGTCTCGCCCAGCACCCAGCGCACTGCGTCCGAAAGGTTGGACTTGCCGGAGCCGTTAGGCCCCACCACGCCGGTGACGCCGGTATCAAAGCTGATCTTTACTTTATCGGGAAAACTTTTAAAGCCCTGGATCTCCAGTTCCTTGAATACCATTTACTTTTCCTTTATCACGCCCAGCAGCTTGAGCGCTTCCTTGGCGGCGCACTGCTCGGCGGCTTTTTTGCTGCGTCCCTCGCCCCGCGCCACACGGTCGGAGTTAAAGCGCACTGCCACCACGAAATGCTTGTCGTGATCCGGGCCGGACTCGCTTTCCACCACATAGCTCAGGCGCTCTTCCGGGTTCTGCTGCACGATCTCCTGCAGACGGGTCTTGTAGTCCGCCTCGGCGTGCTTGCCCTCGGTGATGAAGGGCAGAATGAACTTGCGCGCCACCTCCATGCCGCCGTCCAGATACAAGGCGGCAATAACGGCCTCGAAGGCGTCCGACACCACGCTGGGGCGGGTACGGCCGCCGCAGCGCTCCTCGCCGCGGCCAAGACGCAGATACTCGCCAAGGCCGATCTCCTGCGCGAACTGGAACAGCGCACCCTCGCTGACAAGGCTGGCGCGGATGCGGGTCAGATCGCCCTCCGGGCGGTCGGCGTAGGCGTGGAACAGGTAGTCCGCGGATACGATCTGCAAAACGCTGTCGCCCAGAAACTCCAGCCGCTCGTTGTGCTTGACCGGGGTGCGGCTCTCGTTGGCGTAGCTGGTGTGGGTAAGCGCGATCTCCAGCAGCTCCGGGTTTTTGAATTTGTAACCGATGATAGTTTCCAACTGATGGCTCATGGTCGTTTTTACTCCCTTTTATTCCTCAGTTTTCTGTGCTGCGGCCAGCTCGTCCAGTGCGGACTGCATGGTGCCGCACAGGTCGTTCTCCACGCAGATCTTTGCCTGCCGGATGGCGTTTTTGATGCCCTTTGCCTTGGAGGAGCCGTGTGCCTTGATGACCGGCTGCTTTGCACCAAGGAAGGGTGCGCCGCCGTACTCCTCGCTGTCCATCTGGTGCTTCAGGTCGGTAATGCCGCTCTTGAGCAGCAGGTACGCCAGCTTGCCGCCAATGTTTGCGAGGAATATCTGCTTGAGCATGCCCAGCAGCATTTTTGCCACGCCCTCGGTCAGCTTGAGGATGACGTTGCCGGTAAAGCCGTCGCAGACCACTACGTCCACCTCGCCGTTCGGTACATCACGCGGCTCGATATTGCCTACAAAGCGGATGCCCGGGGTGGTCTTGAGCAGCTGGTGAGCGTCCCGCAGCACGGGGGTGCCCTTGCTCTCCTCGGCACCGTTGTTGGCCAGCGCCACGCTGGGGCTCTTACGGCCCTCTACCTTGTTCACATAGCAGCTGCCCATGACCGCAAAGGCGGCCAGCATCTCCGGGCGGCACTCCACGTTGGCACCGCAGTCCAGCAGCAGATACGCCTGCTGCTTTGCGGGCACCATGGTAGCCAGTGCCGGGCGCTTGACGCCCCGCAGGGTACGCACGATAAGGCTTGCGCCAACGTGCAGCGCACCGGTGCTGCCGGCAGAGACAAAGGCATCGCCCTTGCCCTCCTTGAGCATATTCAGGCCCACCACGATGGAGGAATCCTTCTTCTGACGGATGGCGCGGGCGGGCTCGTCGCACATCTCGATAGTCTCGGTGCAGTTCACCAGCTCGATGCCGTCCAGCGGGATGTTGTGCTCGGCGGCAGTCTTGCGCACCAGCGCCTCGTTGCCCACGCCGATGAGCTGCACGCCGTACTCTTTGACGGCCTGTGCAGCGCCTTCCAGAACAGCCAGCGGGGCGTTGTCGCCGCCCATCATGTCCACAATGATCTTCATACCTGTTTTCTCCTTTCAGGTTGCCCGCCTTCTCAGACCGCTTCGCTTCCGGTTTCCACAAAGGGAAATCCCTTGGCGATCCGATGCAGTTTGCACGGACTGCCAAAGCCTCTCCCTTTGGGAGAGGTGGCATTGCGAAGCAATGACGGAGAGGGCGAGCCCGTTTTCCTTACAGAGCGGTCTCCTCCAGCCAGTGCTGGAAGCTGGCAACAGCGCGCTCGGCCTGTGCCATGTAACGCAGCCGCTTGTCCCGGGGACGGGTCTCGGCGGGCAGCGGCGGCAGAATGCCCATGTTTGCGCCCATGGGCTGGAAGTTCTTGTTCTCGGTGGTCAGGTACTGCACCAGCGCGCCGCACATGGTATCGGCGGGCGGCGGAGGCAGCTGCCTGCCCTCCAGGCGGGCGTAGAGGTTGCGTGCTGCCAGCAGACCGCAGGCGGCGCTTTCCATATAGCCCTCAAAGCCGGTGATCTGCCCAGCGAAAAACACGTTGGGATGTGCTTTCAGGCACAGCTGGGCGCTGAGCACCCGGGGCGCATCCAGAAAGGTGTTGCGGTGCATCACGCCGTAGCGCACAAACTCCGCATTTTCCAGCCCGGGGATCATGCTGAACACCCGTTTCTGCTCGCCCCACTTGAGGTTGGTCTGGAAGCCCACGATGTTATACAGAGTGCGCTCCTTATTTTCTGCGCGCAGCTGCACATTTGCCCAAGGGCGGTGGCCGGTGTTCGGGTCCACCAGACCCACCGGGCGCAGCGGGCCGAACCGCATGGTGTCGGCACCCCGGGCAGCCATGATCTCAATGGGCATACAGCCCTCGTACACGGTGACGGTATCGGCCTTTTTGCCGTGGGCGTCCGGGTCGGGCTTTGCGCTCTGCTCGGCGCCGGTGTCAAAATCGTGCAAAGGGGCGCGCTCGGCACTGGCAAGTGCGGCGTGGAAAGCCTCGTACTCTGCCTTGTTGAAGGGGCAGTTCAGGTAGTCGGCTTCGCCCCGGTCATAGCGGGAGGCGGCAAACACCTTGCCGTAGTCCAGACTTTCGGCGGTGACGATGGGCGCAACGGCATCGTAGAAGTGCAGCCGCTCGTCCCCGGTCAGCCGTCCGATTTCATCCGCCAGTGCGCCGTCGGTCAGGGGGCCGGTTGCCACCAGAATAGGAACAGTTTCGTCGATGGTTTCCACCTGTTCCCGGTGAACGGTGATATTTTCACACTGCTCCACCATACGGGTAACGGCGGCGCTGAAGGCATCGCGGTCCACCGCCAGCGCACCGCCGGCGGCCACACGGGTCTCCTCGGCGGCGGTCAGCAGCCGGCTGCCCATGCGGCGCATCTCTTCCTTCAGCAGACCGGAGGCAGAGTCCAGCCGCTCAGCCTTCAGGCTGTTGGAGCAGATCAGCTCTGCAAACCCCTCGCTTTTGTGGGCGGGGGAAAAGTGGACGGGCTTCTGCTCGTACAGCTCTACCTGCACGCCCTTGCCCGCCAGCCAGAGAGCCGCCTCGCAGCCCGCCAGACCCGCGCCCAGAATGGTAACTTTGTATTCGTTCATTTAGTCTTTCCTTTAATCCTTTTTGGGCACCGGCATCTCAAAGCCGCAGCCCTCCTTGGCGCAGTACAGCTTGCCGCCCTTGCGGAACAGGGTGCTGCCGCACTTTTCGCACTTGGTGGCTACCGGCATATCCCACGTCATAAAATCGCAGTCCGGGTAGCACTCGCAGCCGTAGTAGATGCGTCCCTTGGAGCTCTTGCGCTCCAGCAGACGCCCTTTGCCGCACTTGGGGCAGATGCCGCCGGTGTCCTTGACAAGGCGCTTGGTGCCCCGGCACTCCGGGAAGCCGCTGCAGGCAAGGAACTTACCGTACTTGCCCACCTTGATGACCATGGGGCGGCCGCACAGGTCGCACACCTCGCTGGAAGGCTCGTCCGGCACCTTGACCTTTTTGCCCTCCATGTTCTTTTCGGCCTGTTCCAGACTGGCTTCAAAGCCCTGATAGAAGTCATCCACGGTCTTGCGCCAGTCGGCCTTGCCGCTTTCCACCTTATCCAGATTCTTCTCCATCTGGGCGGAGAAATCCACGTCCACGATGTGGGGGAACTGTTCCAGCATCAGCCCGTCCACAGCCCGGCCCAGCAGGGTGGGCTTGAGCTTTTTCTGGTCGCGCTCCACATAGCCGCGGTCGATGATGGTGGTGATGATGGGCGCATAGGTGGAGGGACGGCCGATGCCGTTTTCCTCCAGCGCCTTGATGAGGGTGGCTTCGGTGTAGCGGGCAGGCGGCTGGGTGAACTTCTGCTCGCTCTTCAGCTCCCGCAGCTTGAGCACCTGTCCCTGTTCCAGCGGGGGGAGGTTGGTTTCCTTCTTTTCCTTTTCGTCGGTGGCTTCCTCGTACAGGGCGGTAAAGCCGTCAAAGGTCACGGTGTAGCCGCTGGCCTTGAAGTGGTAATCCGCCGCGCTGACGGTGACCGACACGGTGTCCTGCTGGCAGTCTGCCATCTGGCTGGCCATAAAGCGGCTCCAGATCATGCGGTACAGCTTTGCGGTATCGCCGCTGATGCTCTTGTCCACCTCGTCCGGGGTCAGGGAAGGCACAGAGGGGCGGATAGCTTCGTGGGCGTCCTGTGCTGCCGTGGCGCTCTTGGTCTTCCATGTGCGCTTATAGGGGCAGATATACGCCTCGCCGTAGGCCCCGGCGATATACTCCTTGGCGGCGGCCACGGCTTCGTCCGAGATGCGCAGGCTGTCGGTACGCATATAGGTGATAAGACCCATCATGCCGTGCCCGGCAATGTCCACGCCTTCGTACAACGTCTGGGCGGCACGCATGGTGCGGGTGGCCGTAAAGCCCAAGCGGCGGGAGGCCTCCTGCTGCAGGGTACTGGTGATAAAGGCCGGGGTGGGCTGCTTTGCGCGCTTGCCGCGCTTGAGCTCGCTCACCACATAGCTTGCGCCCTCCAGGCCCTTCTCGATGGCACGGGCTTCGGCTTCGCTCTTGGGCAGCAGCTTTTTGCCGTTGGCATCCGTGGCAAGGCGTGCCACAAAGCTCTTGTGCCCGGCACCCAGGGTGGCGTCCACGTTCCAGTATTCATCGGGCTTGAAGTTTTCGATCTCCTTTTCCCGGTCGTCGATCAGCCGCACCGCCACGCTCTGCACACGGCCTGCGGACAGACCGCGGCGCACCTTGCGCCACAGGAACGGGCTGAGCTTGTAGCCCACCAGACGGTCCAGCACGCGGCGCGCCTGCTGGGCGTTGAACAGATCTTCGTCAATGGCGCGGGGGTGGGACATACCCTCCTTCACGCCCTTTTTGGTGATCTCGTCAAAGGTGACGCGGTTGGGCTCGTGGGGGTCCAGCCCCAGAATGTTGGCCAGATGCCAGCTGATGGCTTCGCCCTCGCGGTCCGGGTCGGTCGCCAGCAGCACGCCGTCGGCGTGTTTGGCCTTGCTCTTCAGCTCCTTGATGAGCTTTTCCTTGCCCTTGATGCTGATGTATTGCGGGGTATAGCCATGCTCCACATCAATGCCCAGCTGAGATGCGGGCAGATCGCGGATATGACCCATGCTGGCGGTGACCTCGTAGTCATCGCCCAGATATTTGCCGATGGTTTTCGCCTTTGCAGGCGACTCCACGATAACCAGTTTCGCCATTTCTTCTTTTCTCCTCTATCTGCAACGTGCCCCCAAGGGGATGCACGGTTCTTCGCTCATATTATTGTACCACAGCTGTTGTGTGCTTTACCAGCGGAAATATTCCACAATTTTAACGCAGCACATACCGCTGCCCCGGCTGCTTGTACACCCGGCCGGTGAGTTCCAGCTTCATCAGGGTGCCCAGCAGCGCGGACATGGGCAGGCCGGTGCTCACGCACAGCTCCTCGATGCCCACAGGCTTTGGCCCGATGCCCGCCAGCACCCGGCGTTCGGTGTCGCTCAGGGGTGCAGGCTGCTTTGCGGCAGCCGGTGCGGCCTGCCGGGTGTGTAAGCCCAGCGCCGCCAGCAGGTCGGCTGCACCGGCCACTGCCCGGGCGCGTCCGTCCCGCAGCAGGCCGTTCGTGCCCGCCGAATTGGGGGAGTAGATGCTGCCCGGCACGGCGTACACCGGCTTGCCGTAGCGCTCGGCGTGGGCAACGGTGGACATGGTGCCGCTTTTTTCCCGCGCTTCCACCACCAGTACAGCCGAGGAAAGCGCCGCGATCAACCGGTTGCGCTGCAAAAAGCCGTTGGGGCCTACGCCCTCGCCGCAGGGCGGGTACTCGCTGATGACGCAGCCCTTTTGCTCGATCTTCTGCCGCAGAGCGGCATTGGCTGCCGGATAGGTACGGTCGATGGGGACCCCCATCACCGCGATGGTGGGACAGTCGTTCTTCACTGCTGCCCGGTGTCCGGCGCTGTCCAGCCCATCGGCCAGACCGCTGACGATGACAGCTCCGTTTTTTGCCAGTTCCCCGCCGATATCTGCCGCCGCGTTCAGGCCGTATTCCGTGGGCTTGCGGCTGCCCACGATGCCCACCGCCCCGGGCTCGTTGAGCCAGCGGGGGTCGCCGGTGCAGTAGAGCACCAGCGGCATATCCGGGATGCGGGAAAATGCCAGCGGGTAATCCGGGTCGTCAAAGGGCAGGATGCGCACCCGCAGGGCGTCGCACTGCATCACCAGCGTGTGGCAGCTTTCTGCATCCAGCTGCGCCGCCCGCTTAAAGGCTGCGTCCCCTGCCGCCTGCCGGAATTCCTCGGTCTCCCGTGCCTCCCATGCCTCCTGTGCGCCGCCAAAGGCGTCCAGCACCTTTCCGGCGTGGAGACTGGCGGGTCCCAGCACCTGCGACAGCCACAGCCAGCACAGCAGCGGGTCGGGTGCAGGCTCCGGCGGGAACAGGCTGGTCTGCCCGGTCACAGGCTCTCCTCCCGGAAATGCCACAGCAGGATGCTGCCCGCAATACCGGCGTTCAGGCTTTCCACCCGGTCGGTCATGGGGATGCGCACCGTGCTGTTGCAGGCAGCGATGGTCTCGTCGGTCAGGCCCTGACCCTCGCTGCCGATGACCACGCAGACACCGCCGGGATACCCGGTCTTTGCCGCGCTGAGGGGCTGGGACTGGTACAGCGCCGCCGCAAGGCAGGTGATGCCTTTTTCCCGCAGCAGAGCGACGGCCTGCGGCATGGCACCGGTCTCGATGACCGGGATGCGCACCGCCGCGCCCATGGAGGCGCGCAGGGTCTTGGGGGCGTAGACGCTGGCGCAGCCCCCGCTCAGGATGACGCCGTCAAAGCCAAAGGCCGCCGCGCTGCGCAGCAGGGTGCCCACATTGCCGGGGTCCTGTACCCGTTCCAGCGCCAGGTACCGCCCGCCGGGGCGTACCTCCTCCAGCGTATGCACCGGGGTGCGGAACACCCCGAACACCCCCTGATGGGTACCCACGTCTGCCAGCTTGTCCGCCACATGATCCTCTACCAGATAGTGCTCGCCCGGCAAGGCGGCAAGCTCCGGGCATTTTTCCAGCGCATTTTCGGTATAAAACAGGGTCTCCAGCTCTGCGCCCCGGGCAAGCTCCGGGCACAGCTTGCGCCCCTCGGCCAGAAAGCGCCCCTCGGTGCGGCGGAATGCCGCGCCGGAAGCAAGGCGGCAGGCGTATTTTACTTTTGCGTTTTCCCGGCTGGTGATCTTTTCGTCCATGAGTCCCTCCCGAACAGGTGTGTATGCTTTGGATACAATAGAAAAAGGGCAGCGTCTGCCGCAGGTTTCTGCGGCAGGGCGCTGCCCCGTTGCCTTGTTTCCCTGGCCGCAAAAAATGCCCGGATACAAAACGGACGCCCGCGTATACGCGCGGGCGTCACGATGCAAGGTCTTTATCAGGCGTTCTTCACGGTCTCGACCAGAGCGGCAAAGCTCTGAGGATCGTTGATGGCCATCTCGGACAGCATCTTGCGGTTCAGCTCGATGCCTGCCTTCTTCAGGCCAGCCATAAAGGTGGAGTAGTTCATGCCCAGAGGACGAACTGCGTTGTTGATACGGCAGATCCACAGGTTGCGGAACTGACGCTTCTTCATGCGGCGGCCAGCCAGAGCGTAGTTGCCGCTCTTCATGACCTGCTGCTTGGCCATCTTAAAGTGCTTGCTCTTGCAGCCGTAGAAGCCCTTGGCCAGCTTCAGCATCTTCTTACGACGTTTGTGGGTCATGGTTGCGCCTTTGATACGTGCCATTTTTTATATCTCCTTTAGTATCTCGTAGAAAGTTTTGTGTACCTGCGGCTCGCTCTTAGGCGTAGGGCAGCATGCTCTTGATGGTAGCTGCGTTGGTCTTATCAACGTAGCTGGGCTGACGGTAACCACGGGTCAGCTTGGTGGTCTTCTTGGTCAGGATGTGGCTGCGGAATGCATGGCCGCGCTTGATCTTGCCGTTCTTGGTCAGCTTAAAGCGCTTCTTAGCGCCGGAGTGCGTCTTCAGTTTCATCTTAGCCATTTTAGTTTCCTCCTAAAATTAGTCCTTATTGGGTTTCGGGATCAGCAGAATGGACATCGTGCGGCCCTCGAGCACGGGCGGCTTATCGGTGGATGCCTGAGGCAGAGCCTCGGCAAACCGCTTCAGCACGTCTGCGCCCAGAGCACTGTGCGCCATTTCGCGGCCGCGGAAACGGATCGAAACCTTTACCTTGTGTCCGGCTGCCAGGAACTTGGCAGTCTGGTTGAGCTTGGTGTTGAAGTCGTTGGTGTCAATATTGAGCGAAAGGCGGGTCTCCTTGACCTCGACAACCTTCTGGTTCTTCTTGGCTTCCTTCTCCTTCTTCTGCTGTTCAAAACGGTATTTACCGTAATCCAGCACCTTGCACACAGGCGGCACAGCCTGCGGTGCGATCTTTACCAGATCGAGCCCGGCTTCTTCTGCAGCGCGCATGGCCACCTGAATGGACACAACGCCCTTCTGCTCGCCGTCAGCACCGATCAGGCGAACCTCACGATCACGGATCTGGCCGTTGATCTCCAGTTCCTTCGACTTTCCAGCGGTAGCGATAATGAATGCACCTCCAAACAAAATCCATAGTGTTGCAATATTTGGCATAGAAAACGCGGCCGCCCATATTCTGGACAGCCGCGCGAAATTTCACACAAAGCCGCAGCATTCTCAAAGGAATAAGCTGCTGTTTCGGGTATAGCCCGGGGACATTCTCCCGCAAGGCGAGCGCGGCACAGGCCGTAGCTGCTTTCTTTACTCGGCTATTCTACCACGTCCTGCCCGCCCTGTCAAGCACTTTTTATGCGTTCTTTGGAAAAAATATGACTTTCCATCCAACGGGACGATTTTGAATGGCCTCCGCTATCGGGTTGCGGCACCCAGCATCCGCATCGTGCCTTGGGCGGCACGTGCGTCTTGCTGGCCGCTGCCCCAACAACTCCTCCCTGTTTCCGCCACTGGCGGTGGTCGTCGTCGTTGCACTCTGGCCATATTCAGCGGAAAGGTTATTTTAATTTCGGGTTTCAGGAAAGTCTGCGGACTTTCCTGAAACCCATTTTCACAGGAGGGGTCGTAAATCAAAGCAGCATCTGCAACGCCTGTTTCCTTTGGAAACAGCTGCGTTGCGGGCAAAGCCACCTGTTTTCCTCTACGGCCTTTCCCGTGAAAATAGCGTTTGTCGCGCTCCGCAGAGCGCGACAAACGCGAAAATATGAATAATTCTTCCGCTATTCATGGCCAGAGCGCAAGCGGAGGCCATTTTCAATCGTTTTACGCCTCGATCAGCTTGCCCAGCGCAAAGGAGTAGATGCCCTTATAGGTCACCTTTTTAGGTGCAAAGCGCTTTTCGATGGCGATGGCGTAAAGGTTCAGCTGGGCGCGGTAGGCACGCAGGAAATCGCTCTCGGCCTTGCGGCGGTCGGTCTTGTAGTCCAGCAGCTCCAGATGATCCGGATACACCAGCACAAGGTCGGCGATGCCCTGCACCAGCACCTGCGCGTCTGCGGCGGCGGGCAGCGCCTCGTGTCCCTGTGCCGCCAGCACCGCACCGGCGGGCAGCGCGGTGATAAAGGGCAGCTCCCGCAGCACCTGCTGCGCGGCACAGATCTTTGCAAAGGCTTCGCTCTCCACAAAGCGGCGGATGCACACCGTGTCCAGCTTTTCCGCGATCTCCGGGGCAGTCAGCTGCACCGCCACCTGACGGTCACGCTCTGCCGGGATGGCTTCGTCCAGCGTGCCCGCAGCCTTGGCCGCAGCCAGCCGGGCAAAGTCTGCGTGCTCCAGAAAAGCGTGCAGCGCGGTGCCCATCTCGGCGGCGGTCAGCCCGTCCTTGGAAAGGAAGCCCGGGCGCTCCAGCGTGGTCTGCTCGGCCTTGTGCACGATGCTGGTCACGCTGACCTTGGCGGGCACCTGTGCAAGGGCTGCCGCCGGGTACTGCCATGCAAAGTTCTGCCGCAGAGTCCCTACCAGTGCCGGGTCGGTCTCCGGCGCTTCGTCCGGCGTGTCCGCATCCGGTTCCCCGGACAGCTGCACGGCATCGTCGCATACCTTGATATCCATCACGCTTTCGGTCTGCACAAACAGCAGCTCCCGGTTGCCGGAAAGCTGCCGCAGCACCCCGCCGTCCGGGTGCACCAGCAGCGCCGCCCGCAGCCAGTCGGCAAAGCTGTTGGCCTGCTGGTGCAGCGTGGCCCCCGCCCCGGCAGCCAGAAAAGCCGCCGCCTTGGCAAAGGGTTTCATGGTCTTGCCGCTGCTCAGGGGCACGGTAAGGATGAGCTTATCCTGCGCACGGGTGAGCGCCACATACAAAAGACGCATCTGCTCGCTGCGCAGCTCCTTGGCGTGGACAGCGGCCAGCGCGGTGTAGGCGGCGGTCTTGTAAGCGCCCTCGCCGTTTTCCGGCCGCAGCCGCAGACCGGCACCGTAGCTGCGGTGCACCAGCACCGGCTGACGAACATCCGAAGCGTTGAACTTGCGCGCTGTATCCCCCACGAACACCACCGGGAACTGCAAACCCTTGGAGCGGTGGATGGTCATGATGGACACGCACCCCGGGTGCACCCCACTGGGCACGGTATCCTGTCCGGTGCTGCCGGCCTGCGCGGCGGCATCAATGGCGCGTACCAGCGCCGAGATGCCTCCCGTACCGGAGGCAGCGCAGAAGTTGGCAAAGCGGCGGGCATCCTCCCGGCGGCGGGCGCCGTTTTCCAGCACACCCAGCGCCGCCAGATAGCCGGTGGAGGCAAAAATTTCTTCCAGCAGCTGCTCTGCCGGGGCGCTGCGCGCCATCTGCCGCAGGGCGGTGAGGTGGGCATAGAAGTCCTTCACCTTCTCGGTAAAGGGATCATCTGCCGGGTCCTCCAGCGCCAGCAGCAGTGCGCCATACAGGCTGATGCGGGCGGGCTTTTTGTCCGGCTCTGCCTGCACCTGACGGCTGCGGGCGCGCAGCCGCACAAGGTCGTCCTCGGTAAAGCCGAACATGGGGCCCAGCATGGCAGCGGCCAGATAGATGTCCTGCGAGGGGTCGTCGATGACCTTGAGCAGGGCGATGAGGGGACGGATGTGGGGCGCAAGCATCAGATTCTCCCGGGCGTCGGCGTATACCGGGATGCCCCGGGCGGTCAGCGCTTCCACATAGGCCGGAAACTCGGTGCGCGCTGCCAGCAGCACGCAGCAGTCCTCGTACCGCACCGGGCGGGTGGTGCTGCCCTCCCGCACCGGCTCTCCGGCAGAAACCAGCTGCTTGATGCGTTCCGCGATCCAACCTGCATCGGTCTCGGCTTCATCATCCGGCAGAAGCTGCACCTCCACGCTGCCCTGATATTCCCCGGGCGCACCGCAGACCAGACGCTGCCCATCGCCGTAGGCGGTATCGCCCAGCTCCGGGGTCATGAGCTGCTCAAAGAGATAGTTGATGCCCGCCACCACCTGCGGCGCGGAGCGGAAGTTTGCATCCAGCGCCAGCAGGGCGTCCGTGCCCGGGGTGCCCTCCGGCGGGCGGGGACGGGCTTTTGCACCCGGCAGCAACGGCCAGCTGTCCAGCTTTTGCCGGAAGATGCCCGGCTCTGCCTGCCGGAAGCGGTAGATGCTCTGCTTCAAGTCACCCACAAGGAAAAGGTTGTCCCCCGCCGGGGCGGCAAGGCAGCGGTAAAGGGCGTCCTGCAAAGCGTTCGTGTCCTGATATTCGTCCACCATCACGGCGGCGTAGTCCTGCCGTATATTCTCACACAAGGGGGTGGGCTTTCCCTCCGGGGTGCGCAGCAGACGCAGGGCAAGGTGCTCAAAATCGCTGAATTCCAGCAGCTTGCGCTCCCGCTTTCTGGCCGTGAACCGGGCATCGAAGTCCCGCACGGCGGCAAACAGCGCCCGCAGCCGGGGCAGGGTGATCTGCCGGTCGGTCTCGGCCTCGGCCTCGGAGCAGCAGATGAGCTGGGTCATTTGCTCAAACAGAGCGGCGGCTTCGTCCGAGCGGGTCTTGATCTCGGCCTTGTGGTCGCCGCCCAGCCGCTTTTTCATGCCCTTCAGGCCGGGGGCTTCCTCCATGCCCAGCACATAGGGGGTGAGCAGGTCATACAGCGGGTCCCACTGCCCGGCAGCAGCCAGCTGCTCCGCCTGTGCAAAAAGGGCGGCGGCTTTTTCCAGCCTTGTACCGGCTTCCTCGTATTTTTCTGCCACCGTAGCCTGTGCCTTTGCCCGGGCAGAGGCGGTCTTTTTCTCCCCGGCAGCTGCCAGTTCTTGGTCAAAATCCGCGTGGCAGTCGGCCAGCGCTGCTGTCAGCAGCTCCCGCGCAGCCTTGGCGCAGCGGGCAGCTTCGGCCAGCAGCAGATCGTGCCAGCAGGTGGAAGCAAAGCCGTTCTCCTGCTCGTATGGCGCAAGAAATTCATCCAGCTTGCGGTCGTAATCCGGCAGCGCCCGCAGAAAATCGTAGATCTGCAAAATGGCATCGCCCGCCGGTTTATCCGTGCGTCCCTTGCCGTACAGGTCTGCAAAGGCGCAGAAATCCGGGTCGCGGTAGGCGTTTTCCAGCGTTTCGGCCAGTGCCGCCCCCCGCAGCAGCTGCACTGTGCCGGGGTCTGCCGGGGCAAAATCCGGCGGGATATCCAACGCCTGAAAGTGCTTGTGCAGCAGGTTCAGACAAAAAGCGTCAATGGTGCAGATGGGCGCACGTTGTAACAGCATCCGCTGGCGGCGCAGCATGGCGTTGCCGGGCTGCAGCTGGCTGCGGTGCAGCAGCGCCTGCCCGATGCGGGCGCGCAGCTCTGCCGCCGCCGCGTTGGTAAAGGTGACGATGAGCAGCCGGTCGGCGTTGACCGGGTGTTCCGGGTCGGTGATCAGCTGCACCGCCCGCTCGGTCAGCACGGCGGTCTTACCGCTGCCTGCGGCTGCGCTTACCAGCAGCGCACCGCCCCGGTCGGCAATGGCGGCCTGCTGTGCCGGGGTCCATTTGGGTCCGCTCACGGCTGTTCCTCCTTTTCTTCAGGTTCTTCCTCGGGTTCAAAGGGCTTTGCAGGGGCTTCCAGCGCACGCTCGTGCACCCCGGTCTCGTGGCAGCAGATAAAGCTGTAATCGCACCATGTGCAGGGGCTTTTGCTGCTGCTCACCACCAGCGGCTCGGCATCGATCCGCCCGCCGTAAAGCTGTTCGCCCATCTGGGTGACAAGGTCGTCCAGATGCAGCTGGATGCGGCTGAGCTTGGCGCTGTCGGCTCGTTTCTCCTTCTGGTAGGGGCTGGGTGCGCCGTTGCGGTAGCCAAAGGGCAGATACTTGCCCGTTTCGTCCGCGTCCATGGCATCAAAGATCTTCTGCTCGTCCCGCACAAGGCCGTCCAGCTGGTACTCCACCGCCCGGGCAGCCTGTCCGCGGGGCAGGGTCTGGGGGGCGGGGTCGGCCAGCAGATACAAAACACCCGCCGGCTGTGCGCCGGTAAAGCGCCCGCCCGCATCCCGGGTCAGGCTAAACAGATACAGCAGCATCTGGCAGTCCAGCCCGCAGTAGACCTCCTTCAAGTCCAGCTTTTTGCTGCCGGTCTTGTAGTCCACCACCCGCACCCAGCGGGTGCCGTCGTCCTCGATCCACTCGTCTGCGCGGTCTACCGTGCCCACCAGCTGCACCGTACGCCCGTCCGACAGGCGGTACACCTGCCCGGGCACGGCGTCCTCGCCCCGGCCGATCTTCAGCTCACAGGCCACGGGCTTGAATTGGGACTGGTTCTGCTCGTCCCGCAGATAGCACAACAGGCTGGTCATGCTCTTTTTCAGCCGGGAGAGCAGGTAGGCAAAGCGTGCGGTATCCTCCGGCAGGTAGCGCCGCGCGTACTCGTCCACCAGCGCGGCGGCAAGGCCGGCCATGGCGGCATCGTCCAGCTCCAAAAAGGGGCGCAGCCCGGCGCAGGGGTTGTCTGCCCCGGGGTGGGGGTCCAGTGCCATCTGCAGCACCCAGTGCATCAGGGTACCGCTCTGGTCGGCCGAAAGCTCCGCACGGCGGCGGGGCTTGAGCCCCAGCACATACTGCAAAAAGTAGCCGTAACGGCAGGTATAGTATTTTTCCAGCTGGCTGGGCGAGATGTGCAGCCGCCTGCCCAGCAGCGCTTCCAGCGTGGGCAGATCCTGCACCTGCCGGGGCGGGTCCTGCTCCATGCGCTGTAACAGGGCCAGTCCCCGGGGTGCCTGCACCCCTTCGCCGGGGGCGCGCAGCGCCTCGGTCAGGCTGGCGCGCTCCAGTCCGGTCATCGGCCAGCCGCCGCCCAGCACGTCCAGACCGTCTGCGGGGGTGGCGGCAAGGTCGATCAGCTCCAGCTGCGGCGCAGCGGGCTGCAATGCCTCCACGATGGGCTCCAGTGCGGCGCACAGGGTCTGTCCCTGCCCCTTTGGCCAGCTCATCCACAGCCCCTTTGCCGGGGCGGTAAGGGCTTTGTAAAAACAGACCTGCTCACGCACCACGCGGTTCTCAAAACAGTCCGGCAGGTCGATCTGTTTTGCTATCAGCAGGTCACGGTCGGCGTGGGTCAGCAAGCCGCTCTCCGCGGGAGTAGAGGGAAATTCCCCCTCCGCAAGCCCCAGCACGAATACATAGTCCGGCGCATCCAGACGCATTTTGCCGGCGCTTGCCAGCACCACCGCGTCCAAGGTCTGCGGGATGTGCCCAAGGTCAGAGGAGCGCAGCAGCAGGCTGAAAAGATCCTCGTACTCCGGCACGGTGATGCCCTGACTGCCCAGCAGCCGCGCCATCTCGTCCAGCAGCTGCATCACCACGTTCCACTCGCGGGCAGCTTCTTCTGCCGCCGGAATGCCCCGGGCGGTGCGGATATCCTCCACCTGCGCGGCCTGCTGCCCCTCTGCGCCCAGCTCCTTCAGGCAGAAATACAGCGCCCGGCTGATCTGCTCGGCGTTGGCGCTGCGCACCTTGCTGCGCAGGGTATCCACCGCCGTCACCAGCTTTTTGCGGGCGTTCTCGGCACGGGTCAGGTTCTGGGTATCCTCCTCGGTCAGTTCGGCATCGCCAAAGCCCCGGGGGCTTTTGGTAAATTCTGCCCGCCATGCCGCCGCATTGGGCGACCATGTGTAGGCGTAGTTTTCCAGCGCGCAGACCTCCGGCTCGCTCAGGTCACACAGACCGGTCTTGGCCAGCACAGTCAGCTGCTCGGTCATGTCCGCACCCCGCAGCAGTGCCAGCAGCGCCCGCACCGCTGTGGCGGGGGCGCTGAACTCCGGGGTGGTGGGCTCGTCGCAGTACAACGGGATCTCTGCCATGCGGAACTCGTACCGCACCGCAGCCCGGTACAGGCTGATATCGCGGCAGACCACCGCGATCTTTCCGCAGCGCACACCCTGCCGCATCAGGCGGCGGATGGCGGCAGCGGCGCAGCGGGCTTCCTCTTCCCGGCTGGCGGCGGCAAACAGCCGCAGCTCCGGGGCGCTTTCCGGCGGGGTGCAGCTGCCGGTCTCCAGCAGCTCGGTCAGGGCGGCAAGCCCCGGCGCATCTTTATGGCGCAGGTCCCGCCGCAGCAGTTCCGGTGCGGCCACCTGTGCGCCGTTTTTGCGCGCCAGCTGGCGCAGCTGCGCCGCCACCTGCTTTGCACCGGAGAACAGTTCCAAGTCCCCGGGCTGCATAGGTGCGCCGTCCTCGCACAGCGCCACCGTTACGGCGGGCAGGGCGGCCAGCATCGCGCCCATCAGCCGCTTCTTGGGCGCGTTGAAGGTATCGAACTCGTCAATGAACACCTCGCGCTCGCGCAAAAAGTCCGGCAGCTCGTCCCGGGCAAGTGCGGCTTCCAGACGGTCGGCAGCCAGCTCCAGACGGTCGGCGGGGTCCATGCCGGTGCCCGCCAGCAGGCTTTCGTACCCCTGAAAAATAAGCGCCAGCTCGCCCAGCTTTGCGCTCTCGGTGCCGCAGTCCCGGGCAAGCTCCTGCAATTGCTGCCCGGAAAGCCCGGCGCTTTTCAATTCGTCTATGGTCTCGGCAGCCATCTGGCAAAAGGCTGCACTGCGCCGGTGGCGGTAGTAGTAGTGCACGTTATCCTGCAGTTCCTCCAGCGCACGGCGCACCAGCACCGCCCGCCCGGCATCGGTCAGGGTCTGCACCGCCGCGCCGCCAAGCGCCGCAAGGATATGCTCGGCCAGACTGGTGAAGGAATAGCTTTCCACCATGCCGGAAAGGGCATCGCCCAGCTCCCGGTAGATGCGCGCCTCGGTGCTGGAGGTAAACTGCTCCGGCACCAGCAGGATGCTGCGCTTCCCCGCCTCGGCGCGGGCACGGATGCGGGCATACAGCAGGGTGGTCTTGCCGCTGCCGGAAGCGCCCAGAACCAGTTTCAGCATTTCGGTTTCCTCCCGCTCGTTGATTTTTGCCTTTATTGTAACACGAAACCGGTGATAAAACCACAGCTTTTCTTTGCAATCCCCTGCCAGCTGTGGTACACTGAAAAAAACAGCCTGCACACCGGAAAGGGACTTTGTATGAAGATTTTAGCCGTTGACTACGGGGACAGCCGCACCGGCCTTGCCACCTGCGACCGCACCGAATTTCTTACCACCGCCATCACGCCCCAGATCACCTTAAAGGCGCGCAACAAGGTTGCCGCCCGGGTCTGCGAGGTGGCCAAGGAGATCGAAGCCGAGATGATCCTGATCGGCCTGCCGCTGAATATGGACGGCACCGAGGGCGAGCGTGCCGCCAAGAGCCGCAAGCTGGCAAAGACCGTGGAGCTTTGGAGCGGCCTGCCGGTACGGATGTGGGACGAGCGCCAGACCACCTGCGCCGCCGCCGACCTGCTGGACGAAAGCGGCACCTACGGCAGCCGCCGCAAGGAGATATTGGATTCGGTCAGCGCCACGGTGATTCTGGAGGACTACCTTGCATGGCGCAAGGAGCATCCCGGAGAAATGTAATTTTATTTTAAGGCCGGACGATTGGAAATGCCCTCCGCTGCACTCTGGGCAAAAACAGCGGAAAATATATTTTATTATTGCGCGAATCCGGGCAGACTGCGGTCTGCCCGGATTCGCATTTTCACGGAGGGGGTCGCAGTTGGCCAGTGCATCTTTTCCCGTGAAAAAGGGATTCCGAAAAGCCCGCAGGCTTTTCGGAATCCCAAATAAAAATCATAATTCCGCTGAGCATGGCCAAAGCACAAGCGGCGGCCATTCAAAATCGTATTTTACCCCTGATAAGTCTCGATGCTCACGCTGTTGATGGTGATATCGGTGGTGGGCTTCTGGTTTTCGTCCACGGCGGTCTGGGCGATGGTGTCCACGATGTCCATGCCCTCGTACACCTGCCCGAACACGGTGTCGGTGTAGTCCAGATAGGGCGCACCGCCCGCCGTCTGGTATGCGGATACCACCTCGGCGCGGTAACCGGCGGCGTTCATCTGGTCCACCAGCTCCTGCGTTACCGACTGGTCTCCCGGCAGAGACTCCACCACGTAGAACACGCTGGCGCACTCGCCGGAGGCATCCACGCCCATGCACAGCGCCCCGGCGTAATGGTGCAGGCTATCCGATGTCTCCACCGGGTAACGGCTGCCCTTCCAGATGGTGGAGCCCTTGCCGTCTGCGCCCTGCCCGGCTTCCACCACGAACTGGTTCTCCACCCGGCTCACGGCAAGGCCGTTATAGTAGCCCTGCTGCACAAGGCCGATAAAGTTATCGCAGGCCTGCGGAGCCTTCTCCGGGAAGAGCACCGCCCGGAAAACACCCGCCGAGGTATCGAACACCGCAACGGTGTCCCCTGCTGCCGGGTGGGTGAACTGCAGCTCGGCTGATTCCACCGCCGGGCGGCTGATGCTCTGGACTTTGCTGCCGTTTTCCTGCGGCCGCAGACTGCAGCCGGTAAGCAGCAGCACCGCCGCAAGACAGACTGCCCCGAATTTTTTTAACATAGTCCCGCTCCCTGTTCCATATACTGTACTGCACGCTGCACGGTGCAGCGCAAAAGATTCAACCAGTAGTATACCATATTCTGCGCGGCAGTGCGAGAGGAAATTGCGTGAAAATTTATCCAATGATTTCTGTGCGAAAAAGCATCTTGACGAACTGCACAAAACACGCTACACTATAAGCAGACCAAGCGGGACGCAGCCCGCTGCATCAACTGCTTTTTGTGATAAAGCAATACAGGAGCGTATTATGTCTGACGAGATCAAGAACCCTAATACTGAGGAAGAATATCAGCCTGACCTGATGACCCTTGAGGACGAGGACGGCAACGAGGTCACCTTTGAGGTGATCGATGCGCTGGACCACAAGGGCGTGCATTATCTGGCTGTTGTGGAATACGCCGAGAACGAAGAGGACCTGAACGAGGACGCCCAGCTGGTGATCCTGAGTGTCGGGGAGGACGACGAAGGCGAATATCTGGACGTTGTAGAGGACGACGAGGTGCTGATGGAAGTCAGCAAGCTGTTTGAGCAGCGTCTGAGCGAGGACTACGATATCGAGTAAGTCCTTTGACGGATTGATCCGTGCAAGACTTCCTGCCCGGCTCGATTTGTTGCGGTTTGTATGATCCTACTAATCATTCAACGGGAGCCCGGAGTTCTCCGGTGGATTGCAGACCTCCCCGCCATGGGTCGACCATGGAGGCTCGATGAGGAAGCGTGATTCCGGCGACAGGGCACCCACCTGTCCGTAAGGGTAGGTTTGATTGACCGCAGACGACCGGGCGGGATCTTTATAGTAATCCAATCCACCGCTTGTGCCCCTGCAAACACAGGGCACGGCTGTGGATTTTTTTATCACCATTTGAAAGGATGTGCAATTGCGGCATGAGCTCTGAGCATCTGGTTGGTACTTCCATTCCCCGGTTCACCTTTGACACCCCCACCACCCCGGGCAACGATTTTTATGCTCTGTGTGCGGGCACCGAGCCCCTGTGCATGGTCTTTCTGCCCGGGTTCGACCACCCGGTCACCCGGGAATACCTTGCCCGCTACTTAAAGACCCTGCCGCGGCTGCGGGGTGTACGGCTGGCGTGCGTGGTGCGCTCAGCCCCCCGCGCAGTAGCCGAGGCCACGCAGGGCAAGGAGTTTCCCTTTCCCATCATCTGTGATGCGCCGGGTGTGCTGTACAGTTATCTGGGGGTGGAACAGGCGCGCGGGCTTTTAAGCTGGAGCTTTTCTGCCCAGCGCATCTACAAAAGTGCCCGGGATGCCGGCTATCACTACGACCGCAATGCCCCGCAGATCCTGCCCATGACCCTGATCGTGGGCCACGAGGGCAAGATCTTGTTCACCCACTCCGGCCGCAGCCAGACCGACCTGCCGGAGGACTGCATTGCCATCCGGGAGCTTGCACGCGAGGTGGTGCACACCAAGGCCGCCGACCAGCGCCGCGCAAGCCACCACTGCTCGGACGAAACTTTGACCCTGCCCGACCTTATCGGCTGGGACGATGTGGATAACGACCAGTAAGCAGCATCGCCCGGCACGATCTGAATGCGCGCCGCTCTGCTCTGCGCATGACTAGCGGAAAATGTTTTTTATTTTCAAGTCGGGAAAATCCGCAGATTTTCCCGACTTGATTTTTACCGGAAGCGCTGCAACGCGCAAACGGCTGCCGCACGCTTTTGTGCAGCAGCCGTTTTGTTATTCTTCCTCCGGTTCCTCTCTGAACAGCTCCGGGATGCAGCCAAGGGCGGCCAAGCCCACCAGCGCAAACACGATGCGGGACCACACCGAGGTGCTGCCGCCCAGCAGCCAGCCCACAAGGTCGAACTGAAAAAGCCCCACGAGCCCCCAGTTCACACCGCCCACGATGAGCAGCAGCAGGCAGATTTTGTAAAAGGTCTGCACAAAAAAGACCTCCTTCCTTTGGGGCCAGTATGCCCTGCGGGAAGGAGGTTTATACTTTTTTAGCGGATCACCCGTGCACCGCCGCGGTCGGGCTGGGCAACGTAGACCTGCGGCCACTGCTGCTTTGCCGCCGCTGCGGCGGCTCTGGCGGCGGCTTCGTCCCGGAACACGCCGAACACTGCCGCACCGCTGCCGGTCATCAGCGCGGTGACCGCGCCGTGTGCCCGGAGCAGAGCCTTGATCGCTTCGTTGTCCTTTGCGCCGCTGCACTCTTCCAGCGCGTTGCCTGCGGCAGTGCATACAGCGTCCAGATCTCCGGCGCGGATGGCTGCTTCCTGCGCTTCACAGTCCGGGTGAGAGCTGCTGCCCACGGTGTCGTAGGCGGCAAAGGCCTCCGGGGTGGACACGCCGTAGTCCGGCATCACCACCGTGAACCAGCAGTCCGGCACGGGCGGCAGCGCCTTGATCACATCGCCCACGCCCTGCACCCGGCAGGTGCCGCCCATCAGGGCAAAGGGCACGTCTGCGCCGATGCCCGCACCCAGTGCGCACAGCTCGCTCATGGAAAGCTTTGCGCCGTACAGGGCGTTCAGCCCCACCAGCACAGCGGCAGCGTCCGCGCTGCCGCCGGCCATACCAGCCCGCACCGGAGTATTTTTGTGGATGATGATATCCACCCCTGCCAGCAGCCCGGTGTAGTGGAAAAACGCCAGTGCCGCTTTGATGGCGGTATTTTTATCGTTGGGCTGCACAGAGCTGCCCGGCAGCTGCAGGCTGAGCCCGGCGCTGCGGTGCAGCACTACCCGCTCGTACAGGGTGATGGTCTGCATGGTCATATCCAGCGCATGGTAGCCGTTGGGCAGCAGCCCCACCACGTCCAGTGCCAGATTGAGCTTGGCCGGGGCCAGCACAGTCACCGCATTTCTCCGCTCTCGCCGTTCCATCTGTGTTCCTCCTCAGTTGCCGTGATAGATGTTGTTTTCCACCAAAAACTCCCGGATGCGCTTCAGCGCCTCGGTCAGGTGCTCCACGCTGTACGCGTAGGAGACGCGGCAGTAGCCATCGCCGGAAGCGCCAAAGGCATCGCCGGGGATAATGGCAACGTGCTTTTGCTCCAGCAACTTCGTGCAGAACTCCTGACTGCTCATACCGGTGCTCTTGATGCAGGGGAAGGCGTAGAAGGCGCCCCGGGGCTCAAAACAGGTCAGACCCATGTCGTTGAAGCTGCGCACCACCAGGCGGCGGCGCATATTGTACTCGTCCCGCATCCGGTCGATCTCGCCATCGCACTCCTTCAGGGCGGTGATGGCGGCATACTGGCTGGTGGTGGGGGCACTCATGATGGCGCTCTGGTGAATCTTGGTCATGATCTTAATGACTGCCTCCGGGCCGCAGGCGTAGCCCAGCCGCCAGCCGGTCATGGCATAGCTCTTGGAAAAGCCGTTCACCACGATGGTGCGCTCTGCCATGCCGGGCAGGGTCGCAATGGAAACGTGCGGCCGCAGACCGTAGTTCAGCTCGGCGTAGATCTCATCCGACAGCACCATGATGTCGGTGCCGCGCAGCACCTCGGCCACGGCTTCCAGATCTTCCCGCTCCATCACCGCACCGGTGGGGTTGTTGGGAAAGGGCATGATGACCAGCTTGGTCTTGGGGGTGATGGCGGCCTTCAGCGCATCGGCACGCAGACGGAACTCGTCCTCCTGACGGCAGGCAACGTGCACCGGCACGCCGCCGGACAGGGTGGTGATGGGCTCGTAGCACACAAAGCAGGGCTCCGGGATGATCACCTCGTCCCCGGGCTGGACCAGCGTGCGGATGCACATATCAATGGCTTCGCTGCCGCCCACGGTCACAAGGATCTGCCGCATAGGGTCGTAGCGCAGGTTCATGCGCCGCTCCAGATACCGGCTGATCTCGGCGCGCAGCTCCTTCAGGCCTGCGTTGGAGGTATAGCGGGTACGGCCATGCTCAAGGCTGTCGATGCCGGCCTCGCGCACAGCCCACGGGGTCTTGAAGTCCGGCTCGCCCACGCCAAGGCTGATGCACTCGGGCATTTCGGCGGCCAGATCGAAAAATTTGCGGATGCCGGAGGGGCGCATGGCCTTGGCGGCAGGCGCGATCAGTTTATCATAATCCATCACAGCACCGTGCACTCTCTTTCATCAATTTCTTCATCCTGATACAGCCGCCCCTCTTTTTTGTAGGTGCGCAGCACAAAATGGGTGGCGGTGGACAGCACATCGTCCAGCGGCGACAGCCGCTTTGCCACAAACAGAGCGATCTCCTGGAAGGTCTGCCCCTTGATCACCAGCTGCAGGTCGTACCCGCCGCTCATCAGCAGCACGCTCTCCACCTCGTCAAAGGCGGCAATGGTGGCTGCGATCTCGTCAAAGCCGCGGCTCTTTTTGGGGCTGACGTTCAGCTCAATAACCGCCTCCACGCGGTTCACCTTGGCCTTTTCCCAGTCCACAAGGGTCTTGTAGCCCTTGATGATGCCCTGCGCCCGGGCAAGGTCCATCATCGCCGCCACCTCGGCGGGGGATTTGTTCAGCATGGTGGCAATGTCCTCCACGGGCAGCCGGGCGTTGTTTTCCAGAATCTTTAAAAGCTGTTCCATTGTCATATACTCCTTATCAACCCTCTACACGGAAATCCGCAGGAAATTATGTATAAGTATAGCACAAGCCCCGGCAGATTGCACTTGATTTTTATATAGAATGTCTTTTACCCCTGTATTCTGCTCTTTTTTACAAAAAGTGTGTTCAAAATTTGCTAAATCTGCTATACTGGAAGGGTAAGCGTGTGCCGGGTCTTTGGCGGCACCAATCACTATAAGGAAAACGAGGGTGGAAACCATGAAAGCTTTCATTACCGTCATTGGACACGATACCGTGGGCGTTGTCGCAAAGGTGGCCGGTCTGTGCACCGAGCTGAACGTCAATATCGAGGATGTGACCCAGAGCATCCTGCAGGGGATGTTTGCCATGATCATGCTGGTGGATCTTTCCAACTGCAATGTTGACCACGACCAGCTGCACAAGCGCACCGATGCGCTTGCCGCCGAGATGGGGATGCAGATCAACGTGACCCGTCAGGAAGTTTTTGACGCCATGCACACCATCTGAGCCGGAAAGGAGCCCGCAACCGCTATGAGTATGTTTAACACCGGGGATATCCTGGAAACCATCGAGATGTTCACGCAGGATAATCTGGACGTGCGCACCGTGACCATGGGCATCAGCCTGCTGGACTGCATCGACCCGGACCCCAAGAAGGCCTGCGAGAACATCTATAACAAGATCACCACCAAGGCTGCGAATCTTGTCTCCACCGTGGAGCACATCAGCGCCGAGTACGGTATTCCCATCATCAACAAGCGCATCAGCGTCACCCCCATTGCCATGCTGCTGGGTGCCTGCCCGGAGGCAGACCCCGTGGACTTTGCAAAGACGCTGGACGCCGCCGGCAAAAAGGTGGGCGTCAACTTTGTGGGCGGCTACAGCGCACTGGTGCACAAGGGCTTTTCTGCCGGTGACCGCCGCCTGATCGAGTCCATCCCCCGCGCACTGGCCGAGACCGACATCGTGTGCAGCTCGGTGAACATCGGCGCCACCAAGGCCGGTCTGAACATGGACGCCATCAAGCTGATGGGCGAGGCCGTGAAGAAGGCCAGTGAGCTGACCGCCGACCGTCAGTGCATCGGCGCTGCCAAGCTGGTGGTGTTCTGCAACGCACCGGAGGATAACCCCTTCATGGCCGGTGCCTTCCACGGCCCCGGCGAGCCGGACTGCGAGATCCATGTGGGCGTTTCCGGCCCGGGCGCTGTGCGCGCCGCGCTGGCACGCCTGCCCAAGGATGCCCCCATCGACGAGGTGGCAGAGCTTGTCAAGCGCACCGCCTTCAAGATCACCCGCGTGGGTCAGCTGGTGGCAAACCTTGCCTCCAAGGCACTGGGCGTGCCCGCCGGTATCATCGACCTTTCTCTGGCTCCCACCCCGGCCATCGGCGACAGCGTGGCCAACATTCTGGAAGAGATGGGTCTGGAGACCTGCGGCTGCTGCGGCACCACCGCCTGCCTTGCCCTGCTGAACGATGCCGTGAAGAAGGGCGGCGTGATGGCCTCCAACCACGTCGGCGGCCTGTCCGGTGCCTTTATCCCGGTCAGCGAGGATGCCGGTATGATCCACGCTGCCGAGATCGGCTGCCTGACCATTGAAAAGCTGGAAGCCATGACCGCCGTCTGCTCTGTGGGCATCGACATGGTCATCATCCCCGGCGACACCACCCCTGCCGTCATCAGCGCCCTGATCGCGGACGAGGCCGCCATTGGCATGGTGAACAGCAAGACCACCGCTGTGCGCGTCATCCCCGCCATCGGCCGCAAGGCCGGTGAGGTGCTGGACTTCGGCGGTTTGCTGGGCTATGGTCCCATCATGCCGGTGAACAGCCACGACCCCTCGGTGTTCATCAACCGTGGCGGCCGCCTGCCCGCACCCATGCAGTCTTTGAAGAACTAAGAATCCCCTCTCAGTCATTGCTGCGCAATGACTGAGAGGGTTTATTTTTCTGTATAATCCCACCGCAGCAGACCCATCCTCTGGTTATCATTTCCAGAAGAGGGGTCTTTTTTATGCTTCGCTGGTTTTCAAAACCGCTTTCCGTCCGGCAGATGCGGCTGCTGTGCGCCAGCTTGCTGGCGGGCTTTGCGCTGTGCGGCGCTTTGCAGGGGCTGTGCTGGGGGCGCACCCAGTTGGATGCCGGGGCAGCGCTGTGCGCCGACACCCTGCGGCTGCACATCCGGGCCGCCAGCAATGCCGTGGCCGACCAGAGCGCCAAGCTCCGGGTGCGGGACGCGGTGCTGGCCGTGATGCAGCAATGCCCGGCGCAAAGTGCACCGGAGGCGCGGACATGGGCGGCAGGGCAGCTTTTGCAGTTCCAGCTGGCGGCACAGCGGGCGCTGGCCGCGCAGGGCATCCGCGCCCCGGTGCGGGTGTACCTTGTGAATATGTACTTCCCCGCCCGGCGCTACCCCGCCGGTCAGCTGCCCGCCGGGCGGTACGATGCGGTGCGCATCGACATCGGCAGCGGCGGCGGGCGCAACTGGTGGTGTGTGCTGTACCCGGGGCTGTGCAGCTTTGCACAGGGCGGCTACGCTCTGCCTGCGGAGAATGACCTTGTCTGCGGGCAGTACATCCTGCGGTTCCGGCTGGTGGACTGGGCACACCGGCTGACCGCCCGGCGGCAGACGGTGCTGCTGGCGGGGTGACGCCGCACCCCGCCGGAGCATAGCATGGAGGGAAAGGAGGGATCCCTCTATGGCGATTCCCGGTTATTATTCCCTGCTCCAGCGCGGATCCTCCGGGCCGGACGTGGCGCTTGTGCAGACATGGCTCAACGGCGTACGCGATAGCTGCACATGGTACGATGCGCTGAAGGCGGACGGCAAATTCGGCGTCGGCACCCAGCGTGCCGTGCAGGAGTTCCAGCTGAAAAATAAGATGAACATGGACGGCAAGGTGGGGCAGAACACATGGAACGTGCTCTACACCCGCTACACCGCAAAGCACGGGCTGAAGGTGCCCTACCCCGGCATCGCGCTGCGCACCGGCTGCTCCGGCGGCACGGTACGGCTGGTGCAGCAGAAGCTCAACTCTCTGGGCGAGCGGCTGAAGGATGACGGCAGGTACGGTGCAGCCACCGCTGCCGCCGTGCAGCGGTTCCAGCGGCGCAACGGTCTGACGGCAGACGGCAGCGTGGGCTGCGCCACTTGGGAAAAGATGTTCTGATAGCTGCAAAGGATGCTTCACAAGATCAGCGTCCTCGCCCTCTCCGTCACCTACGGTGACACCTCTCCCAAAGGGAGAGGCCTTGGCAAAGAGATGAAGTTTGCGTGGACTGCCAAGGGCTCCCACTTTGGGGGAGCTGTCAAATCCATAGGATTTGACTGAGAGGGCGAGCCCGCTAAAACTAAGAGCACCTGCATTGTTTCCAGACATTGCAGGTGTTTTTTCTGTTCTCCTTGGTTGCGCGCGCAGCGGCGGCTGCGTTATAATAGGGCAAAGCGTTTTTTTTGAAAGGCGGTGTTCCTGTTTGCGTTTTCTGCATTTGTCCGACCTGCATCTGGGCAAGCGGGTGTGCGAGTTTTCCATGCTGGAGGATCAGCGGTATATTCTGGAACAAATTCTGGCCCTGCTGGATGAGACCCCCGTGGACGGCGTGCTGCTGGCCGGGGACCTTTACGACAAGCCCGTTCCCCCTGCCGAGGCAGTGCGGCTGCTGGACTGGTTTTTGACCCGGCTGGCAGCGCGGAAGCTGCCGGTGTTCGCCATCAGCGGCAACCACGATTCTGCCGACCGGGTAGCCTTCGGCTCTGCCCTGCTGGCCGACAGCCGGGTCTACGTCAGCCCGGTGTTCACCGGCGCGCCGCAGCCCATCCCCCTGCAGGATGCCCACGGCACGGTGGATGTGTACTTACTGCCCTTTTTAAAGCCCGCCATGGTGCGGCACGTCTGGCCGGACGAGCCTATTGAGAGCTACAACGACGCCCTTGCCTGCGTGCTGCGGCACTGCACCCCGGACCCCGGCCACCGCAGTGTGCTGGTGGCGCACCAGTTTGTGGCGGGTGCTGCCGCCTGCGAGAGCGAGGAGCCCTCGGTGGGCGGGGTGGACAGCGTGGACGCTGCCCTGTTCGATGCCTTTGACTATGTGGCGCTGGGGCATCTGCACAGCCCGCAGAAGGTGGGGCGGGAGGCTTTGCGCTACTGCGGCACACCGCTGAAATATTCCTTCTCGGAGGCGGGGCAGCAGAAAAGCGCTACCTTTGTGGAGCTGGGCGCAAAGGGCGAAGTACACATCACCACCGCGCCCCTGACCCCCCGGCACGATCTGCGCGGGCTGCGGGGCAGCTACATGGAACTGACCGACCGCCGCTGCTACGCGGGCACCGCCGTGGACGATTACCTGCACATCACCCTGACCGACGAGCAGGATGTGCCGGACGCGCTGGCGCGGCTGCGGGTCATCTACCCCAACCTGATGCAGCTGGACTACGATAACCAGCGCACCCGCCAGCAGCAGGAGATCAGCGCCCCGGAGCGCACCGAGAGCATCTCCCCGCTGGAGCATCTGGCGGCCTTTTACCAGCTGCAAAATAACCAGCCCCTGACCGCCGAGCAGACGGCGTTCTGCCAAGCGCTGATCGAGGAGATCTGGAAGGAGGGCGACACGGTATGAGACCGCTGCGACTGACCCTTTCGGCCTTTGGCCCCTATGCCGCCGAAATCACCCTTGACCTTGAAAAGCTGGGCAAAGGCGGGCTGTACCTCATTACCGGCGACACCGGCGCGGGCAAGACCACCCTTTTTGACGCCATCACCTACGCGCTGTACGATCATTCCAGCAGCGGCATCCGGGAGGGCTCCATGCTGCGCTGCAAGTACGCAGACGACAAGACCCCCACCTTTGTGGAGCTGGAATTTGAGGTGCACGGTGTGCGCTACACGGTGCGCCGCAACCCGGAGTATCAGCGTCCCAAAGCCCGGGGCGAGGGCATGACCACCGAAAAGGCGGATGCCACCCTGACCTACCCGGACACCCGCCCTCCGGTGACCAAGGCCAAGGACGTGACCGCCGCCGTGCAGGAGATCATCGGGCTGGACTACAACCAGTTTTCCCAGATCGTACTCATTGCGCAGGGGCAGTTCACAAAGCTGCTCAATGCTTCTACCGAGGAGCGCAGCCGCATCTTCCGCAAGCTGTTCCGCACCCAGCGCTACGCCCAGCTGCAAGAGCGTTTGCAGGCCGAAGCCGCCGCGCTGAACCAGCAGCGCACCGCCCAGAACGCCAAGCTGGACAGCCTGCTGGGCGGGCTGCAGTTCAGCCCGGAGGATCCGGACGCCGAGGCGCTGCGCGCCCTGTGCGCCCAGACCGTGCCGGAAACAGCGCTTGCTTTGCTGGACGCCCTGACCGCCCGGCAGGCGGCGGCGCTGGAAGAGGCCGGCACCGCCCTGCACACCACCGAAGCCCAGCTGGACACAGTGCAGCGGCAGCTGGGCGCTGCCGCACAGGCGCAGCGGCTGGCGCAGCAGCTGACCGCCCGGCAGGCAGAACTTGCCGCCGCAAGGCCCGCACTGGACGCTGCCCGCGCCGAAGCCGCCCGTCACGCCGGGGACGCTGCACAGCTGGACACCCTGACCGCGCAGGTGACGCAGGCGCAGAGCGCCCTTGCGGCCTATGACGCGCTGGATGCCCTCTGCCGCCAGCAGACCGAAGCGCGGGACGCCGCCCGGCTGGCGGCGGCACAGGCGCAAAAACGGCGCACCCAGCTGGACAGCCTGAACGCCGCCCTTACCGCCGCTGAGACCGAACTTGCCGCGCTGGCAGACGCAGACACCCAGCTGCTGACCCTGCAAACCCGCAGCGCCCAGCTGGCACAGCGCGGCGAAGCACTGGCAAAGCTGGAACAGCGCCTTGCGGACTGCCAGCGACAGGCCAAGACAACCCACAAGGCGCAGGAGAGCTACCGCGCCGCTGCCGCCGCGCAGGACGACGCCCGCGCCCGGCAGAATACGCTGGAACGGGCATTCTTGGACGCACAGGCCGGGCTGCTGGCCGAGAACCTTGTCGAGGGCGCACCCTGCCCGGTGTGCGGCAGTACCCATCACCCCGCCCGCGCCCTGCTGCCCCATACTGCGCCCACGCAGGCGCAGGTAGAAGCCGCACGGCAGGCTGTTGCCGCAGCTGACCGGCAGGCACAGACTGCCAGCGCTGTCGCCCAGAGCGCCCTTGCCGCTGCCAACGAAGCAAAAACCTCCCTCCGGCGGGATGCTGAGACCCTGCTGCCGGAGCGCTTTACCGCACCGGAGGGCACGGTACCCCTCACCTTTGCCCTGATGACCAACGTGCTGGCCGAGGAAACCGCCGCTTTGCAGACGGCACAGGCAGACTGTGCCGCCCAGTGCCGACAGGCTGAGGCCGACTGCCGCCGCAAGGCGCAGCTGGAAGCTGACCGGCAAAACAAGACCCGCCAGCGCCCGGCGCTGGAACAGGCCGCTGCCGAAGCTGACCGCAGCGCCGCCGCCCAGAATGCCGGCGCAGACGCGCTGGAAGGGCAGATTGCAGAGCGGCGCGCCGCCCTGCCCTACCCCCGGCGCGCGGACGCACAGGCGGCGCTGGACAAGCTGGAAGCCGACCGCAGCACCCTGCGCACCGGCATGGACACGGCGCAGCGCCGCCTGAAACAGGCCGAGCAGGCCGTTGCCGCCGCCGAAGCCGCCGTAGAAGCGCTGCGCACTCAGCAGACCGCCGCCCAAAAGGAGCTGCCCGCCCGCAGCGCCGAGGAGCTTACCGCACAGCAGACCGCGCTGACCGCCGCGCGGGAGGATCTGCGCAGCCGGGAAAAGCAGCTTTCGGCACAATTGCTGCCCAACCGCAAAACGGCGGCGCAGTATCGCGCGGCCGCCGCAGCGCGGCAGGCGCTGGAAAGCCGGTGGCAGTGGGTCAGCGCGCTGGCTGCCACGGCGGGCGGCACCCTGACCAGCAAGCAGAAGATCCGCCTGGAAGCCTACATCCAGATGAACTATCTGGACCGCATTTTGCGCTACGCCAACACCCGCCTGATGCAGATGACCGCCGGGCAGTACGAGCTGGAGCGCATCGGCGCGGAGAACCAGCGCAGCCAGTCCGGGCTGGACCTTGGCGTCATCGACCACTACAACGGCACCCGCCGCAGCGTAAAGACCCTTTCCGGCGGCGAGAGCTTCAAGGCTTCGCTGGCGCTGGCGCTTGGCCTTTCGGACGAGGTGCAGAGCAGCGCCGGGGGCATCCGGCTGGACACTTTGTTCCTGGACGAGGGCTTCGGTTCGCTGGACGAGGAATCGCTGGAGCTTGCCATCCGGGTGCTCTCCGGCCTGACCGAGGGCGACCGGCTGGTGGGCATCATCTCCCATGTGGGGGCGCTCAAGGACCGCATCGACCGGCAGGTGGTGGTGCACAAGGCCCGCACCGGTGGCTCCACCGTAGAGCTGCGGGTGTAAAACGCCGCCGGCGGGGCACACTAGGGGCGGAGGTGAATTTTGATGAACTCTCTGGAACCCTTCATCCGCCACGAACTGGAAAACCAGCCCGGCACCGCTGCCGCCCCGCAGGCAAACAGCACCCGCAATGCTCCGCCGCTGGGCAGTATGCCCCTGCAGCCCCCGGCTGCGCCGGACACACCCGGCACCCAGCTGCCCCCGCCGGAGGAGCCGCAGCCGGAAAAGCCCGGTGTCCCCATGACAGACGGCACCCCTATGGCCTGCCGCCAGAAGAACGCTGCCGCCTTTCTGGCCGGGGACGTGCAGACCAGCGTGATGGCACACTACGCGCCCGGGCTGTTCAGCACAAAGCAGAAGCTGCACAGCCGCCAGCCCGCCCCGGACGAGGACACCGCCGCCGTTTTGGAGCTGGTGGAATGGCGCGAGGACGCCCCTTACGGCTGATTGTTACAAAAATTTTTTAAAATATTTCAGTTTACCAGTTGAATTCTTGCCGCACTTCCCTTATTATGGTAGCATACAAACATAAAGGCAGGTTTTGCAATATGGCAGAGATCAAATACGAAGTTGTCCAGCGTGTGGCCGTGCTGAGCCAGCGTCCCCGCGGCTGGGAGCGCCAGCTGAACCTTATCAGCTGGAACGACGGCGAGCCCAAGTACGACATCCGCGACTGGTCCCCGGACGGCACCCGCATGGGCAAGGGCATCTCCCTGAGCCACGACGAACTGGCCATCCTCAAGGGCATTCTGGAGGACATGGAGCTGTGAGCGGGGGCGACCGCGCAGAGTTTCTGGACGTCTGGCAGCAGCATGTCACCCGCCCGGGCAGCGAAAAGCTGCTGGACTGGCTGGACAAAAAGACGGATTTTTTCACCGCACCGGCATCCACCCGTTTTCACGGTGCCTGTGAGGGCGGGCTGTGTATGCACAGCCTGAACGTCTACCATGCGCTGCACGACAGCTTTTTCACCGAGGGTGAAAGCGAAGAGAGCTACGCCATCTGTGCCCTGCTGCACGATCTGTGCAAGGCCAACTACTACAAGTTGGGCACCCGCAACGTGAAGAACGAAGCCACCGGACAGTGGGAGAAAGCGCCCTTTTACAGTGTGGACGACCTTTTCCCCTACGGTCACGGCGAAAAGAGTGTGTTCCTCATCGAGCGGTTCATGAAGCTGAAGGTAGAGGAAGCGGTTGCCATCCGCTGGCACATGGGCGGCTTTGACGATGCTGCCCGGGGCGGCTGTTTTGCCATCTCGGAAGCCTACGACAAGTACCCGCTGGCGGTCAAGCTGCACATCGCAGACCTGCAGGCTACCTATCTGATGGAGCACCGCACCAGCAATATGCGCTGAATAAACTAAACAGGCGGCTGTACAGCATTGTACAGCCGCCTGTTTTGCTATGAAAACGCTCAACAAAAGGCAATGTCGGGCAGTCTGTGGACTGCCCGACATTGTATTTTAAAATATTCTATTTTGCTGCTAAAAGCAGCGTCTTTCAGCAGCCTTCCCCGGTGCAGAGGGCTTTCACCTTCTGCACGGCGGCAGCCACAAGACTGCCGATGGGCTGGTCGGGCACGCCGACAATATAGTTTTCGCAGTGGTTCACCGGGATCAGCACCCGGGTGGCGCTGCTCTGGCACACCGCCGTGGCCATGGCGGGGGTGATCTCCCCCAGCAGCGCATCTGCAATGACGATGCCGATGGGTCCCACGATGATATCCGCATTGCGGCAGTTCACCACCACGGCGTTCTCACCGGTGGCGGCGCGCTGCGCCCCGGCCTTGTGCATGGCCTGCGCAGCGACACTGTTGGTGCCCACGGCCACCAGCCGGATGTCCGGGCACTGGGCACTGAGGGCGGCCACCAGCTGGCGGCCCAGTCCCCCGCCCTGCCCGTCAATGACAAGCACGTTCATGCTGTACCTCAGAAGTCGATTTCTTCCAGCCGCAGCAGCGCCAGAATGTAGATCTTGACGGCCTCCAGCAGCTTGTCGATGGGGGCAGCCTCGTTGGCGCCGTGCATCGGGCCGCCGAACTCCGGCAGCTTCACATCCTCATGCTCCGGGCCGAAGCTGACAGCATAGGGGAAGTGGCGGGCATAGGTGCCGCCGCCCATGGTGAAGGGGGTAGCGTTCTCGCCGGTCACCTCGTTGTAGGTGTCGATGCAGGCGCGGATGGCGGGGCTGTCGGCCTCGATATAGAAAGGCTCGGCTGCGTCCACATCCTCCAGCTTTGCGCCATCGCCCAGCGCAGCAGTGACCTGTGCGGTCAGCTTTTCGCCGTTGGTGCAGGTGGGGAAGCGGCTGTCGATGGTCTGCACCAGCTTGCCGTCCTCCATATAGATGCGGCCGCCGATGATGGTCAGCGGGCCAAAGGGGCCGTCGGCGCAGTCGATGCCAAGGCCGGTGCCTGCGGTGGAGCTGTGCAGCTTGCGCAGTGCTTCCAGATAAGCGCGCTCGGTGTCGTTGCACAGGCCGTTGTCCAGCAGGTACTCCACCACCAGACCGATGGCGTTCACCGTGCCCTCCGGCATGGCGGCGTGGCCGGACTTGCCCCAGCCGCGCACCCGCACGCCATCCCCTTCCGGTTCCAGCGTGATGTTGGGGGCGTTCTTCAGCTTGCTGATATCGGTCTTGACCAGAGCACTGGCGCGGTCCGGCACAGCGTTGTTGGCCACACCGCCCTCAAACGCTGCAATGACGCCGTTGCACACCGGGCTGACGATCTTGCCGCCGAAGTGGCCTTTTTCGCCGTTGCACACCGGAAACTCGGCATCCGGGGTAAAGCAGAACACCGGGGCGGGGTAGTTTTCCAGATAGTACTTCACATCGTTCATGTGGGTCTCCTCGTTGTCGCCCACGATGGCACGGATGGGGTAGCGCAGCTGGTAGCCCTGCTCCTTGAGGAACTTCAGCGCATACAGGGTAACGATCATCGGGCCCTTGTCGTCCGAGACGCCGCGGCCCAGCAGCCAGCCGTCCTGAATGCGCATCTTAAAGGGGTCTGCCGTCCAGCCGTTGCCCACGGGCACAACGTCCACATGGCAGATGGTAGCCAGATATTTTTCAGGGTCTGCACCGGCCAGCTCGGCATAGCCGATGTAGTTTTCGCAGTTGCGGGTGGCAAAGCCCATGCCTGCTGCCAGTTCCAGCGTCTTGTCCAGCGCGGCCCGGGGGCCTGCGCCGAAGGGTGCGCCCTCCTCCGGGGTGCCCTCCACGCTGTCGATGGCGACCAGCGCTGCAATGTCCTGCAGCAGCTGCTCCTTGTTTTCCGCAATGTATGCGTCAATTTTCTGATTCAGTGCCTGATCCATGTTCTATAACGTCCTTTCTGGCCGGAAGCAGAGTCCGGTTTTCACAACTATTATCCAGTGTAACATACTCCGGGCGGAAAAGCTACCGGCATTTTTCACGACAAAAGCGTCCGCGTTTTGTCAGCCTGCCGCAAACAGCCCGCTGAGTGCGCCCAGCAGCCCGGCGCTTGCCAAGCCCATGATGATGCCCGCCAGCAGCACACCGCCCATGCAGGCGATCAGCACATCCTTGAACTTCATATCCAGAATGGAGGCTGCCAGCGTGCCCGTCCACGCGCCGGTGCCCGGCAGCGGGATGCCCACGAACAGCAGCAGCGCCACGGTCAGGCCTTTGCCGGCCTTGGCTTCCAGTGCGCGGCCGCCCTTTTCGCCCTTGTTGATGCAAAAGCGGCAGATGGGGCCGATGAGGGGCTTGTGGTAGCCCCAGATGAGGAACTTACGGGCAAACAGGTAGATGAAGGGCACCGGGATCATATTGCCCAGCACGCACAAAAGGTAGGTGGGCAGCACCGGCAGCCCCATGCCCAACCCGATGGGGATGGCCCCGCGCAGTTCGATGATGGGCACCATGGAGATAAAGAAGATCAGAAGATAATTTTTCAGCATTGGCTTCTCCTTATATTACAGGTCGATCTGCAGCTCCACCGGGCAATGGTCGGAGCCAAAGATCTCGTTGTGGATCTCGGCGGCGCGGATGCGGTCTGCAATGCGCCGGGAAACGATAAAATAGTCGATGCGCCAGCCCGCGTTCTTTTCCCGCGCGTGGAAGCGGTAGCTCCACCAGCTGTACTTCACCTCGTCCGGGTGCACCACCCGGAAGCTGTCCGCAAAACCCGCCGCCAGCAGCTCGGTCATTTTGGCGCGCTCCTGATCGGTAAAGCCCGCGCTCATGCGGTTGGTCTTGGCGTTTTTGATGTCCATCTCGGTGTGCGCCACGTTCAGATCTCCGCACAGGATCACCGGCTTTTTTGCGTCCAGCGCCAGCAGGTACGCCCGGAAGGCGTCCTCCCACTCCATGCGGTAGTCCAGCCGCTTCAGCCCGTCCTGACTGTTGGGGGTGTAGCAGTTTACCAGATAAAAGCCGGGGTATTCCAGCGTCAGCACCCGCCCCTCGTGGTCGTGCTGTTCCAGCCCGATGCCGGTGGTCACTGCCAGCGGTGCCGTTCTGCACCAGCAGGCTGTGCCGGAGTAGCCCTTTTTCTCGGCCGAATAGGTGTATTCGGTGTAGCCATCCGGTGCAAAATCCGCCTGTCCCGGCTGCATCTTGGTCTCCTGCACCGAGAAGATGTCCGCGTCCAGCGCGGCAAAGCTCTCGGCAAAGCCGTGGGTCAGGCAGGCGCGCAGGCCGTTCACGTTCCAGCTGATCAGTTTCATACTCTTCTCCTTATGTTATGCCTGATATTTTGTTTTCCATGCGCCGCTGCGGAAGCGCAGCACAAAGCAGGTCACACGGCAGGTCCAGTCGATGACCATAGCCACCCACACGCCCACGGCGCCCCAGCCCATGCGGACGCACAGCAGATAGCTGAAGCCCAGCCGCCAGCAGGCCATGCTGAGGATAGACACCACCATAGTGAATTTTACGTCGTTGGCCGCACGCAGGGCGTTGGGCAGCACGAAGGACAGCGGCCAGAAGATGATAGCGCAGCCCGCGTGAATGGTGACCAGCGTGATGGCCAGCTCCATGGTCTCGCCGGAGAGGGCGTAGATGCCCACCAGCTGCCGGAGGAACAGCAAGATCGCTCCGTTGGAAAGCCCCATGGTGATGTAAGCCCACAGCAGCAGCTTGCGGGTGTAGTAGACGGTCTGTTCATGGTCGCCGGCGCCAACGCAGCGCCCCACCACCGTGATCATGGCCAGACTGATGGCCTTGCCCGGGATGACGCCCATGCCGTCCAGATTGTTGGCCACAGCGTTGGCTGCGATCTGCACCGTACCGAAGGTGGAGATCATGCTCACCACCAGAATGCGCCCGGCCTCGAACAGGCTGTTCTCAAAGGCCGAGGGGATGCCGATGCCCAGAATGCGCTTTGCCATGCCGCCGTCCAGCCGCAGGGTCTTGGGTACGGTAAGCACTGCATCCTCCCGGTAGCACTTGCGCAGGATCAGCGCCGCAGCCACCACGCGGGACACCACGCTGGGCCACGCTACGCCGTCCACCCCCATTTTGAAGCCGAAGATGCACACCGCGTTGCCCACGATGTTGATGATGTTCATCAAAAAGCTGATCTGCATGGAAATCTTGGAGTTGCCGATGCTGCGGAACAGTGCCGCGCCGCCGTTATACAGCGCCAGAAACGGGTAGCTGAGGGCGATGATCTGCAGATATTTCACACCCGCGTCCAGCACGTCAGGCTCAATGGAGCCATAGAACAGCCGGATCATGGGGCGTGCCAGCACAAAGCATACCACGCCGATCACCGCGCCGGACAAGCCGCTGAGCAGCAGCAGCTGACCGGCGCTTTTGTCGGCGTTCCTGCGCTCTTTTGCGCCCAGATACTGGCTTACCACCACCGCGCCGCCGGTAGCCAGCGCCGCAAACAGCACGATGATAAGGTTATTGATCATATCCACCAGACTGACGCCGGAGATGGCCGCCTCGCCGCAGCGGGACACCATCATGGTGTCGGCCATGCCAACCGTCACTTCCAGCAGCTGCTCCACCAGCAGCGGAACAGCCAGTACCAGCAGCTCCTTTTGGCTGAACAGCGGCGCGCGCCCGCCGTTCAGGCTGCTTTTTTCATTGCCATGCAGTAGCTTTATCATTCGTTTCTCTCCTCCCGGCACCGGGCACTTTTCCGGTACGCCGCCGCTGCCCGGCGTGTGCATTTTTCCGGTTACAGCAGATGTGTCCATCTTAACACACCCCCGGCTGCTTGTAAAGCGTTGCAGGCCACATCCCGCAGAAATCAATTTCCAAGCCTATCTCCCATTGCCCGCCGGTTTTATATAGGTATCCCTGTGCGTTTTTCTGATTTTATGCTTGTTCGTCAGTTTGCCGGGAACTTTCCGTAAAATTTGTGCGTTTCTACAAAAATGCGATTTCCCGCGCATTTTTGGGGAAATTTTTTAAAAAACCTCTTGCAATTTCTGTTTCAAAGTGGTATGTTGTATCCAACAAAAGCGAAACTTGGATACATCTTCACTTTGGAGCAACAATTTCGGCTCCGCACACGCCTTTGTTTTTACCTTGCTATTTTCTTCATTTACCTTCTTATCATTTACCCTGCCTGTCCCGCAAGGGACGAGAAAAGCGATGACCCACCTGCACGGGCCATCGCTTTTTCTTTTGTCCGCTGCCGCCCGCAGGGGGCAGAGTACAAGCCGCAAAGGCACTGCTCTACAGATGACGTGCCGCAACCGCTTTTCCCTGTCCCGCCCCAAAAAGTTTGTTTGAATAAACATACCTGTTTTTTCTTGACAAGCCCTTGCGTGCGTGTTATCTTAATTTCCGTCAATTAGCTTGTCCTAACCATCTGAGGGGCTTTGCCCCGCAGGTTTTTCTTTGCGCGCAATGTTAGGAGCAGCTAACTACATGGCAGCGCTTTTCTGCCATTGTAATGAAAGGAGCATTTTTCATGAGAACGAAGAAATTTCTTTCCCTGCTGCTGTCGGCAGCTATGGCGCTCAGCCTGCTGACCGCTACCGCCTTTGCAGCAGCCCCCGCCGAGGAGGAAAACGGCTTTTTCGATTTTCTGCTGGGCAAAAAATACACCTATCTTTACGCTGCCCTGACTTGGGACGAGTACTGGGCAAACGAGAAGGTCTATGCTGCCGGCAGCACTGCCGCCTCTGCGCAGCTGGACAGCCACGAGGAGCACGACCTTGGCGCATTTGATGCAGTTTCCCGCGCCACCGTCAACCACGGTCTGCACCGCGGCAGCTTCCAGAGCACTGCTGTCATCTACGCCAAGGACGGCAGCACCTACACCGTTTCTCACTGGTCGGACGATGGCAAGACCATCTATCTGGCCGATGGCACCACCGTGGGCTGGAACCGCGGCACCATTACCAAGGCCGATGGCTCTACTGTGCAGATGGACCACTACGAGGTGCTGGGCACCAAGTATGTGCCGGTGCGCGTAGCCACCAGCGACCTTGCCGATTTCTGCTCCAAGTACACCGTGGTGGAAAACGGCGGCCAGCTGGTGGGCGGCTACTCTGAAAAGAACCTGACCGCCTACACCCTGACGGCTGCGGTGGACAAGAACACCAACGGCCTGAAGTACGCTACCAAGAGCGGCGATGGCTACATCTTCTCTGCCGCGCACACCGGCACCGGCTCCGGCGTGGCAGAAGCCGCCCAGAAGGCTGCCGAGGGTCTTACCGTGAACCTGCGCAGCGGCAGCGACGTGGGCAGCTTTGGCGAGTTCATCCGTGTGGACCTGAACGGCAACTACGGCGAGCTGGGCTCCCGGATGCAGTCTGTGGTATGGACCTACTACGGCAACGACAGCACCTACACCCACGCCAAGGCATCCTACGGCACCAAGTTTGCAGCCGACAACTGGATGCACAAGTCCATGGGCATCCAGCTGGGTCTGAGCGATTCCGCCCGCTGCCAGCTGCCGGAGGGCACCGATGGCACCGGCTACTGGACCATCACCATCCGCGCACTGGGCTACGCCGACACGGTGGTCAAGTTCCAGACCACTGCCGAGAACCTTGCCAAGCACGAGCTGGCAAGCGATGCCGACCGCGCCGCCCTGCAGGCTGTGGTCGCCGAAGCACAGAGCAAGGCAAAGGCCGCTTACACCGCAGCCAGCTATGCGGATCTGGAGACCGAGCTGGCCGAAAGCGTGGAGCTGCTGAGCCGCGAGACCCTGTATAAGGCCGCTGCACTGGAGCAGGTGACCCACCTGACCGATGCCGTGCAGAACCTGAAGGCTGCCTGATCCGGCAAAAAAACAGAACACCAAAAAAGCAAGGTCGCTTTATGCAGGCGGCCTTGTTTTTCCGTGTCAGGAGAAGATAGAATGAATAAAAAACGATGCAACACGCTGCTGCCGCTGGTGCAGCTGCTCCCGGCGGTGGCGGCAGCGGCAGCTGTGCTTTTTGCCCTGCCGCGCACCATGCCGGTGCTGGCTGCCGTGCCGGAAAGGCTGGCAGCCGTAGTAGAGCAGCCGGTGGAGGCCCCTTTCTCCGAAGCAGAGGAAGAAGCCCTGCCCAAGCTGCCCTATGCCGACGGCGTTTACGTCGGCTCTTCCCGGGGCTACGGCGGTGCTGTCCGGGTGCAGGTCACCATGGAAAACGGCAGCATCACGGAGGTGGAAATTCTGGACGCCTCCCACGAGACCAAGCAGTTCCTGCGGCGCGCAAAGCGGCTTTTGACCACTGTGGTGGATGCCCAGAGCTGGGAAGTGGACGCCGTTTCCGAAGCCACCTACACCAGCCGGGGCATTCTGGGCGCGGTGCAGAACGCCCTGACCGGTGAGGTGGTCAACAATCCCCTGCCGCCGCAGCCGGAGCCTGCCGCACCGCTGGTGGTGGAGGAATTCACTGCCCCCTCCACTTACCTTGACGGCATCTACACCGCCGAAGCCATGGGCTTTGAGGGCAAGATCACAGTGCAGGTCACGGTGGCAGAGGATAAGATCACGGATATCACCCTTCTCAGTGCCGAGGACGAGGAGGAATATCTTTCCCGGGCCAAGCGGGTCATCCCCGCCATTCTGGAAGGGCAAAGCCCCAGCGTGGATGCTGTTTCCGGTGCCACCTACTCCTCCACCGGCATCCTGAACGCGGTCAAGCTGGCACTGGCAAAAGCAGCGGTTGCCCCGGCAGAGGAAGCCGCCCCGGAGCAGGCTGCCTTGGAAGAAGTGGTGGAAGAAGCCGCACCGTCCGAAGCAGCAGAACCCGAGGAAACGCCGGTCACCGCGCCCACCGTGGAGGTGGTGCAGCCGGAGGAAAAGCGCACCGTTCCTGCGTGGCTCAAGGAAGTATGGCAGCAGCTTTTCCCGGCAGATGCACCGGACGATTCTGAACCGGTTTCTTCTGAGGAAGTGCTGCCGGCATCCGAAGCGGCACTGCCGCCCGAAGAGACCGGGACCGAACCTGAAACGGAAGGAGCAGCGGAATGAAATACAAAAACTTTCTCCTCCGGGCGGTAAACCTGCTGCTGATCCTTGGCATCCTGTGGCAATACCAGCAGGTAGCGCTGGTCCGGGCTGCGGCGGTAAACCAGCGCAAGCAGGAGATTGCCGAGGTGGAAGCCTACAACGCTTCCGTTCTGCAGGCGCAGAGCGCAGCGCAGGCGGAGCAGACCCAGAGCGGCTACCGGGACGGCACCTACGAGGGCAGCGCCTTTGGCTTTGGCGATGTCATCCGGGTGTCGGTGACCATCCAGAACGGAAAAATGACCGATATTGCGGTGCTGGATGCTTCCGGTGAGGATAAGCCCTACTATAAACAGGCGCTGCCCTTGCTGGACGAGATGCTGGCAGTGCAGTCTGCCGAGGTGGACACCGTTTCCGGCGCTACCCTTACGGCAGAGGGGCTCATCGGTGCAGTAGAGGACGCACTGGGAAAGGCGGCAGGATGATGGAAAAAACACAGACAAAGCCTTTAACGGCGGCGCAGCAGCGTCAGCGGGACAAAAAGCGCCGTACATGGCTGCGCGCCGGGGTGCAGCTGTTCTTCTTTGTGTCCATGCCGGGCGCATTCGTGGCCGGGTTTTCCGGGGTAAAACAGATTTTTCTGCACATCGGTGCGGGCGAGGTGCTCTCGGCAGACAGCTTCACACTTTCCCTGCTGGGGCTGTGCGGCTTCACGTTGCTGTTCGACCGGTTTTTCTGCGGGTACGCCTGCGCCTTCGGCAGCTTAGGCGATGCCGTCTGGGCGCTGTCCGGGCTACTCCAGAAAAAGCTGTTCCACCGCAAAAAGCAGCTCCGTCTGCCGGAGCGGGCGGTACTTTGGGGGCAGAAGGTCAAGTATCTGCTGCTGGCAGGACTGGTGGCGCTGTATGTGACCCGGCAGGAAAAGCTGCTGACCGGCACAAGCCCGTGGGAGGTGTTTTCCCGCCTGACGGCTCTGCGTCTGCCGCCGGAGGGCTTCGGCGTGGGCATCGCGCTGCTTGTGCTCATCTTGCTGGGCATGGCAGTGCAGCCCCGGTTCTTCTGTCAGTTCCTTTGCCCCATGGGTGCGGTGTTTGCCCTGCTGCCGGTGCTGCCCTTTGCGCGGCTGCACCGGCAGAGCGAGGGCTGCATCCCGGGCTGCAATGCCTGCAAACAGCAGTGCCCGGTGTGCCTGAAGCTGGAGGAAACCAGCCTGCGCAGCGGGGAATGCATCGCCTGCGAAGCCTGCGTGGGCACCTGCCCCAAGCAGAACATCTACCGGTGGGATACCGCCTTGGGCAAGCACCGGTGGCTGCCGGTGCTGGGTAAGGCGCTGCTCTTTTTCCTGCTGGGCTGCTGGCTGGGCTTCTGCCGGTTTATCTGAAACAAAAAGGGAGGCCGCCGCACAGCATTTGTGCAGCGGTCTCCTTTTTTTGACTAGGACGATTTTGAATGTCCTCCGCTATTGCTCTGGGCATTTTCAGCGGAAAAATTATTTATAATTTCGGAACGCCGGAGCGTCTGCGGACGCTCCGGCGTTCCATTTTCACGGGAAGGGTCGCAACCGGAAACTGTATTTGCACACTTTACCGAGCTCATCCTCCAAAAGTAAAAGCATCTGCAACGAATTCGCTGCGTTCTGAAATTCAGAGGCGAATGTTGCAGATGCTTTCTTGTTTTGCACGATATTTCGGATCGTTTTCTTTATCCTTCGTTCTTCTGTTCCAGCAGGTCTGTCATGCTGCGCAGGCTGATGCCAAGGGTGGAAAGGTTATGCAGCATCGCGCTGGTAGCCGGGGGCAGGATGCCCAGAGCGCCCAGAAGGATGAGCGCGGAGTTGAAGCTGAGGACAAAGCGGTAATTGCTGCCCACCCGCTTTTGCAGGGCGTTGGCAATGGCTTTTAAGGTCACCAGCTCTTCCAGACTGTCCGCGCGGATGGTTACATCGGCGATCTCCCGGGCGATGGCGGCACCGGAATGGATGGCGATGCCGATATCTGCCGCCGACAAAGCGGGCGAATCGTTGATGCCGTCGCCGATCATCACCACCGTATGTCCCTCGGCTTTGGCATCGCGGACAAAGGCAGCTTTATCCTCCGGCAGCACCTCCGCAAAGCAGCGGTCCACCCCCACCTGCGCCGCAATGGCACGGGCGGTGCGGTCACTGTCGCCGGTCATCATCACGGTCTGGGCAATGCCCAGCTTCCGAAGTTTATGCAGCACCTGTGCTGCCTCCGGGCGCAGGGGGTCTGCGATGCAGATGACCCCCGCCAGCACCCCGGAAGCCGCCAGATACAGGTGGGAATACTGGGGGTCCAGCGCATCGAACTTTGCCTGTTCCCCTGCCGGGATGGTGCAGCCCTCGTCCTCAAAGATGAAGTGGGCGCTGCCAATGACCACCCGCGTGCCGCCCACCCGGCTGGCAATGCCGTGCGCCACGATATACTCCACCTCGGAGTGCATCTCCTCGTGGGAGATGCCCCGCTCCTTGGCGGCGCGGACAACGGCATTTGCCATGGAATGGGGGAAGTGCTCCTCCAGACAGGCGGCAAGCTGCAATACCTCCTGCTCCTCGCAGCCGGAGAAAGGCACTACCTGCACCACCTGCGGGGTGGCGCGGGTGAGGGTACCGGTCTTATCGAACACCATGGTGTCCGCCTTTGCCAGCGCTTCCAGATACTTGCCGCCCTTTACGGTGATGTGGTATTCCCCGCACTCCCGCATGGCAGAGAGCACCGCCAGCGGCATGGAAAGCTTCAGCGCACAGGAGAAGTCCACCATCAGAATGGAGATGGCGCGGGTGACGTTGCGGGTAAAGGCATAGGTGGCCACCGTACCGGCAAGGCACCACGGCACCAGACGGTCGGCCAGCTGCAAGGCCCGGTTCTCGGTGCCGGACTTGAGTTTTTCCGATTCCTCGATCATCGCCACGATCTTATCGTAGCGGTTGGCACCGCCTTCGGCCTTGGCTACAAGAACGCACTCGCCCTCTTCCACCACCGTGCCGGCGTAGACGGTAGCACCGGCGGTCTTGCGCACCGGCATGGACTCGCCGGTCAGGGCGGCCTGGTTCACCATGGCTTCGCCTTCCAGCACCGTGCCGTCCAGCGGGATCATGTTGCCGGAGCGCACCACTACCTCGTCCCCTGCGTGGACGCGGGTCAACGGCACCAGCACCTCGCCCTGCGGGGTGCGCACCCAGACCTTATCCACGTTCAGCGCCATGCTGCGGGCAAGGTCGTCCAAACTCTTTTTCCTCGTCCACTCTTCCAGCAGGCTGCCCACCGTCAGCAGGAACATCACCGAGCCTGCGGTGCTGTAATCGCCCCGCAGGAGGGAGGCGGTGATGCTGAGCGCATCCAGCACCTCTACTTCCAGCTTACGGTGCAGCAGGCAGCGGACGCCCTTCCAGACAAAGGCTATGGAGCGCCATACCGTATAGGCCGCCGCGATGGGCACGGGCAGGAACACCTTGCGGAACACCCGGCCTGCCACAAGGTTGACCATCTTTTCCTGATATTCCTGATTGATCTTCCGGCTGTCGTGAGAGGTGACCAGCACCTCCAGTTCTTCGTTGTCAAAGCGGTAGGCAGCCAGCAGGGCGGCGGCGTCCTTCCGGCTGCCCCGGTAGGTCAGCACCACATCTCCGGTGCGCTCGTAGACGGTGGCTTTTTGGATGTTGTCCTGCCCGTTCAGGTAGGCTTCCAGCACATCTGCCCGGTGCAGGGTCATGCGCACGGCGCAGACGTGCACCCGCATCCGTCCCTTACCTTCATGTAAGATCGTACATTTCATTGCTTTTCTTACCCCTCTGCGTAAAAAAGAGCCGCCCAAGGGCGGCTCCGCTGCGTTGTATCACTGTGCAGTCTGCTCTGCGGGCTGCTCTTCTTCAGCCGTATCCTCGATGACCTCCTGTGCAGCCTCGGCGGCACGGCTCTCGTTGATGGCCTTTGCATCGGCAAGGATATCGCCGGCCTCTTCCTGCACCTTATTCACGGTCTGCATGGTGCAGTCCTTCATCCGCAGCACCGCTGCGGTGGTCTGGGTGTAGACCTTCTTTGCGTCCTTGCTGGACAGCACCTTGAAACCGGCAGAGCCGAACACCACACCGCCCAAAAACAGTGCAAGCTTTTTTGTGTCAAACATATTTACCCCTCATTTCTGTGTTTCCTATCTGAGCGCCCGTGCCCCGGAAGGGGCGGGCTCTTTATCTTTGTATTGTAGCACGCTTTCGGGCTTTTTCAATATTTTCTGACGATGTTAGGCCATATTAACATTGTTAGCAAAAGTTTGCGCAGCAAAGAAAAACAGGGCGTTCCCTCCGGGGAGCGCCCTGTTTGATGCATCTGTTATGCAAGGTGGAACAGATCGATCAGCACGACCATGGCAAGGCCATAGTAGATCACAACGGCCACCAGATCGTTGATCGTAGTGATCAGCGGGCCGGAAGCAACCGCCGGGTCGATATGGATCTTGTGGAACAGCATCGGGATCAGCGTGCCCACCAGACTGGAAATGACCATGGACACGATCAGCGACAGGCCAACGCAGCCGGACAGCAAAAAGGCCGAGGTCCAGACGTAGCCCTTAAAAAAGTGGATGTAGCAGCCCAGAAAGCCCAAGGCCATCACGGCCAGAATAGCGCCGTTCAAAAGCCCCACGCGGGTCTCCTTCCAGAGCAGCTGCAATTTTTTGGAAAGGGTCAGGTTTTCGTCCACCAGCACACGGATGGTCACAGCCAGCGACTGGGTGCCAACGTTACCGGCCATATCCAGCACCATGGACTGGAAGCAGATGACCACCGGCAGCACCGCCACCACCGATTCAAACGCGCCGACGACCGAGGAGACCAGCATCCCGAGGAACAGCAGCGCGATCAGCCACGGGAGGCGCTTTTTCACACTTTCAAAAACGCTTTCGTTCAGATCCTCCTCGCCGGTCAGGCCGCCCAGCTTTGCGTAATCATCGCCCATCTCATCGTCGACCAACTCGACCACATCAGACGAGGTGATGATGCCCACCAGCTTGCCGGCATCGTTCAGCACCGGCAGGCTGCGCTCCGCGTAGTCCACGATGCGGTCGATACAATCGCTGACCTGCTCCCGGTCCGTGACATAGGGATAGGAGCGGACGATCAAACTTTCCAGACTTTCCTCTGCCCGGGCAATGATGAGGTCTTTCAGGTCGATGGCGCCGTAGAAGTGTTCGTTTTCATCCACCACATACAGGGTGGAGATGTTGTCGTTTTCTCCGGCCTGCTTTACCAGCTCGCTCATCGCCTGCCGGATGGTCATATCGTTTTTGATGGAGATGTAGTTGGTGGTCATTCTGCTGCCGATCTCATCCTCGTCATAAGAGAGCAGCATCTTCACATCTTCCACCGAGTCTTTGTCCAGCTTGTTGACGATCTCGTTTTTATCGGTATCGTCAAGGTCTTCCAGAGCGTCCACCGCATCGTCCGAGTCCATGTTGGAAATGACCTTGGCAGCCTCGTGGCTGGGCAGCTCCTTCAGGTACGGCTCGGCATCGTCCAGATAGGTAAAGATCTCGGCAACAGTATCCACGCCCAGAATGGAATAGAGCGACTGGCGTTCGGCGGGGGTCAGTGCCTCCAACGCATCCGCCAGATCCTTTTCATGGTAATCAGACAGCTTTTCAGCCAGTTCTGCCTTGGGCAGACCGCTGTGAATGATGCTCAGAATTTCCTGTACATAATTCTTCTGCATGGGTAGTTCCTCCTGATTCCGCGGGTTCAACAAATCAAGATCCATCGCTCCGCTCAAAATTTTGCACCTCATCATAGCACATCCAGTATGCGGCGGCAACCCTGCCGGGGTGAATTTTTTGTAAAATATCGGGCACAAAATCCCCGCCAAAGCAAAAAAGACCAAAGCGGCAGCCCTTACGGTGCCTGCCGCTTTGGTCAAAAAAACTCTTTACTCTTGCTTCTGGATGGCAACTGCAAAGGTCATGCCCTTTTCCACCGCAAAGCAGGTGTCCGCGTGGGGCTTTGCGCCCCAGCTATTGTCGCCGCCGACACCGCGCTGGAAGGCCGCACACCGCACGACCGTCTTATTGTCGTCCCGGGGCAGCTCGTAGAGGTGGCGGGCGTTTTCCAGTTCGTGAGGCGTATAGGGCAAGGCCGAGAAGGTCATACCTCTGTCACTGCCAAAGCAGATGCCTATATTCAATCCGCTGCCGGTAAGCGCTGCGCTGTACACGCCGGTCCGGCTGCCGCACTCCTGCGGATAGACCGGGGTGTTCTGGGCAAAATCCTTCCGGACGTTGTAGTTCCATGCGCCCATTCTGCCGCCCGCGGTGCGGTCGGCGGTGGTTTCCCGGGGGCCAAGACCGAGGTAGGAGACCTCGGTCAGTTCCCGGCGCAGCGGGAAGAGCAAGCCGAACTCCGGCAGTTCTGCCCTTTCGCCCTGCCACGTCATGGTAATGTCGCAGCGGCCCGCGCCATCGATGGCAAAATCCATGGGCAGCGTCTGCCCGTTTGGCAGGGTGTAGTTTGCACGGACGGTGACAAAATCGCCTTTTGTTTCAGCGGTCAGGTTATCGCATCGGGCATAGAGGCCGGCGGTTTTCCAGAAGGCAAACTCGAAGGGTTCTGCGCAGCCCTCGTCGTTGTTGGTGGGGGCACGCCAGAAGTTGGGGCGCACGGTATCGTCCAGCAGCTGCACACCGTTATAGCGGATGGACACAAGTCCCTTGCCGCGGCCGAAGATATACTCGAATCCCTCACCTTTTACGCCGATGTTGCAGTCCATCTCCACCAGCTGCGGGGCGGACAGGGTCAACCGGGCGGCGGCGTATTTATGCCACCACTGCCCAAAGGCTGCTTCATAGCCAGCCGGGATGCCGGGCAGCGCAGCCCGCTGCACTGCGGTAATGGTCATGCAGGCAAGCCCTGCTTCCGGCAGAGCAAACGGGAACGGGATGTGCACGGTTTTACCGGGTGCACATTCTGCCCGCAGCACCGCGCGGCGCTCCGGCTTGCCGTTGACCGAGGAGGCAAACACAAGGTTGTAGGCGTTCAGGTCGGTAAAAAGATTCCGGTTTTCAATCACGGCTTCCGTGTCGGTCAGGGTGATCTTCAGTGGCGCATAAGCCGCCTTGACCGCATCCATCTTGGGGGTATTGCGGCGGTCGGGCAGCACAAGGCCGTCCACACAGAATTCCCGGTCGGTGGGACGGTCGCCGAAGTCGCCGCCGTAGGCAAAGCCGGGCTTACCGTCCGGGTCGGTGACGGCGATGCCGTGGTCCATGTACTCCCAGATGAACCCGCCCTGATACAGCGGCTCTTCGTAAGCGTACTCGGTGTAGTCGGTGATGCCGCCGCAGCTGTTGCCCATGGCGTGGCTGTATTCACACATGATAAAGGGCTTTTCCGGGTGCTCCGCCAGAAACTTTCGGATGTCTGCCACCGGGGTATACATCTGACTTTCCATATCAGAGGTGGCGGGGTATTCCCTGTTCCAGAAAATGCCCTCGTAGTGCACAAGGCGGCTGGGGTCGGCATGGCGGAAATACTCGCTCATCTCCCACAGGGTCTTGCCGCCGTGGCTCTCGTTGCCGCAAGACCAGATCAGGATGGCAGGGTGGTTTTTGTCCCGCTCCAGCATGGCTTCGGCGCGGGCAAGTACATTCTCTCGCCACTCCGGGCGGGCACCGGGCAGCGTCCATTCGTCCGAGCCGTCCGCACCCAGCTTCTGCCATGTGCCGTGGGTCTCCAGATTGGTCTCCCCGATGACATACAAGCCGTATTCATCGCAGAGCTGTAAGAAATAGGGGTCGTCCGGGTAGTGGCTGGTGCGCACCGCGTTGACGTTGTGGGCTTTCAGGTTCTTCACGTCCCACAGCATCTCTTCCCGGCTGACCGTGCGGCCGGTTTTGCAGCTCCACTCGTGGCGGTTCACGCCTTTGAACACGATACGCTTGCCGTTCAAAAGCATCTGGCGGTCTTTCAGTTCAAATTTGCGCAAACCGACTTTCAGGCTGGTGCGCTCCACGAGAGCGCCCTCGTTCAGCAGGGCAATTTCTGCTTCGTACAGGTTCGGCTGCTCGGCACTCCACAGGGCGGGGTGCTCCACCGTAAAGGTAAAGGAAACGTCCTGCACGTCCTCTTCCACGTCCGGGTCAGCCTCGCCCTTGCCGAACACCACACCGCTGTCGTATTCGGCAGGCTCCCCCACCTCGGCAGACTGCTGCTGCCCGTCAAACACCACCGACACCGTTCCCGCACCGCTGACCTTGCAATCAAAAGTGACAGTGGCGCTGGAAAAGTCCGGGGCAAAATCCTGCTTTACAAAGACATCTTCCAGATGAATCTCCGGTTTTGTGAACAGCTCCACGGAGCGGAACAAACCGCTCATGCGCCAAAAATCCTGATCTTCCAGCCAGCTGCCGGAGGAAAAACGGTACACCTGCACGGTCAGGGTATTTTCGCCGGGGTGGACGGCGGCGGTCATATCAAATTCCGCTGGGGTAAAGGTATCCTCGGTGTAGCCGATGTAGTCTCCGTTGCACCAAACGGCGGCGGCGCTGTCCGCACCGTTCAAGCGCAGGTAGCAGCTTGCCCAGTTTTCCGGCAGGGTAAAGCTGCGCTGGTATTCCCCGATGGGGTTATAATCCTGCGGGATCTGGCCGGGGTGCAGCTTTTCGTGGCCGTCCCACGGGTACTGGGTGTTGACGTAATGGGGCGTACCGTAGGGCTTGCCGGGCTTTTGCAGGCTCTGCATCTGGATAAAGCCCGGCACGGTCAGGGTGTTCCAGTCCGAGAAAGGCGCAGTCAGGTTTTCCGCATAGCGGAAGTTCCATTCGCCGTCCAAGCTGACAGTCAGGGGCATTTCCGGGCTGGTCTGGTCTGCAAAATGGGCATAGAAGGGCAGGCGGTTCTGCTGGAAAATTTCCGGGTCAGCCAGAAGCGCCGGGGTAATCGGGTCATTCAAAGGCATAAATGTCACCTCGCAGCATTTTCTGCTCTCATTATAGCACAGGATATAAGAAAAACAGCCGCACAAAAACGACTGTTTTTCTGGAGAGAAACGGCATCAGTCCGCTTCGTCAAAGACCTCGGTGTCCAGTTCTGTGTACCCTTTGGGGATGTGGTACTTCACGGCGGGCAGATGGACATTGGTGAAGTACAGGCTGGTGTTGGGGTCGCAACCGATGATAACCGCTTCTCCCCCGCCCGCCACGGCGCTGCGCAGGGTGTCGCAGCTGGCGGTGGCAAGACCGTTCTCCGCGCATTCCTCGTAGCCCGGTGCAAAATTGGGCACGGCAAAACCGCAGTCATAGGCTTCGCAGTCGAAACTGCTGTCAATTTCGTGATGGCGGCGGTGGCCGGTGGCAGTGGGGGTGATGGTGGTGGTCACTTCGATGCCGGGGAAGGGCGACCACTGCGCTGTCACCGTCCCGGCTTCAATTTCCCACGTTTTGCTCACCTTGCGCACGAACACGTTATCGTCCATGACAAAGGCCAGCATACTGTCCGGTGCGGCCTGATTGAGCACTTCCCGGCTGCGGGAAGCGCAGAAGCCGAAGCGGGTATCGTAGGCAAATTTTGCGTACTTTTCCGGGAACTGCCCGTGGCCGTGCCCCTCGTTGACACCGGCGGCATAGGCCGTCACCCGGCCTGCCCGGCGCTGCACCAGCATATTGGCGTAGGGCATGGGCTTGAGCCGCTCCAATGCGGGCATGGGAGCAGCCTCGGCAGACCAGAAGGGATGGTCGTCCGGCAGAGCAAGCAGCAAAAAGCTCTTCATGCCCCAGTAGGGGCTGCCGGGGGCGTTGTACCGCTCGGCCATGTACATCTGCGGGTAGCAGTAGCCGATGGTCAGGATGCCGTCCCGGTCGAACATTTTCTGTCCCAGCCACCAGTTGAAGTTGCGGACGATAAGACCCTTCATCACCGGCAGGGGCAGCGGCTCCAGCCCTGCCCAGATGCAGGCTGCCCAGAAGCTGTTCTGGGCAAAGCGGTAGGTCAGGCTGCGCCCGAAGGGCAGGGCTGCGCCGTTTGCATCGAACCAGTAGACGAACTGCTGTGCAAACAGCTGGGCGCGCTGGCGGTAAAGGGCGACGCGCCGGGGGGCGGTGTCGGCGGCAAATTTAGAGTAGAGCAGCCCGTAATACTGGATGGCCCACGGGATGTAGTAATCCTTCTGCACGGAAGCGCCATCGGTGGACCAGCCATCGCCGCTGTAATAGCTGTCGATCTTGGCAAGGCCGTCCTCCAGCAGCTCCGGGCTGTAGGGCATCCCCACGCTTTTCAGGGCAAGGTTCACAAGGATGCGGAAAAACTGCCAGTTGCAGTCCGGGATGGTGTGGGCGTTGATCTGCCCCAGCCATGCGGCAAGGTTCTGCTTTTCGGTATCAGAAAGCGGCGTCCACAGCTTTTCCGGTGCGGTGAGAATGCCGCAGGCAATGGCCGCCATCTCCACATAGCACTGGTCGTACTCCCCGGTGGTGCCCCAGTATTCGGGGTTTTCCGGGTCGGCACCGGCGGCAAGACCCTTGCGGTAGATGGTTTCAAACTCCGGGTCGGAGCCGCCGCCCACCCAGAAAGGCACCAGCGCCCACAGCGGGCGGCTGAAGGCTTCCAGCTCGATGGCGTTTTTGTTGTAGGTCACACCCGTCTCGCCCAGATGCAGCCGGGCGCAGCCTGCGGAATAATAAGGCTTGAGCGGGTCAAGGAATTTGTGCATCAGTGCGGTAAAGTCCGCTTTGGTCTGCAAGTTCATCACCAGTACATCTCCCAGTCTTTGGTCAGGCGGGTCAGCGCCTCCATGTAGAAATAATCGCCCCAGCTCGTGCATTCATCCACGCCCTCCGGGGTGCAGGTGTTGTAGGGGCTCTTTTTGCTGTAAGTGCCGTGCAGCAGCTGACCGGAACCCAGCGTGCCGGGCTTTACCGCGTAGTTTGCGGCGAGGCTGGCCAGCATCTGGCGCGCCAGCGTACGCCACTGGGCTGCTTCTGCTTCGTCCACATATTTTGCCGCTTCCAGCAATCCGCAGGCCACGATGGCGGAGGAGGAGGAATCCCGGGGTTCGCCGCTTTCCGGGGCAAAGACCATGTCCCAGCAAGGCACCAGATCCTCCGGCAGGCGGGAAAGATAAAAGTCCAGTGCCTTGCGGAACACCCCGAGGAACTTTTCATCGTGGGTGTAGGTGTAGCCGATGGCGCTGCCGTACACGCCCCACGCCTGTCCCCGTGCCCAGAAGCTGTCATCCTTGTAGCCCTGACAGGTGCGGCCGCCCTTGGGGGTACCGTCCGGGTTCATAAAGAAGGTGTGGTAGGTGCTGCCGTCCGGCCGGAAGGAGTTTGCCAGCGTGGTGGCGGTGTGGGCGGCGGCGATCTCGCGGTAGTGGTCGCTGCCGGTCACCTGCGCCGCCCAGTACAGCAGCGGCACGTTGAGCATACAGTCGATGATATAGCGGTAGTTGTCCGGGTCATCCATAGTGCCCCATGCCTGCAAAAATCTGCCGCTGGGCTGGTAGCGGGTCAGCAGCTGGTCGGCGGCGGCGATAGCTGCGTTTTTGCCGGTTTCGCTGCCCACCAGCTTCCACGCTGCCACGCAGGTGGGGCTGTACAGAAAGCCCATATCGTGGTGGTCCACCTCCACCTTGCGGGCAATGCGGTCCGCAAAGCTGTCCACCTGAATGAGGGCGGCGGTCTTGAATTTTTCGTCTCCGGTAGCCTCGTAGGCCAGCCAGATCTCCCCCGGCCAGAAGCCGCAGGTCCACTGGTTATTGGCGCAGCCGGGGTAGATATTATTGACGCTGGAATGGTTCTGGCACTGGTAGGTGTACAGGGGCAGATTGGTCTCCACCTGCCTGCAGGCATCGGCCAGTGCCTGCCGTGCTTCGGCATCGGTCATGGCGTGGTTTGGGTAGGTTTTCATCGTAATTACTCCTTAAAGCTTGCTCGCCCTCTCCGTCATTGCTGCGCAATGCCACACTCCCCCTTTTGTCGCTACGCGACATCTTCCCCCGGAGCGGGGGAAGTCTTTCCTCTAAGGGAGAGGCTTTGGCAGTCCATGCAAAGTTTTCGGTTTCGCCAGAGGCTCTCCCATTGGGAGAGCTGGCAAAGCCGACAGGCTTTGACTGAGAGGGTTACCAAAAAATGCGGGGCGCGGGTACTGCCCACGCCCCGCTTACGGGTGATTTGTTTAACCCTTGATGCCGGTGGATGCCACGCCCTGCACAAAGTACTTCTGCAGGGAGAGGAACACGATCAGCACCGGGATCAGTGCCACCACAGAGGCAGCCATGATCAGGCCGTATTCTGCGGAATACTGGGTGATGAACATACGCAGACCGATCTGGATGGTCTTGAGCTCGGTCTTGGTCAGGTAGATCAGGGGGCCAAGGAAGTCGTTCCAAGTGTTGACGAAGGTGAAGATGGTCAGGGTAGACAGGGCGGGCAGGCTGAGCGGCAGCATGATGTGCCACCAGATGCCGTACTCGCTCAGGCCGTCAATGCGGGCAGCCTCACACAGCTCGGTGGGCACGCCCTCGTAGAACTGCTTCATCAGGAACACGCCAAAAGCGCTGAAAGCCTGCAGGCACATAATAGCCAGATGGGTGTTGTTCAGGTGCCAGGAGCTCATCATCATGAACTGGGGCACCATGTAGGCCTGCCAAGGCACTGCAATGGTGGCAATGTAGCCCAGGAAGAGCACATTCTTACCCTTGAACTGCATCTTTGCAAAGGCGTAGGCCGCAAAGGAGGAGGTGAACAGCTGCAGCAGGGTGACCACCACGGTGATCTTGACCGTGTTCTTTACAAAGGTGAGCAGCGGGATCTGGGTCCAGATGTCCACATAGTTCTGCCAGCGGGGATTTTTGGGGATCCACTGGATGGGAAAGCCGAACACGTCCTTATTCAGCTTAAAGGAGGAGGACAGCATCCACAAAAAGGGCAGCAGCATGCAGGCTGTGATGACGATGAGGAAGAAATAGATCAGGAACTTGGAGATGAAATTGCGGCGCTTCTGGGAAGCGTGGTCTTTAATAACAGCGGTTGCCATGGTTTCTTCCTCCTTTCTTAATTATCGCCCTTGGAGCCGCGGAACTGGATAATGGTAACGATCAGCACCAGTACGAACAGCACCATGGCAATGGCACTTGCGTAGCCGTATTTCGGGGTATTGACGAAAGCCACATTATAGATGTAGTACACCAGCGTCATGGTAGCAGTACCGGGGCCGCCCTGGGTGATCATGTACATCTGGTCGTAGACCTTGAAGCCGGAGATGGTGAGCATGATGACCACAAAGAAGGTGGTGGGGCGCAGCTGCGGCAGGGTGATGTGCCAGAACTGCTGCCAGCGGTTTGCACCGTCCAGTTCGGCGGCCTCGTTCAGGTCCGGGTTGCAACCCTGCAGACCGGCCAGATAGATGACCATGTAGTAGCCCATGTTCTTCCACACACTGAACAGGATGACCGTGATCATGGCGGTGTCCTTACCGGCAGCCCAGCGGGGCAGGTTTTCCACCGCCACGCCGAAGAACTGGTTCAGGAGCATATTGATGGGGCCCATGGAGGGGTTGAAGATCATATTCCACACCGCTGCCACCGCAACCAGCGAGGCAACGTAGGGGAAGAACGCCACGGTGCGGAAGAAGTTGCGCAGCTTCACGTTCTGGTTCAGCAGCACGGCCATGGCCAGCGAGCAGGCCAGCGTCAGCGGTACGGTGCCGATGACATAGACGACGGTGTTTTTCAGCGCCGCCTGAAAAATTTTATCGGTAGTAAAGAGCTTTACAAAGTTCTTCAGGCCGACAAATTCAATGGCGTGGCGGCCGTCCCATGCGCAGAAAGCCAGCGCAATGGCAAACACCATGGGCACCAGCGTAAATACGCAGAAGCCGATGAAGTTTGGCGCAATGAAGGAATACGCGATGAGGGAATCGCGGGTCGATTTTTTAAGCACTTTACGGGGAGTTTTATTCTGGACAGCAGCACTCGCCATAAAAGAGCCTCCTTTCGGTTGACAAAGCGGGAGGGCGGGCTTTTGCCCGCCCTCCGGTGTTTTATGATGAAGGAGAAAAGATGAAAAGCTGAGAGGATTTAGCCCAGAACCGCAGGAACCTGATCGTTCATGTTCTGGATGCCCTCGTCCACGGTCTCGCTCATGGTCATAATGGCATCGTGCTCGGCGTTCAGAATGGTCTCGATATCAGATGCGTACTGGGTGTAGGGCATTTCCAGATAGACGTTGCTGGTGGTCAGTGCATCCACAGAGTTGCTGTCCTCGGGGAAGCCCTCGGTGGCCTTGATGATCTCGGCGGTGGCATCGGAGCCGCAGGCCGGGAAGGTGCCGGTCTTGGCAATGGCCTGTGCGCCCTCCTCAGAGACACACCAGTTGATGAAGTCGGCAGCGGCCTCAGCCTTGGGAGAATCGGCGTTGATGGCCAGACTGGTCACAGTGCCCAGCGTAGAACCGGCAGCTGCACCGGCGGGGTGCGGGTACTTGACGATGCCCCAGTTGAACTTGGTCTCGGCATCCTTCATGTAGGCTTCCAGCGTGGAGATGAACCAGCTGCCCATGTTGACCATTGCGCACTGCTGGTTCTCAAAGGCTGCGGAGTAGTGCAGAGAGGAGGTCTTGAGGTAGCCGTAGTCCATGCAGATGCCGTCCTTCTGCTGGGCAATGACCATATCGTAGGTGGGCTTCATGAAGTCGTAGGTGCCGTCGATAATGGTGTTCTTGCCGTCCAGAATGGAGAACAGAGAAGCGGCGGAGCGCCAGGTGTGATAGTGGCAGCCATAGACCTTGGTATCGCCGGAGCCGCTGGTCATCTTGCGGGCCAGAGCATCGTAATCTTCCAGCGTCATGTCGTTGGAGGGGTACTCCACACCGGCCTTATCGAACAGGTCTTTGTTGTAGTACACCACCCAGAAGTCGCTGCGGAAGGGCACAGCGTAGAAGTTGCCGTCGTCGGTGGTCAGCTGCTCGATGGTGCCGTTGAAATCGCCGGTATCGCGGGTCAGCACCTCGTTCAGGGGCTTGAGGTAGTCCAGATTGATCAGGTTTGCGTAGCCGGGGATATCCTTGACGGTAACGACATCCAGATCGGCGCTGCCGGCCAGCTGGGTAGCCAGAACGGTCATGTAATCGCTGGAGCCCAGATCCACCATCTCGATGGTCACGTCCTTGTGGCTTGCCATGTAGCCGTCGGCCATGGCCTGCCAGTAGGGAGTGGACTCCTTATCCCACACCGACCACTGCAAAGTAACAGGGCCTGCAGCTGCAGATGCGGATGCAGCGGTGGAACCGGCAGTGGAGGAAGCAGCCGTGGAGCTGGCGGAAGAGCCGCCGCAGGCGGTCAGGGCAGCAGCTGCGCCGCAGGCGGCGGCAGCGGTCAGGAACGAACGACGAGAGATCTTTTTCATAAGTCTTGTCCTCCTTCAGGGCAGTGTGTGTGTTCTGTGCAGCGGTGTCCCCCGTGCCGGGGAGCCGCTCGCTTTTGTTGACACTAGGATACCGCACAAACGCCAAAACCGGAATGGAAAAATTCCGGGAAGAGTTGCAGTTTTTCTGCGTCTTTTTTAAAAAGATGTACTTTCTTACACTGGAGTCTGTACTTTCTTGCTTTCTTGCATAGTTTACGCCATCGACGAGAGAAAAAAAGCATATAAAGTACACAATTTTCGTAAAAAAAGTCGTTGACAAACCGCGCCGGAATCGGTACTGTATAAAGGAAAGAATACAAATATTACCGGAAAGGAGGCTCCGTCATGAAAAGCAGTCATCGTTTCCCGCTGCGGCGGCAGATCGTGTGGGGGATGCGTCTTTTTACCACCCTCACCTCGCTGGCTGTGGGTGCGGCACTGTTCATCCTCTCCAACCAGTACGTGCGCGCCAACTCCCTGCAGGCGGCAGAGTTCAACCTGCGGCTGGTGGCCACCTCCATCGAGACCAGTCTGGACAGCGCCGATGCCCTTCTGAACTGGGCTTCCATCAACAGCACCGTGCGGCGGTACATCTCGCAGGCAGATGTCAACGGCACCCAGACCATTGCCGCCTACGAGGCCGTGCAGGAAAAATACTATTCCAGCACCCTGTACAGCCACATCCTCCGCTTTTTTATTACCAATGAGAACGACCGGCATTTGCAATTCGGCACGCTGAACTCCTCGGCAGCGCTCAACCGCACCTCTATAAAACAGTTTCTCACCAAGGGGTACGGGATGCAGTTCACCACCGACCCGCTGCTGCCCGGCAGCCCGGACTGCATCGCCCTCAGTCAGCCTGTCCGCTGCGGCAAGGGCACCTTGCACCGGGGCAGCACCTACCTTGCGCTGGACACTGCCATCATCACCGACCCGGCAGCGGGTTACAGCCTGACCGACGGCAGCGCCCTGTACTGGGAGATGGGCAGCCGCCTGTGGCAGATCCAAGACGGCAGCCTGACCGAGACCGAGAACCCGCTGCGGGAGGTGGCATACACCCTGCGCACTGGCAGCAATAACGGCATGACTGAGCAGAGCGCATGGCAGGGCAAGGTGCAGCTGAACGGACAAAACTACTATGTAGTCAAGGTAACGCTGAACGGACGCAGTGCGGCGCTGGTGCAGCTTTTGCCAGCAAATACCTTTTTGCAGCACTACGGCGTGTATCTGTGGCTCATCGCCCTTGGCATCGCCATCATCTGGGGTTTGAGCTTTTTGATGCAGCACTGGCTGGAGTGGGTCATTACCCGCCCGGTGGAGGCGCTGCAAAAGCGCATCGAGACCGTGGGCAGCGGCAGCTTTGCCCCTGACCGCACGGTGGAGTGGAACAACGAGCTGGGCGACATCGGCCGGGGCATCAACCAGCTGGCTGAGAATGTGGACAGCCTGATGACCCACCGGGTGGAGGACGAGCGCCGCAAGCAGGAGCTGGAATACCGGATGCTGCAAAACGAGGTGAACCCCCACTTTATCTACAATACCCTCAACAGCATCCGCTGGATGGCCACCATCCAGCACGCACCCGGCATTGCCGAGATGGTCACCGCCTTTGCGCGGCTGACCAAGAGCATCTCCAAGGGCACCCAGAAACTGGTGCCGCTGCAGGAGGAGCTGGCGTTGCTCAACGATTACTTTACCATCCAGCAGTACCGCTATGGCGGTGACCTGGAAATTGAGGTCTCCCGGATCGAGGACGAGCGGCTTTGTCGGGACTGCATGATCCCCCGGTTCACCTTGCAGCCGCTGGTGGAAAACGCTATCTTCCACGGGCTGGAGCCCAAGGGCGGCCACGGCAGCGTGCTGCTGGATATCTCCACCGACCCGGATACCGGGGACGTACTGCTGCGCATTACCGACGACGGCGTGGGCATGCCGCCGGAGCAGGTAGCGCACCTTCTGGACGAGCCCGCCGAGGGTGCCGAAAAGGCGGAAAAATTCCGTCATGTCGGCCTGTGGAACGTGAACCGCCGCATCCGGTATTCCTTTGGCGAGGGCTACGGCCTGACCATTGAAAGCGAAGAGGACGTGGGCACCGAGGTCACCATCCGGCTGCCCTATCAACAGAAAGGAGACAGCCATGCTGCGGATACTGCTTGTGGACGATGAACCGCTGGTGCTCATTGGCCTGCAAGGGATGCTGGAATGGGAAAAGCTGAGCTATACCGTCTGCGGCACCGCCCGCAACGGCAAGCTGGCGCTGGAATTCATCGAGCGGGAGAAGCCGGATATCGTCATTGCAGACGTAAAAATGCCGGTGATGGACGGCCTTACCCTTGCCCGCACCTGCCGGGAGCGCAGCGCCCTGCCCGCCTTTATCATGCTGACCAGCTTTGAGGAATTTGATTACATCAAGCAGGCCATGGGGGCCGGGGTGGTAGATTATCTGGTCAAGCTGGACCTGACACCCGAGAACCTGCAAACCGCCCTTGCCAAGGCCGCCGAAAAGGTAAAAAAGGAACATGCCCTGCTGGGCGAAGTACCGGCACAGGAAAACCTTGCCGAGAGCGTGCGCAGCTATCAGGAGCGTTTTTTCGTGCGGCTGTACGCCGGGCTGTTCCCGGACGAGCAGTCTTTGGAGCAGCCCTTGCAGCACATGGAGCTGGACCTTAAAAGCGACGCCTACCTTGTGGCAAGCTGCGAGCTTATTGCCAACACCGCCCTTACCCCCGCACAGCAGCTGAAGCTGAGCTTTTCCTGCGGGCGGATGCTGGAGACCACCCTGCAAAACTACCTGCCCTGCTATGTGACCGGGGCGGATGCCATGCGCTGCAATGTGCTGTTCTGCCTGAGCGATGCCCAGTGCCAGAACTACCGGACGGTGCTGCGCCCGCTGCTGGAACGCGCCAGCCAGATCTTATACAACTACTTCACGGTAAAACTGCTCTGGGCGGTAGGTCGCCCCACCGGCTCGTTGCTGGGGCTGGCGCGCTGCTGCCGGGAAAACGCCCACCTGCAGCCCCTGCTCACCGTGGAGCAGCCCATCCAGTTCGTGGAGGTCAACGAGGGCGACGCCACCGCCGGGAAGATGCAGGTGGTAGCACAGGTGCAGGAGTATATCAAGAATCACCTTTCGGAAAAACTGACGCTGGCAGATGTGGCGGCGGTGTTCAATTTTTCGCCCAACTACCTCAGCCAGCTGTTCGGCAAATACGGCGACAGCGGCTTTGTGGAGTACATCACCGAGACCCGCATCGCCGCGGCCAAGGAGATGCTGGAACAGGGCGATTTAAAAGTATACGAGATCGCTGAGAAACTGGGGTACGAGAGCGCCTTTTATTTTTCCAAGGTGTTCAAAAAAGTCACGGGTTTAAGCCCGCGGGAATATCAGCAAAGTATTTGAGATCGGAGGCTTTTATGATACAGGAACAGCTTGCCTTTCTGCCGGGATCTCTTCCCGACTACCGGCCCTTCCCCCCTGCCAAAGAGCGCACCGCATGGCAGGGGCTGCCCCTGCGGGCAAAGCAGCGCTTTTTGCAGGCGGGGGAAGCCGCGCTGCAAACGCCCATCGCACCCCTGCCGCTCTCGCTCTGGTTGGATTTCATCCATACCGGGCGGCGCACCCCATGGGAGGACGCTTACTTCTCCCGCCGGGCGCGGCTGTGCGCACTGGTGTGCGCCGAGTGCGTGGAGCACACCGGGCGCTTCATGGATGCCATTGCGGACACGGTGTGGGCCATCTGTGAGGAGAGCGCATGGCAACTGCCCGCCCACAACAGCTACATCCGGGACACGCCCCAGCTCCCCCTGCCGGACATCTCCCGGCCCATCGTGGAACTGTTTGCGGCAGAAACAGGTGCACTGCTGGCCCTGACCCGGTATCTGCTCCACGACGAGCTGGATGCCGCTGCGCCTGGTATCACCGCCCGGATGGAGCGGGAGCTGAACGCCCGCATCCTGACGCCCTATTTCCACAGCCATTTCTGGTGGATGGGCAGCGGGGACGAGCCCATGTGCAACTGGACAAGCTGGTGCACCCAGAACGTACTGCTCACGGTCTTTCTCCTCCCCACCACACAGGAACAGCACCGCGCCGCTGTGAAACAGGCCGCTTACAGCCTCGATTGTTTTTTGAAGGACTACGGAGAGGACGGCTGCTGCAACGAGGGTGCGCAGTATTACCGCCACGCCGGGTTGACCCTCTGGGGCTGTCTGAATATTTTGTCCACCGTGGCACCGGAGGCCTTCTCCCCTCTGTTCCATGAGCCCAAAATCAAAAACATTGCGGAGTACATCTGCAACGTCCATGTAGAGGGGCCTTATTACCTGAACTTTGGAGATTGCAGTCCCATCGCCGGGCGGTGCGGCGCACGGGAATACCGCTTTGGGCAGGCCGTGGGCAGCGTTGCCCTCTGTGCACTGGCAGCGGCAGACTTCCGTGCCGATGCCGACCCCGACCGCCTGCAAAACCCGGATGGCAGCACCCATATCAACCTGTGGTATCGGCTCATCACTGCCTTTGCGGAGCAGGAACTGATGTCCTGCCCTCTGCATCAGCCGGAGCAAAGCTCCGTCTGGTACCCCAGTGTGGGCGTGTATGCCGCCCGGAAGGGAGCCTGGGTGCTGGGCGCAAAATTCGGCTCCAACGGCGACAGCCACAACCACAACGATACCGGAAGCGTTACCGTTTACAAAAACGGCAGACCGTTCCTCATCGACATTGGGGTGGAGAGCTATACCCAAAAGACATTCAGCCCCCAGCGGTATGAGATCTGGACGATGCAGAGCGCATGGCATAACCTGCCCACCTTTGAGGGCATTCAGCAGCTGCCCGGCGCGGAGTATGCCGCCCGGAATGTTCTGACCACCGAGGAGAGCATCACCGGCGAACTGGCCGGAGCCTACCCGCACATCCCGGGGCTTACCACCTACCGCCGCTGTGTATCGGTCAGCGAACAGGGCATCACCCTGCGGGACGAAACGGATTATCCCGGCACGGTGGAGCTGACTCTGTTGACAGAGCAGAAGCCTGTCCCTACTGCGGATGGCTTTGCGGTGGGCACGCTGGGCGGTATCCGGTTCGACCCGGAACAGGTCAAGGCCGAGATCACGCCTGTGCCCATCACAGACCCGCGCCTGCGCACCGCATGGCCGGAAACCATCTATAAGATCACCCTGCATTTCCAAAAAATGCTGAACCTCGAACTGTGCAATCGCAAGTTAAGAAATTAGTGCAACATTCAAACAGCATATTTGCGATATGCAATTCAACGCTGTTGCTGTTGCATTAAAAAGTTGAATTGCTATAAGGAGAACTGCCATGGAGACCATCAAGCTGAAAATTCTGGACGAAGCCGGTCACACCCTGATGACCTGCGGTGCCGACACCGCTGTATCCCTTGTTTACACCAACTGCTACAAGCCCGGCGACCGGGTGGCGCTGGAGATCGACCATCCCGGTCAGTACTGCGTCATCCAGTTCGAGGACACCATGCCCGAAGCCCTTGTGTATGTGGTCAAGCGGGAGATCAATTTCCACATCCCCTTCGGGGAGCAGGCCATCACCTACTCGCCCAAGAGCTTTGTAGGCAGCCGCCATGTTATCCGCGCCCGGCTGGCCCAGCCCGAAGAGATTGCCGCCCGGCGGAACCTCGCCTTCAACTGCTACGATGAACACGGCGACACCGGTTTTTATCCCCACGCCAGCGCCAACGTGGAGACGCGCGGCGAAGCGGTCTTTGCCGCCCGCAACGCCATCGACGGCATTTTTGAAAACAGTGCACACGGCGAGTACCCCTACCAGAGCTGGGGCATCAACCGTGACCCCAACGCCGCCCTGACGCTGGATTTTGGCCGGGAGGTATTGCTGGACGAGCTGCGCATCACCGAGCGGGCAGATTTTCCCCACGACAACTACTGGGTCAAAGCCACGGTGGAATTTTCCGATGGCAGCAAGTTGGACATCCCGCTGGTGAAAAGTGCCAAGCCTCAGAGCGTGACCTTCGAGCCCAAGCGGGTGCGCAGCCTTGTGCTGAAGGACCTCATTCAGGCCGAGGGAACTTCCCCCTTCCCCGCCCTGACCCAAATCGAAGCCTTTGGCACCGAGGTGAAGTAAGATGAGCATGTACGATGCCTTTTACGAGCGGGAGGGGCACGGCGTCGGCCCCAACGAACCGGAAAAGAAAGGGGTTGCACGGTTCTGCCAGATGGTGGGTCGCGACCTCGGCCAGCTGCTGGGCACGAACCTGATGGTCTGCGCCCTCTGCCTGCCCGCCGCGCTGGGCGTCTCGCTGGGGGTCACCCTGTTCTCCCTGCCGCTCACGGTGGTGTGCAGCGCTGCGACCGGTCTGCTGGTCGGCCCTGCCATGCTGCTGCTGGCCGACTGCGCCCTGCGCAGCTTGCAGAATGACCCCTCCCAGTGGCTGCCCCGGGCAAAGCAGACCCTTGCCGCCCATTGGAAGGCCGCCTGCGGCTTTGGCTGCATTGGCACGCTGGTGCTGGGGCTGCTGTGCTTTGTATCAGCCTTTGTGTTTGAAGCCGCCGCGCAGCAGGGGTATTACCCCGGGCTTGCCATTCTCGTTTTTCTGGCGCTGGACTTTCTGGTGCTGGCGGTTCTGGGCACCCTGTGCGCCGCCGTGCTGCCGCTGCAACTGCCCGCCCCGGACAGCCTGCTGCGCCGGGCGGGCAGGCTGCTGGCCGCCGCCCCGGCACGCTGCGTACTGGCAGGCGTTATCATGCTGGCGGGCATCGGCGGCATGATCTTGCTGTTCCCGGTCAGCGTGTTCTGGGCGGTACTGTTCGGTTTCTGGCTGCCGGGGCTGGCGGCCATGCAGACTCTGTTCCCGGTTTTGCGGCAAACGTACGGCGTGCAGGTGCGCACCATCCTGCACCCGGCAGCGCCGGATAAGCCCCTGACCGCGCAGGAGCAGAAAAAGCGTTCCCGCGCCAACTGGTGGTACTACAACTGGGGCATCGTGGCGGTAGCGGCGATGGTCGTTGTGGGCGTAGCGTATGTGGCGCACGGCCTGTTGACCACCGTAGACCCGGACTACACCGTGGCGGTGGTCACCGCAGAAGCCCTGCCGGACGAGGCCGTGCAGCACTTGCAGACTGCGCTGGCAGACTATGCGGAGGATGTCAACGGTGACGGGGCTGTGGTGGTGCAGGTGAACAACTACACCTGGAGCGCGAACGCCTCCCTGACCGAGCAGAACCAACAGATGGCGGGTGCCACCCAGATGAACACCGACCTTTCTAGCGGCGAGAGCAAGATCTGGATTTTGGAAGACCCCGAGGGCTTTGAAGCTGCCTATGGTGCCTTGCGTGAAAAACTGGGAGAAAATTGGAAAACACAGCTTATCCTGTGGAGCCAGCAGTCCACGCTCTCAAACCTTGATCTCGGCAGCTACAATACCGCCGCCGATGGAAGCCAAAGCGTGGACATTCAGAGCCGCTTTGCCGGATACCGCATTGCCGTGTTCGATACGTCGGATGGACTGTGGAAAGCACTGAATTCCTGAATGAAACAGCAAAACGCCGCCAGGCTGATTTTCCCGGTTGGAAAATCGCCCGGCGGCGTTTGTATTGGGTAGCTTGAGCGTTCCCGACGGGGAACGCCCTGGTATACATATTGCTATCGTATGTGGTCTTTGGCAGGGTGCGTCCGGGTGGGCGCACCCCTGTTTTTTGTTTTTAACAAACAAGATGGAGCAAATCGGCCAGTACGATCATAGCAGCAATTATAGCAAAAAGGAACACGGACAATCAATCTCCGGGCTGTGATATGGAATTACCCGGTCAAATTGATTCTTTTCCGCAAGCTCCCGGCACTGCCTTGCATCCAGATGCACCGGGTACCGCAGGAAGAGCATCTGTCCCTTCTCCAGCATTTCTGCACTCAGGCTGCCTGCATCCGGGGTGCCGGTCATAATGCCGAGTGCCCCGTGCGCTACCATTTCACGAGCGCGCTGCCCGGCTTTTCCTGTCAGCTGCGGGCCGCTGAGAAAGACAATGCCTTTTTCCCGGCTGAGGAAAGCATCCGGCTGTACCCAGTCCGCAAAATGCGGCGGCACCGGCAGCAGCCATGGCCCACCCAGCTGGATCTGCTGAATCTGCCGAAGGAAATGCGCATCGCCGTAAAATTTCAGATTCGGTGCAAAGCGTTTCAATAGCAGAAGGATCTCCGGCCCTCGGCCATATTTCGGCACCGGGAAGAACAGAAGCTGCGTCTGTTTCAAGCGCTGCATGGTCTCCACGCAGAGCTTTTTGACGCAAATGTTCCAGTCTGCATTCGTGCTGCCGTAAGCCGCATCCAAAACGGCCAGATCTGCCCTCTGGCTCCGCAGCAGATCGCAGGGATAGAGTGGGCTGTGCTCTGCATAGTCGCCGGAAAATAGGATGCTTTTTCCGTTCCATTCAAACCGCAGCCAGACGCTGCCCGCGCAGTGCCCGGAACGTCCCCATGAGACCTGTAGGCCGGGCAGTTCCGGCACAGAGCCAGAACCTTTGCAAGGGCAGAGACTTTCCAACGTTTGGATGTGATTCAAGGAAAAGGGCAGCTGGGTCAGGGTGGGCAGCGTGGCATAGATCGGCCCCTGATACCCCTGCTGCACCAGCCACGGCAACGCCCCGGTGTGGTCAGTGTGGCTGTGGGTCAGAAAGACCGCCCTTAGCTTTTGAATTTGTGCCGCATTCAGCCGGGGCAGGTCATCCTCTGCGCCAGCCAGCAGACCGCAATCCACCAGAAAAGCAGCCTCATCGTGTTCTACATAAAAGCAGTTGCGGCCATGTTCGCCGCAGCCCCCGGCAATAAAAAGCTCCATCTCAATGTTCCTTCCGACGATCGATCACCGTGTTCAGGATCAGCAGTGCCGTGGTAGAAAACAGTACACACAACACCGCCATCGCCATGCCAACCGAAACGCTGCCCTGTTCAAATTCCCGCACGATAAAGGTAGAGACCACCAGTGTGTTGGGCGGGGCAATCAGACTTGCCGTTACCAGTTCCCGGAACGCGATGATAAAGGTCATCATCCAGCCGGTGGCGATGCCCTGCCGGATCAGCGGCAGTGTGATACGCCGCAGGATGTAAGCCGGGCTTCCACCGAACACCTGTCCTGCTGACATCAGGCTGTCACTGATCTGGGTAAAGGACGAGGTGACGTATTGCACCGTATAGGGCAGAAACAGCACCACATAGGCCAGTACCATGATGCCCATGGTGTTGTACAGCGGCAGGATGTTGTAAATTTGATTCCAGAATAGCATAATTCCGATGACCAGTACAATACCCGGCAGCATTTCCGGCAGCAGACCAATGGCTTCCACCACCTTGCGCAGCTTAGAGTGTGACTTTCGCACTGCCAATACCAGCAGAGTTCCCAGCACCGCACAGATGGTAGCCGAAGTGACCGCCAGAAAAACGCTGTTTTTCAGGGCACTCAATCCCTTTTCGTTCTCGGTGAACAGTTCTACATAATGTGCGATGGTAAAGTTGCCCGGTGCCAGACCGTAGCCGCGGAGATTGATGAGAGAGGTGGAAATGACCGAGAAGTACGGAACTCCAACTGCAATCAGCAGCACCAGAACGATATATGCCCACGCACCGATGGCGGCTCCTTTGCTCATGGACTGCTCTACGCGGCGGGCACCCTTGCCGCTGACCAGATTATAGCTTTTGCGCGTGGTAATGTAATTTTGCAGCATCCACATACACAGACAGATGCCCACCAGCACGGAGGAGAGCGTGGCCGAACTGCCAAAGTCGATAGGTGCTACGGTAGCGTGGCGGTGGATCTCGGTGGTAAACACCTCAAACCCGATGCGCTTGCCCAGCGTAGAGGGAGTGCCGTATTCAGACAGCGTTTTCACAAACACCAGCAGCGCACCAATGGCGTAGTTGCCGGAAAGCAGTGGTAGAAAGATCTTGCGCATCCGGGCACCGAACCCCGCCCCGAACACCGCGCCTGCCTCTTCCAGACTGGAAGGAATATTCAGCATGGCGTTTTTGAGCATAGTGAGCATGAACGGAAAAACGTGCAGGCTCATCACCAGCACCAAACCGCCCAGTGTAAAGAAGATCTTTTCGCATCCGGCAGCTGCGGGGATCAGCTGCTGCAAAAGCCCCTTTTTCTGCATAAATAAGATCCAGCCCATGGAGGCAATGTAGGGCGGTGTCATGAACGGGATCATAAAGAGGATGTCAAAGACACGGTAGCGGGCAAATTTTGTCCGGGAGAACAGATAGGCCAGCGGTGCAGCGATCAGCGTAGACAACAGCACCACCAGCACACCCAACAGCAGAGAATTGCCGATCATGTGGGCATTTTCCGGGTTCAACAGCGTCTGCACGGCGGGAGAAAAGTCAAGGCGGCCATTCTGCATGACCGCCTTGGCAAAAATCATTCCCACAGGACAGACGATCAGAAAGATCAGCACCACTGCCAGCAACAGCAGCGGAAGATCCGCCTTACGATTCGTCTGTTTCATGGAGCGTTACCCGTTGCTGGCACCGCAGATCTGGTTGATCTTTGCGGCATCATCGCTGGCTTCCGCCATCATCTTGTCCCAATCGGGCGTGATCTGGGGGATATCCTCCAGATTGCTGCGCTTGTCGCACTTGATGTCGGTGCGGCCGGGCAGCAGATAAGCATTTGCCACCAGCTGCTGCGCCTCATCGCTGAACAGATAATCGACAAACACCTTGGCATTGTCCATGTTGGGAGCCGTTTTCAGGATCATTGCCGGGCGGGGGTTCACGATGGTGCCGCCTGCCGGGTAGTAGATGTCCAGCGGCTCCCCCTTATTCTTGGAAGAATAGGCGTTGTAGTCCACGCCAGCCACAAGAATGCCCACTTCGCCGGTGGTGACGGCCTCCAGTGCAGCCTTGTTTGCGCCGGGAACCGTCATACCGTTGTCAGCCATAGCCTGAAAATCATCCCAGCCATTCTTGACCACATAGCCTGCCACAAAGTCCTTGCAGGCACCGGACTTTTCCGGATCGGGGATGGCCAGCTGATCCTGATACTCTGCATTGCCAAGGTCTTTCCAGTCAGCATCAAGCGTGGAGAACACCGTGGTGTTATAAATAACGCCCACAGCGGATGCGCTGTAGCCAAACAACACGCTGTCGTCATCCAGCCAGCCGTCCACGATGAGGTCGGCGTTCTCCGGGGTGTAGCTTTCCAGCTTGTCATCTGCTTTCATGGACAGACCATCCGACCAAGAAGCCAGAATCACCACATCGGCCACAGGGTTTGCTGCTTCAGCTTCCAGACGAGCGAGGATTTCGCCGGTAGTGCCCTGAAACTGCTCTACCTCGATACCAGTCTTTGCCGTAAAGCCCTCAGCCAGCTTATCGGCCAGACCAGCCGGAGAAGGCATATAGACCGTCACTTTGCCGGTGCCGGATGCTGCAGCGGGAGCACTCTCACTTGCCACGCCGGAAGAAGCCGTGCTGGAAGCAACTGTGCTGCTTGCGAAGCCGCCGCAGGCGGTCAAGGTGGCAGCGGCAGTCAGAGTGCCCGCCACAGCCAGAAAATTACGACGGCTGATTTTATAATTACGCATAAGGATTCTCCTTTTTCATTTCCAATGATGTATCATCAAGCCGCACCTTGCGGCTGGAAGCAATTTCAGACGGCAACGATGGCGTTGCGGGGCAGATAAAGCGAGAGCTTTTCGCCCACCGAGACCCGTCGGGGGCTGATATATGTCCAGTCCTGTCCGTTGTGGTTCAGCTGCAGCTGATAGCTGCTGCCAAGGAACTGCACCGCCGTGACATCGGCATCGTATTTTTCGGCCTGCTCGGTGGGAACCGTCTGCGCCTGTTCCGGGCGGAACAGATGATTCTGATCAAGCCAGTTGGAGGAACCCACAAACCGTGCCACGAACTCCGTTGCCGGATGGGAATAGATTTTTTCCGGGGTATCATACTGCTCAACTTTTCCGGCGTGGCAGACCACAATGGCATCACTCATGCTCATGGCCTCGATCTGGTCGTGGGTCACAAACACGCCGGTAATGCCCAGCTTGGTGATCAGCGTCCGCAGTTCCGAGCGCATCTCTTCCCGCAGCAGTGCATCCAGTGCTGACAGCGGCTCGTCAAACAAGATGCAGGCCGGTTCAATGACGATCGCTCGGGCAAATGCCACACGCTGCTGCTGTCCACCGGACAGCTGATGAGGATACCGCTGGGCAAAATCATCCAGCTGTACAGCATGAAGTGCATTTTTCACCTTTTCGTCCAAGTTGTCCGTCTTGCCCGCCGCCCGCAGACCAAAAGCTACATTTTCAAAGACAGTCATGTGCGGCCAGAGGGCAAAATCCTGAAATACAAAGCCAAGGCCGCGCTTTTCGGGCGGGATATTGATTTTCTTTTCCGAAGAGAACACACATCGATCCGCAAACCAGATCTCACCGCTGTCCGGCGTTTCCAGTCCGGCGATCATCCGCAACAAGGTGGTCTTGCCGCAGCCGGAAGGCCCCAGCAATGTGGTCAGACTGCCACTTTGAATGATAAAGCTGGTAGGCTGGATCACCTGCTTTACGCCAAAGGATTTTGTAAGGTTAATGAGCTTGATCTCCATATTTTGCACTCCCATTTTTGATACCTGCTCTATGGTAGCACGAAGGATTTATGCAAACTATCCTGCTAGGGTAAAGCTCATGTAAAAGTCTGGCGACAAAAATTCCCCGCCAAAGTCAAGACCTTGACGGGGCAGAAGGAGAAAAGAAGGATTGCACTCAGGTATGGGGTCATTCAAACTGCGACTTGATTTCTTGCACAGAGCATACGTCGATGCCGCTCTGCCCTGTACCATGGCAAATAAAGAAGCGACAGGATTGCTGCAAGAACCGGCAGAATGCTCATGTACGGTAAGGAAGCAAGCAACCGAAAACAAGAGATAGACCGCCAGCACTACACTATTCCGAACCAAA
>CAKTFS010000001.1 GCA_934561115.1 uncultured Faecalibacterium sp. | reverse complement strand
AACACAGAAGTTAAGCTTACTTGTGCCGAAGATAGTTAGCTGGAAACGGCTTGTGAAAATAGGTAGTCGCCGACTTAGCAGAAAGCTCTGAGATGAAAATCTCAGGGCTTTTTTGTTGCGTTTTTTATAAAGGAGCTGCTGTGCCGCATACTGCACAGCAGCTCTGATTTGCTTTCTATGGGAAAGGAACGCAGAAGGGAATGCGGCAAAGCGCCACAAAAGCGTACACAGAAATCCTATTATGCAAATTGGTGCATATAAATACGGAAATATACAATACGAAACGCACTCGAGCGTTCCCGAAAGTGTGCGGCAACTGTTGCACTCGGCTTATTTTGGCGAGAAGCGCAACACAACTGTAACGTTTTCGGACTCTTTGTTACGCTTGAGTTGCGATAAAAAGGCGGGATATTTTAAAAAAATCTGTATTTTTTCTGCAAAATGAACGCATAACCTCTTGACGTCTGTGCGGTTTTGTGATACTCTTGTGACACAAGAGTTGCAGATGTGATACAACAGAGTTGCAAACAAGTTGCAGCATACAACATCACACTGTATAAGGCAACAGACCGGAGGCAATCTTATGAAGCGTGCAATGAGTACCGTAAAGAATATCGCAGCAGCTGCTATGACGCTGGCTGTGGTTTTTGGCTTTGCAAGCTTCAAGCCCGTCACCGCAAACGCCGCACAGGCTGCCGCTCCTGCCACCGCTTCCGTGGAGGAAGAGAACTCCTACTTTGAGGAAGACGCCTACCAGAGCAGCTTCCTGACCCTGATCAATAACGAGCGTGCACAGGCTGGTCTGGCTCCCGTTGCTCTGGGCGACAGCAGCCACAATGCCGCTGCTATGAAGCGTGCCGAAGAGCTGGCAGTTTCTTACTCCTACGTTCGCCCCAACGGTCAGCGCGATTTCACCGTTCTGGCAGAGAACGGTATCAGCGATGTTTCCATCGGTGAGAACTACATGGCCGGCTGCTCCACCCCCGATTCCGCAATGGATCAGTGGATGGCTACCGATTTTACCCGCGAGCGTATCCTGAACGCCGATGCTACCACCGTGAGCGTTGGCCACTACGAGGGCGGCGTCTACAACAACTACTGGGTGCTGATCTTCTCTTACCCTGAAAATTCTCACACTGAGGACTACCGTCAGGAAGTTCTGGATCTGGTCAATGCCCAGCGCGCAAAGTACGGTTTGGCTGCTCTGGAAATGGGCGATGATAACCTGACCGCCGCTGCACAGACCCGTGCCGAGGAGATCGCCGTTGTGAATTCTCATGTCCGTCCCGATGGCTCCAAGTGCTTCACCGTCCTGAAGGACTACGGCGTCACCGATACCCCCACCGGCGAGAATGCCGCATGGGGCAGCGTCTCTCCTGAAGAAGTCGTCGATGCATGGATGAACTCCGAAGGCCATCGCGCTAACATCCTGAACCCTGAGGCTCGCAAGATGAGTGTTGGCTACTACTACAACAGCACCAGCACCTGGGGCCATCAGTGGATTCAGCTCTTTACCAAGTGATCAACTGCTTTCTTCTTATAAAAGACTGGCGGAGCCTGCAAGGCTTCGCCAGTCTTTTTATTTGTGCCCGTTTGTGTTATACTTATTTTGAGTTATTATCAGGAGGATCTGACGTGGAGGATTACCGCACCATCCGGGGCACGGCCACCGGCGAATACGAAGAGAAAAAGAGCCGCTTTATCGCACAGCTTTCCTTTGCCGACAGCGAAGAAGCCGCCGTTGCCTTTCTGGAACAGGTACGGGCGGCTAACCGTACCGCGCGGCACAACGTTTATGCCTATCGCCTGCGGGCAGGCAACCGCGAGCGCTATTCCGATGACGGCGAGCCGGCCAAAACTGCCGGTACGCCTGCGCTGGAGGTGCTGCAGCACAGCGGTCTGACCGACCTGATCGTGGTGGTCACCCGCTACTTTGGCGGGGTGTTGCTGGGCACCGGCGGCTTGGTCCGCGCCTACACCACCGCCACCGCCCGCGCGCTGGAAAACGCCGAGGTGGTCACGGTGCGCAGCGTGGTGGAGCTGCAGATGACTGTGGATTATTCGCTCTATGAGCGTGCGTCCCTGCTCATTGATGCCGCCGGGGCAAAGCAGGCACCGCCGGAGTTTGCAGACCGGGTCACCCTGCGCTGGCAGATGCCGGAACATACCGAAGCCCCGCTGCTGGAACAGCTGCGGGAGCTGACCCGGGGCAGCGCGCAGGTAACGGTGTCCGACCCGTTCTACGCACCATTTTAAAAAACAAAGTCTTTTTTGCAAACCGACACGGAACTTCCCCCTTCGACACAGCCGATGTGCTACAATTGCCGCAGCGCAGCAATTGGGATCGGCTGCGCACAGAGGGGAGGGGAGAAGCCCGAAAAACAAAAGGAGGATCTGTATGGATGTGCGCCGGAGAACCGAAGAGATCGAACACCTTACCTTTGCGCCGTGGGCGACCTTCAGCGATGCAAGCCGTGGCCGCGCCGTGCCGGAGCCGCAGGATCCGCTGCGCCCGGTGTTTCAGCGGGATCGCGACCGGGTACTGCACTGCAAGGCCTTCCGGCGTCTCAAGCAGAAAACGCAGGTGTTCCTTTCACCGGAGGGTGATCTGTACCGTACCCGGCTGACCCATACGCTGGAAGTTTCGCAGATCGCCCGCACCATCGCCCGCGGCCTGCGCCTGAACGAGGATCTGACCGAGGCTATCAGCCTTGCGCATGATCTGGGGCATACCCCCTTTGGTCACGCGGGCGAAAAGGCGCTGAACACTCTCTGCCCGGACGGCTTCCACCATTATATGCAAAGCTTGCGTGTGGTGGACCGGCTGGAAAAGGACGGCGAAGGGCTTAACCTGACGTGGGAGGTGCGCAACGGCATCGTCACCCACACCAAGGGCACATGGGCAGCTACCCCGGAAGGACGCATCGTGCGTCTTGCGGATCAGATCGCCTTTGTCAACCACGATATTGAGGACGCCGTGCGCGCCGGTGTGCTGGACGCTGCCACTCTGCCCAAGGATTGCACGGCGGTGCTGGGGCAGACCAAATCTGCCCGCATCACTACCATGATCAACAGCATCCTCACCCACAGCGAGGGGGATGTCCGCATGGGCACGGAGGAATACGAAGCGTTCCTCGCCCTGCGGGATTTCATGTACACCACCGTGTATGTGGATAAAAACGCCAAGTGCGAGGAGCAAAAGGTGGACAAACTTATCGCAGAGCTGTACGAATACTACCTGACCCATGTGGACCGGATGTCTAACTTTTATGTGCAGCTGGCCTATCAGGAGGGACGGGAGCGCGCTGTCACCGATTACATCAGCGGTATGAGCGATGAGTTTGCCATCCGCACCTTTGAAGAACTGTTCGTGCCCCAGAAATGGCACGTCCTTTAAAACTGGAGAGGTCGTTTAAAACAACATGATCCCACACGAATACATTGAGGAGCTTACCCGCCGCACCGACATTGTGGAGCTGGTGGGCAGCTATGTGCAGCTCAAACGCAAGGGACGGCTGTACGGCGGTCTGTGTCCCTTTCACAGCGAAAAAACGCCGTCCTTCTATGTGTACCCGGACACCCAAAGCTTTTACTGCTTCGGTTGTCAGGCAGCCGGAGATGCCATCAGCTTTGTCAAAAAGATCAACAATATCAGCAGTGTCGAGGCCATCAAGATGCTGGCCTCCCGTGCCGGGATGCCGGAGCCGCAGGAGGACGACAAGACCGGCCGTCTGCGCAGCCGGGTGCTTTCCATGAACAAGGAGGCCGCCCGCTTTTTCCACGCATGCCTGAACTCTACCGTGGAGGAGGCGCGGCAGGCGCGTGCCTACTGGCGGCGGCGCGGGCTGGACGATAAGACCATCGTCCGGTTCGGGCTGGGCTATGCCCCTAATGACGGGCAGGCACTGTACCAGTACCTGCGGGATAAGGGCTATAACCAGCAGGAGCTGGACGCCAGCGGTCTGTTTAAGCGCAGCCAGTCCGGGCGCATCTACTGCCTGTTCTGGAAGCGTGTCATGACCCCCATCTTTGACCTGCGCGGCAACATCATTGCCTTTGGCGGGCGCGTGATGGACGACTCCAAGCCTAAATACGTCAACAGCCCGGAAACGCTGGTCTACCACAAATCCGAGACGGTGTTTGCCATGCAGATCGCCAAGCGCAGCGCCTCCCGGCGGTTCGTGCTGTGCGAAGGCTATATGGATGTCATCAGTATGCAGCAGGCGGGCATCGATACCGCCGTCTGTGCCTGCGGCACCGCGCTGACCCCCGGGCAGGTGCGTATCATCAGCGAGTATGCCGACGAGGTCATTCTGAGCTACGATTCAGACGAAGCCGGCCAGAAGGCCACCCTGCGCTCGCTGGAGCTGTTCCGCAACAGCCCGGTAAAGGTGGGTGTGCTGCAGATCCCCGGCGCAAAGGACCCGGACGAGTATATCAAAAAATACGGCCCGGAGCGCTTTCAGGCGCTTCTGGATGGGGTGGGCAACGCGCTGGACTTCCGGCTCAAGCGTCTGCGGGATCAGTACGATCTCTCGCAGGACGCGCAGCGTCTGCAGTATATAAAGGATGCTGTGGAGATGCTGGCCGAGCGCTCTAACCCCACCGAACAGGAGGTGTACGCCGGGCGGCTGGCAGAGGAGACCAATATCTCCAAAACCGCCATTCTGGCGCAGCTGGGCACCGCAGCAAAGCGGGCGGGCGGCAAGTACCGCCGGGAGAAAAACCGCGAGCTGCTGCGCTCTGGTGAGATGGATCAGATCAAGGTGCCATACAGCGCAGGCGGCAGTCAGGCGCTGGGCATTGCCAGCGCCCAGCAGCGGCTGCTGGCGGCCATCCTGCGGGAGCCGCGCTATCTGGAACTGGCCAAACAGCAGCTGACGGCGGAGCAATTCATCCAGCCGCAGCAGAAGGAACTATACGAAGCGATGCTCAATTGCAGCCGGGAGGGCGTGGAGCTCAGCCTGACGGCACTGCGGGCATTTGTAAGCGAAGAGGCATTGAATGAACTGAGCCGACTTGCGGCACAATACAGCGATGTGAACTGCACCCCGGAGGATATCCATCTGTATCTGGACAGGATCGCCCGGGGAATGCCGGTTGCAAGCAAAGCTGCTGCAATGTCCGGCGATGAGATCACACAGTATCTTCAGTCGATGCGCGAAAAAAAGCAGGGGACGCTGCCCGAACAAGACTGATCCCTGTTTTCCCTCCGGCTGGAGCTGGAGAGAAAAGGAGCAGGAATCATGCAGAAATTGTCGCAAACGGAAGAACTTGCCCGCAGCCTTGCCGCAAAGGCGCGGCGTCATACCTTGACCCCGGAGCAGATCAGCCGCGCCATGGAGGAAACGGATTTCGATGTTGCACAGCTGGACGAACTCTACGCTGCGCTGGAGCAGCGGGGCGTCCATCTGGCAGAGGAGACTGCCGAACTGCCTGTGCTGGATGATGCTCAGATCGGCAGGCTGGAGAATGAGCTGTCCTCGGAGGGGGTGGCGCTGGATGACCCGGTCAAGACCTATTTAAAGGAGATCGGCCGGGTGCCGCTGCTGACCGCCGGGCAGGAGATGGCGCTGGCAAAGGCTGCCCGCGCAGGGGATGCGGATGCGCGCCGCTCCCTGAGCGAAGCAAACCTGCGGCTGGTAGTGTCGGTTGCCAAGCGCTACGCCGGGCGGGGACTGCCTTTTCTGGATCTCATTCAGGAAGGCAACCTCGGCCTGATGAAGGCGGCGGAAAAGTTTGAACCAGAGCGGGGATTCAAGTTCTCCACCTATGCAACGTGGTGGATCCGGCAGTCCATTACCCGCGCCATTGCAGATCAGGGACGCACCATCCGCATCCCGGTGCATCTGGTGGAGAGCATCAACCGGGTCAAGAAAACGGCGGGCGACCTGCTGCACAAGAATGGGCGGGAGCCCACCGTGGAGGAGATCGCCGCCGCACTGGATATGGAGCCGGACAAGGTGCGGGAGCTGCTGCAATTGTCGCAGGAGCCCATCAGTCTGGAAACGCCGGTGGGGGAGGAAGAGGATGCCCATCTGGAGGACTTCATTCAGGACGAGGATGCCGGTGTCCCGGTGGATGAAGCCGGGCGTCAGCTGCTGCGGCGGGAGCTGCTGCACGTCCTTAAAAGCCTGACGCCCCGGGAGGAGCGGGTCATCACCCTGCGCTTTGGTCTGGAGGACGGCCGTGCCCGCACGCTGGAGGAGCTGGGCAAGGAGTTCAACGTGACCCGGGAACGGGTGCGTCAGATCGAAGCAAAGGCACTGCGCAAGCTGCGCCACCCCAGCCGCGCAAAGCTGCTGCGGGATTATCTGGACGAGTGAGCAACATATCATGAAAGGACGAGACTGCTGCACGGCATTTTGTGCGGCGGTCTTTTTTTTGCGGCAGGGAAGTTCAGAAGTAACACTTCCGGGCGCAAGAGCAAAGATAGACAAATTGCACAAGGGTGTTATGAACAGGAACGTGCAAAATAAAAAAATCAAGTACTTGGCAAACAAACAGCTACACGCTACCGGGTGTGCGAAAACAAATCGAAAATTAAATTTATTTCGGCAAAAAACTGAAAAATGGCTTGACAACAGGGGTTTTTGGGTGTATACTGCATTAGTATCACATAATGGACTAGTGCGCCAAAAAGGGAATTGCGATGGCTGCCGCTTGAGGGGCTGACCCCAAAAGTTTGTGCAAAACGCCGGAACGTTCCGCAGGACGCGGGTCGAATTATGTGTGTCTGCTCAAATTTGACCCGCGTATACGACATCCCGTAGAATATAAAAGTAAGGAGTGGTTGATTTTATGATGAAAGTCAAGCCCGTTAAGCTCGGCAAAACCGAGCGCATGAGCTTCTCCCACATCGACGAAGTCATCAGTATGCCGAACCTGATCGAGGTGCAGAAAAACTCGTATCAGTGGTTCCTGGATGAAGGCCTGAAGGAGGTCTTCCACGATATCGGCACCATTGAGGACTACACCGGCAATCTGGCACTGAGCTTTGTGGACTTCCGGCTGGATAAGGAGCCGAAGTACAGCATCAAGGAGTGCAAGGAGCGCGACGTTACCTTTGCAGCCCCCCTGCGCGTCACCGCCCGTCTGCTGAACAAGGAGACCGGCGAGGTGAAGGACCAGGAGATCTTCATGGGCGACTTCCCCCTGATGACCGACGCAGGCACCTTTGTCATCAACGGTGCCGAGCGTGCGATCGTCAGCCAGCTGGTCCGCTCTCCCGGTGTGTTCTACGGCCATGCCAAGGATAAGGTCGGCAACGACCTGTACAGCGCCACCATGAACCCCAACCGCGGTGCATGGCTGGAGTACGAGACCGATGCCGCCAACGTGTTCTATGTCCGTATCGACAAGAACCGTAAGCTGCCCGTCACGGTGCTGTGCCGTGCACTGGGTCTGTCCTCCAACGAGGATATCCTGAACTACTTCGGCGAGGACGAGCGCATTCTGGCCACGCTGGAAAAGGATACCACCAAGAACCGCGAGGAGGGCCTGCTGGAGGTCTACCGCAAGCTGCGCCCCGGCGAGCCTCCCACGGTGGAGTCCGCTACCAGCCAGATCGATATGCTGTTCTTCGATCCGCGCCGGTACGACCTGTCCCGTTTCGGCCGCTATAAGATGAACAAAAAGCTGTCTCTGGCACGCCGCATCATGAACCATGTGGCCGCAGAGAACGTGGTGGATCCCTTCACCGGCGAGATCCTTGTCGAGGCCGACAAGAAGATCGACCGCAAGCTGGCCGAGCAGATCGATGCTGCCGGCGTGGATCTGGTCGTGCTGAAGATCGATGATCCCATGAAGGATCAGCCCCACAAGGTCAAGGTCATCACCAACGGCTGCGTGGACGCACAGGCCATCATCGACAGCTACTACCCCGCATTCAAGGGCGTGGATGTCAAGGAGTGCGGCATCAACGAGCGCTGCAACCTCAAGGAGCTGCGCAAGATCCTTGATAACGCTTCCAGCGCCGAGGAGGTCATGGAGAGCCTGAAGAAGGATCACGACCTGCTCATCGGCCGTACCGTCACCATCGACGATATCCTGTCCTCCATCAACTACCTGAACGGTCTGGGCTACGGCATCGGCACCACCGATGATATCGACCATCTGGGCAACCGCCGTATCCGCAGCGTGGGCGAGCTGCTGCAGAACCAGTTCCGCATCGGCTTCTCCCGTATGGAGCGCGTCATCCGTGAGCGCATGACCCTGCAGAGCCAGGATCAGAGCGTCATCACCCCGCAGGCACTGATCAACATCCGTCCTGTGGTGGCAGCCATCAAGGAGTTCTTCGGCTCCTCTCCGCTGTCTCAGTTCATGGACCAGAATAACCCTCTGGCTGAGCTGACCCACAAGCGCCGTCTGTCTGCTCTGGGCCCCGGCGGTCTGAGCCGTGACCGCGCAGGCTTCGAAGTCCGCGACGTTCACTACAGCCACTACGGCCGTATGTGCCCCATCGAGACCCCTGAAGGCCCCAACATCGGTCTGATCTCCTATCTGGCATCCTACGCCAAGATCAACGAGTACGGCTTCGTGGAGGCTCCTTACCGCAAGGTCAAGAAGGTCTACGACGAGAACAACAATCTCATCGAGCAGGTCGTCACCGACGAGGTGGAGTATATGACCGCCGATGTGGAGGACGAGTACGTTGTGGCACAGGCCAACGAGCCGCTGGACGAAGGCAAGCACTTCGTCCGTCCCCGCGTGTCTGCCCGCCGCCGCGACGAGATTTTGGAAATCGACGCAGAGAAGGTCGATTACATGGACGTTTCTCCGCGTATGATGGTCTCTGTTGCTACCGCCTGCATCCCCTTCCTGGAGAACGATGACTGTAACCGTGCACTGATGGGCTCTAACATGCAGCGTCAGGCAGTGCCTCTGATGGTCACCCAGCAGCCCATTGTTGCTACCGGTATGGAGTACAAGGCTGCTACCGACTCCGGCACCGCTGTGCTGGCCAAGAGCAACGGCGTTGTGGAAAAGGCCGATGCCGACCACGTTGTGGTGCGCAACGAGCAGGGCGCTCTGGAGGATTACTCTCTGATCAAGTTTGCCCGCTCCAACGCAGGCACCTGCATCAACCAGCGCCCCATCGTGGAAGTGGGCGAGACCGTCACTGCCGGTCAGGTGCTGGCCGATGGCCCCGCAATGCGCAACGGCGAGATCTCTCTGGGTAAGAACGCCCTGATCGGCTTCATGACCTGGGAGGGCTACAACTACGAGGACGCCGTTCTGCTGAACGAGAAGATCGTGCGCGAGGACGTGTACACCTCCATCCACATCGAGGAGTACGAGACCGAGAGCCGCGATACCAAGCTGGGACCCGAGGAGATCACCCGCGACATCCCCAACGTTTCTGAGGATGCCCTGAAGGATCTGGACGAGCGTGGTATCATCCGCATCGGCGCCGAGGTCAAGAGCGGCGATATTCTGGTCGGTAAGGTCACCCCGAAGGGCGAGACCGAGCTGACCGCCGAGGAGCGCCTGCTGCGCGCCATCTTCGGCGAGAAGGCCCGCGAGGTGCGCGACACCTCCCTGCGTGTGCCCCACGGCGCATACGGCATCATCGTGGATGTCAAGGTCTTTACCCCGGAGAACAGCGATGAGCTGCAGCCCGGTGTGCGCGAGGTCGTCCGCTGCTATATCGCCCAGAAGCGTAAGATCAGCGTCGGCGATAAGATGGCAGGCCGTCACGGTAACAAGGGTGTCGTTTCCCGCATCCTGCCGCAGGAGGATATGCCCTACCTGCCCGACGGCACTCCGCTGGACATCGTGCTGAACCCGCTGGGCGTGCCTTCCCGTATGAACATCGGTCAGGTGCTGGAAGTCAACCTCGGCTACGCTGCCAAGGCCTGCGGCATCAAGGTCATGACCCCCGTCTTTGACTCTGCCCGTGAGAACGACATCGGCGATACCTTTGATACCGCCCGCGAGATGTGGCACGGCGAGAATGCTCCCGCTTATCCCACCAAGCTCCCCAAGATCATGGGCGAGAAGGGCCACATCATCGACTTCTCCAAGATCGAGCTGGATCGTGACGGCAAAACCACCGTTTACGATGGCCGTACCGGTGAAAAGTTCGATAACCGCGTTACCGTTGGTTATATGTACTACCTCAAGTTGCATCACCTGGTCGATGATAAGATCCACGCCCGTTCCACCGGCCCCTACTCTCTGGTCACCCAGCAGCCTCTGGGCGGCAAGGCTCAGTTCGGCGGTCAGCGCTTCGGCGAGATGGAGGTCTGGGCACTGGAAGCTTACGGTGCCGCTTACACCCTGCAGGAGATCCTGACTGTCAAGTCCGACGACGTGGAGGGCCGTGTCAAGACCTACGAGGCCATCGTCAAGGGCGAGCCCATCCCGCAGCCCGGCATCCCCGAGTCCTTCCGCGTTATGCTGAAGGAACTGCAGTCTCTGGGTATGGACGTGATCGTGCAGGACAAGGACGGCAACGAGATCGACATGCGCCAGAACTTCGACGACGAAGAGACCGGCTTTGATATGCGTGATGTTGCCGGCACCGAGACTGTGGTGCAGGAGAGCGAGCTGACTGATTACAACATCAAGGACGCCGATGCAGGTTTCGATGATCCCTCTGTGCTGGAGGATGATAACTCTGCCTCTGCAGAGTCCGCTTCCTCCGATGAAGTGGATTTTGACGAATAAACCCTTTAAAAGCTGTTTCCCCGCTGCGGTGCGCGTGCTGCCGCCGCAGGCAGGGGAGAGCAGCGGGTTTTATAGGTCGCCTGTCATCATCGAAACAACTAGAGATTAAGAAAGGGTTCGTTTCATGGAAAACAACGTTTTCGATTCCATTAAAATCGGCCTTGCCTCCCCGGAGCAGATCCGCGCTTGGAGCTACGGCGAGGTCAAAAAGCCCGAAACCATCAACTACCGCACCCTGAAGCCGGAGCGTGACGGCCTGTACTGCGAGCGCATTTTTGGACCTACCAAGGACTGGGAGTGCCACTGCGGCAAGTACAAGCGCATCCGTTACAAGGGCAAGGTGTGTGATCGCTGCGGCGTCGAGGTCACCAAGGCCAAGGTCCGCCGCGAGCGTATGGGTCACATTGAGCTTGCCGCTCCTGTGAGCCACATCTGGTACTTCAAGGGCATCCCCAGCCGCATCGGCCTGATGCTGGACATCAGCCCCCGCCTGCTGGAAAAGGTGCTGTACTTTGCAAGCTATATCGTCACCGATCCCGGTCTGACCCCGCTGGATAAAAAGCAGCTGCTGACCGAGAAGGAATATCGCGAAATGTGCGATCGCTACGGCGACGAGTTCGAGGCTGCCATGGGCGCCGAGGCCGTCCAGACCCTGCTGAAGGAGATCGATCTGGATCAGCTGAGCGCTGAGCTGACCGCCGAGGTGGAAAAGTCCTCCGGCCAGAAGCGCGTGCGCATCCTCAAGCGTTTGGAAGTTGTCGAGGCTTTCCGCATCTCCGGCAACCGCCCCGAGTGGATGGTCATGGACGTGCTGCCCGTGCTGCCGCCTGACCTGCGCCCTATGGTCCAGCTGGACGGCGGCCGCTTCGCCACCTCCGACCTGAACGACCTGTACCGCCGCGTCATCAACCGCAACAACCGTCTGCGCCGTCTGCTGGAGCTGGGCGCTCCCGACATCATCGTGCGCAACGAGAAGCGTATGCTGCAGGAGGCTGTGGACAGCCTGATCGACAACGGCCGCCGCGGCCGTCCGGTCACCGGCCCCAACAACCGCGCACTGAAGAGCCTTTCCGATCTGCTGAAGGGCAAGCAGGGCCGCTTCCGTCAGAACCTGCTGGGCAAGCGTGTTGACTACTCCGGCCGTTCCGTTATCGTTGTCGGCCCCGAGCTGAAGATGGATCAGTGCGGTCTGCCCAAGGAGATGGCTCTGGAGCTGTTCAAGCCCTTTGTCATGAAGGATCTGGTGGAGAAGGGCATTGCCAACAACATCAAGTCCGCTCGTAAGATGGTCGAGCGCGCAAAGCCCGAAGTCTGGGACAGCCTCGAGACCGTCATCAAGGGTCACCCCGTGCTGCTGAACCGTGCACCTACCCTGCACCGTCTGGGCATTCAGGCCTTTAACCCCGTGCTGGTGGAAGGCCGTGCTGTCAAGCTGCACCCGCTGGCTTGTACCGCATTCAACGCCGACTTCGACGGCGACCAGATGGCAGTCCATCTGCCCCTGAGCGAGGATGCCTGCCGTGAGGCCAAGATGCTGATGCTGGCTTCCGGCAACCTGCTGAAGCCCTCTGATGGTGCACCTGTTACCGTGCCTACGCAGGATATGATCCTGGGCAGCTACTACCTGACCACCGTTCGTGAGAACGACGAGGGCGCAGGCAAGGTGTTCCGTGATGAGAACGAGGTTCTGATGGCTTACGCCGAGCACATCATCACCCTGCACGCACCCATCAAGGTGCGCCGCACCATGACCATTGACGGCGTGGAGCGCACCGGTCTGGTGGATGCCACCGCCGGCCGCATCATCTTCAACAATCCCATCCCCCAGAATCTGGGCTATGTGGATCGCACCGATCCCGAGCACTGGCTGGAGTACGAGGTCAGCTTCCGCGTGACCAAAAAGACCCTGCCCGAGATCATCTCCCGCTGCATGACCCGCAACGGCACCCGCAAGTGTGCTAAGATGCTGGATGCCATCAAGGCACAGGGCTACAAGTACTCCACCCTGTCCGCTATCTCCGTGGCTGTGTGCGACGCTGTGATCCCGCCCCAGAAGCAGGAGCTGATCGCTGAGGCCGATAAGGAAATCGCCAAGGTCGGCAAGCTGTTCAACCGTGGTTTGATCTCGGACAACGAGCGCTACAACAAGACCATTGATATCTGGCAGAAGACCACCGATAAGGTCTCCAAGGCTCTGGCAGACAACCTGCCCAAGGACAACGAGATCTATATGATGGCAGACTCCGGTGCCCGTGGTTCTATGAACCAGATCAAGCAGCTGGCCGGTATGCGCGGCCTGCTGGCAAACACCGCCGGTCACACCATCGAGATGCCCATTCGTGCAAACTACCGCGAAGGCTTGAACATTCTGGAATATTTCGTTTCTGCCCGTGGTGCTCGTAAGGGTCTGGCCGATACCGCTCTGCGTACTGCTGACTCCGGTTACCTGACCCGCCGCATGGTCGACGTTTCTCAGGACGTCATCGTCCGCGAGCTCGACTGCGGCACCACCGATGGCCTGTGGGTCTCTGAGATCCACGAGGGCAAGGAGAAGATCGAGAGCTTCCGCGAGCGTCTGATCGGCCGTTTTGCCGTGGGCGATGTGGTCAACCCCATCACCGGCAAGGTCATCGTGCCCGAGGGCAAGATGATCGACCTGTACGACGCCAACGAGATCGAGGCAGCCGGCATCACCCGCCTGAAGATCCGCAGCCTGCTGACCTGCCGTGCAAAGACCGGTGTCTGCGCACGCTGCTACGGCTCTGATATGGCCAACGGCGAGCCGGTCCGTCTGGGCGAGTCTGTCGGTGTTATCGCCGCAGAGTCCATCGGCGAGCCCGGTACTCAGCTGACCATGCGTACCTTCCATACCGGCGGTATCGCATCTGCCGAGGATATTACACAGGGTCTGCCCCGTGTTGAGGAGCTGTTCGAGAGCCGCCGTCCCAAGAGCATGGCCATCATGAGCGAGATCTCCGGTGTGGTCTCTCAGGACGACACCAAGAAGAACGTGGTCATCAAGGTCACCGGCAAGGACGAGAACGGTGCAGAGGAAGTCAAGAGCTACTCCATCCCGTTCACCCAGCATTCCCGCGTGATGCCCGGCGACCGTGTGGAGAAGGGCGACATCATCACCCGCGAGGGCGTGCTGTACCCGCAGGATATTCTGGCCATCAAGGGTCTGGAGGACGTGCAGAACTACCTGATCAATGAGGTCCAGAAGGTCTACCGTCTGCAGGGCGTTGAGATCAACGATAAGCATATCGAAGTCATTGTCCGTCAGATGTGCCGCAAGGTGCGCGTGACCGACTCCGGCTCCTCCAACCTGATCGGCGGTGCTCTGGCAAGCCGTCTGGAGGTGGAGAACATCAATGCCGATCTGCAGAAGCGCATTGATGAAGGCGAAGAGGGCCTGAAGCTGGTGGAGTACCAGCAGGTGCTGCTGGGCATCACCAAGGCTGCTCTGGCAAACGACTCCTTCCTGTCCGCTGCATCCTTCCAGGAGACCACCCGCGTGCTGACCGAGGCTGCCATCAAGGGCAAGGTCGACCCGCTGTCCGGTCTGAAGGAGAACGTCATCATCGGTAAGCTGATCCCCGCCGGTACCGGTCTGCCGGAGGTGCGTGAGGATCTGAAGAACCGTGAGGCTGAGCGCGACGCCGAGATCGCAGCCGAGCTGGCTGCCTCCGCACAGTAAGCGCAGCATCCGTCAGGATCTGATCAGTTATAGCAGTTTGCGTTTTTAATGCACAAGCAACATCCGCAAACTGCATATCGCAAATATGCCGTTTCGATAGGCACTATTTTTGAAAATTGCGATAAACAAAACCGCTCCGTGGGCGAAAGCCCGCGGGGCGGTTTTTGCACGCATAAAGCAGCGCAGCAGGGGAGGGAAAAGGCACTTTTTCTGCCCCAAAATGTCTGAAAGAAAAAATCTGGAATAAATACAAAAAAATTTGCAAAAACTGTTGACATCCGGCTGCAAAGCGGGTATTATATAACTGTTGCGCGTCCCTCATGGGGATAGTGCGGCTAAAAAGTCGGAAAACACTTCCGATGTTCATCATTAAGAAAGGAGAAACAAAATGCCTACTTTTAACCAGCTTGTACGCAAAGGCCGTGAGGTCCTGACTACCAAGAGCACCGCTCCCGCTCTGCAGAAGACTTATAACTCTCAGAAGAAGCAGTACTCTGATCTGAGCAGCCCCCAGAAGCGTGGTGTCTGCACTGCAGTTCGTACCATGACCCCCAAGAAGCCTAACTCTGCTCTGCGTAAGGTTGCTCGTGTCCGCCTCACGAATGGTATCGAGGTCACCTCTTACATTCCCGGTATCGGCCATAACCTGCAGGAGCACTCCGTCGTGCTGATCCGTGGCGGCCGTGTTAAGGACCTGCCCGGTGTGCGTTACCACATCATCCGTGGTACCCTGGATACTCAGGGTGTGGCAGGCCGTAATCAGGCCCGCTCCAAGTACGGCGCAAAGCGTCCTAAGGCCGGTGCTGCAAAGAAGTAATTGAGGACAACCGCCATAAACGGCTTTCCTTTATATAAATAACAAGTCCGCTTAAAAGCGGAGGGTAACGGTTTATGTAAGGTCAGCTCTTTGTGACACAACGGGAGTTTTATTACTTTCGAGTACCGATGATATCATTCTGTGAAGGAGGGAAGAAAGATGCCTAGAAGAGGTAACATTGCTAAGCGCGATGTCTTAGCTGATCCTATTTACAATTCCAAGATGGTCACCCGCCTGGTCAACAGCGTGATGCTGGATGGCAAGAAGGGCGTCGCTCAGAAGATCGTTTACGAGGCTTTCTCCATGATTCAGGAAAAGACCGGCAACGATCCTCTGGAGACTTTCGAGAAGGCGATGGAGAACATCATGCCCAGCCTCGAGTGCAAGACCCGCCGTGTTGGTGGCGCTAACTACCAGGTCCCCCTGGAGGTCAGCCCCGCTCGCCGCGAGACTCTGGGTCTGCGCTGGCTGACTGCCTACAGCCGCAGCCGTGGTGAGAAGACCATGGCACAGCGTCTGGCTGCTGAGATCATGGATGCTGCCAACAACACTGGTAACGCCGTGAAGAAGCGTGAGGACACTCACAAGATGGCAGAAGCTAACAAGGCTTTCGCACATTTCCGTTATTGATCTGTTCTGTAGGAGGTTAATTTCATGGCTACACCCAGAGAAGTTTCTCTTCAGATGACGAGAAATATCGGCATTATGGCCCATATCGATGCTGGTAAGACTACGACTACCGAGCGTATTCTGTACTACACCGGCATCAACCACAAGATCGGCGAAGTTCATGATGGCGGCGCCACCATGGACTGGATGGTTCAGGAGCAGGAGCGTGGTATCACCATCACTTCCGCTGCTACCACCTGCTACTGGAGCCACTCTGAGACCCAGAAGGATCCGGTCGCATTCAAGAAGAACCGTCACCGCATCAACATCATCGACACCCCGGGCCACGTGGACTTCACTGTTGAGGTTCAGCGTTCTCTGCGCGTGCTGGACGGTTCTGTGACCGTTCTGGCTGCTAAGGGCGGTGTCGAGCCCCAGTCTGAGACCGTTTGGCGTCAGGCTGACGAGTACAAGGTTCCCCGTATGGTCTACGTCAACAAGATGGATACCATGGGTGCCGACTTCTTCCGCTGCATCAAGATGCTGCACGATCGTCTGCATGCTAACGGCGTGGCGATCCAGCTGCCTATTGGTCAGGAGGATACCTTCCGTGGTATCGTTGACCTGGTCGATATGAACGCTGAGGTCTACTACGACGACATGGGCAACGATATGCGCACCGAGCCTATCCCCGAGGATATGGTCGAGCAGGCTGAAGAGTACCGTAATATTCTGGTCGAGGCTGTTGCCGAGAACGACGAAGAGCTGATGGAAAAGTACCTCGAGGGTGAGGAGATCACCCGTGAGGAACTGAAGGCTGCTATCCGCAAGGAGACCATTGCAAATACTCTGGTTCCCGTTGTCTGTGGTTCTTCCTACAAGAACCGCGGCGTGCAGAAGCTGCTGGACGCTATCGTTGACTATATGCCCGCACCTACCGATGTCGAGGACATCAAGGGTGTGAATCCTGAGACCGAAGAGCAGGAGACCCGTCCGTCTTCCGACGACGCTCCGTTTGCTGCTCTGGCCTTCAAGATCGCTACCGACCCGTTCGTTGGTAAGCTGGCATACTTCCGTGTGTACTCCGGTAAGGTTGAGGCAGGTACTACTGTCTACAACTCCGTGAAGGACAACAAGGAGCGTATGGGCCGCATCCTGCAGATGCACTCCAACCACCGCAAGGATATCGACTGCTGCTACGCAGGTGATATCGCTGCTGTTGTCGGTCTGAAGAACACCACCACTGGTGATACTCTGTGTGATGAGAATCATCCCATCATTCTGGAGTCCATGAAGTTCCCCGAGCCCGTTATCCGCGTTGCCATCGAGCCTAAGACCAAGGCTGGTAACGAGAAGATGGGCATCGCGCTGGCAAAGCTGGCCGAAGAGGACCCGACCTTCAAGACCTACACCGATGAAGAGACCGGCCAGACCATCATTGCTGGTATGGGCGAGCTGCATCTGGAGATCATCGTTGACCGTCTGCTGCGTGAGTTCAAGGTTGAGGCAAACGTGGGTGCACCCCAGGTTGCTTACCGTGAGACCATCCGCAAGGAGGCCAACCAGGAGACCAAGTACGCACGTCAGTCCGGTGGTAAGGGCCAGTACGGTCACGTTAAGATCAAGATCGAGCCCAACGAGGCCGGCAAGGGTTACGAGTTCGTCAACGCTATCGTTGGCGGCGCTATCCCGAAGGAATACATCCCTGCTATCGACAACGGTATTCAGGGTGCTATGAAGGCTGGCGTTCTGGCAGGCTATCCTGTTGTTGATGTCAAGGTCACCCTGTGGGATGGTTCTTATCATGAGGTCGACTCCTCTGAAATGGCCTTCTCCATCGCTGGTTCTATGGCATTCAAGGATGCTATGCGCAAGGCTGATCCTATCATCACCGAGCCCATCATGAAGGTTGCTGTTATCGTTCCCGATGAGTATCTGGGCGATGTCATCGGCGACCTGAACGCCCGCCGTGGTCAGATCCAAGGCATGGAAGCTATGGCCGGTACCCAGCGTGTCAACGCATTTGTGCCTCTGGCTCAGATGTTCGGCTACGCTACCGACCTGCGTTCCAAGACTCAGGGTCGTGGCCAGTATGTTATGGAGCCCTCTCACTATGAGCCGGTCCCCAAGAACATTGCTGACCAGATCATCGCTGGCCGTACCAAGGGCTAAGCGCTGTAAAGCATAAGAATTTTGCCGGGGTAGTGTAACTCCGGCAAAATTTCCTGTAAAAGCACTTGATTTTACAGGACAAATTTAGTAGAATAGCCTTGCAGTGCAATGTCTGCATTTTGCAGGGTTGTTGTAACCAATATCAAAACCTAAATTAAGGGAGGATATTCCAATGGCTGAAAAGGCAAAGTTCGACCGTTCTAAGCCGCATGTTAACATCGGCACCATCGGTCACGTTGACCACGGCAAGACCACTCTGACCGCTGCTATCACCAAGTACCTGGCTCTGAAGGGTGATGCAGAGTTCATGGACTACGCTAACATCGATAAGGCTCCCGAGGAGCGCGCTCGTGGTATCACGATCAACTCCGCTCACGTCGAGTACCAGACCGAGGCTCGTCACTACGCTCACGTTGACTGCCCGGGCCATGCTGACTACGTTAAGAACATGATCACTGGTGCTGCTCAGATGGACGGCGCTATCCTGGTCGTTGCTGCTACCGATGGTCCCATGCCCCAGACCCGTGAGCACATCCTGCTGGCTCGTCAGGTCGGCGTGCCCTATATCGTTGTGTTCATGAACAAGTGCGATATGGTCGACGACGAAGAGCTGCTGGATCTGGTCGAGATGGAGATCCGTGAGCTGCTGAGCGAGTACGACTTCCCGGGCGACGACACCCCGATCATTCGTGGTTCCGCTCTGAAGGCTCTGGAGGCTCCCAACGATCCTGAGGATCCTGCTTACGCTTGCATCAAGGAGCTGATGGACGCTGTTGACTCCTACATCCCCAACCCGGATCGTGAGGAGGACAAGCCCTTCCTGATGCCCATCGAGGATGTCATGACCATTTCTGGCCGTGGTACCGTTGCTACCGGTCGTGTTGAGCGTGGTGTTGCCAAGGTTGGCGACGCTATGGAGATCGTCGGCATTAAGCCCGACCGTCTGAACACCACCATCACCGGTCTGGAGATGTTCCGTAAGTCTCTGGACTTCGCTGAGGCTGGCGATAACATCGGCGCTCTGCTGCGTGGTGTTGATCGTACCCAGATCGAGCGTGGCCAGGTTCTGGCTAAGCCCGGTTCTGTGCACCCCCACAACGTCTTTGAGGCTCAGGTCTACGTCCTGACCAAGGACGAAGGCGGCCGTCACACTCCCTTCTTCTCCAACTATCGTCCTCAGTTCTACTTCCGTACCACTGACGTGACCGGCATCATCACCCTGCCCGAAGGCACCGAGATGTGCATGCCCGGCGATAACGTCATGATGCACGTTGAGCTGCTGACCCCCGTTGCTATGGAAGAGGGCCTGCGTTTCGCTATCCGTGAGGGTGGCCGTACCGTTGGTTCCGGCGTTGTTGGCAAGATCGTTGAGTGATTTTGTCCTTGAACGCAAGTTCCAAGGCTAACTAGCAATTTATAAAGACCTTCCCGTTCCGGAGAGCGGGAAGGTCTTTTTGTTTATTTATGGCAGCTGCAAGCGGTTCAGTTTCACAGCTCTTTTACCGGGTCAGGGTGTTGTAGCAGTCCGCAAAGGCGTGCAGAAAGCCGGTCACTTCTTCCTCTGTGGTAAGGTGGCTCAGGCTGATGCGCCAGGAGGAAAGGGCATTGCGCCGGTCCTGACTGACCGCCAGCACTGCCCGGGAGGGCAGTCCGTCGGACGAACAGGCGGATTTGACCGAGACGCATACCCCGCGTGCGTCCAGCTCCCGCTGGAACACCGTGCCCTTTACGCCCTGCACGCTCAGGTTCAGGATATGCGGCACAGCGTTTGCCGGGCTGTTGATGCGCACTTTTGGATAGCGGTAAAGCTCTGCACGCAGCCGGTCATTCAGGCTGCGGACGGCTGCGGCGCGGGCGGGCAGCTCCGCAGTAGCCTTTTCCAAGGCCAGCGCCAGCGAGCAGGCCAGCGCCACGGTAGGCGTGCCGCTGCGGTAGGGGGTAGTGCTTTCTCCGCCGTGGATAAGGGGCGGCAGTGCCAGTCCCAGCCGTTTTACCAGTATACCAATCCCGTTGAGCCCGTAAAACTTATGGGCTGTCAGGCTCATGGTGTCCACGCCCTCAAACTGCACAGGAAGCTTCCCCACAGCCTGTGTGGCGTCCACATGGAAATGGCAGTTGGGATACGCCTTTAAAAGCTCTGCGATCTCCGCAATGGGCTGCACTACGCCCAGCTCGCTGTCCACAGCGGTCACAGCTACCAGAACCGTGTCCGAGCGCAGCCGCTTTTTCAGGTCTGCAAGGTCCACCGTGCCGTCCGGCAGGATGTCCAGCAGCTCCACCTCGTACCCCTGCTTTTGCAGTGCCTCCAGACTGCCGCTGACGGACGAATGCTCCAGCGGGGTAGAGAGGATGTGCCTGCCCGTTGTACTTCCCAGCGCTGCCAGCCCCTTCACGGCAAGGTTGTTGGCTTCGCTGGCACCGGAGGTATAGATGATGCCCGCAGGCGGTGCGCCCAGACAGCGGGCAATGCTGCGGGTCGCCTCGTTCATAGCGGCTTTCGCGGCAGCGCCTGCCTGATGATGGGCGTTGGCGTTGCCCGGGTAACGCCGCTCTGCTTCGCAGAAGCATTGCAGCACTGCCTCGTCCACAGGGGTGTTGGCAGAGTAATCCAGATAGAGCATAGAGCCTCCTGTAATATCAACACATTATGATAGTAGGAAATAAGAACAGGCTCTATTATAGGCGATTCCGCCCCAAAGCGCAACCCCTGCAGCCCACGGCGCGGTGCGACAGACAAGAAAAAGCTGTCAACACCTTGCTGGAAAGTCCAAAATCTGCTATACTTATCAAAAAGGCCGCAGCGCTGCTGCTGCCTTGCCGGAGCGGTTCCGGTTGTTGGAAAGAACACAAAAAGAAGGGGAGGAGCACAATGTTCAAGCGTGAGCGACTGCATAGTGGCTTCTTTCCCATTTTTGTGTGGAGGTCTTGTTCCTGAAATTCAGAGGCACTGCTGTTTCAACGGCAATGCCTCTTTTTTTGGGAATAACAGTACAGGAGGTTTTCTATGAGCGAAAAAATCGATTACTCCAAAGGCGTATACGACGCCAAAAAGCTTGGCACAGGCAGAATGTTTGTTCTGGGTGTACAGCACATGTTTGCCATGTTCGGCGCAACGGTTCTGGTGCCGCTGCTCACCGGCCTGAGCGTTTCCACCACTCTGCTGTGTGCCGGTCTGGGCACCCTGCTGTTCCACCTCATTACCAAAAAGAAGGTTCCGGCATTCCTCGGCTCCTCCTTTGCCTATCTGGGCGGCTTCTCCATCGTGGCTCCTATGCTGGCTGATGCCGACGGCAACCTGACCGTTGCCAACACCAAGATGCTGCCCTATGCCTGCGCTGCCATTGCGTTCTCGGGTCTGGTCTATCTGGTTGCCAGCCTGCTGATCTCTACCTTTGGCATCCGCCGCATCATGAAGTTCTTCCCGCCGGTAGTCACTGGCCCCATCATCATCTCCATCGGCCTGATCCTTGCCCCCTCTGCCATCACCAACTGCCAGTCCAACTGGCTGCTGGCTTTCGTGGCACTGGGCACTGTCATCGTGTGCAACATCTGGGGCAAGGGCATGGTCAAGATCCTGCCCATCCTCATTGGCGTGCTGGTCTCCTACGCTGTGGCACTGGTCACCGGCGCAGTGGACTTCCAGAAGATCTCCGAGGCCGCTTGGCTGGGCATCCCTCTGCACAAGGAAGCTATGGGTCTGTTCGCCATTGACGGCAGCCCGGAGTTCATCAGCGCTCTGTTCACCATCATCCCCATCGCACTGGCTACCATGATGGAGCACGTTGGCGACATCGCTGCCATCAGCGCCACTGTCGGCCACAACTATATCAATGACCCCGGCCTGAACCGCACCCTGATGGGCGATGGTCTGGCTACCACCATGGCCGGTCTGCTGGGCGGCCCCGCTAACACCACCTACGGCGAGAACACCGGCGTGCTGGCACTGAGCAAGATCTACGACCCGCTGGTCATCCGCATTGCTGCTGTGCTGGCCATCATCCTGAGCTTCAGCCCCAAGTTTGAAGCTGTCATCAACACCATCCCTACCGGCATCATCGGCGGTATCAGCTTTGTGCTGTACGGCATGATCTCTGCCATCGGTGTGCGCAACGTGGTAGAGAACCGCGTGGACTTCACCAACAGCCGCAACCTGATCGTTGCTGCCGTCATTCTGGTGTGCGCACTGGGCTTCAACTCTGTGGGCGGCGTTGGCTTTACCGTTGGCAGCGTCACCATCAACCTGTCCGGTCTGGCTGTGGCTGCGATTGCAGGCATCCTGCTCAACGCCATCCTGCCCGGCAACGACTACGAGTTTGACGCTACTGCCGGCTCCGATGCTGCTACCAGCGGCAACCTGCAGGTCTGATTCTCGGTAATGCGTCCAGTTTTCCGCAAGGGAATTTGGGCATCCTGCCAGATTTCAATAAATAGGAATAATTCTTAAAAATATACTTGACTAACTAGGAATTATTCGCTATAATAGAGCCATGGAAAGGGAAGTGCACAAAGCACAAAGCTCCTTTCCATGGCTCTTTCTATACCCGGCAGCGCAGCTGCCCTGCATAGAAGCAACAGGCGGGTGGTTTCCGTCCTGTATCGTTTTTAACAGATCGAATGGAGGTAAATTCTTATGAAGAAATACGTTTGCACCGTTTGTGGTTATATCGCTGAGGGTGAGATCCCCGCTCAGTGCCCCGTTTGCAAGGCTCCCGCTTCCGCTTTTGTGGAGAAGACTGGCAACACCTACGTTACCGAGCATGTTGTTGGCATTGGCAAGGCAGAGGGCGTGCCGCAGGAGATCGTGGATGGCCTGCGCGCAAACTTCGAGGGCGAGTGCAGCGAGGTCGGTATGTATCTGGCTATGGCTCGCGTGGCAGAGCGTGAGGGCTACCCCGAGATCGCCGAGGCTTACAAGCGTTATGCTTACGAGGAAGCTGATCACGCATCCCGCTTTGCAGAGCTGCTGGGCGAGGTCGTGACCGACAGCACCAAGAAGAACCTGATGATGCGTGCCGAGGCCGAGTGCGGTGCCTGCGCTGGTAAGATGGATCTGGCCAAGAAGGCTAAGGAGCTGAATCTGGACGCCATCCACGATACCGTCCATGAGATGGCGAAGGACGAGGCTCGTCACGGCCGCGGCTTCGAGGGCCTGCTGAAGCGCTACTTCAACACCGAAGTCTGATAAGGGTTCCCCGGTTATCTATGCTGCCCGCTGCAAGGACATTCCGCCTTGCAGCGGGCTTTTTTGGTGTTTCAGGCTTTAAAAAGTGGCGCAGAACCTCCGGTAAGTGTTTTATACGGATTTTTTGTTTGGTGGGCAAATCATTTGACTGATAAAACGATATGTGGTAAAATAACAAAATGTGTTGCAAAGAAAAAGATGCGACAAGCGGTCATATCGTATAGACCTTGGTGGGATCGACGAAGAGCGCGTCCAAAAGGAGAAAGGCGGCTTTGCAACCAAAAAATAAACAGGAGAAATCAATGTGTTTAAGTTCTGGTTGACTAAGGTTTGCTGCGCTGTTTTTGGTGTAGTTCTTGCCGCGGCTGTTGCTGCTGGCGCTGTTGGCAACGTCAATGGCGTGACGAAATTCGACGAGAAAGAAACGGTCATTTCTAACCCCGCTGTGAATGTTAACGATATGGCGGCCGACATTTTGACCGGAAAGACTTTATACGTTGCAGGCGACAGCATCGCTTATGGTACCGGCAGCGAAGGCGGATTTGGAAAAGCAGTAGCTCAAAAGTATGGGATGACCTTTGTAAATGAGGCTGTGGACGGCGCAACGCTGGCACCGAACATTACAGACAACGTGAATGGCGGCACCAGAGCCTGCATCTGCACAATCGTGACAAGCTCCGATGCGCTGGAAAAGGCAGATTACATCCTGCTGGAGGGCGGTATCAATGATGCGTGGAACAAAGCCGCAGTCGGCACACTGACCAATGGATTTGATGCCGCTTACGATGAAACGACTATGACCGGTGCGCTGGAAAAGACGCTGGAATATCTGGCAGAGAATCACAGCGAGAAGCGTGTAGCTTATGTATTCCCGCATGGCGGGCTGTTTGCCGATAGAGATAACTGGTACAAGACCTATAAACCCGCCATCTTTGCAGTACTGCAAAAGTGGGACGTGCCCTACATTGATATTGAGGAAAACGCCCCTCCTATGGGTCCGCACGGCATAAGCGAGCTGAGTGACAAGTACACCAGTGACGGTATACACCCCAACGCAGCAGGCTACGAGCATTTTTACATGGAACCCATCGCAGCACTGTTGATGAACTTATAATAGATTCCCCTGTTGGCTTTACTTTGCTATGGCACTGTGCAGTTGGCAGGGTTGTTTTTATCGAAGGCGCAAAGAAAAACACATCGTTCCATGCAAAAAAGGCAGCTGCGCAGAAATTTACGCAGCTGCCTTTTGCATTTTCGGCCTTACTGGATACCGGTAACAGGGTAATCCTGCGCCTCCACGGCCTTCTTCAGCACCTCATCGTCCACCTCTGCGTTCAGGGTAACGATGGCGGTACCGGCTTCGTGGCTGACAACAGCCTCGTCCACCTGCGGCAGAGCCTCCAGCGCCTTCTTGACGCGGGCTTCGCAGTGGGGGCACATCATGCCTTCTACGGTCAGGGTCTTTTTCATAGCGGTTTCCTCCTTAATTGTATCTTCCTCCGCTGCGGGCTGCACAAGGGCAGCGGGCAGGGCAGGGACGTGTTTGGGCGGGTGGTCACGCTTTGCGCTGTGCAGGTCAAACAGGTTCAGCCGCAAGGCGTTGCTCACCACGCAGAAGCTGGAAAGGCTCATGGCAGCTGCGCCGAACATAGGGTTCAGCGTCAGCCCAAAGGGAATGAATACACCGGCTGCCAGCGGAATGCCGATGATGTTGTAGATGAACGCCCAGAACAGGTTTTCGTGGATGTTGCGCAGGGAAGCGCGGCTCAGCCGGATGGCGGCGGGCACGTCCGAAAGCTTGGAGTTCATCAGTACTACGTCCGCGGCGTCAATAGCTACGTCCGTGCCTGCGCCGATGGCAATGCCGGTGTCAGCGCGGGTCAGGGCAGGGGCGTCGTTGATGCCGTCGCCCACCATGGCCACCTTGCCGTACTTTTGCAGCTGCCGGATAACGGCTTCCTTGCCCTCCGGCAGCACCCCGGCGATCACCTCGTCCACCCCGGCCTGTCGGCCAATGGCTTCGGCGGTGCGCTGATTGTCGCCGGTCAGCATCACCACACGGATGCCCATGTTCCGCAGCTCCCGGATGGCCTGCGGGCTGTCCTCCTTGATGGTATCAGCCACCGCGATGACGCCCAGCAAATGATCTGCGCCGCCAAAGAACAGGGGCGTTTTACCCTGCGCAGCCAGTGCAGCTGCCTGCGTTTGCAGCGCAGCGGGGATAGCGACCTTTGCACCGATAAAGGCAGCGTTGCCGCCAAAAATCTCCTTGCCTTCCAGCTTGGCGGTAAGGCCGTTGCCCGGCAGGGCGGTAAAATCGGTGACAGAGGGCAGCGCCAGTTGCTTTTCCTCCGCATAGGCCAGCACTGCCCGCGCCAGCGGGTGCTCGCTGCGGCCCTCCAGCGCGGCTGCCAGCGTGATCAGCTCGGTCTCGGTCACGCCCGCAGCGGGCAGAAGGTCAGTAACGGTAGGTTCGCCGCAGGTGATGGTGCCGGTTTTGTCCAGCGCCACGATGCGGGTGCGCCCGGCTTCTTCCAGCGCCGCAGCAGTCTTGAACAGGATGCCGTTTTTCGCGCCCAAGCCGTTGCCCACCATAATAGCCACCGGCGTTGCCAGCCCCAGTGCACAGGGGCAACTGATGACCAGCACAGAGATGCCCCGCGCCAGCGCGTAACCGACGTCCCGCCCCAGCAGTAACCAGACAAGGGTGGTGACCACGGCAATGCTGATGACCGCAGGCACAAAAAAGCCGGATACAGTATCTGCGATCTTTGCAATGGGGGCCTTGGTGGCAGCGGCATCGCTGACCATGCGGATGATCTGTGCCAGCGTGGTGTCCTCGCCCACGCGGGTGGCACGGCACTGCAAATAACCGGACTGGTTGGTGGTGGCGGCGCTTACCTTATCGCCCACGGCCTTGTCCACCGGGATACTCTCGCCGGTCAGGGCGCTCTCGTTCACGGCGCTGCTGCCCTCCAGCACAATGCCGTCCACCGGGATGTTCTCGCCCGGGCGCACCACAAAGATATCCTCCTTCTGCACCTGCTCAATGGGCACAGTCACCTCGGCACCGTCCCGCAGCAGGGTGGCGGTCTTGGGGGCAAGCTTCATCAGGCTCTTGAGCGCATCGGTGGTCTTGCCCTTGGAGCGCGCTTCCAGCATCTTGCCCACGGTGATAAGGGTCAAAATCATGGCGGCAGACTCAAAATAGAACTCCATCATGTAGTGCATGACCAGTTCTTCGTTGCCATGCAGCTGCGCATCGGTCATGGCAAACAGGGCATAGGTGCTCCACACAAAGCTTGCCATCGAGCCCATAGCCACCAGTGTATCCATGTTGGGGGAGCGGTGCACCAGCCCCTTGAAGCCGTTGATAAAAAACTTCTGGTTGATCACCATCACGATGCCCGCCAGCAGCAGCTGTACCAGCCCCATGGCGATGTGGTTGCCGTTGAACCAGCGGGGCAGCGGCCAGCCCCACATCATGTGCCCCATGGAAAAGTACATCAGCACAAGCAAAAAGCCCAGCGAGGCGATGAGCCGCCGTTTCAGCTTGGGCGTTTCATGGTCGGCCAGCGCGTCCAGTTCTGCGATGGTGCTGGCGGCTGCGGCGGCCTTTTTGGGGCTTGCACCGTAACCGGCCTGCTCCACAGCACGGATAATGGCGGCATCCTCAGCGGTGCCCTCCACGCCCATGGAGTTTGTCAGCAGGCTTACTGAACAGCCGGTGACACCCGGCACGCTCTTTACGGCCTTTTCTACCCGGGCAGAGCAGGCCGCGCAGCTCATGCCGGTAACGTTGAATTGTTCCATTGTTATTTCTCCTTGTGGTCAGTCTGCCCGGCGGGCGGTCATTTCATCAGCTTGGGCAGCAGCCGGAGCAGCTCCTCCAGCTTTTTGTCACTGCCGGCACGCAGGTCATCCGCCACGCAGCTGCCGATGTGCTGTGCCAGCAATTCCCGGGAAAAGCTGTTCAGCGCCGCATTGGCTGCGGCCACCTGTACCAGAATGTCCACACAGTAGGCGTCCTTTTCCAGCATCCCACGGATGCCGCGCACCTGCCCTTCAATGCGGTTCAGCCGGTTGAGCAGGGCTTTGTATTCCTCCGGGCTGCGCTCTTTGTGGCGGCAGCAGCAGGGGGCAATAGTATCTGCCGCAGTGTCCGCTTCCGGCGCATCATCGTAGCAGCAACAGTGCTTTTTGCTCTCTTCCATATCAGAATCGCTCCTTTCATAAACCCCCATGGGGTATATTCTTCTTGCAACAGCAGTATAGCACACAATATCCGACAAATCAAGTAGGAAATAAAATTTAAATAAAGCAGCAGACAAAAATGGTTCAGAAACGCCGCAGGTGTTTCTGAACCATAAATTAAAAGATAAAATTCCGCTGAACATGGCCAGAGCGCACGCGGAGGCCATTCAAAACCGTTGCACATAAGAAAACGAGGGAAGCCCCACGGGCTTTCCCTCGTTAAAAACTCTTACTTTACTTCCAGAATGCGCGGTGCAAACAGGTTCCACATCTTGCCCCACCAGTACCAGTCATGGGAGACGTCGCCGCCCCAGATCTCCAGATGTGCGGGCATGCCCTGATCCTTCAGCAGGTCAGCCAGTGCCTGCGTATCGTCCAGTGCGTCGCCCTCGTAGGCGCCCTGACCGGCGCAGAGGATCAGGCTGTTCTCTTCCGCCTTGGTCAGTGCCGGCTTGTTGGCAATGCCGTTCTCCTGCAGATAGGCAAGGGGAGAGCAGCGCAGCACCATGTCGTCGCTGTCAGTGCCCCAGAAGCGGGTCAGGTCGTAGATACCGCCCATGCCCACAGCACCGGCAAACAGGGTGGGACGGCGCAGGCGGCAGTGGACAGCGTGGTAAGCGCCCAAGTCCACACCGGCAGTCCAGATCCGGGTGCCCTTTTTGGCGTTGTTCAGGGTCAGAATGCGGGGAGCCAGCTCTGCGGTCAGGTAGACGAAATACTTCTCCTGCAGCTCGGCGCGGCGGCGCTGGGGCAGATCACCGTTCAAAAGGCCCTCGCCGTCCACGGCATCTGCGCAGAACAGCTGCACCTTGCCCTCGTTCAGCAGCTGGGCAATGGCATCGGGCATTCCGTTGTTCTCCCAGTCGTAAAAACGGCCGCCGCGGGCGGGCAGTGCCAGCACCGGCACACCGGCATGGCCGTACACCTTAAACTCCATCTCACGGCCAAGAACCGTGCTCCACTCTTTGTAATAGGTACCCTGGATCATAAATCAAGCACTCCTTATTTTATCATTCACCGGCCCGGGCACAGTCGTTGCGCACCGGTGCCGGATTTGGAAGCTATAATCAGACAAACTGGTTGCGCTGCGGGTCGTAATCGTAGCCCACAGCGTGCAGCTTTGCGCACAGACCGGCCTTATCGGCCTCCAGATCCTCACACAGCGCATCGAGATCCTTATACTGATCCCGCAGTTTCAGGTTCACCACGCTCAGCAGCATGATGGGATCAACAGGCAAAGACATTTTATTCCTCTCCTTGCGGCAAATAAAAAAGCCGGCCACTCGACAAAGTGACCGGCCACATACACCAAATTAGACAGCGCGGGTAACTTTGCCAGCGCGCAGGCAACGGGAGCATGCGTAGACATACTTGGGAGAGCCCTCCACGACCGCCTTGACACGACGGACATTCGGCTTCCAGGTACGGTTGGAACGGCGATGAGAGTGAGAGACCTTGATACCAAAGGTAACACCCTTGCCGCAGCATTCACACTTAGCCATGGTAATTGCACCTCCTACAGTGAAGTATGGAATCAAAATAATCAGCTTGACTATTTTACCAGAGATGCAGAGAAAAAGCAAGCCTTTTTTAAAATTTCCTGCAGCTTTTTGTATTCCCGGCGCTGTGGGGCTTGTGCAGGGCACAAAAAAATAGTATTATAAAGGAAGAAATTCGTTTTGACAGGAGATTTACATGACCGCACAGGCAACCTATTATATCATCCGCGCACTGGTGGCGCTGGTGGCCATCCCGTTCCACGAGGCCGGCCATGCGCTGGCAGCATGGCTGCTGGGCGATGCCACCGCCAAACGCGAGGGGCGTCTTTCGCTGAACCCCTTTGCCCACTTTGATCTGCTGGGCACACTGTGCATGGTGTTTGCAGGCGTGGGCTGGGCAAAGCCTGTGTCCACCAACCCCCGCAACTTCAAAAACCCCAAGTGGGGTATGGCGCTCACTGCACTGGCCGGCCCTGTGGCAAACCTTCTGCTGGCTTACCTTGGCATGGTGGCGTGGAAGGTGATGTACTACTGGGCACCGGTCAATAATGCCACCATTTACATTGCCATGTTTTTGCGGTATCTGGTGCTGATGAACGTGAGCCTTGCGGTGTTCAACCTGATCCCTGTGCCGCCGCTGGACGGCAGCCGCATTCTGCTGGTGGTGCTGCCGCAGCGCATCTACTTTGGCCTGATGCGGTACGAAAAATATATCATGATCGTTATGCTGGCAGCGGTTTGGGGCGGCTTTCTGGATGTGCCGCTGTACTACCTGAACAACGTGGTATGGTCGCTTTTGGGCGCAGGCACCGGGTATATCGATAAGATCGCCTACGCCGTTTACGCCAGCAGCCTTGGGGCGGTGATCTGAGTGGCAGAGGAATTGACCTTCCATCTGGAAGATTTTGACGGCCCGCTGGAATTATTGCTGGCGCTGGTGGCCAAACATAAAATGGACCTGCACAATATTCCCATTTTGCAGCTCATCGACCAGTACACCCGTACCGTGGAGCAGGCCGACCCTGACCCCGAGACCGCCAGCGCCTTCATTGAGATGGCGGCGCATCTGGTGGAGATGAAAAGCTTTCTGCTGCTGCCCCGCAGCGAAGAGGGCGAGCGCATGAAGCAGGAGCTCACCGGCCAGCTGATCGAGTACGACCAGTGCCGCCGCATGGCGGCTCTGCTGCGCGCAAAAGGGGAGGCTGCCCCGGTGTTCGTGCGCCGCCCCATGGAGATGGAGTGGGACAACACCTATGCGCTGCACCACGCCCCGCAGATCCTGGCGGACTACTGGCAGGCGCTGGCAGGCCGCACCAAGACCCGCCGCGTGCCTACCCAGCAGCAGTTCGAGCCGCTGGTCACCGCGCCCATGGTATCGGTCACCAGCCGGGTGGTGTACATCCTGCGCCGGATGCTGGGCGGCACCGTGGCAAAGATGGAGCAGCTGTTTTCCCGCAGCCAGAGCCGCAGCACCAACGTAGCTACCTTTCTGGCGCTGCTGGAACTGGTGCGCGGCGGACGCATCGCGCTGGATGACCGGGGAGAACTGACCATGCGCCGCACCCGCCCGGAACGCAATAAGGAGAACCCATGAACCAGAAACAAACCCTTGCCGCCGTGGAGGCCATGCTTTTTGCCTGCGGCGACCCCATAGGTGCCGATAAGCTGGCACAGGCGGTGCAGCTGCCCCAGTCCAGCGTGGATGCTGCACTGGAGACCCTGCACACCCGCTACCAGCGGGAGGACAGCGGCCTGTGTCTGCTGCATCTGAATACCCGGTGGCAGCTGGCCACCAAGACCCAGTGGGCAGACTGCGTGCGCCGCGTGCTGGACAGCCGCCGCGCCGTACCGCTTGGCCCTGCGGCCATGGAGACCCTGACCGTCATCGCCTATAACCAGCCGGTGTCCCGCGCTTTTATTGAGCAGGTGCGCGGTGTGGATTCCTCCTCCAGCGTGTCCGGTCTGCTGGAAAAGGGCCTCATCGAAGAAGCCGGACGTCTGGATCTGCCGGGCCGTCCGGTCAGCTTCCGCACCACCGATACATTCTTGCGTGTATTTGGTCTGTCCAGTTTGGCAGACCTGCCGCCGGTGCACAGCGACGCACCGGCAGATGATCCGACCGAAAGTGAGGGCTGACCCATGGGCATGGTTCTTTCCGCAGTGGGCGCTTGTCTGCTGTTCATCCTCAAGGTGGTGGGCATCCTGCTGCTGATCATTCTGGTGCTGGCGGCGCTGTTGCTGCTGTGCCCCTTCTGCGCGGATGTCTGCTGGCAAAACGATACGCTTACCGTAAAAGCCGGGGCGTTGGGCATCACCTTCCCGGTGTTCCAATACCCCAAGCCGGAACCTTCCGCCCAGCCGGAGGAGCCCAAGGGCTTTACCGGCAGGCTGAAAGCAAAATTCCGCGCATGGCGTGCGGAGCGCAAGCGCAAAAAAGCTGAAAAAAAGGCCGCGCAGCCCGCAAAGCCCAAAGCTGAAAAGCCGCCCCGCCAAAAGGCAAAGATCACGCTGGATGCGGTCTGCACCATGCTGCGGGGCGCAGGGACGCTGCTGCGGGCAGTGTTTGGTGCCATCCGCTTTACAAAGATCTCGGTCTGCCTTGGTGTGCGCGGTGAGGACCCCGCCGCGGCTGCCCGCAATTACGGCAAGCTGCAAGCGTGGCTGTACCCGACCCTTGGCGTGCTGGACCACTTTTTCTTTCTGGAATTTGACCAGCTGCACGTTCTGCCGGACTTCGGCAGCGCCCAGCCTACCGTGCAGGACAGGGTATCCTTCCGGGTCAGTGCACAGGCACTGTTCATCGTCATCGCCGCTGTGCGGGTGCTGTACGAGTTCTGGCGCAAAAAAGTATTGGACATCTTTATATAAAGTGTGGTACACTAAATCTATATCAGAATGCTTTCCGGCGGGCTGTTGCCTGCACGGATGAATAAAGGAGAGTTGTTTTATGGCAGAGCATCCTATTCAGGGTCTGATGAACGTTACGATGGAGAAAATTCACCAGATGGTGGACTCCAACACCATTATCGGCAAGCCCATCACCACCGAGGGTGGCATCACCATCCTGCCGGTTTCTAAGGTGAGCTTCGGTTTCGCCTCCGGCGGTACCGATTTTAACGGCAAGAACGCTGCCAACAAGGATCTGTTCGGCGGCGGCTCCGGTGCCGGTGTCAACATCCAGCCGGTGGCATTTCTGGTCATCAAGGATGGCTGCGTGCGCACCATCCAGCTGTCGGATAGCTCCAACAGCATCGACCGCGCCCTGACCATGCTGCCTGAGCTGGTGGAAAAGCTTACTGCACTGGTCAAAAAGGACGGCAAGACCCCCGCAGAGGAACCCAAGGCAGAGTAACCTTTTATACAAATCAAGCCGCAGCCGCAGGCCTTTTGGTCTGCGGTTTATATAGCCGCGCACCGTGCCCCGCAAAAACAGGGGAGCGGTGCGCGTTTTGAGCGCCGTGAGGCGCACAAGGAGTAATATTATGGCAGAAGAACGTATTCAGAAGATCATGGCCGAGCAGGGTCTGTGCTCCCGCCGCGCCGCCGAGCAGATCATTGCCGAGGGCCGCGTCAAGGTGAACGGCCACCCGGTAAAGGTGGGCGACAAGATGGACCCCAACCGTGACGTGCTCCATGTGGATGACGAGCGCATCTACATCCAGAAAAACCAGCAGCTGTACTATCTGGCGCTGTACAAGCCCCGTGGCTATGTGACCACCGCCAGCGATGAACTGGGACGCAAGACCGTGATGGACTTGGTCAGCGACATCCCCGCCCGCCTGTACCCGGTAGGCCGTCTGGATAAGGACAGCGAGGGTCTGCTGCTGATGACCAACGATGGTGCCTTTGCGCAGGCCGTCACCCATCCGTCCGGCGGCATCTCCAAGCTGTACCGCGTTACCGTGCAGCCCCGCGCCGACGAGGCCACCATCCTCAAGCTGAGCAGCGGTGTTGTGCTGGACGACGGCACCAAGACCATGCCCTGTGCCATCAATGTGGTCACCGACGAGCCCGGCCGCACTGTGATGGAAATGACCCTGAAAGAGGGCAAGAACCGCGAGATCCGCCGGATGTGTGAGAGCGTGGGTCTTGAGGTAGTGCGCCTGAAGCGCAACGCAGAAGGCGTGGTCAAGCTGGGAATGCTCAAGCCCGGCACCTACCGCGAGCTGACCAAGGCCGAGGTGAACGGTCTGCGCGCCGCAGCCGTCAAGGGCCGTGCACAGACCCGCAGTGCTGCCCAGCAGTCCAAGGCTGCCGAGCGCCGTCCCCGCGGCCCTGTGGGTAAAAACGTACCCCGGAAGCAGAAGTAAGGAGTTATCGGATCATGGAACGAGAAACTCTGAAATCCCGTCTGGGCTTCATTCTGCTTTCCGCAGGCTGTGCCATCGGCATCGGCAATGTGTGGAAGTTCCCGTATATCGCCGGGCAGGGCGGCGGCGGTGCTTTTGTGCTGTTTTACCTGATTTTTCTGGTCATTCTGGGTCTGCCCATCATGACCATGGAATTTGCCGTGGGACGCGCTTCCCGCAAAAGCCCGGTGCGGGCGTATCAGGCACTGGAAAAGCCGGGGCAGAAGTGGCACATCCACGGCTACTTCACCCTCATCGGCTGCTACCTGCTGATGATGTTCTACACCACCGTAGCGGGCTGGATGCTGCACTATTTCTATATGACCGCTGCCGGTAAACTGGCGGGACTCAACGCAGAGCAGGTGGCCGGTAAGTTTACCGAAATGCTGGCCAGCCCCGCCACCATGACCTTTTGGATGGTATTCGTGGTGGTGGTGAGCATTCTGGTGTGCGCCAAGGGTCTGCAAAGCGGTCTGGAGCGTGTGACCAAGGGCATGATGATCGCCCTGCTCCTCATTATGGTGGTGCTGGCGGTCAACAGCCTGTTCATGCCCGGGGCAAAGGAAGGCCTTTCCTTCTTCCTTGTGCCGGACTTTGCCCGCATGCAGGAGGTGGGCGTGGTCAACACGCTGGTCTCCGCGATGAATCAGGCCTTCTTCACCCTGAGCCTTGGCATCGGCGCTATGTCCATCTTCGGCAGCTATATCGGCAAGGAGCACTCCCTGCTGGGCGAGTCTGTCCGCATCGTGGTGCTGGATACCTTTGTGGCCATCACTGCCGGCCTGATCATCTTCCCGGCCTGCTTTACCTACCATGTAGACCAGACCAGCGGCCCCAGCCTGATCTTTATCACCCTGCCCAACATCTTTGCCAATATGTCCATGGGACGGCTGTGGGGCAGCCTGTTCTTTTTGTTCATGGCCTTTGCAGCCATGTCCACCGTGCTGGCGGTGTTTGAAAATATCATCTGCTGCGGCATGGAGCTGACCGGCTGCAGCCGCAAAAAGTCCAGTCTGGTGAACCTTGTGCTCATCATCCTTCTGTCCATGCCCTGTGTGCTGGGTTATAACCTGTGGGCATGGGATGGCTTTGCGGTGTTCGGCGGCGCTGTGCTGGATGTAGAGGACTTTCTGGTCAGCAACCTCTTCCTGCCGCTGGGCAGTCTGGTGTATCTGCTGTTCTGCGTTACCCGCTACGGCTGGGGCTGGCAGAACTACAAAAAAGAGGTCAACACCGGCGAAGGACTCAAGGTGCAGGACTGGATGCGCGGTTACCTGACCTATGTGCTGCCGCTTATCGTGGTGTTCATCTTTGCGTTTGGCCTCTACGACAAATTCCTTGCATAAGAGACCCCGGTGGCTGCCCTGTCTTTGATTGACGAACGGGCGGGACAAGTGTAATATAAAAGCATATAGGGTGCGTCTCCCGGCGGGGGACACCGCTATATGCTTTTTTTCATTCAGAAGGAGGAGATACCCCCATGTACATTCTGGTCTGTGACGACGATGCGGTCTTCGCTGCGCGGATGGACGAGTACATCTCGGAATGGTTCCGCGCCCGGGAGATTCAGGTGCAGAGCACCGTCTGCACCAGCGGCGAGCAGCTGCTTGCCACCCCGGAGCTGGAACGCTACCAGCTGGCGTTTCTGGATGTGGACCTGAAAACCACCGATGGCATTGCGCTGGGGCGCAGGCTGCGGCAGATCGCCCCGGATATCGTGCTGGTGTACATCTCGGCTTATCTGGAGTTTGCGCCGCAGGGCTACACGGTCAATGCCTACCGCTATCTGCTCAAGCGGGATATTGCCGCCCAGCTGCCCAGCTGTCTGGAAGATATTTTCTCCGGCATGACCGACCCCCGAAAAACACTGGAGGTGCACCACAACCGCACCACCAGCGCGATCCCGTTGGATCAGATCTATTATCTGGAAAGCGCTCTGCGGCAGATCAACGTTTACGGCGATATCCCGCACCAGCCCATCTGCACCTATTACGGCAAGATCGCAGATCTGCCCGCCATGCTGTACGAAAACGGCTTTTTGCAGGTAGGGCGCAGCGATGTGGTCAACCTGCAGTATGTGCGCTCCATCCGCAACTATAAGGTGGAGCTGCGCAGCGGGGTAGAACTGAACGCAAGCCGACAGGATTTTGCAGCTATCCGCAGCGCATGGCTGGAATGGAAGGGGCAGTTCGGCGATGAATGAAGAATTCTGGCGCTGGTATATGTATGGCCACTGGGTCTGCCTGACCCAATGGCTCGGTTTTATTATGGTGGAGTATGCCTGCCTTGGCAAAGGCAAGGTAAAGCATCCGCTGGTGTGGTCCTGCGTTATAACCGTGCTCACGATGACCCTCTCGGTCGTGTGCAACTTTGGCTTTTTTACGCCGATGGCAGTGGTTCTCACCATTGTTTTTCTGGTTGTTACCGTTCTGCTGTTTGGCGGCACACCGGGGCAAAAGTTTACCGCCTGCCTGATCAATGGTATGATGTGCCTGCTGGTCGAAAACAGTGCACGATATGTTATGTCATGGGTGCTGAAGTGTGAGCTGCAGCAGGTCATCCAGAGAGCAGACTGTCTGGTCATAATGTCATTCACAAATCTGGTAGTCAGCACCGGCGTGGCGTTCTTTGTGGGCAAGTGGCGCAGATACAATGTGCTGGAGCCCTTGCAGGCGCTGGCTATGAGCTTTTTCCCGGGTGTGGTCGTGGTGATCAACATTATGCTGGCACTTACCGAGAACGACGAGATAGCCAGCAAGACCATGCTGGTCATGACGGTGGGACTTACAGTGGCCGTCATGGTGCATCTGTGCATCGTGGCCATGTTCAACGATCAGGTCATGCAGCGGCGCAGCCTGCACTTTCAGGCCGAGCTGGAGCAGCAGCGGGCTTCGGCTTTGCTGGATTCCTACACCGCGCAGCGCCGCCTGACCCACGAGTTCACCAACCATATCAGCGCGCTGCGTACCCTATTGGCGCAGGGAGATGTGGCCGGTGCACAGGACTATATTGCAGGTGTGGATAAGGCCGTGGCGGCCAGCACCACCATTATGGATACCCACAACCCGCTGCTGGACTCCATCCTGACCCGCAAGTACGAGGAAGCCGCCCGGCAGGGCGTAAGCGTGTATTTTGACCTTTGCGACCTGCGGGAGTTTCCCTTAAGCGGGGTGGATATGGTCACCGTACTGGCAAATCTGCTGGATAACGCCATCTGTGCCGCAGCGCAGGCGTACCCGCCGGAGGTCTATGTGCGGGTGCGCAAAACGGAGGAAGAATATCTTCTCTCGGTGCGCAACCGGGTGCAGCGGGATGTGGAGCTGCCGCCGGACGGCCAGCTGCCCCGCACCACCCGCAAGGAGCCCGGCCACGGCATGGGGCTTTCCAACGTGCGGGATGTGCTGCTGCGCCACGGTGCGGAGTATACCCTGAGCTGTCGAGACAACTGGTTCCGTTTTACCTGTGCGGTGCCCACCGACAATTCATGACATCTGCACCGTCAGAATATGACAATTTTTGTGCAACAGAAGCGTAACTCTGCTATACTAAGCTCAGTAAAGGAAACCTTCCGTGCGGACATGGTCATGTTGCGGTGGGGGGGAACATCTCCCTTATAAAAACTTTGTTGCTGGACGGATAACGGCCTGCGGTGCGTGTAAGTAGGCTGTCTGCCTTTGCTTTTTTGGTACTGTGCAAGGATGTACAGTACCTTGCTGACGGGACTTTCTGCGGCGGGCCTTTTGGGGGTTGCAGTCGATAAAGTTTCTTGATGCGTCGCAATTCCGTTTATGCCTGCTGTTTGGGAATGGCGTGGGCAAACCGGAGTATCGTGCGCTGCAAAGAGCTCCGTCAGCTCTCTTTGGTGCAAAAAAGGACTGCTGTACATGGGTTTTGCCCAGTATAGCAGTCCTTTTTATCTTAAGTCATTGCATCTGCCAGTCCGCAGAAAGCCGACCCGCCGCGCGACTGTTTCCGTAGGAAACGAGCGCGGCAGCTGCCGTTTTCCTTTGTGTCCCTCCTGTGAAAAAGCAGCTCAGCCAAGCCCGCAGGCTTGGCTGAGCTGCAAAATTAAAATGCAATTCCTTAAACCATGCGCAGAGCGAAGCGGAGCGCATTTAAAATCGTTTTGCTTCTGGCAAAAATGCAGTTACTCCGGCTTTACCTGCAGCTCCTGCTCGCAGTAGATGCAGCGGTACTTGCCGTTGGAGCTCAGTTCAAAGATCTGGTCGCACTCCTCTTCAATGCTGGAGATGCAGCGGGGGTTCTTGCAGCGTACAATGTTCACCAGACGCTTGGGGGGCTTGGGCTGCTCCTTGCGGACAGCCTTGCCGTTCTCAATAATGGTCACGCTGATGTTCGGGTCCAGATAAGCCAGCACATCCAGGTTCAGCCAGGAGGCGTCACCCTCCACCTTGATGATGTCCTTGCGGCCGCTGGCCGTCTTTTTGCTGCGGGCGTTCTGGATCAGCGCCACACTGGCAGTGCGGTTGCCCGCAATGCCCAGCAGATCCATCAGGCCAATGGCAGTACCTGCCTTGATGTGGTCGATGACAATACCGTTCTGGATCTCGTCAATATTCAGCATATCAGTTTTCCTCCTTCGGTGCTTTGGGGTCTGCAAGCCCCAGCAGGGTCATGATTAGTGCCATGCGGACGTAAACGCCGTTCTGCACCTGCTCAAAATAGGCGGCGCGGGGGTCGTCATCCACATCCAGCGCGATCTCGTTCACGCGGGGCAGGGGATGCAGCACTGCCATGGTGGGCTTGGCCTGCGCCATCTTTTCGCGGGTCAGCACATAGCTGTTCTTCAGGCGGATGTAGTCCTCCTCGTTGAAGAAACGCTCCTTCTGCACGCGGGTCATATACAGGATGTCCAGCTCCGGCATGGACTCCTCCAGACTGCGGGTCTCCTTGTAGGGGATGCCGTTGGCCTCCAGCACGTCATTGATGATGTAATCCGGCACCCGCAGCTCCTCCGGGCTGATCAGCACAAAGCGGACGTTCTTGCAGCGTGCCATGGTCTTGAGCAGGGAGTGGACGGTGCGGCCGAACTTCAGATCGCCGCACAGACCAATGGTCAGATCATCCAGCCTGCCCATGCGGCGGCGGATGGTCATCAGGTCGGTCAGGGTCTGGGTGGGGTGCTGGTGACCGCCGTCACCGGCGTTGATCACCGGAATGCGGGAGTAGCGGGAGGCACGCAGCGGTGCGCCCTCCTTGGGGTGGCGCATGGCAACGATATCGGCATAGCAGGACACCACACGGATGGTGTCGGCTACGCTCTCGCCCTTGGTGGCGCTGGACACGTTCTCGCTGGGGAAGCCCAGCACATGACCGCCCAGGTTCAGCATAGCCGCCTCAAAGGACAGGCGGGTGCGGGTGGAGGGCTCGTAGAACAAAGTAGCCAGCTTTTTGTGGTTGGCCACCTCCTGATAGGCGGCGGGGTCGGCGCAGATACGGTCGGCAAGATCAAGCAGCTGTGTGATCTCCTGCTGGGTTAGATCCAAAGGATCGATCAGATGACGCATAGATAGGATACCTCCGTTTAAAGCAGTTTGCGTAAAATGGAAAAATCAAAAAAGTTCGTGTAGTAGCTCAGCGAGCGCATCACCGGCCTGCACAAACGATTGAAACACACTTCGTCCAGCAGCAGCATGGCCTCGCCCGGGGCAAGGCGCATGGCTGCACGGATGGCTTCGTCGCCGCAGCTGGCCTTCAGGTGCGCCACGTTGGAAGAGATCTGCTGGTGGCACTCCTGCTCTAAGATCTCAAAAATGTCACCGGTCAGGTCGATGCGGGTGTAGTCCCGGTTGCCGAACAGGCTGCGGGGCAGGTAGTCGATGGAGTAGATCACCGGGGTGGTGTCGGCAAGGATGCGCTTTTTGATGCAGATCACCTCGTCGCCGACTTCCAGCGCCAGCGAATGCGCCATCTCCTCGCCTGCACGAAGAAGCATCACCTGAATGCCGTCGGCATGGGGGTAGCTGCCAAAGCTGCGGATCAGCGGGTAGTACTCCAGCTTCTGGTCCAAGCGGCTGCGCAGCCCCAGCACAGCGCGGTTCACCACCGTGCCAATGCCGCGCACCCGTTCCACATAACCGGCGCGCTCCATCTCGCTCAGCGCGTCACGGATCACGGTGCGGCTTACCCCCAGCTCGGTGGCAAGGTCTACCTCGGCGGGCAGGCGGTCGGCTTGGGCATAGCGCCCGTTGGTCAGCTCTTCCAGCAGGCTTGCAACAACACGGTCGCTGATCACAGCGCCGCCCAGACGGCTGGACGATGCCAGTGCGGGATCTTTCATGGATGGTTCCTCCGTTTCCGGGCGGCAAGCCGCCCCGAACTTCATACAAACGGGCAGGGAGGACACCTCCACAGCCCCTTCTCTCCTATTATAGCATAATTTGACATTTAGAAAAGCGTCATTTATACTGGAATCTGCTGAAAAGTACGATTTTATTTTGGAGGGCATAGTACAGATGGACTATTTTCTGCAAAAAGTAAGCGGCAAGCCTGCCCGGCAGGCCGTTACCCTGCGGCGCTGCACCCCTGCCGAGGCTCCGGCGGTGTTCGCGCTGCAAAACGAAGTGCGCGCCGCCATGCCGCACCCGGAGCAGTTTGTGCCGGATACGCTGGAAAACATTACCGCTTATCTGCGCACCGGGATATGCATCGGCGCGTGGCAGCAACAGCGGCTGGGTGCGTACCTCATCCTGCGCCTGTGCGGGCAAAGCGATGAAAACTACGCCGCCTTTCTGGGCGTGCCGCAAAGCCAGTGGCAGCACTGGGCCAACGCAGACAGCGCGGTGGTGCACCCGGACTGGCGGGGCAACGGCCTGCAGCGCGCCATGCTGGAAGCAGCCCTGCCGCTGCTGCCGCCGAAGATCACCCATCTGGGGGCCACCGTCAGCCCGGATAACAGCTACAGCCTGCGCAACGCACAGGCTGGCGGCTTCGTCATCCGCTGCCGCCGGGAGATGTACGGCGGCTACGACCGCTATCTGCTGGAAAAGCAGCTGTAACTCCCGGTAGTTTTTATGTACAACTATTTTGAAATGTGTTATACTATACGGTATGAATAACAGCGAAGGAAACAGGTGAAACCATGGCAGCATCTCTCGGGCAGGAATTCTGCACCCTGCGTGATACTTACATTGAAAAGCAATTCGGCCGCCTGAACGACATGCAGCGGCAGGCTGTGTTTACCACAGATGGCCCGCTGCTCATCCTTGCCGGTGCCGGCAGCGGCAAGACCACCGTGCTGGTCAACCGCATCGCCAACCTCATCCGGTTCGGTTCGGCGCACGGCTCCAAGGAGACGCCCCGCCCGGTGACCGAGGAGGACGTCAAAGCCCTGCGCACCGCCATCATGACCGGTACCGATGCTCCCAGCTGGCTGGACGGGATGCTGCGCCGCAACGCGGTGCGCAGCTGGAACGTGATGGCCATTACCTTTACCAACAAGGCAGCAGGGGAACTGAAGGAACGTCTGCGCCGGATGCTGGGCAGCGAGGAAGGGGACGAGGTGTTCGCCTCTACCTTCCACTCGGCCTGTGTGCGCATCCTGCGCCGCTGGGCGGAGGAGATCGGCTACCCCCGCAGCTTTACCATCTACGATACCGACGATGCCCAGCGTGTGATGAAAACGGTGTATAAAGAGCTGAGCATCGACGATAAATTCCTGCCCATTAAGGCCGCCATCAACCAGATGAGCCGCTGGAAGGATCAGCTGGTCAGCCCGGAGCAGGCGCTTGCAGACCACGCCAGAGACGTGAAGAGCACCCAGACCGCCCGCATCTACGCAGCTTACGAGAAAAAGCTGAAAGAGGCCGGTGCGTTCGATTTTGACGACCTCATCTACCAGACCGTGCAGCTGCTGGCTGAACATCCGGAGGTGCGGGAATTCTACCAGAACAAGTACCGCTACCTGCTGGTGGACGAGTATCAGGATACCAGCGTGGCGCAGTTCCGTCTGGTCAGCCTGCTCACCGGGCCGGAGCGCAATATTTGCGTGGTGGGCGATGACGACCAGAGCATCTATCGCTTCCGCGGTGCTACCATTGAAAATATCCTCAACTTTGAAAAGCTCTATCCCGGCACCAAGACGATTCGTCTGGAGCAGAACTATCGTTCCACCTCCAACATCCTCAACGCAGCCAACTGCGTTATCCAGCACAACACCGAGCGCAAGGGCAAGACCCTGTGGACGGACAACGGCGAGGGCGATAAGGTGCAGGTGTATACCGCCGAAAACGAGCAGGACGAGGCCAGCCACATCGCGGATGTCATCGGCCAGCACCTGAAGGCGGGCGGGCATCTGGCAGACCACGCCATCCTCTACCGCATGAATGCCCAGTCGGCCCCTATCGAAAGCTACTTTACCCGCGCGGGCATCCCGCATAAGATCGTGGGCGGGCAGCGCTTCAACGACCGTAAGGAGGTCAAGGACATCCACTCCTATATGTCCATCGTGGCCAACCCCCGCGACGATGTGCGGCTGCGCCGCATCATCAACGAGCCCGCCCGCAAGATCGGCGCCACCACCGTGGATGTCATTGCGGACCTTGCCGGGCAGCAGGGGGTCAGTATGCTGGATATCATCAGCCATGCAGACCAGTACGCCAAGCTCTCCCGCGCGGTCATGCCGCTGCTCAAGTTCTGGCAGATCTACCAGCGCCTGCAGGATTCTCTTGCCACCCGCACGCTGGACGAGTTCGCCTCGGATGTCATCGAGCTGACTGGCTATAAGGCCATGCTGGAAGCAGACGCCGCCAAGGGGCACGAGGATGCCGCCGACCGTCTGCAGAACTTGGGTCAGCTGGTAAACAACGTCAAAAACTACTGCGACCAGCACGGCGAGGAAGCCACACTGGAAGGGTATCTGGAGGATATCGCCCTCATCAGCGATATCGACAGCTATAACGAAAGCAGCGATCAGGTGGTATTGATGACTATCCACTCTGCCAAGGGCTTAGAGTTTCCTTATGTGTTCCTCATCGGCATGGAAGAAGGCGTTTTCCCCAGCGAGATGAGTAAATACTCCGAAGCAGATCTGGAAGAGGAGCGCCGTCTGGCTTACGTTGGCATCACCCGCGCCAAAAAGGAGCTGTACATCTCCAACAGCGTCACCCGGATGCTGTACGGCCGCACCCAGCGCAACGAGCCCAGCCGCTTTCTGCGGGAGATCGAGCCGGAATACATCGAGGAGACCCGCAGCCCGGTGCTGGAACAGCGTTCCCGTATGGGTGGCTGGGGCTCTGGTTACAGTGATACCGTGCCCGGCGGGGCATCCGGCTACTCCGGGCCCTCCGGTTACAGCCGCAGCAGCTACGGCGGCGGTTACGGCGCGGGCTACGGTTCGAATAACCGCAGCGGCTACCTGAACCGGGAATATAACGCCGGTGAAAGCCGCGGCTTCGGCTCGTCCTACGGCGGAAGAAGCACATCTTCCACCGGCTTCGGCAGTCACTATGGCAATAGCTCTACCCAGCCGACTACAAGAAACAGCGGATTTGGCTCTGCATATTCCGGCGGAAATACGACAAAAAACACCGTAAAGCAAACTTCCTTTACAGTAAATTCTGCCGTAAAACCGGTGGCTTCTGGCGCAAAGCACTATGAACCGGGCGACATTGTGGAGCACAAAGTATTCGGCCGCGGCACGGTGCTGAAGGTAAAGCCCGCTGCCGGGGATCAGATCGTAGAGATTAACTTTGAAAAAGTGGGCATCAAGAAAACGATGGCCAATTTTGCGCCCCTGACCAAGATTACGGAGGAAGAATGACCCTATGATGACTGTTCGTTTGATCGCCCACACCCCGGAACCGGAAAAGGTGGTGGCGGCTGCCGCAAAGCTCTGCTATTCCGATGCCTACATCACCGACCTTCTGGACGGGCTGGACGAGGAAAAAACTGCAAAATTCCTGACCATGCTCAGTGACCTTGGCCATGCCAGCCCCATCGAGCACGCCAGCTTTACATTTGGCATCGAGGGAGTCAGCCGCACCCTGCTTGCCCAGATCACCCGGCACCGCATCGCGTCCTTCAGCGTGCAGAGCCAGCGCTATGTGCGTCTGGATGACTTCCGCTATGTGACACCCCCGGAGATCGAAGCCATCCCGGAAGCAAAGGCCGCCTTCCTTGCCAGCATGGAAGAGGATGCGAAGCGCTACCTCGACCTCGCTCATAAGCTGGAGGAGGGACACACTGCCCGCCTGATGGCCGAAGGAATGCCGGAAAAGCAGGCCCGCGCCAAGGCGTCCAAGCAGGCCAACGAGGACGCCCGCTTTGTGCTGCCCAACGCCTGCGAGACCAAAATGGTGGTCACCATGAACGCCCGCAGCCTGATGAACTTCTTCCAGCTGCGCTGCTGCAACCGCGCCCAGTGGGAGATCCGGGAACTGGCCGAAAAAATGTTCGCGCTGGTGTACCCGGTGGCACCGCATATCTTTGCCAAGGCAGGCCCCGCCTGCCTGTGCGGCCCCTGCCCGGAGGGCAAGATGTGCTGCGGAAAAACCGCCGAGGTGCGCGCAAGATATGCCGCCATCAAAGAAGGTGCCGCCGTATGAGCAAAGGCAAACTGATCGTGCTGGAAGGGCTGGACGGCAGCGGCAAGGCCACACAGGCAAAGCTATTGGCAGAGCATCTCGCCGCGCAGGGCGTGCCGGTGCAGAAAATCACCTTCCCGGACTATGCCAGTGATTCCAGCGCACTGGTCAAGATGTATCTGGCGGGGCAGTTCGGCCAGCACCCGGACGATGTAAACGCCTATGCGGCCTCCAGCTTTTACGCGGTGGACCGCTATGCAAGCTATAAAACCAGCTGGGGCAGCTTTTATGAGCAGGGCGGTGTGATCATCGCCGACCGGTACACCACCTCAAATGCGGTGCACCAGTGCTCGAAGCTTCCGCAGGAGCAGTGGGAGGAATATCTGCACTGGCTGTTTGATTACGAGTTCCGTCTGTTGGGTCTGCCTGCACCGGACAGGGTGATCTACTTGCAGGTAGACCCGGCGGTCAGCCAGCGGCTGATGACCCAGCGCTACCACGGCGACGAGAGCAAAAAGGACGTGCACGAGAAGGATACTGCCTATCTGGCGCGCAGCCGTGCCGCTGCCGAGTTCTGCGCCCGGCAGCTTGGTTGGGACACCGTGCACTGCACCAGCGGGGACGCCATGCGCAGTATTGAAGAGATCCAGCAAGAGGTGCAACAGCTTGCTCGGAAAACATTGGACTGAACAATAAAATATGATAAGAGGGGGAATCCTGAACGATGTATCGTCTGATGCAGCCGTCCGATGAGGCGGCAGTGCTGGCTTTGTGGCAGAGCCAGCATCATGATACCGAAGATTTTGCAAAAATGGTACTGGAACGTTTTGCCGGTGTGCAGAACGTTTATGTAGCCGATGAAAACGACACCATCGTGGCGGCTGCGCTGGCTGTGCCGGTCACTCTGCAGGGGCGCACGGGCAATTACCTCTGCCTGTGCGGCGAGGGCAGCCTGCTGCTGGCAGGTCTGCTGGATACCCTGTGCGCCCAGCAAAAGCTGCGGGGCGCAGGCTTTACCGTGGCAGTCCCGGCAGATGCGGCACAGGCCGCTCTGTTGCAGGATAAGGGCTTTGCACAGGCCTTTGCTCTGCGCTGTCTGCCCCGCGAGGTGAGCCGCAACCTGTGGAGTCAGGCGGAATTTGACACAGTGACGGCCAAAAAGCTATGCGAGCTGCGGGAGCAGTTCTGGAAGGATACCGTGCAGCTCAGCCCAGAGCGCATGGCCGTGGTGCTGCAGGAGCTGTACGCCCGGGGCGCGACCATCGTGTCCAACGAGCATGGCTACGGCATCTACTTCCGCAAGGAGGATACCCTGTATTTTGTGGAGATGATGGCCGACAGCGACCGCGCCGCTGAAATTCTGATGGAAGCCGCCCGCGAGAAGGAAGTCATCGTAGAAAAGGCAGTCATCACGGTAGGCGCTGCTCAGCCGCTGTTTTTAGGCGAGGGTACCCGGCAGGAATACGGCATGATCCGCTTTGACGCAGAGCCCTTTGACGTAAGTGAAAGCTATCTGCGTCTGATGCTGGAAAACTGAAAAAAGGAAGGTGCGTATGGCACACAACGATACACACGCAGCCCGTAAAAAGGGCGGTGCAGGCAAAATTCTGCTGGTGGTGCTTCTGCTGGTCCTTCTGGCAGCGGGCGCGGCGGTGCGGTTTGCCTACAATGAGATTCACGGTAATGGTGCACCCGGCAGTACAGAGGTGACCGTAAGTATCCCGCAGGGCAGCGGCGTGGCAGCTATTGCCAACAAGCTGAAGGAAGCGGGCGTCATCCGCTCTGCCTATCTGTTCCGCTGGTATGTGGGGGAAAAGGGCGCTGCCGCAAAGCTGCAGTACGGTGACTTTGTTTTACAAACCAGTGCGATTTCCTATGATGCGATCATCGCCACCCTTTCCCAGTATGCTAAGGCAGAAACGGTGCGGGTGACCATCCCGGAGGGAACTACAGCCATTGCCATTGCCCGGAAGATGGAAGCCGCCGGCCTGTGCACCGCCGAGGAGTTTTTGAAGGAAGCCAACGAGGGCGATTTCAGCGCATATACTTTCTGGCAGTATGTCCCGGAGGATAAGGATGCTCCAAACCGCTTTATGAAGTGCGAGGGCTATCTCTTCCCGGAGACCTACGAGTTTTTGAAGGATGATACGGTGCACAACTATGTGGCCACCTTCTACGCGCAGTTCGATGCGCAGTTCACTGAGGAAATGTATGCGGCGCTCAAGAAGCAGGGAATGACCCTGCCGGAACTTGTCACCCTTGCCTCCTTTGTGCAGGAGGAAGCGGGCAACAGTCAGGACTCCAATGTGGCGCAGGTGTTCCGCAACCGTCTGGCGGAGGGGTCGCCCTACCCCATGCTGCAAAGCAACACCTCCAGCCATATCCAGAGCGACGCCGACAACAACTATCTCTGGAACTGGGTCGCGCCCTACTACGGCGGCTGGGACGATATCCCGGAAAATATCCTTGCAGCCTACGACACTTACAGCTGCACCGGCCTGCCCGCAGGCCCCATCTCGAACCCCGGCCTTGCCGCCATCAAGGCGGCACTGGAGCCGCAGCCCGACGAGGAAGCCAAGGATGCTTACTTCTTTGTGACCGACCTCAAGGGCAACTACTACTACGCCCACACGCTGGCAGAGCACAATGCCAACTGCAAAACTGCCGCAGCTGTGAACAAAAGCCTGAAAAACTGAGGAAAGGCCGCTGCACTAAAAAACACGGTGCAGCGGCCCCTTTCCCGTTAAAAACTGTGATACATAAGAGAGGAACCTACAAATGCTACAGATCCCGGAACTGCTTGCCCCGGCGGGCGATGCGGAACGTCTGCGTTATGCCATCAACTACGGTGCCGATGCCGTTTACTGCGGCCTGCCGGAGTTCGGTATGCGCTCTGCCCCGGCTAACTTTACCCCGGAGCAGCTGACGGAAAGCGTCATCTACGCCCACGCCCGTGGACGCAAGGTCTACCTGACCATGAACACCCTGCCCACCAACGAGGAGGCCGACCGCCTGCCGGAGGCCATCAAGGAGGCCGCCAAGGCCGGTGTGGATGCCTTTATCGTGGCAGACCTTGGTGTGCTGGACGCCTGCAAGACCTTTGCCCCGGACATTGACGTGCATCTTTCTACCCAGACCGGCATCACCAACTGGGCTGCCGCCCGCGCCGCCTACAAAATGGGTGCAAAGCGCGTGGTGCTGGCGCGGGAGATGACCTTGCAGGATATCGCCATCCTGCGCGATAAGACCCCGCCGGAGCTGGAGATCGAAGCCTTTGTGCACGGTGCGATGTGCATGAGCGTGTCCGGCCGGTGTCTGTTGTCCAACTATATGGCCGGACGTGACGCCAACCGTGGCCAGTGCGCCCAGCCCTGCCGCTGGAAGTACTACCTGAGCGAGGAGACCCGCCCCGGCCAGCTGTACGAGATCGGCGAAAACGAGAACGGCAGTTATATCCTTAACGCCAACGATATGTGCACCGCACCCTTCATCGACCTGATCTGCAAGGCGGGTGTGGACAGCCTGAAGATCGAAGGCCGCGCCAAGACCTTCTACTATGTCGCCAGCGTCACCGCCGCCTACCGCAAGGCACTGGACGCCTATCTGGCCGACCCGGCAAACGACAACTTTGAACTACCGCCGGAAGTGTACGCAGAGCTTACCCGCACCAGCCACCGGCACTATTCTCCCGGCTTCTATTTTGGCCGCGAGCAGGCCAAACAGGCCACCGACAGCGCTACCTACATCCGCGAGTGGGAGTTCGTGGGCACGGTGGACAGCTGGGAAAACGGCATCGCCCACTGCCAGCAGCGCGGCAAATGGAGCCTTGGGGACACGCTGGAGGCGCTGTGCCCGGACGGACGCAGCATTGCGCTTGCCCCGGAATGGATCGAAAACGAAGCAGGGGAGCGGGTGGAAAGCACCCCGCACGCCATGGAAAAATACACCATGCCCACCCCGGAGCTGCCGCCCATGAGCCTGCTGCGCCGGAAAACGGTGTAACAGCGTGACAAAAGGGAAGGAAAACGCCGTGAAGTGCAGTAATACTTCTGCCCGCTACGCCCTTCTGGACGAGCTGCGCGGGCTGGATCTGGTCAGTATGATGCTCTATCACGGCTGCTGGGATCTGGTCAATCTCTTCGGCATTCAGGCCGACTGGTATTATGGCTTGCCCGGGCATCTGTGGCAGCAGAGCATCTGCTGGGTGTTCATTCTGCTGTCCGGCTTCTGCGTGCAGCTGGGACATCATACCTTGCGCCGGGGCGCACAGGTGTTCGGGGCAGGGGCACTGGTCACGGCGGTCACGCTGTTTTTTATGCCGGAGGATAGGGTCGTTTTTGGGGTGCTGACCCTGCTGGGCAGCGCCATGCTGCTGACCGGCCTTTTGGAAAAGCCGCTGCGGCGCATTCCACCCGCAGCAGGGTTTGCTGTCTCTGCAGTGCTGTTCGCCCTTACCCGCAATGTTTCGGCAGGCTATCTGGGTTTTGGCAGTTTGCGTCTCTGGCTGCCGCAGACACTGTATGTAAATTACGCTACTGCGTACTTTGGCTTTTATCCGTGGTGGTTCTATTCTACGGATTATTTCGCCCTTCTGCCGTGGTTGTTTCTGTTCTGGGCGGGGTACTTTCTCTACGGCGTTGTAGGGCGGCAGCGCATGGAGCCCTTGCGCCGCTCGGTCTGCCCACCGCTGGGCTGGCTTGGGCGGCATTCGCTGCTGCTGTATCTGCTGCACCAGCCGGTCATCTACGGGGTGCTGTTGGTGGTGTTCCGCGTATTGGGCGGCTGAAATGCACGCTCCGTGCACTTTTGGGAAAGGCGGCATTGTTGCATCATGCAAACATCGCGCCAATGCCTTGACAAGCAGGGCAGGGCTGTGGTATCCTGTTGACGGTTAGAAAATACTAACTGCAAAAATGCGTCATGAAATATGGACGCATTTTCACAAGACATGAAGTTATCCTAAACTAACTACACAGAGAAAGAGGTAGAGTTTTATGAGCAAAGTAGCAATCGTATTCTGGAGCGCCACCGGCAACACCGAGACCATGGCAAACTGCATCGCCGAGGGTGCAGGCGCAAACGGCACCATCGTGTCCTGCGCCGATATGACCCCCGCAAAGCTGGCAGAGTTTGACGTGGTGGCCTTTGGCTGCCCGGCTATGGGTGCAGAGCAGCTGGAAGAGAGCGAGTTCGAGCCCATGTTTGCTGCACTGGAAGGCTCGTTGAACGGCAAAAAGATCGCACTGTTCGGCTCCTACGGCTGGGGCGACGGCCAGTGGATGCGCGACTGGGCCCAGCGCGCACAGGACGACGGCGCACAGCTGTTCAGCGAGGAGGGGCTCATCTGCAACGAAACGCCCGATGACGACGTGCAGGCTGCCTGCCGTAAGCTGGGCGCAGATCTGGCTGCTTGGTAAACTTTGCAGGGGAAGCATTCTCTTGACAAAAACGGTTTGCTGCGTTAAACTATGAACTGCCGTGTTTCGGCATTTTTATAGAAATGAAAGTTAGAAACCGCTAACTTTTGAGAACGCAGCAGCCTTTGCACAGAATATCGTAAAAAGTGGAATTTGCGGCAGGGGAAAGCGGACGAAATATCCGTCAACTCCTGCCGTTTTTGGTAAAGGCGGTGTATATGGAGATGGCTGCAGCAATTGGTGTTACGGTAGGCTTTGCGTTTTTGCGCGGTGCAGTACGCCGCGCTGCGCGCCGGTCAGGCCGTAAAAGAGAATAAGAACGATCAGGAGGAACGGACCCGATGCAGCAAGCTTCGAAAAACCTGGATAAAAAGCGTGCAGATGAAAAACTGCTTGTCAGCGAGATGATAGCGCTCTACTGCCGCAAACAGCATGGCACCCCCAAAGGTGCTTTATGCCCGGAGTGCCGGCAACTGCACGATTATGCGCTTGCGCGCATCGAAAAGTGTCCGTTTATGGAAACAAAGACCTTCTGCTCCGCCTGCAAGGTCCATTGCTATAAACCGGAAATGCGGGAGAAGATCCGCGCTGTCATGCGCTGGGCGGGCCCGCGTATGCTGCCGGTGCACCCGGTATTGTCTATCAGGCATGTGGCGGTCACGCTCAAGTCCAAGCGGGAAGCCAAAAAGGCAAATGGATAAAACCCATGTATAAACCCTTGCTCCGCGGGGCAACCTATGGACAAAGAGGTGATAAGCATGGAAAACATCGGCGTGACCTGTGATGTCTGCGCGTGCTGCCACAATGTGGACGGCTGCAAATGTGATCTGCCGCAGATCAAGGTGACGGAGCAGTGCAACTGCACCACCCAGCAGGTGGAGACCCCGCACTACTGCCAGAGCTACGAGGAAAAGTAAGTTTCCCCACCAACGCAAAGCAGCCCCTGCCGGAGAGGCCTTTCCGGCAGGGGCTGCTGCGTTTTACTGTATCAATGCTCAGCGCAGCGTCACGTTACAGGTGGCAAGGCTGCGGATCAGCGTGCCTACGCTGTCCTTCATCTGGATACCGGCAAAGCCCAGCGCAAAGGCGGCCTGCACATTTTCCAGCCTGTCGTCGATAAATACGCACTCGCTGGCCTTCAGCTGATATTTCTTCAGCAGGGCCTTGTAGATCTGAGGGTCGGGCTTGTTCACCTGTACCTCGCAGGAGGCCACACCGCCGTCAAACTGGGCCAGCACGCCGCGCTCGGTCAGCAATTCCAGCACATCCTGCGGGATATTGCTCAGGTAATACACGCAATAACCGTGGTTCTTCAGCCGCCGCACCAGCTCCAGCATCCGCAGACGCGGGCGCAGAATGTGCATCCAGTCGTCCAGCACGCCCTGCACCTCAAAGGCACAGCCCTCGGCGCGGGCGTGCTCCAGCATCCTCTGGTTGCCATCGTAGCGGGAAAGTTTACCTGCATCCAGCAGCTGCCACTCCTCACTGCCAAAGGTCAGGTCATAGACCTTTTCTTCCATTTCGGCGTTGCACAGCCGGTCTACTAAGTACGCCTTGGGGTCAAAATCCACCAGCACGCCGCCGATATCAAAAATAATACTTTTATACATAACTGCTGCCTCGCTTGTTTTGGATAGTTTTCTCAGATATTTTCCATAGTATACCACAACTGAGCGGGTGCTTTCCACCCCTTTGGCATAGAAAATGCCGCCCCGGCGTATGCTGTGGCAGAAAGGGGAGAGCGCCGTGACGATCCGGGAACTATGCGAGAAGGAGGTCGTCCAGCTGGAGCAGGGGGTGTGCCTTGGCCGTGCGGACGATCTGGAGTTTGACACTGCAACGGCGCAGCTGCAAAGCCTGATTTTGCTGGGCAGGCCGCGGCTGCTGGGGCTGCTTGGCCGGGATGAGAGCCTGACGATCCCGTGGCGGGAGATCGAGACCATCGGCACGGACGCCATTCTGGTGCATACCGCCGTGCCAAAAGCACCGGCAGCACCTCACGGCTTCTGGCAGCAGCTGCGGGCAAAGCTGGGTCTGTGAAAAATAGGGGAATATTTTGAAAAATAAAACCGTAATTTTTGTAAAATCATGAATAGACATTTTCGGCAAAGTGACTATAATAGGCACGAAAGGCTTGTGCAAACAGCACAGCCACCTCAGGTGTAGAGTTCGGGACGTGGAAAGGGATATCGACTATGAAAACATCCAAACCGCTGTTGACCCTGCGGATGCTCTTCCCGGCGGCAGCTTCCTTTATCGTGCTGCTGCTGGGCGAGTGGATCGCGCGCGGGTCGCTGACCGCTGATACCTTTATCAGCTTTATTTTTCCCCATTTCGGGGCGTACCTGCTGGCATGGCTGCTGCTGTTTCTGGTGTGGGAGCTGCTGGACTGGGTGCTGCGCATCCCGCCGCTTGCTACGCTGGGCATGGCCGTTCTGGGCTGTGCGCCCTGCGCGGTGAACTTTTATACCATGCAGCTGCGGGGCGAGCCCTTTCTGCCGTGGGATCTGATGCAGGTGTCCGAGGCCGCCGGTGTGGCCTCTGCTGCCGGGCTCAAGATGCAGACCAGCATGGTGGTCTCCATTGTGCTGGTGCTGGCACTGACGGTGGCAAGCTTCTTTGTTTATCGCGGGCGGCTGCGCCAGCGCTGGCTGCCAAGGCTTGCGGGCAGCGGCGCTTCGGCAGCGGCGCTGTGTCTGCTGATCTTCGGTGTCTACTTACAGCCCGCTGTCACGCAGGTTTTGGGCATCACGCCGGATGCATGGATGCAGGACCGCTACTACCGCTACTACGGTGTACTTACCGGTTTTATGACCAACCTCACCAATCTTGAGATCGACAAGCCCGAGGGCTACTCGGAGCAGGCAGTGGACGATATTCTGGATAACGTAGCCGAGAGCGAAAAATTCTCCACCGGCCCCATGTACGCAGGCAGCTATGCCGCCACTACCCCCAAGGAGGAGCAGGCAAAGCAGCCTACCATTATTTATGTGATGGACGAGTCCTACTGGGATGTTTCCGAATTGGAGCAGTACGGCATCACCTTTGATACCGATGTATCGCAGAACCTTCACGCTCTGCAGCAGACCAGCGCCTACGGCAGGGCCTACAGCCCCAGCTTTGGCGGCGGCACCTGTGACGTGGAATTTGAAGCCCTGACCGGCTACTCGGTGTCCTTCCTACCCAGCGGCAGCAAGCCTTACCAGCAGCACGTCACAAAGCCCATGTTCGCCCTGCCCAATTACCTCAAACTCAAGGGCTACCAGACCGCTGCGGTGCATTGCTTCTGGGCAAAATACTGGAGCCGCGATAAGGCCTACCCCAACCTCGGCTTCAGCGATTTTATCAGTCTGGAGGATATGCACGGCGTGACCAAGGTGCGCAAGCACTACTGGACCAGCGGCCTTGTGACCGATGACTCCATGGCTGACCAGATCATTCAGCAGTACGAAAAGATGAGCACTTCCTCTGATAAGCCCATCTTCCTGCACGCGGTCACCATGCAGAACCATACCAATTATAATAGAGACAACTACCCGGACGACGAGCGGGTGCACGTTGTTTCCCACCCGGTGGGGCTTAAGAGCAGTACCGTGGGTGCGCTGGAAGATTTCGCTACCGGCATCCGGGATGCAGACGCCATGCTGGGCAAGCTGACGGCGTACTTCTCTCAGGTGGACGAGCCAGTCATTCTGGTGTTCTGGGGCGACCATTATAATCCCATCGATTCCAACTACGATGTCTACACCACCACCGGTTATGCAAGCGGCTCCAGCACCGACCCCCGTCTGCACCAGACCACGCTGCTGATGTGGTCGAATTACAGCCAGCAGCAGGTGGACCTGGGCACCATTGCCGCTTATGATATCTCCCCGGTGATGATGGAGCTGTTCGGGCTGGAGCAGCCGCTGTACTTCCAGTTCCTCAACCGGCAGCTGCGGGTCGCCAGCCGCAGCTGCACCCGCGGCACCACCATGAATCTGGACGGCACCACCACCCAGCAGCCCACGGAGTTCCAGCAGCGCTGGACGAACGAGCACTGGATGCTGCAATATGACCTGATGTTCGGCAAGGGATATGCCCTCAACCGCATGGGTGTTGCGGGTCTGAGCGGGATGAATACGGGCAAATAAGAGAAAAAGTAAGCATTTCTTTATACAAAACAGAGAAAACCACTTGCAACCGCATTCTTTTTGTGCTATTATAACAAAGCATTACACACGCATCACTATGCCCTTTTGTGCCCTTTTGGGTTGAGGGCAGTCCGCCGGTACCCGATGTACCGTGCAGATCACGGTGTGCGGAGGCAAAACAATATCTGGAGGTATTTTATTATGGCAGTCGTTTCTATGAAGCAGCTTCTCGAGGCAGGTGTGCACTTCGGTCACCAGACCCGCCGCTGGAACCCCAAGATGGCTAAGTACATCTTCACCGAGCGCAATGGTATCTATATCATTGACCTGCAGAAGACCGTGAAGAAGCTGGACGAGGCTTACAACTACGTGAAGGAAGTTGCAGCTGAGGGCGGCGACATCCTGTTCGTTGGCACCAAGAAGCAGGCTCAGGAGTCCATCCGTGACGAGGCTCTGCGCTGCGGCATGCACTACGTCAACGCTCGTTGGCTGGGCGGCATGATGACCAACTTCCGCACCATCCGTAAGCGTATCGACCGTATGGATCAGCTGGCTAAGATGAAGGAGAACGGCACCTTCGAGCTGCTGCCCAAGAAGGAAGTGGCTAAGCTGGAGCTGGAGATGGAGAAGCTGGACAAGTACCTGGGCGGCGTCAAGAACATGAAGACCCTGCCGAAGGCTATGTTCATCGTCGATCCTCACAAGGAGCGCATCGCTGTTGCTGAGGCTCGCAAGCTGAACATCCCCATCGTTGCTATCGTTGATACCAACTGCAACCCCGATGAGATCGACTACGTGATCCCCGGCAACGACGACGCTATCCGCGCTGTCAAGCTGATCGCCGGCGCTATGGCTGACGCTGTGCTGGAAGGCAAGCAGGGCAACCAGGAAGCCGCTCCCGCCGAGGACGCAGCAAACGCCTGATTTCCCATTCCGCAACCAATCAAATAACGTGTAAGGGAGAAAACAAAAATGGCTATTTCTGCAAAGGACGTTATGGAACTGCGCAAGCAGACCGACTGCGGCATGATGGAGTGCAAGAAGGCTCTGACCGAGGCTGACGGCAACTTCGAGAAGGCAATCGAGATCCTGCGCGAGCGTGGTCTGGCTACCGCCGCCAAGAAGGCAAGCCGCGTTGCTGCCGAGGGCATGGTCTATGCTGACTACTGCCCCGCCTGCAAGGTCGGTGTTGTCATCGAGGTCAACGCTGAGACTGACTTCGTTGCCAAGAACGACAAGTTCGTCGACTTCGTCAAGGAGGCCACCAAGGTCATCATGAAGCAGAACCCCGCTGATGTCGAGGCTCTGATGGCTTGCAAGACCGAGGCTGGCGAGACCGTTGACGAGGCTCTGAAGAACCTGATCCTGGTCATCAAGGAGAACATCAAGGTTCGCCGCTTCACCCGTTACGAGGGCGTTTGCTCTGCATACGTCCACGGCGGCGGCACCCACGGCATTCTGGTCAACTTCGAGACCACCAACGACATCGACGCTAAGGACGAGTTCGTTGCTTACGGCAAGGATATCGCTATGCAGGTCGCTGCTGCTAACCCCGGCTACGTCGACGAGGCTTCTGTCCCCGCCGAGGTCGTGGCTAAGGAGAAGGAGATCATGCTGGCTCAGATGGCTCAGGATCCCAAGACCGCTAACAAGCCTGAGGCTGTGAAGGAGAAGATGATCGAGGGCAAGATCAAGAAGTTCTTCAAGGAGAACTGCCTGGTCGATCAGGAGTTCGTCAAGGACGGCGACCTGACCGTTGCTCAGTACACCGCTAAGGTCGCTAAGGATCTGGGCGGCGAGATCAAGATCGTCAAGTTCGTCCGCTTTGTCAAGGGCGAGGGTCTGGAGAAGCGTGCTGACGACTTCGCATCCGAAGTTGCAAGCATGGTGAAGTAATCTGAACTTCCAAAGACAAAATGGGAGCCGCAGTACCTGTAACAGGGTGCTGCGGCTCCTTTTTGTATGTTTGTGAAAATAGCAATACCGGGCAGTCTGCGGACTACCCGGTATTGCTATAAAATCCTTCCGCTTATGCCTCGTCCAAAAGCTCCTCAGGATCCTCAATGGCGTCCTCGATCGTCTCCTCCACATCCATCGCTTCTTCAGCGTCCGGTGCGGTGAACAGTTCCTGGATCTGATCCCGCAGCCAGAGCAGACGGTTATCCAAAGCCTTGTCCCGTGCCAGCAGCGGCGCAATGATCTCGGGCTTGTCGGTGATCAGGTCATCCACGCCCAGCTGCAGCAGCTTTTCAGCGTCCTGCTGGCGGTTGACAGTCCATGCCGAGATGGTCTTGCCGCGCAGATGGATCTGCTGCACCATACCGGCGGTGATAAAGGTAGACTCCACACTGAAAAAGTCTGCGGCGGGCAGGTCATAGTAGGTGCCAACGCCCAGCGCCAGAATATACCCTGTGGTAATGTCCGGGTCCAGTTCCTTCACCTTGCACAGGGTCTCGTAGCTCTGGGAGGTGACCACGCAGTCTGCACCGTAGTTGTATGCGTGGATCAGGCGCACTGTTTCAGCTTCCAATGTCGGCGTAAAGGTGCTGGGCTTGATCTCAATATTCAACTCCGCCTTGCCCTTGCACAGCGCCAGAACCTCTTCCAGCGTGGGGATATAGGAGCCCGTAAACTGCCGATGGAACCAGCGTCCGGCATCCAGCTGCTGCACCTGCGCATAGGGCAGATCATAGATGTTAGCGTTGCGGCCGGTACACCGGCGCAGGCTGGTATCGTGGGTCACCACGGCTACGCCGTCAGCGGTCATCTGCACGTCCAGCTCAATGCGGGGGCTGCCGTGTTCCAGTGCCGTCTCGAAGGCTGCCATGGTATTTTCCGGCGCACGGGAGGAGTAGCCACGGTGATAGGTGATCACCGGGTCGGCAAGGCCCAGCACGCTTTGCAGCGGCTGTGTTTGCGGGAACAGCAGGTATACCGCCGCCACGCCGCAGGTGACCAGCGCGGCGCAAGTCATCATCCCGGCCAGCGCCGTCTGCTCGCGGTGCAGGGTGGGGAGCGCACCGGAAACGGTCGGTAGCGCTGCATCGGACTGCCGGGTCACTTCGTACAGTGTCTCTGTAAGGGTGCTCTGTGCTGCCGTCATGGCACAATCCATAAGCATGCAAAGGAACGGTAACTCAATCAGCAGCGCCGCGCGGGATAGCGCCAGCAGGGCAGCAGTGCTGGCGAAGCCGACACCAAGGATGACACAATAGAGCAGCGCTGCCCCGCACAGCAGCATCAGTCCGGTACGAAAGGCGGCGGTCAGCATCCAGCGCAGTGCCAGTGCAAGCAGCTGCCCGGCGCGGCTGCGCAAAATGTGCAGGCTCTCCGCAAACGCACAGCCAAAGCTTTTGCGCTCCAACAGGAATTTTGGCAGCACCACAAGTCCGTCCAGCAGCAACGCCAGCACACAAAGCACCGCCAGAGCAAAAAGAAAACGATTGGCAGCGCGCGCTTTCAGCAGCCCCCAGAGATATTCCGGCACGGCAAACTGGGTCAGATGGTTTGCGGCCAGAAAAAAGTTCGTCAGTGGGATCAGAGCAGCACCATACAGCAGCAGCGGGAGATTCTGCGGCAAAAACACCCGCACAAGGCTGCAAAAGGCATCCCGGAACACTGCTGCCGCCCGCAGCGGCTCCCCGTGCCGTATCCGTGTCAGCAGATGCAGCATTGTGGCGACCTCGTACAGGCTCCAGAAAGCTGCCAGCACCGCCAGTACGGCGATACACCCGATAATGGCAGGGGAGGCAAAGATGCGGGAAGCGGTCTTGTTGTTGAGGTAGCGGATAGGCGCGAACCGCAGCGTCAGTGCCCAGATCAGCTGCAACGCCGGTACGAACAAGAGGTTTGTCAGTACCTTATAAAACAACAGAAAAAGCAGAAAGATCCGTCCCTTTGGCGAAAGCAGGGAACGGGCGGCATCGTGCAGGGAACGGTAGCTCTGCTCCTGCTGCCGGAGCTTGGCGGAGAATTGCTTCAAAATTGCTTCAACCTCTTTTTCATTTTTGCCGGGCTTTTCGCGTGCACTGTGCACTGCATAGGTACAGTTTGGCAGACTGCCCGGCAATTATGATTTTTTAATATTTTTATATAGTGTAACATAAACGTAACGGAAAGAAAACGCAGCAGGCGGGTGCAGTTTCGCCAAAAAAACCGGAAAAATTTCTACATCCGCAAAAAGGATGCGCAGGAGCCTTTGCCCGGATAAAACGCACAAAACGATGAATCGTTAAAAATTTGGCTTTCCATAAGCGGTGGATGTTGAATCGCATGGATTTTTATAGAATCCCTTGCATTTTTTTGCCATCTTCTGTATAATGAATATAATTTTGAAAGCTCACACAGACAACCAGGAGGTCTAATTATGGCTTCAAAGATCAATAAGGGAGAAATCCTCGCCAAGTTCTTCGATGACGGGGAATATACTGCGCTGTTTGCTGATGGTGCAGTGAGCGCTGCCTGCGGCTATGCTGCAGGTCAGCAGGCTTACGCTGTTTATCAGAACGGCGAGGCTGTCACCGTAAAGGATGTTGAAAAGAACATCAAGGTTCTGGAAATGGCTGCACAGACCGGCTGCCCGGTGGTCACTTTCTATAACTCGGTTGGTGCAAAGCTGGCCGAGGGTCTGGATGTGCTGACTGCCAGCGCAAAGCTGAATGCGCAGATCGCAAAGGTCTCCGGCGTTGTTCCGCAGGTGGCCGTTGTTCTGGGTGTCTGCGGCGGCACCAGCGCTCTGAGCGCTGCCAACGCAGACGTCTGCATCATGGCCGAGGGCGCAGAGCTGTTCTTCACCGCTCCGTTCACCTCCGCTGCCAAGGGCGATAAGGTCGCCGATGCAGGCAGCGCCGCTGCTGCCGCCAAGGCGGGTGTGGCTTCCATCGTGGCTGCCGATGCCGCAGAGGCTGCTGAAAAGGCTGCTCACATCGTGGGTCTGCTGCCCGCCAACAACCTGACCGGTCCGGCGATCTTCGAGTTCGAGCAGCCCACCGCTGTTCTGGCTGCCGGTGCCGAGCCCGCAAAGGCCGCTGCTGCTGTGATCGATAAGGACAGCGCCGTGGAGCTGTACGCAGGCTTTGGTAAGTCTGTCTACACCGCATTTGCAACCATTGGCGGCAACGCCGTGGGCGTTGTGGCCACCGGCAAGCAGCTGTGCCACAACTGCGTAGCCAAGGCTTCCCGCTTTGTGCGCCTGTGCGATGCCTTCAGCGTGCCTGTGGTCACCATCGTGGATACCGAGGGCTTTGTGCCCAGCGTTACCGATGACGTGGCTGGCGGCATCCGCGAGGCTGCCCGTCTGGCTGCTACCTACGCCGATGCTACCACTGCAAAGGTGGCAGTGCTGGCCGGTAAGGCTGTGGGCCCTGTGTACACCACTCTGGCTGCTGCCGACCTGCGCATTGCTGTGACCGGCTGCACCGTCAGCGCACTGGAGCCCAGCGCCGCTGTCAGCGTGCTGTACAAGGACGAGATCGATGCTTCCGACAACATCATTGCCGCCACCAAGGCCAAGGCTGCTGCCTACACCGCAGAGGTGTGCAGCGCTGCCAGCGCAGTGGCTGCCGGTGCTGCCGATATGAGCTGCGATGCCGCCAATGTGCGTGCCAGCGTTGTGGCTGCACTGGAGCTGCTGAGCACCAAGCGCGCCGCCCGCCTGCCCAAGAAGCATGGCAATATGGCCCTGTAAGCGTCCGAATGTAAGTTAATTGAGTTCGATTTTGAATTGGAGGATCCTTCCATGAAGTACTACAATATTACTGTCAATGGTGTTGCTTACAGCGTTTCCGTTGAGGAAACCGCCGCAGGCGCTGCTCCCGTTGCCGCTGCTCCCGTTGCTGCACCCGCCGCACCCAAGGTTGCTCCCGCTCCCGCAGCTGCTCCCAAGGCAGCCGCCGGTGCAGCCGGTGCTGTTACCGTCAAGGCTCCCATGCCCGGCAACATTCTGGATGTCAAGGTCGCTGCCGGTGCTTCTGTCAAGGCCGGTGATGTGCTGGTCATCCTCGAGGCCATGAAGATGGAGAACGAGATCGTTGCTCCGCAGGATGGCACCGTGGCTTCCATCAACGTGAACAAGGGCGATACCGTCAACTCCGGTGACGTTCTGGTTTCCATGAACTAAGGAAGAGGTGACAACCATGGCAAAAAAGCCGATCAAGGTGACCGAGGTCGTCCTGCGTGATGCGCACCAGTCTTTGCTGGCTACCCGTATGACCATGGACGAGATGCGCCCCATCCTGCCCGAAATGGACAAGATCAACTACTTCTCCGTGGAGTGCTGGGGCGGCGCTACGTTCGACAGCTGCATCCGCTTCCTGGACGAAGATCCGTGGGAGCGTCTGCGCATCCTGCGCAAGGAGCTGCCGCACCAGAAGCTGCAGATGCTGTTCCGCGGCCAGAATATGCTGGGCTACCGTCCCTACGCCGATGACGCGGTCGAGTACTTTGTACAGAAGTCCGTTGCCAACGGCATCGACGTCATCCGCATCTTCGACGCTCTGAACGACCCCCGCAACCTGCAGACTGCTATCAAGTCTGCCAATAAGGAGGGTGCTCATGTGCAGGGCTGCATCAGCTACACCCTGAGCCCCGTGCACAACAACGAGTACTTTGCATCCTACGCCAAGACTTTGGAGGAGATGGGCGCAAACTCCATCTGCATCAAGGATATGGCCGGTCTGCTTACCCCCTATACCTGCTATGATCTGGTCAAGAAGCTGAAGGAGACCGTCAGCATCCCTGTGGATATCCACAGCCACTACACTGCTGGTCTGGCTTCCATGTCCATCCTCAAGGGCATCGAGGCAGGTGCCGATATCATTGACACCGCCATGAGCCCCCTGAGCCTTGGCACCAGCCACATGCCCACCGAGAGCCTGGTGGCTGCTCTGCAGGGCACCGACTACGACACCGGTCTGGATCTGAAGCAGCTGAACGTCGTGCGCGCTTACTTTGCTAAGCTGCGCGAGAAGTACATCGCCAACGGTCAGATCAGCCCCAAGAGCCTGGGCGTGGACGCCAACACTCTGCTGTATCAGGTGCCGGGCGGTATGTTCTCCAACATGCTCAAGCAGCTGAAGGATGCCGGTAAGGAAGATAAGCTGGACGAGGTGCTGGCCGAGATCCCCCGCGTCCGTGAGGATGCAGGTTATCCGCCGCTGGTCACCCCCACCAGCCAGATCGTTGGCACGCAGGCTGTGTTCAACGTCATCATGGGCGAGCGCTACAAGATGGTCACCAAGGAGTTCAAGGGGCTGGTCCACGGCGACTACGGCAAGACTCCCGCTCCCATCAAGCCGGAGTTCACCAAGAAAATCCTTGGCGACGAGCAGCCCATTACCTGCCGCTTTGCCGATACGCTGGCTCCCGAGATGGACAAGCTGAAGGCCGAGGCTGCTAAGTGGGCTACGCAGGAAGAGGACGTGCTGACCTACGCAATGTTCCCGCAGGTCGCACCCAAGTTCTTCGATAAGCGCAATGCCAAAAAGCAGGGCGTGGACGGCGATCATGTGGACTACACCAACCAGTCTCATCCTGTCTGATAAATAAACATCCCTTTCAGGGCTGCTGCACAAAACGCTGTGCAGCAGCCCTTTTGCGTATCCAGAAAAGGTGTAAGACATACTCTGTCAGACGATACCGGAAAAACTTCTGCATACACATTGACTTGCCGCTCAATACATTTTATAATAACTAACATAGCCTATACAATATAACAGATGATGTGGAGGAAAATGCTATGCGAAGCATTCCGGAACAGCGCATTGCTGAGTTTCAGGAGCAGGATTATCAACTGTATTTTGGCATATCAAAGCTGGAATTTGACCGGATGCTCAAGGCTCTGCAGGAGGCTTACCGTCAGGAGCACAAGCGTAAGACCCGCTTTACTAAGATCTCCATGATGGACAAGCTCATCCTGACCCTGATCTATCGCTACGAATACCGCACGATGGAGAGCATTGCCAAGGAATACGAGGTCTCTCTGGATACCATTGCCGACAACATCCATTGGGTGGAGCGCACGCTGCTCAATGCAGATATCCTGCAAACCAGTGTGACCTGCGTTTATAAGACGAACTGATAGGAGCGTCCTGAGATGATTCTGTTTGTGAATCATTTCAGGGCGCTTTTTCTATAATAATTAGGGATCTGCCGCAGCCATGTTGTTTTGGCTGTTATCGGGTGTGCGGCGGCAGAAAACGGCAATTGCGTTTTTTGCGCGAATGCAGTCTGCACCTTGAATTTTTCAGAAAAGAATAGTAAAATGATGCTATATGTATCGTAACATGGGTTTGTGTGCCCAAAGCGGATACCTATACAGAAAAAACGAAGTGAACCGTAAAAGAATAGGAGCTAGTATGATCTTAAGCATGACCGGTTTCGGCAGGGGGACTGCCGTGCTCAATGGCCGCGAGATCACTGTGGAGCTGCGCAGCGTGAACTCCCGCTATTTCGAGTATTCCTCCCGCATCCCGCGCACCTGCAGTTCTCTGGACAGCCGCCTGAAAAAACAGCTCAACCAGCGGATCTCCCGCGGTAAGGTAGAGCTTAGCATGACCGTGCAGAACGTGGATGCGGCAGATACTGTGGTCGCCGTCAACATGGAGCTTGCCCGCAGTTATCAGCAGGCCATGCGGGACTTGTCCGAGCAGTTGGGGGTCAAAAATGATGTATCCACTGCCGTTCTGACCCGCTTCCCGGATGTGCTGACCACCCGCCACGCCGATGTGGACGAGGAGCAGCTGTGGCAGGATGTATCTGCCGTCACCGCGCAGGCACTGGATCGCTTTGTGGAGATGCGCGCTGCCGAGGGTGCCAAGATGAAGGCGGACGTGGAAAACCGTCTTGTGTTTCTGGAGGAGTGTGTCGGCAAGGTGGAAGCCTTGAGCGCAGGCCGGGTAGAGAACTACACCAACCGCCTGTACGAGAAACTCAAGGTCATCCTGCAGGATCGCGACATTGATGACGCCCGTGTGCTGACCGAGGCCGCCATCTTTGGCGATAAGACCGCCGTGGATGAAGAAACTGTCCGTCTGCGCAGCCACATTGCCCAGTACCGCGATATCTTACAGCTGGACGAGCCCGTAGGCCGTAAGCTGGATTTCCTGACGCAGGAGCTGAACCGCGAGACCAATACCATCGGTTCAAAGTGTCAGGATCTGGATATCACCCGCATCGTGGTGGATATGAAGGCAGAGATCGAAAAGATCCGCGAACAGATCCAGAATCTGGAATAATATGTTGTGGAGGAGCCTATGAAACTCATCAACATCGGCTTTGGCAATATGGTCAGTGCGGGGCGCGTGGTGGCAGTCGTCAGCCCGGACTCTGCACCGGTCAAGCGTCTGGTGAAGGAAGCGCGGGAGCGCGGGATGCTGATCGATGCCTCTTACGGCCGCAGCACCCGGGCGGTGCTCATCATGGACTCCGATCATGTCGTGCTGTCAGCTCTTCAGCCCGAAACAGTGGCAAGCCGTGCCGCCGGGCAGGAGGGCAAAGCATCAATGGAGGAAGAAGCATCTCATGGCGAATGATAAATTTCTGTTTGTAGTTTCCGGCGCAGCCGGTACCGGCAAGGACAGCGTGGTCAAGGCACTGCGCGAGGCACACCCCGAGATCGAAAAGACCGTCTCTGCCACCACCCGTACCCCGCGCCCCGGCGAGCAGGAGGGTGTGGATTACTACTACCGCACCCGTGAGCAGTTCCAGCAGCTGCTGGAGAGCGATCAGGTGGTGGAGCACAACTTCTATAATGGCAACTACTACGGCACCCTGAAGTCTGAGGTGGAAAAGCGTCTGGAAGCTGGCAAGGTGGTCGTGCTGGTCATCGATGTGCACGGCGCTGCCAATATCCGCCGGATGTTCCCGGGCGCTACCACCGTGTTTCTGCTGCCGCCCTCTGTGGAGGAGCTGGAGCACCGTCTGCGCGGCCGCGGTACCGAGACCGAGGAAAGCATTCAGGAGCGTCTCGCCACCGCCCGGCAGGAACTGGCCGAGCAGGATAAGTTTACCGTAAAGCTGGTCAATAACCAGATCGAACCCTGCGCCGCAGAGCTGTATCAGGTCATCTGCCAGCGCGCCGGGCTGCAGGGCTGAAAAAATCAAGCGTTGAAGGAGTTGGACGAATGCCCAAAACGGTAGGTGTTGCCGTCAGCAATGCAACCTTCCATTTTGATAAGCTGTATACCTACGCCGTTCTGCCGGAACACCAGAATGCGGTGCGTCTGGGCAGCATGGTGCTGGTACCCTTCGGCAAGGGCAGCCGTGCCCGCATGGGCGTGGTGCTGGCCTGCGATGCCGAGCCGGAGCACTCCAAGCTCAAATATCTGTTCGACGTAGCTCCGGCCTCGGCCTGTCTGACCCCGGAGCTGCTGCGGCTGGTGCATTTTTTAAAGGAGCGCACCTTCTGCACCTACTACGAGGCCGTCAAGGCGGTCATTCCGTATGGTGCGCAGTACAAGCCTGCCGTGGCGGCGGACGGTGTGACCCCGGTGCTGCAAAAGCAGCTTACCCGCCACACCGAAAACGCCTATAAGCTGGTGGGCACACTGCCGCAAAAGCCAAAGCCTACGGCAAAACAGCTGGCGGCGGTGGCATTGCTGAGCGGCGGCCCTCGCACCCTGAACGAGCTGGAGGATAAAGGCATCAGCCGCGCGGTGCTGGATAACCTGTGCACCAAAGGCGTGCTGGAATGCAGCAAGGTGAATAAGTCCATCGACCTGTACGCCTCCATTCCGCTGCGCAACGACCCTATTGCCCTTACCGAACAGCAACAGGCCGCCTACGATGCGCTGCTGCCAAGGTTAGAAGATGCAGCACCTCATTCGGCGCTGCTGTATGGTGTGACCGGCAGCGGTAAGACACTGGTATTTTTAAAGCTGATTTCTCGCTGTCTGGAGCTTGGCCGCAAGGCACTGGTGCTGGTGCCGGAGATCAGCCTGACCCCGCAGATGATCCTGCGGTTAAAAGGGCAGTTCGGCCGCCGCGTGGCGGTGCAGCACTCCGCGCTCAACCACACCGAGCGTCTGCTGCAATGGCAGATGATCCAGGATGGCGGTGCAGATATCGTGGTGGGTACCCGCAGCGCAGTGTTTTCGCCGCTGGAAAATATCGGCCTTATCATCATTGACGAGGAGCAGGAGCATACCTACCGGTCGGAATCCGCACCGCGCTACTCTGCCCACGAGGTCGCCCGGCAGCGCGCCGCCGAAAACGGTGCACTGCTGCTTCTGGCCAGCGCCACCCCCAGCACCGAGAGCTTTTACGCTGCGCAGAATGGCCGCACCCAGCTGGTGCGCCTGACCAAGCGCTACGGCGGCAACCCGCTGCCCAGTGTGCAGATCGTGGATATGCGGGCAGAACTGGCTGCGGGTAATCCCCGCGAGATCAGCCTTGCGCTGGAAGATGCCATCCGCCGCAATCTGGACGCGGAAAAGCAGACCATCCTTCTGCTCAACCGCCGGGGCTACCAGACCATTGCCCAGTGCGAGGATTGCCGCGAGGTGCTCAAGTGTCCCAAGTGCAGCGTGCCCATGGTGTACCACAAATCAGCACATAAGGTGCTGTGCCACTACTGCGGCTCCCAGCAGGAGCCGCCGCCCACCCTTTGCCCGGTCTGCGGCGGTAAGCTGCAGTACCGGGGCTTTGGTACCCAGAAGGCTGAGGAGGAGCTGGCAAAGCTCTTCCCGGAGGCGCGGGTGCTGCGCATGGATCAGGACTCTACCGCCGCCAAGGACGCCCACGAAAAGCTGCTTGCAAAATTTGCAGCGCATGAATACGATATCATGGTGGGCACCCAGATGGTGGCGAAGGGTCTGGATTTCGAGGATGTGACCCTTGTGGGCGTTCTGGGCATTGATTCGCTGCTGTTTGCGCAGGGTTTCCGAGCCTACGAGAACGTGTTCAGCCTGATCACGCAGGTGGTGGGACGCAGCGGCCGTGCAAAAGAGCCCGGCTTTGCTATCATCCAGACCACCGACCCGGACAACCCAGTGCTCACCCTTGCCGCCGCGCAGGATTACGATGCTTTTTACGAGCAGGAGATCGCTTACCGCAAGCTGGGCCTGTACCCGCCCTTCTGCGGTCTGTGCGTCATCGGATTTGCCGGTGCAAAGGAGAACGAGGTGGCGCGCGCCGCTGCCCGGTTCTCGGCGCTTTTAGGGCAGCAGGCGGCCAAGCAGCCGGATCTGCCCCTGCGCATTCTGGGTCCTACGCCCGGCAGCATTGAAAAGATCAACGATACCTACCGCTATAAGCTTACCGTCAAGTGCCGCAACGACCGCCGCTTCCGCGACCTTGTGCGTGCTGCACTGGCACTGTATGAAAAAGAAAAACTTCCGTCCAAGGCATCGGTCGTGGTAGACCTGCACTCGGACGGTGACATCTGATAAAACTGGAGGTACCATTATGGCTATCCGTAATATTGTAAAAGAAGGCGACCCCATCCTGAACAAGGTCTGCCGCCCTGTGACCAATTTTGATGATCGTCTGGCCACCCTGCTGGATGATATGCGCGAGACCATGATCGCCGCCGACGGCGTGGGTCTGGCAGGCCCGCAGGTGGGCATGATGCGCCGCCTGTTCGTGGTGTGGGACACCACCGACGCCCCGGAGGAGATCCCCGAGGATTACGAGTACAAGTTTATCGATTTCGTCAACCCCGAGATCCTTGCCGTTTCCGAGGAAGAGGAAACCGCCTACGAGGGCTGCCTGTCCTTCCCGGGACATAACGGCGCTGTGACCCGCCCGGTTGCCGTCAAGGTGCGTGCGCAGGACCGCAACGGCGAATGGTTCGAGCTGGAAGCTGACGGTCTGCTGGGCCGCTGCATCCAGCACGAAAACGACCATCTGGACGGCATTACCATCATGGAGTCCAGCGAGTACTTCTACGAGGATACCGAGGAAGGCAAAAAGGCTGCCCGCGAAGCGAAAGGAAAGAACTGATGCGCATTTTGTTCATGGGCACGCCGGATATTGCTGCCGAGTGCCTGAAAGCCCTGTACGCCGCCGGGCATGATATCTGTGCTGTGTACACCCGGCGGGATAAGCCGGTCGGCCGCAAGCAGGTGCTCACTGCGCCGCCGGTCAAGGAGGTTGCTCTGGCGCACGGCACGCCTGTGTTCCAGCCCCGCACCCTGCGGGACGGCAGCGAGGACGAAAATATCCGCGCCCTCGCCCCGGAACTGATCGTAGTGGTGGCCTATGGCTGCATCCTGCCGAAGTCCGTGCTGGAAATGCCCCGCTACGGCTGCATCAATCTGCACGTTTCGCTGCTGCCGAAATATCGCGGCAGCGCCCCGGTGCAGTGGTCGGTACTGAACGGTGATGCCGAGACCGGCGTTTCCATCATGCAGATGGACGAGGGGCTGGATACCGGCGATGTGCTGTACTGCAAAAAGATCGCCATCGACCCCGAGGAGACCAGCGGCGAATTGTTCGACCGCGTTACCGCCGTGGGTGCTGAAGCCCTGTGCGAGACGATTCCCCAGATCGCTGCCGGCACTCTGACCGCTGTGCCGCAGGAGCACGAGAACGCTACCCTTGCCCCCATGCTGAACAAGGAGATGGCGGAGTTCCACCTGACCGACTCTGCTGCCCATATCCATAACTGGGTGCGCGGCATGAACCCTTGGCCGGGTGCATGGTTCGTCACCTCCGGCGGCAAAAAGCTCAAGGTGATGTCCTGCCGTGTGGCTGCCGCCAACGGCGAAGCCCCGGGCACGGTGTTGGCCACAAAGCCCCTGACCGTAGCCTGCGGCGAGGGCGCCATCCAGCTGCTGGAAGTTGTGCCGGAAGGCAAAAAGCCCATGGACGGCACCGCTTTTGCAGCGGGTCTGCGCCTGAAAACGGGGGATAGCCTCTGATGGCCGCAAATCCGCGTGCGGCGGCAGTCGCCGCGCTGGTACGGCAGGAGCAGGACGGCTTTTCCAATCTGGTGCTGGACGCAGAGCTCAAGCGCCAGAAGCTGGAGGGCCGGGATAAGGCTTTTGCAAGCGCCATCTTCTACACCGTGCTGGAACACCGCGGCACGCTGGACTATATTCTGGAGCAGTTTCTGCCCAAGGGTCTGGCAAAGCTGGATGCCCCCGTGCGGGAAATTTTACGCGCCGCACTGACACAGGCACGCTATATGCAGGTGCCTGTCTCCGCAGCGGTCAACGAGGCGGTCAAGCTGACCCGCACCTTTAAAAAATCCAGCGCATCCGGCCTTGTCAACGCTGTGCTGCGCAAGGCCTGCGGCTACGATTTAGACACTGCCGTCTTTACAGACAAGATCCAGCGCCTGATGGTTTTAGGCTCTGCCGGGCGGGATGTGGCAGAATTCCTCCACAAAAATTACCCGGATGAAGCACTGGGCATCCTGACCTATCAGGCCGATGGAGGCCTGACCAGTCTGCGTGCAAACCCCCTCAAGGCCAGCGCAGCACAGCTGTGTGCCATGCTTACAGAGCAGGGCGCAGCAGAGGTGCGGCAGGGCATCGTGCCCGGCAGTGTGCTGGCACGGTTTGCGGGCAGCCCGGCAGACAACGAGCTCTTCCGGCAGGGTTACTACCATGTAGAGGGACAGGCCAGCCAGCTGGCTGCCCTTTGCGTGGGCGCAGCCCCCGGCGAAACCGTACTGGACCTGTGCGCTGCCCCCGGCGGCAAGACCATTCTGCTGGCCGAGCAGATGCAGGGCACGGGAGAACTGTACAGCTGTGATGCAGCAGAGAACCGTGTGGGGCTGATCCGCACTGCTGTGGACCGTATGGGCTTTGCCGGGGTGCACACTCTGTGCAACGATGCCACCAAGCCGAACCCTGCTCTGCCCATGGCAGACCGCATCCTGACGGATGTGCCTTGCAGCGGTTTGGGCATTTTGGCAAAAAAGCCGGATCTGCGCTATAAAAAGCTGGAAGCTGCCCGGCAGGCAGAGCTGCTTGCCACACAGGCGGCAATTCTGGATACCGCTGCGGCGCTGCTCAAGGCGGGCGGGCGGCTGGTCTATTCCACTTGTACCATCGACCCGGCAGAAAATCAGCAGCAGATCGCAGCCTTTTTACAACGTCACCCGGAATTTGCGGTCTGCGCACCGGAGGTGCCGCTGCCTGCCGGGATGACGACAGGGGAGCACGGCTGCCTTTCGGTGCCCACCCGCACCGGCATGGACGGCTTTTTCCTGTGTGTGCTGCAAAAAGCCGCCGCAACGCAATAAGCACGACCTTTGTGGGTCGTATCCTCTTATAGGAGAACAGAATGGAACAAAAACGCTGTATTTCTTCCCTGACGCTGGCAGAAATGACTGCTGAACTGAAAGCGCTGGGACAGCCGGGTTTCCGGGCAAAGCAGATCTTCCACTGGGTGCACCAGAAACTGGTCACCGAGTTTTCTGCCATGACCGATCAGCCCAAGACCCTGCTGGCAAAGCTGGAAGAAACCTTTTATATCGCTGCACCGCAGATCGAGCGCCGTCAGGAGGCCAAGGATGGCACCGTAAAGTATCTGCTGCGCATGGCTGACGGCAACTGCATCGAGACCGTTGTCATGCGTTACCACTACGGCAATACCGTGTGCGTGTCCACGCAGGTGGGCTGCCGCATGGGCTGCCGGTTCTGCGCCTCCACACAGGCGGGGCGTGTGCGCAACCTTGAAGCAGGCGAGATCTGCTCCGAGATCTACACTGCTCAAAAGGATATCGGTGAGCGCATCTCCCATATCGTGCTCATGGGTATCGGTGAGCCGCTGGACAACTTTGACGAAGTGATGCGCTTTTTGGAGAATATCACCTCGCCCGAGGGCGTCAATATCGGCATGCGCAACATCAGCCTTTCCACCTGCGGCCTTGTGCCTAAGATCGACCAGCTGGCGGAGAAAAAGCTGCAGCTCACCCTTTCCATCTCGCTGCACGCACCTACAAACCAGATCCGCAGCAGTATGATGCCGGTCAACGATGCCTATCCGGTGGAGCAGTTGATCCAGACCGTGCGCCGGTATCAGGAGACCACCGGCCGCCGGGTCAGCTTTGAATATTCCATGGTGCGCGGTGTCAATGATTCTGATGTCTGCGCAAAGCAGCTGGCAGACCTGATCCGGGGCATGGGCGCTCATGTAAATCTGATCCCCATCAACCCGGTGGACGGCAGTCCGTATTCTGCTACGGATGCGGCCAATGTGCGCAGGTTCCAGCAAAAGCTTGAAAGCCTTGGCGTAAACGCCACGGTGCGCCGCCGCCTTGGCAGCGAGATCAGCGCCGCCTGCGGCCAGCTGCGCCGCGACGAAATGAACGGCAAGGCATAAACAGAGGGAGAAACCTATGAAACTTGCAGGAAAAACGGATGTAGGACGCGTCCGGCAGGACAATCAGGATGATTACCGTGCCGGGGAGCTGCCCGGCGATGCAGCATGGGCGCTGGTATGCGATGGCATGGGCGGCGCACGCGGCGGGCGGGAAGCCTCGCAGTGTGCGTGCAGCGTCATCGAGCGCTGCTTTCAGGAGCAGTACAGCCAGTGCATTCCCGGCGAAGAGGAGACCTTTTTAAAAAAGGCGTTGCTCAGCGCCAATCGCTATGTGTTCCAGAAGGCGCTGCGGGAGGAGTCTCTGGCCGGTATGGGCACCACCGCCGTCTGCGCTCTGGTGCGCGGCGGCAAGGCCTACCTGAGCCATGCGGGAGATTCCCGCGCCTATCTCTACCGGGACGGTAAGCTGGTGCAGCTGACCCACGACCACTCCTATGTGCAGGAGCTGGTGGACTGCGGCACCATTACGCAGGAGCAGGCAGAGCATCACCCGCAGAAAAACATCATCACCCGGGCGCTGGGCGTGGATTACCGGCTGGAGCCGGAGTTCACCACCGTAGCGCTGCAGGCAGGGGATGTTCTGCTGCTGTGCACGGACGGTCTGACCAATGCCGTGCCCACAGAGCAGCTGGAGCAGCTGCTGCGCAGCGGGTCTTTTTACGATTTGCCGGATGTTCTGATCCGCACCGCCAACGAAAACGGCGGCCCGGACAATATCACCGCCCTGCTGGTGGGGGTAGAGCCGATGGAGGTGCGCCATGGATAACCTGATCGGTAAAAGACTGGACGGCCTGTACGAGGTGCAGGAGCTGATCGGCTCCGGCGGCATGGCCAATGTGTATAAGGCGGTCATGCGGGGACAGAACGGCCCCGTGCCCGCCGGGACTGTGGTGGCTGTCAAGGTGCTGCGGCAGGAGTATATGCACGACCCGGATCTTGTGCGCCGCTTTAAAAACGAATCCAAGGCCATCTCGCTGCTGAACCACCCCAACATCGTCAAGGTGTACGATGTTTCGGTCAACGATCATCTGCAATATATCGTTATGGAGTATGTGGATGGAATGACCTTGCGGGAGTACCTCAACGAGCGTGGCGGCAAGCTTTCCAGCCGGGAGACCGTGCACTTTATCTCCCAGATCCTTAAAGCGCTGGAGCACGCCCACGCCAACGGCATCGTGCACCGGGATATCAAGCCCCAGAATATTATGCTGCTGGATAACGGCCAGCTGCGCATGATGGACTTCGGCATCGCCCGCATTTCCCGGGCAGATAACCAGATGCTGGCCGGCAAGGCGATGGGCAGTGTGCATTATATCAGTCCGGAGCAGGCAAAAGGGGACGAGACCGACCGCACCAGCGACATCTACTCGGTAGGTGTTATGATGTACGAGATGCTTTCCGGACATCTGCCCTTTGATGCCGACGACGTGGTAGAGGTTGCCATCAAGCAGATCTCGGACGAGCCCCGCTCGCTGCACGAGCTGGCACCGGAGGTGCCCTATGCATTGGTGGAAATCACCGAAAAGGCCATGGCAAAGCTCCCCCAGAACCGCTACCCCTCGGCACGGGCGATGCTGGAAGCACTGGATACCTATGTGCAGAACCCCTCCGTGCTGTTTGAATATCAGTATATTACAGAAGAAGCACCCGAAAAGGTGGTGAAACGTACCATGAACCAGAACCGCGCGATCCGTCAGAACGAACAGCCCGCCCCCCGCAAAAACGGCAAAAGCAAGCCGGGTAAAAAGCGCCGCACTGTCTTTTTGCCTGCCTTGTTCGGCATCACCATTGCCTTTGCACTGGCCTGCATGGCACTGTGCTGGATGATCCTGAACGACTCCTCCAACCTGATGAACAACAAGGCCGATGTCACCCTTGGAGACTATATTGGCATGACCAAGGAGCAGGCCATGGCTACGGATCAGATCGCATCCGGCCAGATCTCTCCCGAGTGGGCAGAAGAGTATAACAGCAACTATGCAGCCGGTTATATCTATAAGCAGTCGCCGGTGTCCGGCCGTACCGTCCGCGAGGGTCAGAGCGTGACCTTGACCGTCAGTCTGGGTACCCAGTATGTCACTGTGCCGGACCTGACCAACTATGTGCAGTCCGATGCGGAGCAGCAGCTCAAGGCACTGGGCGTTTCGGTGCTGGTCACGCAGGCTGTGGATACCTCGGTGGCCTCCGGCGCGGTCATCCGCACCGACCCCGCCGCCGGTACGCAGGTGGCAGCTGGCTCCACGGTCATTATCTATATCAGCCGTCCGCAGGTAGCCACTACCACCAAGGTGCCCTCGCTTACCGGCATGAGCGTGGATGATGCCCGCACCCTGCTGGTACAGAACCATCTGGGCCTTGGCAGCCAGAGCGAGGAATACAGCGACCAGCCCGCAGGTACGGTGCTCAGTCAGAATCCGGCGGCAGGTACTACCGCGAAGCTGAACAGCCGCGTAAACGTTGTGGTCAGCGCAGGCGCTGCACCGGTGCAGGAACCGGAGCAGCCGGGCAGTGATGGCACTTCCGGCACCACTGGCGAAGGCTCTACCGGCGGCGAGAGCACCGGCGGCAGCGGCGAGCCGGGCTCCAGCAGTTCCACCGGCGGCGGTATTCTGGACTGGTGGTCCTCGCTGCTGGGCTGACGGAGGATGTGCATGAACGGTTATATCGTAAAAGGCATCGGCGGCTTTTACTATGTAAAAACGCCGGACGGCATCGTGGAGTGCAAACCCCGCGGCATCTTCCGCAAGCAGAAGATCACCCCCGTGGCAGGGGATGAGGTGACGCTGGAAACCGAGAACGGCGCAGCCGTCATTGCGCAGATCGCGCCCCGCAAAAACGTTTTTGTGCGCCCGCCGGTAGCAAATCTGGATGTGCTGTTCCTTGTGGCAAGCACCACCCAGCCCACCCCCAGCACCTTGGTGCTGGATAAGCTTTCCGCCATTGCGGTGGATAAGGGCGTACAGCCGGTGGTGGTGTGCACCAAAAGCGACCTTGCCGAGGCGGATTTTCTGGCAAACGCCTACGCAAAGTCCACCCTGCCGTTTATCCGCATCGACTACGAAAGCGGTGCCGGGCTGGACGAAGTAAAGCAGTGGATCAACGGCAGGCTGTGCGCCTTTTGCGGCAACTCCGGCGTGGGTAAATCCACCCTGCTGAACGCGTTGCTGCCGGACGCTGCCCGCGAGACCAGCGCCATCAGCCAGAAGCTGGGGCGCGGCCGCCACACCACCCGCGAGGTGACCATCTTTGAAGCCTACGGCGGACGCATTGCCGATACCCCGGGCTTTGCCAGCCTGGAAGCCAATCGCGCCGGGTTCATCCCCAAGGAGAATCTGGAGCACGCCTTCCCGGAGTTCGGGCCTTATCTGGGCCAGTGCCAGTTTACCGGCTGCTCCCACCGCAGCGAAAAAGGCTGTGCGGTGCGGGCGGCACTGGCAGAGGGCAAGCTTTCCCAGACCCGGTACGACAGCTACTGCGCCATGTATGACGAAGTAAAGGATGTCAAGGACTGGCAGCGCCCGAAAGTGTAAAACGGAAGGAAGAATGAGATGTCCCGTTGTGTGATCCTTTCCGCCTGCCCGGTGCAGCCGGAGCTCAGACGCCTGCTGCGCAGCGATGATTTCATCATTGCCTGTGATGCAGGCTACCGCAACTGCGCGCGGCTGGGCTGCAAGCCGGATATCATTGTAGGCGATTTTGATTCCGCTCCCTGTCCGCAGCAGGATACGGACGATATCGTAGTGCTGCCCCACGTCAAGGACGACACCGATACCGAGTATGCCGCAAAGCTTGCTGCGCAAAAGGGCTTTGACGAGGTGCTTTTGCTGGGTGCACTGGGCGGCAAGCGGGTGGAGCATACCCTTGCAAACCTGTGTACCGGCCTTGGACTGGAGCAGCGCGGCATCCGCGCCGCCCTGCAGGACGAGCGCTCCCGCATCACTTTTGTGCTGCCGGGCGAGAGCCGCCGCTATCCCAAAGAGGAGTTCTTCTACTTCTCGGCTTTCCCCATGGAGGGGCGCGCCGAGGGCGTGTATGAAAAAGGCTCCTTCTACGAGCTGGAGGATGCCGTGCTCACAGCAGGCTATCCGCTGGGCGTGAGCAACGAGTACGCCGAAGGCTCAGACTGCATCACCATCAGCACCCGGCAGGGCGCACTGGTGGTGGTGGAGACCGTCGCAGATTGAACCCTTCCCGGAACATTTTTGCCCGTCAGACGCTATAATGGGGTAAACATGAGCGAAAGGCGGGGTGGAGATGCAGGTAGTGGTCATTCGCAGCCCGAAAGCGCTGTGCGGCATTCTGCGCAAGCTGTTCGGCATCCGCAAAGAAAACTGAATCCATAAAAGGCCGGTGTGTGGCAAAGCTGCTGCACACCGGCCTTTTACTGTCGGCATACCGCCGCCTGCCGCCGCATACACTCTTACGGAAACGGACAGGGAAAGGAGCGCACTGCACATGGAACTGAAGATATTCCGGGACACGCTGCCGCAGGGCGGGGCAGGCTGTACCGTAAAAGCAGAACTTCCGCTGGAGACCGAGATCCGCATCTCCGATGATCTGCCGCCGGTGGGGAAGCTGGTCAAGTGTTTTGTCCGCCCGGTGGTGCTGCAGCGGCAGCTGCAGCCGGGCAGGCTTACCTTAGAGGGCTATCTGCGCTGTACAGTGTTTTACCAGAGCGAAACAGAAAAAGGCCTGTGCCAGACCGAGCAAAAGCTGCCCTTTACCCGGCAGCTGGAACTGCCGGAGCTGGCATTTACAGCATGGACAGCTGTGGTGGAAGGGCAGACAGAGTACCTCAACACCCGCGCGGCAGACCCGCGCCGCATCGAGGTGCGGGGTGCCTATGGGCTTGTGGTCACGGTGCACACCCAGTGCAAGACCGAGGTCATTACTGCACTGGCGGATGGTGGCATCGAGCAGCAGCTGCGTACCCTGCAGGGTGTACGCAGCGTGGCTGTGCTGGATAAGCTGGTCACCTTGGAGGGAGAGCTGGTCTTTGCAAAGCCCCCGGCTGCCGTACTGGACATTACCGGCAACGCCTGTGTGGGGGAGGTAAAGCTGCTTGCCGGTAAAGCTGTGGTCAAGGGTGAACTGCGGGTGCAGTGCGCGTGGCGAGCAGAAGGGGACACTGCCCTGCAAAGTCAGGCGGCGGCGCTGCCCTTCCAGCAGGTGATAGATCTGGAGGGCATCACCGAGGACTGCCAATGCTTATGTGTGGCAGAGCCGGTGGGGTTTACCCTGTCGCAGGCAGAAAGCGCCGCCGCCCAGCTGACGGCAAATGTCATGCTGCATCTGCGGGCGTGGCGCAGCTACCAGCTGCAAGTAGCGGTGGATGCTTTTTCTACCCGGTTCGCAACGGAGCTCACGCCGCAGCCGCTTGTCACAGAGCAGCTGCTCTGCACCCTGAACGATACTGCCACTGCCACAGGTTCCGGCCCGCTGCCGGATGCGGGGGCACAGCTGCGGGCCTGCTTTGTGCACTACGGCCCCCAGCAGACGCTCCCAAAAGGGGAGGGCTGGGTGCTTGCCGCCAAAGCAGTGGTAACAGCCCTTGCAGAGAATACCCTCGGTGAGCTGGAAAGCTACGAGAAAACCTTGGAGGTCACTGTCCCACTGCCCATTACGCCGCCGGAGGGAACGGCACTTGTGCCGGAATGCTGGCTGAGCACCGAGAACGTGCAATGCACCTGTGCGGGCGGTACGCTGGAAGCTACCATTACCGTGCGGGCAGAGGGCGCGATCTTAGGCTGCACCACAAGCCCGGTCATAGGCAGCATCACCCTTGGCGACCCACTGCCCGATACCGACCCCGAGATCGCGCTGCGGATCTACTACGCGCAGGCCGGGGAGGAGGTGTTTGCAGTGGCACGGCGGTTCCATGTGGCTCCAGCGCAGATCCTTGCAGCAAACCAGCTGGAAGAGGAGCTTTCCTGTCTGCCGCAGGCGCAGCGGCTGCTGATCCCGGTCACCTGAGCCGCAGGTAAGACTGTAAACGATAGAAAAAAACTACACCCCTTTCCCGGACGGTACGATCTGTCACGCCGGGGAGGGGACGTTTTTTGCCCGTACCTGCGCAGAAAAACAAGGCAAAAAGTTACTGAGAAGATTGAAAAGAGAATTTGCAAAATAAGACGTACCAACGTCGCAAAATGTGACGAATATACGATTAGTATCTTTAAATGATGATTTAAAATCAACGCAAAGTCCAAACTGATATCGATTTCAATTCATGAGAACGCTTCAGGAATACGATTTGTATTTTGTGCTTTGCAGAGCATTGATGGATGTGGTATACTAAAGTAGAGCTTATAGAACCAGAATGTTTTCTGCCCGGGTCGACCCGCGTACTGTAAATCGCATCAGATACGCATCAGGTAGAAAGCAAAATCAAATCGCAGGAGAGTGGAGTACTTGGAACTGGAACAGGCTAAAAAGCGCGTGGAAGAGCTGCGCGCAATGATTGAGAAAAATAACCGGCTTTACTACGATCAGGATGCGCCGGAGCTGGAAGATTTTGAATACGATGCCCTGACGCGGGAACTGAAGGAACTGGAAGCGCAGTTCCCCCAGCTGATCACAGCGGCATCACCCACCCAGAAGGTAGGCGGCACCGCCAGCAGCAAGCTGCCCAAGGTGACCCATGCCGTCAAGATGGAAAGCCTGCTGGATGCGTTCTCCTTCGACGAACTGCGTGACTTTGACCGCCGCGTCCGCGAAGCCGGGGTCACACCGGAATATGTTGTGGAGATCAAGATCGACGGACTTTCCTGCAGCTTGGAGTATGAGAATGGGCAGCTTGTCCGTGCCTCCACCCGTGGTGACGGCGTGGTAGGCGAGGATGTTACTGCAAACGTGCGCGCCATCCGCAGCATCCCCAAGACCCTTAAAGACGCACCGGAGTTTCTGGAGGTGCGCGGCGAGGTGTATATGCCCCACAAGGCTTTTCAGCACCTGTGCGCCGAGCAGGAATTACAGGGTGCTGCGCCTTTTAAAAACCCTCGCAATGCAGCAGCCGGTTCTCTGCGGCAGAAGGATGCCCGCATCACCGGCAGCCGGGGGCTTTCCATCTTTGTGTTCAACGTGCAGCAGATCCGGGGCAAGACCCTGACGAAGCACTCCGAAAGTCTGGATTACCTCAAAAGCCTTGGCCTGCCGGTGTCGCCGCGCTACCATGTGGTGCATGATATCGAGGACGCCATTGCCGAGATCGAGAATATCGGCCAGAACCGTGCAAAACTGGATTTCGACATGGACGGTGCGGTTATCAAGGTGAACGATTTTGCCCAGCGGGAGCTGATGGGTTCCACCAACAAATTCCCGCGCTGGGCCATCGCCTTCAAGTACCCGCCGGAGGTCAAGGAAACCACCCTGCGCAGCATCGAGGTGGCCGTTGGCCGCACCGGCGTGCTTACCCCCACCGCCTGCTTTGACCCGGTGTTTCTGGCAGGTACTACGGTAGCCCGCGCCACCCTCCACAACGAGGATTTTATCCGGCAGTTCGGGCTGTGTATTGGAGACACGATTCAGGTGCGTAAGGCGGGTGATATCATCCCGGAGGTCATCGGGGTCACCCATCATGCAGAGGACGCTGAACCCTACACCATGCCCACGGTCTGCCCCTCCTGCGGCGCGCCGGTGGTGCATCTGGAGGACGAAGCCGCTCTGCGCTGTGTGAACCCGGAGTGCCCGGCACAGGCGCTGCGCAATATCATCCATTTTGCCTCCCGGGATGCCATGGATATCGAAGGCTTGGGCGAGGCAGTGGCCACCCAATTGGTGGAAAAAGAGCTGGTGCATTCTGCAGCGGATATCTACACGCTGACCCGGGAACAATTGCTGGAACTGGACAAATTCAAGGAGAAAAGCGCGGACAATCTGTTGCAGGCCATTACTGCCTCTAAGCAGAACAATCTGGATAAGCTTCTGTTCGGTTTTGGCATCCGCAACATCGGCGATAAGGCGGCAGCGCTGTTGGCAGAGCATTTCGGTACGCTGCAGGCGATCCGGGAAGCCACCGCAGAGCAGATCAGCCGGATCGACGGCTTTGGCGGTGTGATGGCGCAAAGCGTGGTGGAATTCTTTGCAAAGGAAGGCACCACCGACCTTGTGCATCGCTTGGCAGATGCCGGGGTCAATATGCAGTGGAAGGGCGAACCGAAGGGAGACAAGCTTGCGGGCAAAACGCTGGTGGTCACCGGTACGCTGGAGACTCTTTCCCGCAACGAAGCGGAGGCGCTGATCGTGAAAAACGGCGGCAAAGCCAGCGGCTCTGTCTCCAAAAAGACGGCCTATGTTGTGGCCGGTACGGCGGCAGGCTCCAAGCTGACCAAAGCACAGGCGCTGGGCGTGCCGGTGCTGACCGAGCAGGAGTTCCTTGCTATGCTGCAGGATGCCCCAGCAGAACAGGAAACGACTTGAAGAACCTCCCCGAATGCCGAAATATAAATGAGATCTCAAAAGCTTCTGCGATGCTGTTGCAGAGGCTTTTTTGTTTGCCCGTTCCCGGTTCTAATGACGCACAAAGCGCATACAATGCTAGCACAAAGCTTTCGCGGAAGGAGAAACCAAAGTGGACGAGTATTACCGAACCGTCAAAGCCCTTCCCGCTTGGTTGGCAGCGCCGCTGGCACAGCTGCCCGCACAAACGGCAGTGCACATACAGGAGCTGCGCCTGCGCACAGGCTGTGCGGTCACATTTACCGTACAGGGGCGGCAATGCCCTGCTTTGGCATTGCCGGGCTGTCCACCGGCACTGGTTGCAATACGGCTGGATGCACTGCAAATAGAGGAGATCTTCTACACGCTTTGCAATGGCTCGGTGCACACCCACGAAAGGGAGCTTGCCGAGGGCTACTTGACCACCGCTGCCGGTAACCGCGTGGGCGTGGCGGGGCAGTTTGTGCAGCGGGAAGGGCAGAGCATTACCCTGCAAAAGGTCACCTCGCTCAACCTGCGGATTGCACGCAGCTGTATTATCCCTTTGCCGCCCGCGCTGGACAAGCTGCTGGAGCAGCATTTTACCGGGCTGCTGATAGTGGGAGAACCCGGCAGCGGCAAGACCACCCTGCTGCGCACCATTGCCCGGACGCTGGCCGAGCGGCAGCGTTTGGTAGCAGTAGTGGACGAGCGGGGCGAGCTTTTCCCGCCGGAGCTGCCTTTGCCGCCGCTGGAACGCATCGGCGGGGTGGATAAAGCCCGTGCTGTCCAGATGGCGCTGCGCACGCTGGCGCCGCAGGTGATCTTGCTGGACGAGCTGGGCAGTCTGGAGGAAACGATGGCGCTGGAACAGGGCTTTTTCAGCGGGGTGGACTTTATTGCCAGCATCCACGCACCGGACGCTGCACAGGCACGATGCCGCCCGCAGGTGCAGACTTTACTGCAACGCGGAATGCTGCGGCAGCTGGTCGTCCTTACCGGGCGGCAGAACCCGGGCTGCATCCGGGAAGTGTGCGCCGTATGAGCAGCCTTCTGCGCGGGTTTGGTCTGATTCTGCTCCCACTGTGTGGTTGGCTGGCGGGGGACGCAGTACAAGCCAGAACAGCCCTGCATCTCACTGCGTTGCAACATACCATCGAGCTGCTGCAACGCATCCGGCAGGAGATCCAGTACCGCCGGGCAGACCTGCAAAGTCTTTACCGGCAGCTTTGCCGCGAGGGTCTTGTGCCGCAAATCCCCGGCGGTACATTGCAGCAGTTGCCCGCACCGGAGCAGCTCTCCGCTGCGGAGCGTGCCTGTTTTACAGAGTGCTTTGGCAATCTTGGCCGCGCAGAGGCCGCACAGGAATGCGAACGGCTGGGCTACTATACAGCGCGGTTTGAGGGCTATTTACAACAGGCGCGCCGCACAGCGCAACGGCAGGCCGGTCTGCCGCACCGTCTTGGGCTGGCGGGCGGCATGATGCTGGCACTGCTCTTTTTGTAAAGGCTGTACGGAACAAAGGAGAAACGGATGGATATCGAACTTGTGTTCAAAATTGCGGCCATCGGCATTATTGTGGCAGTACTCAATCAGCTGCTCATCCGCTCCGGGCGGGAGGATCAGGCCATGATGACCACGCTGGCGGGACTTGTGGTGGTGCTCTCCATTCTGGTCAAGCAGATCAGCGCCCTGTTTGCCACCATCCGGTCTCTGTTTGCGCTGTGAGCACGGCGGTTCCGGTGCTGGTGGCGCTGCTGCTGGCAGCCTTTGCCGGGATTCTGCTGCAGAAGCACTCCCCGGCGTTTGCACTGCTGCTTTCACTGGGCGCTGCAGTGTGGCTGCTGCTCCGTCTGGCTCAGCCGCTGCGCGGGGTACTGCAAGCAATGGTGCAGCTGGGGCAGCGCACCAATGCACAGGCCTTTTCCTGTCTTTTGCGCAGCGCGGGGATCCTGTTGCTGGCGGATTATGTCCGCACCCTTTGCGAGGAAGCCGGAGCGGATGCCCTTGCATGGTGCGCCGGGCTGGCAGGGCGGTGTCTCGTACTGGCGGCAGTGTGGCCGCTGCTGGAACAGATATTCCAGACGATCTGGGGGTTGGTGGGATGAAAAAACGCAGCCTTATCATTTGCGGGGTAACTCTGGGCTTTCTGTGCAGTGAAACTACCCTGAAAGCTGCTGCGGAAGCCGCGCCGTGGCAGACCTATCTCGACAAAGCACCTGTACAGGCTGAGCGGTTTGCAGCAGACCCGCTGGGTACCCTGCTGCATTTATTTGCCGCCGAGCCGGTGCAATTGCTGCGGGAAGTGCTGCAGCAATATGCCGATGTTATGCTGTTTTTGTCGATGGCTGCCGGGCTTGCATTTCTCTTGCAGGACACCACTGACAGAGCACTGCTGGAGCTGGCAGCTGCCGGCGGCTGCGGCGTTTTATTGTGGCAGGAACTGGACAAGCTTGCCGCCGCCCTGTGCACCCGGATGGCCGGGTGGAAAAGCTATCTGCTGGGCTTTTTGCCGGTATACAGCGGTGTGCTGACAGCCGGTGGCGAATGGAACGCCGGAGCGGCTGCAAACGGCTTTCTGCTCACGGTGCTGTGCTTTATTGCACAGGCGGTCACTCTCTGGCTGCAGCCGCTGCTGCGCAGCTATCTTGCCATCAGTATGGCCTGCGGCATCAGCTCCCGCAAAAGCCTGTCCGAGGGCTGTACTCTGACCGGGCGGCTGCTGCGACAGGCTATCGGCTGGGCTGGCAAAGCGTTTGCCGCCCTGATGAGCCTTCAGCGCGTGGTAACGGTGCAGTTGGATCGCTCTGCTTCTCGTCTGGGGCAGCTGCTGACCGGCAGCGTGCCCATCGTGGGGCAGGCGCTGAGCAGCGCGGCAGACGCGGTACTGGCCGGGATGCAGCTGCTCAAAAGCACCCTTGGCATTGCCGCATTGCTCAGCATCGGGGCAGAGTTTGCACCCTTGTATCTTGGGCTGCTGGTGCATCTGTTTTTTCTGTCCTGCTGTAGCTGGCTTGCCGGGATCGGCGGGATGGAGCATTGCCATAAGCTGCTGCAATGCTTTGCCGAGGCTGTGCGCTGCATGGCGGCAGTTACGGCCTTGTTTTTCATGTTATTTGTGGTGGGCATCGTGCTGCTGATGCTGACAGGGGGTGGTTAGATGCAGGCATTTCAGCGGGCTGCGGCAGTGTTTTGTATGGCGTGTATCGGGGCAGAGCTGGTCAGCCTTTTTGGCGGGCAAAGCTGGGCAGGCCGGTGCATAAAAGCCGTAGCCGGGCTATATATTTTAGCAGTCCTTCTTGCGCAGCTGCCACGGCTGCCGGGCAAGATCATGACCGCTTTTTCGGGCAATACAGCCCCGGCGGCTCTGTCTGCGGCGCAATCGGATGCACTGGAAACGGAGATCCTGACCGGGGCCGAGACCCGGCTGGAAGAATATTGCGCCGCACAGTGCCGACGGCAATTCGGGCTGAACATTCGTGTGTCTATCACGTTGGAAAAAGCCGGTCAGCAGGTCGTGGTAAAAAAAGCGGTTGCAGCCTTTCCGGCGGGCTGCACCGCCGCCCAAAAGCAGGCGGTGTTCAGCTTTTTGCAGCAGACGCTGGGTGTTTCCACGGCAGCGGAGGAGAGCACACCATGAAGAAGAATGAATTGCTTTCCGCTTTACGCTCTCTGCAAAGCAACAAAAACCGCACCTCGCTGGCAGTGGCGGTCGGTGTGCTGGCAATGCTGCTGCTTTTACTGTCGGAGCTTTTACCCGGAGACAGTGCGCAGAAAATGGCGGTATCCACCACCCAAACAACTGCCGTCAGCCAGTACCAGACCCAGCTGGAACAGCAGCTGGAAGGGCTTATCAGCCAGCTGCAGGGGGCGGGGCGCACCACGGTCATGGTCACCCTGACCACTGGGGAGGAGACTATCTATGCAGTAGATACCCAGACCGGGGATCTGCAGCAGCAGGAGACACACGTTCTTTTGCAGGATGGCTCTGCGCTGGCTGAGACCACCTATCTGCCGCAGGTCTGCGGGGTCGCCGTGCTGTGTGAGGGCGGGGGAGATGTCCGCGTTGCAGCCCGGATCACTGAGCTGCTACATTCGCTGCTGGATCTGCCCACAAACCGCATCTGTGTGGAGCAGCGTAAGCGTTGAGCTGCTGTTTTTGTCAAGTACCGCAATCGCTTACCGAAATACCAAAGGAGGAACCGTTTTATGAGAGCACTTTCCAGAAACACCCGCAGGGTCACCGCTCTGACGCTGGCGGCGGCGCTGGTCATTGCCGTCTACTTAAACTGGCAGTATGCCCGGGCAGACATCACCCCGCAGACAGAGGACGACACCCTCATGGTCTCGGCAGAACCGGTGGATGCAGAAGCGGAGACCACCATCACAGATGCACTGCCCACAGAAGCGGAAGCTGCCTCCGGTGTCAACAAAAACTATGGCGAGGCACAGCTTGTCAGCGTGGCAAACGACAGCGGCACCCGCTTTTTTGAACAGGCTCGTCTCAAGCGGGAAAAGGCACATGACGAAGCCATGGACACGCTGCAAAAGAGCCTGAAATCTTCCTCCCTGACAGCCGAGGAGAAAAAGGAGTATACCGCACAAATGGCGGCAGGGCTGGAAGACCTGAATGCAGAAAACGAAATCGAAACGCTGGTGCGTGCCAAGGGATTTGCGGACTGTCTGTGCTTTTTGCAAGCGGGGCGGGCAGACCTGACCGTGATGACGGCAGGCGAGCCGCTCACAGCGGCACAGGTGGCGCAGATCCGGGATGTGGTGATGAACAAAAGCAGTGTGACCGCCCAGAATATTACGGTGGTAGAGGTAAAGTAAGCGCTCTTTATTTATGCCGACACCCCGGCGGCGCAGGCACAGCTTTTCCTGCAGGCAGAAAGCCGCGCCCGCTGCGGGATGCCATTCCGTGCTGATTTCCATCTTCTTTTCCAAACAAGTATTGAAATTGCCCCCGCATTGATGGTATAATAACTCTATCAAAAATGAATGCTGCGCGCCTTTATGCACCGCACAAGGGCGCGTTTGAACACAAAAGGCAGGTACGGCAGACCGGTTTCAAGGTTTTGAGACCGCCGCCGGAGCGGCCTTTGGATGGAGGACAGCACAATGGATTTACAGAACATGGATCTTCAGGGCGGCAGCCTTCAGATTTCGACCGAGGTCGTGGGCAAAATCGCCCGCTGCGCCGCACTGGAAGTGGACGGCGTTGCCGAGGTATCCTGCGGCGTGCAGAACAAAAAGCTGAAAAGCCTGCTGGAATCTGCCAGCATCCAGCCGCCTGTGGCGGTGGAGATGCGGGACGGCACGGCCAGCATCACCCTGCACCTGATGATGCAGTTCGGCGCACGGATCCCCTCTGTGGCTGAAAAGGTACAGGAGAACGTCAAGTCTGCCGTACAGAACATGACCAATGTGACGGTCAGCCGCGTGGATCTGGTCATTGCAGGCCTTGCCGAGGCGCGGTAACAAATTCAGCAAAAAAAATCATATCAGAAACGATCCTCCTCCCGGTACGCCCGGCGGGGAGGGTTTGTATTGCGAAAGGAACATTATGGAAAATATTCTGCCCCGTAGAGAAGCCCGCGAAAACGCCTTTTTGCTGGCATTTTCGCAGACCTTTGGTGACATTCCTCTGGCCGAGGCACTGTCCAACCACGCCGAGAACGACGAGGAGCATCCCGTGGATGCGTTCAGCCGTCTGCTGCTGAACGCCTACTACGATCATTCCGCAGAGGTGGATGACGAGATCCGCGCGCATCTGCGCAACTGGACTATGGAGCGTCTGCCGCGTGTCAGCCTGACTGTGCTGCGTCTGGCTGTGGCCGAGATGCTGTTCGGCGGCGAGAACAAGCCCGGCGTTGCCATCAATGAGGCTGTGGAACTGACCAAGAAGTACGGCGCGGGTGAGGACTACCAGTTTGTGAATGGCCTGCTGGGTGCTGTGGCACGCGACCACGGCCTGAGTGATGAAGCCGTCGCGGAGTCGGCTGAACAGTGAGCCGTTATACGCTCGGGGTCGATACAAGCAACTATGCAACCTCTCTGGCAGTTTTTGATACAGCCGGGGAGGTTGTTTGTGCAAAAAAGCGCTTTTTGCCGGTAAAAGCCGGGCAGCTTGGCCTGCGGCAGAGCGATGCACTGTTCCATCATACGGCGGCTTTGCCGGAGATGCTGCAGGAGCTGGCGCAGGAATTCGACCTGACCAAAATAGATGCCGTAGGTGTTTCGCAAAAGCCGCGCCCGGTGGAGGGCAGCTATATGCCCTGTTTTCTGGCTGGTGTCAGTGCTGCGACTGCTTTTGCGGCGGCGCGGGACATTCCGCTGATCCACACCACCCATCAGCAGGGTCACGCTGCGGCAGCGCTGTATGCCGCAAAGGGCGAGGCACTGTTCTCCCAGAAGGTGCTGCTGTTCCACATCTCCGGCGGTACCACGGATCTTTTGCTGTGCGATCAGGTGCGCACCATCACCACCCTTGGCACCAGCACGGATCTGTACGCCGGTCAGGCGGTGGATCGCGTAGGCGTGCGGCTGGGCTTTGGCTTCCCCGCAGGCGCCGAGGTCTCCCGCCTTGCCGCGCAGTGCACCGAGGAAATCCGCCCAAAATCCAGCGTAAAGGGGCTGCAATGCAGCCTTTCCGGGCTGGAAAACCAGTGCAACGCCCTGCTTGCTGCCGGAAAAGCATCGGAATACGTCTGCAAGTACTGCCTGCTCTGCGTGGCAGATACCGTTGTCCGCATGACAAAGGCTGCGCAGAAGGAATACCCCGGCTTGCCGGTGGTCTGCGCCGGCGGCGTGATGAGCAGCGATATCATCCGCACATGGGTGCAGCAGCGTCTGCCGCAGGTCTATTTTGTGCCGGGGCAGTATTCCAGCGATAACGCCATCGGCGTGTCCATTCTTGCTGCGCGGGAGGCCGGGCTATGGCTGATGTGATCTCGGTCTCAGAACTGAACCATTATGTAAAAACACTGCTGGATGTCAACGATGGTCTGTTTGATCTTGCCCTGCGGGGCGAGATCGCAAACTTTGTGCAGAACGCCCGCAGCGGGCACTGCTATTTTTCTCTGCGCGATGAAGCCTGCAGCGTAAAAGCAGTCATGTTCCGCACCGATGCCCGTCGTCTGGCATTTCGCCCGGAAGAGGGAATGCGGGTGGTGGTGCGCTGCCGTGCCACCCTTTACGAGCGGGACGGCGCGTTTCAGGTCTATGTGAACGAAATGTTCCTGGACGGTCTGGGCGCCGCACAGCTTGCGCTGGAGCAGCTGAAAGCCCGGCTGGAAAAGGAAGGTCTATTCGACCCCGCGCACAAAAAGCCGCTGCCTGCATACCCCAAATGTATTGGTGTCGTCACCAGCAAAACAGGAGCGGCGCTGCAGGATATCCGCAACGTGATCAGCCGCCGCTGGCCGTCCGTCCGGCTGCTGCTGTGCCCGGTAACGGTGCAGGGTTTTGAGGCAGCCCGGCAGATCGCCGCAGCCATCCGCACGCTGGATCAGAGTGGGCGGGTGGACGAGATCATCGTGGCCCGGGGCGGCGGCAGCAGGGAAGACCTGTGGGTGTTCAATGCTGAAGAGATCGCCCGGGCAGCATTTCGCTGCAAAACGCCGCTGATCAGCGCTATCGGACACGAGATCGACTACACCCTTCTGGACTTTGTAGCCGACCAGCGTGCACCAACACCGTCCGCTGCTGCAGAGCTTGCGGTGCCGGATCGTGAGGAGCAGCAGCGCATTTTTGAAAATATTGAAGAAAATATTCACAAAAATATACAAAAACGGCTTGCGTTGTGCTATAATGGTCTGGAACAATACAACTTTTTGTTGGAGCAGAACGCGCCAGATAAAATCTTACAGCAGTACTTGAACCGTCTGCAGCAGGTGCAGCAGGCCATTCAGGCACGGCAAAAAGCGCGTATGAATGACAAAAAAATGCAGCTGCAACATGCGGCTGCGCTGGCAGCATCGCTGGATCCGTACCGGGTGCTGGCCCGCGGCTATGCTCTGGTGACCGATGCAAAAGGCAAGGTCTGCACTGTGGAGCAGCTGCAGCCGGAGCAGGCCATCTGCGTACGCAGCCGGCAATATCAGGCACGATGCCGTGTAGAAACGGTGGAGGAGATCAATGAGAGCACCCAAAAGCTTTGAAGAAGGAATGGATCGGCTGAACGCGATCCTTGCGCAGATGCAGCAGGAGGATACCTCGCTGGCAGATTCCGTCAAGCTGTATGCGGAAGCTGCCTCCCTGATGCAGTACTGCCATGCAACGCTGGAAAAAACGTCGCTGCAGATCGAGGAGATCAGTGCAAGGATCGCACAGACCGTAGAAACCCCGCAGGAGCAGGAGGAAGAATAATGGAATACAAGGCGCAATATCAGGAATATCTGTTGCAGGCTACGGCTGCACTGGATGCAGCCAGTGCCCGTTTTCTGCCCGAGGAATCAGAGGTGTGCAGAGCCGCCCGTTACAGTTTGCTGGGCGGCGGAAAGCGCGTTCGCGCAATTCTGACGCTCAGCGTCTGCGATATGCTGGGCGGCGAGATGCAGGCTGCTGAACAGTTTGCAGCAGCTGTGGAGATGCTGCATTGTTACTCACTGATCCACGATGACCTGCCCTGCATGGACAACGATGATCTGCGCCGGGGGCGTCCCTCCTGCCACAAGGCTTTCAGCGAGTCTACGGCAATGCTTGCCGGTGATGTGCTGCTGACCGAGGCCTTTGAGGTGATCGCTAACGCACCCGCTGCACCGCAGATCTGCGTGGCAGCTGCTCGTGCTTTGGGTGCAGGTGCAGGCAGCCGTGGCATGGTCTACGGACAGGAGCTGGATCTGAAATACGAGGCACTGGCAGCCACCGAGGAACAGCTGCGCCTCATCCATCGCAACAAGACCGGTGCACTGATCAACGCCGCCGTCCAGATGGGCGCCGCCGCAGCCGGTGCAACGCCGCAGCAGTGCGAGATCCTGGCCTCCTACGCATACGGGCTGGGTCTGGTATTCCAGATCGTGGACGATGTGCTGGATGTTACCAGCACCCCGGAGCAGCTGGGCAAGCCCATTGGCAGCGACAGCGAAAACGGTAAGACTACCTTCGTCACCCTGTACGGGGTGGACGGCGCAATGGCGCTGGCGCAAAAGCTGAACGAGCAGATCTGCAATGATCTGCAGCAGCATTTTGGTGCAAAGGCGGCTTTCCTGCAGCAGTTGGCGCAGCAGCTTTTGGTGCGCCAAAACTAAAGAAAAAGGAATACGGATATGCAGTTTATTCAAAACATCTTATCGGTCAATCAGATCCTGACCGCATCGCTCCTCAGCTGGTTCATTGCGCAGGTGCTAAAGACCATCATCAACTTTGTTCTGCTGGGCAAGTTCCAGCTGGAGCGGATGTGGGGCGATGGCGGTATGCCCAGCGCACACAGCGCGACTGTCTGTGCCATGGCCATTGTTACCGGGCGCAGTGCAGGGGTCGCCTCGCCGATTTTTGCGGTGGCCTGTGTGGTGGCTATTATCACCATGCACGATGCCATGGGTGTCCGGCATGAGACCGGCGAGCAGGCAAAGGTGCTGAACCAGATGATTGCCCAGTGGATCGATGTGAGCGAGAAAAACGCTCCCTTTTTGCAGAATATGCATCTGAAGGAAATGGTCGGTCATACGCCGCTGCAGGTCGTGGCGGGTGTGCTGCTGGGTGCAGTGGTGGGCTTTTTGTTCCCGGTCATGTGATAAAATGTGGCCTTCTGTAGAAGTTGCTTTGTATTTGCGACAGGGCAGTGCAGAACGGCTGTGGTAAAAAGCTAAAGAACAAACGCATAAAGGACGTGTGAATATGGAATCGTTGCTGGACAAAATTGATCAGCCCAGCGATCTTAAAAAGCTGAATGCACAGCAGGTGGAGAAGCTTTGTGCGGAGATCCGGCATTTTATGCTGGAAAATATCTCCAAGACCGGTGGGCATCTGGCCTCTAATCTTGGCACTGTAGAGCTGACCGTGGCACTGCACCGTGTGCTGGAAACACCCAAGGATAAGATCGTATTTGACGTAGGGCATCAGTGCTACACTCACAAGCTGCTTACCGGACGCCGGAAGCAGTTTGATCATTTGCGGCAGCTGGATGGTATTTCCGGCTTCCCGAACCCTCACGAAAGCGCACACGATGCCTTTATTGCCGGACATGGCAATACAGCGCTTTCACTCGCCATTGGCATGGCTTGGGCAAAAAAGATCAAGCGTGAGCCTGGACTTGTGGTGGCAGTAATTGGCGATGGCGCCTTTACCGGCGGTATGGTGTACGAGGGCATGAACAACATCGGCGGGCTGGACAATCTGCTTGTGATCCTGAACGATAACAAGATGTCCATCTCCAAAAATGTAGGTGCGCTGGCGCGGTATCTGACCCATCTGCGCACGACCACGGCATATTATGATGCCAAGGATAATGTGCGCAGTTTTCTGGACGGTGTGCCGTTGATCGGTACGCCGATGAAAAAGTCGCTGATGGGCGCAAAAACGCTGGTGCGCCGCGCCATGTACCACTCCACCATGTTCGAGGATATGGGCTTTGAGTACATCGGCCCGATGGATGGTCATAATGTGGAGGAACTGGAGCGCACCCTGCGCTCGATCTATCAGCGGCCGGGCCCGCACTTTTTGCATGTGGTGACCAAAAAGGGTAAGGGCTATCAGCCGGCAGAGATGAACCCGGGCAACTATCACGGCGTATCTGCCTTTGATCCGGACGGAATGCCGGACCCGGAGGTTGCGCCGAAGGAATCCTTCTCCACCGTTTTCGGCAAGCTGTTGGTGCAGGAGGGAACACAAAATCCGAAGATCTGTGCGATCACCGCAGCCATGAAGTACGGCACCGGACTGCAGTTCTTTGCCCATCGCCACCCGCAGCGCTTTTTTGATGTGGGCATGGCAGAGCAGCACGCTGTTACCTTTGCAGCAGGTCTTGCCAGTCAGGGAATGCTGCCGGTGGTGTGCATCTACTCTACCTTCCTACAGCGCTCCTATGACCAGATCATCCATGACGTCAATTTGTTGAAGGAGAATGTGGTCTTTGCCATTGACCGTGCAGGTTTTGTTCCAGCAGACGGCGAGACTCATCAGGGCATCTATGATGCAGCCTTCCTCAGCCAGATGGGCATCCCGGTCTATGCACCCTCCAACTACGAGGAACTGCAATACTGGCTGCACTATTTGCTGCAGGATACAGTCTCCGGCCCACGGGCCATCCGTTACCCCCGTGGCGGCGAGAGTGCAAGGCTGGCACAGTACCCTTGCACAAAGCAGGAATACGACTTTCTGCAGCAGACGCCCGGGGCAGAGATCCTTCTGGTCAGCTATGCGGACGAACTGGAGGACTTGCTGGACGCTGCCGAGCAGTTGAACGATGCATCGCAGAATACGGATGTTCTGAAGCTTGTAAAGCTGTATCCCTTTACAGATAAACTTGTCGATGCTGTGTCGAAATATAAAACCGTGCTGTTTGCAGAGGAATGCGTTGCAGCAGGGGGCATTGGTGAGCATCTGGCTTACGCTTTGCAGCAAAAGGGTTGGAACGGCCGCTTCTTGCACCGCGCTGTCCGCACAGCCTGCCTGCCGCACGCGACTGTCCCGCAGATCAAGCAATGTACCGGTCTGGGTGCTGCGGATATTGTGCAGGCAGTCCGGGCTTCCCTTACGAAAGGAGAAAACGAACTGTGAAAATTCGGTTGGATCAATATCTTGTGCAGAACGGCCTTGTGCAGAGCCGGGAGCGCGCCAAGGCTCTGATCATGGCCGGTGTGGTTTTTGTCAACCAGCAAAAGGTGGACAAGGCCGGCGAGATGATCAAAGAAGACGCAGTTGTCGAGGTGCGCGGTCATGATATCGGCTACGTCAGTCGCGGCGGTCTGAAGCTGGAAAAAGCTATGAAGTGCTTCCCACTAACCCCTGACGGAAAAGTCTGCATGGACATCGGTGCGTCCACCGGTGGCTTTACCGATTGTATGCTGCAAAATGGCGCAGTGAAGGTGTACGCCGTAGATGTTGGTTACGGCCAGCTGGCATGGAGCCTGCGGACGGATGCGCGCGTGGTGAACATGGAACGTACCAACATCCGCTATGTCACGCCGGAGGATCTGGCAGAGCCAATTGAGTTTTTCAGTGTAGATGTTTCCTTTATTTCTTTGCATCATATTTTCCCGGTAGCGCAGCGCATCACCACCCCGGATGCCATGGGTGTCTGTCTGGTGAAGCCCCAGTTTGAAGCAGGCCGTGAGAAGGTGGGCAAAAACGGCGTGGTACGCGACCCCGCCGTGCACCGTGAGGTGCTGCATAACGCCATGTCTTATGCTGCTGAAAACGGTTTTGTGGTGCGCGGGCTGGATTACAGCCCGGTCAAGGGGCCGGAGGGCAATATCGAGTACCTGATGTTTGTGCAGAAGAGCGACCAGCCCGCTGTGCTGGATGATGAAGCCGCCGCACAGGTGGTGGCAGCAAGCCACACCACGCTGGATCGTTAAGCCCCAGCCGTCAGCAAAGGAGAAGCCGGTATGACGATCTACATTTCGCCCAATCCGGGCAAGACCTCTGCCAGCGAGATCGCGCTGCGTGCGGCGCAGATCCTGCTGACCCACGGCGCAACTGTGCTGATGAGCGATGCCTTGCGGGAAAGCTGCAGCACGGCAGGGGTCGTTTATCTGCCCTTGGAGCAGTGTCTGGAGCGCACGGACGTGATCCTGACCATCGGCGGGGACGGTACCATTCTGCACGAAGCGAATCTTTCGCTCCGGTACGCAAAGCCCATCCTCGGCATCAATCTGGGACGCTGCGGCTTTCTGGCTACCTGCGAGATCGGCGAAATGGAAACAAAGCTGTCCGCTGTGGCGCGGGGCGATTTTCAGCTGGACAACCGGATGCTTTTATATGCCCGGGTGCTTGGTCAGGACGGCTGGGAGGGGCATGCCCTCAATGATGTGGTCGTGACCAAGGGACGCCTGCAGCAGGCTATTGATTTCAGCGTTTACTGCGATGATATTTTAGTAGAACATTACCGTGGCGATGGCGTTATTGTGGCAACCCCCACCGGCTCTACGGCGTACTCGCTGGCAGCCGGCGGCCCGATCTTGGATTCTCAGACCAAGGGCGTTGTGGTGACCCCCATCTGCCCCCACAGTCTGGCCAGTCCGGCCATGGTGTTTGCACAGGAGCGCAAGCTGAATGTCTGTGTGGGGCAGGTGGCAGACGGAGAAGTGTTTATCAGCTGTGACGGCGGCACGGGCTACCCCCTCAAGGCGGGTGCCACCGCAGAGATCCGCCTGTCCGATCAGAACGTCAAGCTTATCACCTTTGGGCGGGCAGACCAGTTTCAGGCCATTGACCAGAAACTGCGTAAAAGACAATAACATGGGAGGCGATTTTTAAGATGGCACGCAGCCGCAAAGAAGATACAAAAACAAAAGCGGAACGCTTGCAGACAATCCTGCGTCTTGTGCAGGAGCATCCCATCAGCCGACAGGAGGTGCTGCTTGAGCACCTGCGGAACGAGGGCTTTGAGGTAACGCAGGCCACCGTTTCCCGCGATATCCGGGAGCTGTGCCTTGTAAAGGCCGCCACCACCGAGGGCTACCGCTATGTTTCCAGCCGGAACGAAAGCTTTAATCCCAAGACCCAAGGGCGTTTTGAGACCATCTTCCACGAGTCCGTTCTGGGGGTGGATTATGCCGGGCACGTTGTACTGGTAAAATGCTATTCCGGCATGGCCAATGCCGCCTGCGAAGTTTTTGACGCTTTGCAGTGGAAAAACGTTGTCGGTACCCTTTCCGGTGATGACACCTTCTTAATTGTTGCGCGCTCGGAGCGCGATGCCAAGACCATTTGTTCGGAGCTGACCCGCTATGTGGGGCAGAGATGACAGTAGGAGAACGAAGCCATGCTGAGTAGCCTGCAAATTGAAAATGTTGCCGTGATCCAGAAGGCAGAGGTGCACTTTGAACCGGGGCTGAATGTATTGACTGGCGAGACCGGTGCGGGCAAATCTATCCTGATCGATTCCATCAATGCGATTCTTGGCAACCGCACCTCTAAGGACTTGGTGCGTACCGGGGCTGCAAAAGCGGTGATCCGCGCCGCCTTTGAGCAGGTGCCGTCTGCGGTGTTGGACAAGCTGGAACAGTCCGGCTACGAGCGCTCGGAGGCACTGCTGCTCAGCCGCGAGATCACTGCCGAGGGTAAAAGCAGCTGCCGCATCAACGGAATGCCGGCCACGGCGGCCGTTCTGCGGGATCTGTGCGGCGGGCTGATCAACATCAACGGCCAGCACGATTCGGTGGGCTTGCTCAATCCGGCGCATCATCTGGGCATTTTGGATGATTATGCGCAGAACCGCACCGTTTTTCAGGAGTACTATGCCCTGTACAGGGAACTGGTGCGGGTCAAGCGGGAGCTGGATGCCCTGATCACCGACGAGGCTGAAAAGCAGCGCAAGATCGACCTGTTGCAGTATCAGGTGCAGGAGATCGAGGATGCCGGACTGACGGCCGGTGAGGAGCAGACGCTGGAAAACCGCCGGAAGGTATTGTCCAATGCATCTGCCATCCGGGATCGTCTGGCACAAAGCTATGCGCTGCTATCCGGCAGCGATGATGCCGCAGGTGCGGTGGATCTGCTGGGAGAAGCCTCCAACGCAGTGGATGCCGCTGCGCAGTTGGACCCCGCGCTTGCAGCCGCCGCTGGGCAGCTGCTGGACTTATACTATAATGCCAAGGACGTGGCCGCAGATCTGATCGGGCGGCTGGATGCCTACGACACCAACGATGCAGAGCTGGACGAGGTGGAGCAGCGGCTTGATCTTTTGTACCGGCTGAAACGCAAGTACGGCAGTACGGTGGAGGATGTGATCGCTTTCGGGCAGAGAGCCCGGGAGGAACTGGACAACATCCAGCATTCCCAGCAGCGCTATGATGCCTTGCAGGCGGAAAAGCTGCGCCTTTACGCAAAAGCGCGGGAAAAGGCAGAGGCGCTGACCCAGACCCGGCTGAAAGCCTTTGAGGAACTGAACACCCGCATTTCCGGCACACTGGATTTTTTGAATATGCCGGGAGTGCGCATGACCTTGCGGCACACCCGCGGCCCGCTGGCCAGCCATGGGCAGGACAGCATTGAGTTTTACATCTCAACAAACCCCGGGGAAGCGCCCAAGCCGCTGGCCAAGATCGCGTCCGGCGGCGAGCTGAGCCGCATCACCCTTGCCATCAAGAACGCAATGGCCGATAAGGATGCTGTGCCTACCGTGATCTATGATGAGATCGACAGCGGCGTGTCCGGCAAGGCGGCTGGTCGCATCGGTGAGGTGCTGCTCCAGAGCGCACAGGGACATCAGATCCTGTGTATCACCCATACGGCGCAGATCGCAGCGCTGGCCGATTGCCATCTGCTCATCCAGAAAAACGTGTCCAACGAGCGCACCTATACCGAGATCCATCCGCTGGATGAAAACGGACGCGTAGAGGCTTTGGCACGTCTCATTTCCGGTGATCACGTCACCGAGCTTTCCCGCGCCAATGCACGGGAGATGCTGCAGGAGCGCAAGCACGGTGGCTGATGCAGCGGAATGCATTTTTGCAGAAAAGACAGCTCTTGACAAGGCGGCGGTCTTGTGATAGAGTAAACAATGTTAATGGCGATGAAGGGAACAAGTACCCTGAAGCGTTCTGTACAGAGAAGTCCCGGTTGGTGCAAGGGATCACAGAACAGCAGGGGAAATACCTCCCGGAGCTGCAGGCTGAATGCGCAAAGCTAGTAGGCTGTGCCGCGTGCGAGCGTTAAAGACGCAGGAGTGTCACTCTACTCTGGGGTGTGCACTCGTAAGGCCGCTTCCGTGAGGGAACGGCAAACAGAGGTGGTACCGCGAAGTTATCTCGCCCTCTGCCAAATTTATTTTTGGCAGAGGGCGTTTTTGTTTCCTCTGCCCTGAAAACAGGAGGTTTTTTCCATGACGCTGTACGAAGAACTGAAGGCCCGCGGTCTGGTAGCCCAGATCACCGATGAGGAGATCATTGATCTGATCAACAACGGCAAGGCTACCTTTTACATCGGCTTTGACTGCACTGCCGACAGTCTGACCGCCGGCCATTTTCTGGCACTGACCCTGATGAAGCGCCTGCAGCTGGCAGGCAACAAGCCCATCGCCCTGATCGGCGGCGGCACTACCATGATCGGCGACCCCTCCGGCCGCACCGATATGCGCAAGATGCTGACCAAGGACGATATTGCACACAATGCAGCCTGCTTTAAAAAGCAGATGGAGAAGTTCATTGATTTCTCCGAGGGCAAGGCTCTGATGGTGAACAACGCCGACTGGCTGCTGGACCTGAACTACGTTGAGCTGCTGCGCGAGGTGGGCGCCTGCTTCTCCGTGAACAATATGCTGCGCGCCGAGTGCTACAAGCAGCGCATGGAGAAGGGTCTGTCCTTCCTGGAATTCAACTACATGATCATGCAGAGCTACGACTTCTACTACATGTTCCAGCACTACGGCTGCAATATGCAGTTCGGCGGCGACGATCAGTGGAGCAATATGCTGGGCGGTACCGAGCTGATCCGCCGCAAGCTGGGCAAGGATGCCTACGCTATGACCGTGACCCTGCTGACCGACTCTCAGGGCAAGAAGATGGGCAAGACCGCCGGCAACGCTGTCTGGCTGGACCCCAACAAGACCAGCCCCTTCGAGTTCTACCAGTACTGGCGCAACGTGGGCGATGCCGATGTGATGAAGTGCATCCGTATGCTCACCTTCCTGCCGCTGGAGCAGATCGAAGAGATGAGCACCTGGCAGGATCAGCGCCTGAACGAGGCCAAAGAGATCCTTGCTTACGAGATGACCAGCATGGTGCATGGCAAGGAAGAGGCCGAGAAGGCGCAGAACGCTGCCCGCGCACTGTTCAGCGGCAACGCGATGGATACCGAGCACATGCCCAGCACCCAGCTGACCGAGGCTGATTTGACGGACGGCGCTATCGGCATCCTGACCCTGATGGTCAAGGCCGGTCTGGCTGCTTCCAACGGCGAGGCTCGCCGTCTGGTGGTGCAGGGCGGTGTGCTGGCAGACGGCGAAAAGGTCGCCGCTCCCACCGTCAGCTTTACCGCAGAGCAGCTGGCCAAGGGCATCGTCATCAAAAAGGGCAAAAAGATCTACCACAAGGTAACGCTGTAAAAGCATTATAAAATTTATGGGCCAGAAACGTCTGTAGGCGTTTCTGGCCCATTTTTACATTTTGACGCGTAACAGCTGCTGCCCGGCAGTTACCCGGCCGGAGAGTAATGGTTCTATCTGCGCAAACCGACTGCTGTTGGTCACGATCACCGGGGTGGTCAGCGTGTATCCTGCTGCTGCGATGGCTTGGAGATCGAACCGGAAGAGCAGCTGTCCCTTCTGCACATGGTCGCCAGCCTGTACAAACAATTCATAGCCTTTGCCCTTCAGCTCCACGGTGTCCATGCCAACATGGATCAGAACCTCCAGACCATTATCGCACAGCAGGCTGACGGCGTGGTGGGCTTTGGCAATCTTTTTTACGATGCCGTCTGCGGGCGCTACCACCTCGCCGCAGCTGGGCTCGATGGCGCAGCCCTTGCCCAACACCTCGCTGGAGAATACCGGATCCTTGATCCGTGTCAGTGCCCGGATACGTCCGGTGACCGGCGCATAGAGCAGTTGTCCGCTCTCCGCAGCAGTGGCTTCCGTTGCTGGGTCCTCCGGGGAGAGCAGCTGTGCATTGTTCTCAAGATGTTCCAGCAGCCGCTGCCGGATGCTATGTACGAGAGTTGCGGGGTCTTTCATTCCGGTTTCCTTCCTTTGGCAGCAGTGCTTCCACTTTCCGCATTGCCGGCGTATTCCGCAAAAACAGGGCCGAAAGGGAAAATGCCCCTCCGGCCCCGGTTGATTGCTGTTACAGCTCGTATGCCTTTTTCAGTGCCTCATAGGCTGCGTCCTCGTTTTCTGCGTGGACGAGCAGAGAGATATCCAGATCGCTGGTGGTGATCAGCAGCACCTCGATACCGGCCATAGCAAGTGCGTTCAGCGCCCGCGCAGCCACACCGCAGCTGGTGACCATGTCCTCGCCGAACAGATTCAGCTTGGAATAGCCCACGCTGATCAGGGGAGAAGCCTTGGCGTCCTTGTCCAGATTTGCCGCCGAGATCGCCTTCATCACCAGTGGCAGATCGCTGCTGGATGCGGTAAAGCTGAAATCAATGGTAGTGCCGTGAGGGGCGCTCTGGCTGATCATATCCACCACCACGCCGGTCTCTGCAAAGATATCCAGATACCGGGACAGACTGTTGCCCCGGAACGCCACGTCCTGCACGCTGATCATCATCAGGTCAGTCTCGATATTGATCTTCGATACTCCGTACATAAAAAGTCCTCCGTTCTGCCCGGGTTGCCGGACAACGCTCAATCTTTCACATTTTTATGTAAGTACTATCGCAATTCAACTTTTTAATGCAACCGTAACAGCGCTACATTGCATATCGCAAATATGCTGTTTTCACGTTGCGCTAATTTTTGTCTTGCGATAAAAAGGATGCGCTGATATTATTTTGCGCGATTTTTTGTATCCTGTCAAGGCTGAAATCAGAATAATTTGCCCGCACACCATGCGCTGCCGCCAATTCCTGCGTGTAATCGCGCAAAAGATAGGTGCGCACATTGTTTTTTCCGGCATCGTAATGGGTCACGGTGGGGTGCAGCTGCGGTGCAAGCACTTCACACTGTACTGAACCATTCGGCTGGGTAGTCTTTTGCAGCTGCAGGGTCAGGATTGCACCTACCAGCTGATCCGGGCGGCTTTGGGTGCTGAGAAAATTACCCAGCGAGTAGGCGACAAAACTTCGCCGGCCGTCCGCTGCTGTCAGCCACTGGGCGTCCTGCAATACATGAGGGTGGGTGCCCACAATGACATCCGCGCCCCAGTCTGCCAGATTCTGTGCCAGTGTGCGCTGACTGTCCACGATGGCGTGGCTGTCCTCTACGCCCCAGTGCACCCCCACCACCACAAAATCCGCCTGCTGACGCGCCAAGCGCACCTGCCGCTCGATCACATCGGTCTGGCTGGTGTAGATGACATTGGCCGTCATATTCTTGTTCTGGCGGATGCCGTTGGTGTGCTCGGTGTAGGAAAGATAGGCGATGGTGACACCGTTGACGGTTTGCAGCGGAATGCGGTCATAGTCCTCTTCGCCGCGCCACAGACCGGTGGTGACCACATCCTCCGGCATGGATTCCCAGAATTGCAGCGTAGCCGCAATGCCGGACGCGCCCTTATCGTAGGTGTGGTTATTGGACAGGCTGAATATCCGTACTCCGGCACGGTACAGTGCCCGCGCACAGTCGCCGGGGGTAGAAAAGCTGGGATAGGTGGAGGGGGCAAGGGTGTCGCTGCAAAGGGTCTCCTGATTGATCCAGTTCACGTCCTGCTCGGCGTACAAAGGCGCGATGTGCTCATAGCAGTAATCAAAGCTGTACGTTCCATCTTCGCCTGCCCGGCGGGCGGCCTGTTTATAGATAGGGGCATGGATCAGGTTATCTCCTGTTGCGGAAAAACGGATGGTTTCCACCACGGGCTGCGGTTCGGGCTCCGGCTCCGGGGTCGCAACGGATGAAGCAGGGGGTAGCGCATCCTCCGGCGGCTCTATGCCGCCCACCGGTACATCTTCCCCCGGCAGCTTGGTCCAGATCCCCAGACACAGCGCTATCACGCTCACAGCCAGAACCGATAGCACCGCCGCCCGGAGCGTTTGATTTCGGCCGCGCCTACGGGCAGCCGGACGCCGCCGCTTTAAAGGTTCCTGCTTCATTGTTCACCTCTTCTCCCGGTGTATGCCGGGCAATTTGTTTTTCAGAGCGCGGCGATCAGGTCGCCCATATCGTACAGACCCGGCTCCTTCTTTGCCAGATAGACTGCAGCATTCACCGCACCGTTGGCAAAAATGCTGCGGGAGTAGGCGGTATGCCGCAGGGTGATCACCTCGTCCGGGCCGCAGAACAGCACCTCGTGGTCGCCCACGATGCTGCCGCCGCGCACAGCGCTGATGCCGATCTCCCTCGGGTCGCGCTTCTGGCGCACGGAGGAGCGGTCGTACACATAATGGTACGCGCCGTCATTTTCCTCGTTGATGGCATCGGCCAGCATCAGTGCCGTTCCGCTGGGAGCATCCAGCTTGTTGTGATGATGCTGCTCCACGATCTCGATATCATAGTTGATGCCCAGTACAGCAGAGGCGCGCTTGCACAGCTCCGCCAGCACGTTGATGCCCATGGACATATTGGCGCTCTTGAACACCGGAACGCTGCGGGACAGCTGCACTACCTTCAGCTGCAGCTCTTCCGAAAGGCCGGTGGTGCACACCACGATGGGCATTTTGTGGCTCTGGCAGTAGGGCAGTGCCTTTTCCACTGCGGCAGGGGAGCTGAAGTCGATGATCACATCGCCCTTGCCGTTCAGCTTTTCCAGACTGTCGTAGACCGGGATGCCGTTCTGCTCGCCGTCCTTCATATCAATACCGGCCACCACGCAGCAGTCCTCCCGCTGTGCGATCATATCGCACAGCACATGGCCCATACGGCCGCCGATGCCCTGAATCACGATCTCTGTCATTGTTGTTTCCTCGTTTCTATAATATGGCAGAATGCCCGGAAGCTGAAGATTCCCGGGCATTCTGTACGCTTTTTATTTCTTGATCAGACCGGCAGCCTGCAGAGCCTGCTCGATCTTTGCCTTGTGGGCATCGCTGGGTTCTACCAGCGGCAGACGGCATTCGCCTGCATTCCAGCCCAGCACGTTCATGGCGTACTTGACCGGAATGGGGTTCACCTCGCAGAACAGAGCCTCCTCCAGCGGCAGCATTTCCAGCTGCAGGGCGCAGGCCTTGGCGGTGTCGCCGTCAAAGAAAGCCTGACAGCAGTTATGCACCAGCTCCGGCGCAACATTGGACACTACACTGATGACACCCTTGCCGCCCAGTGCCAGCAGGGGAACCACCTGATCGTCATTGCCGGAGTAGATGTTCAGCGCATCACCGCACAGTGCAGCCACCTTGGCCACCTGAGAAATGTTGCCGGAGGCCTCCTTGATGCCGTTGATGAGCGGGTGCTTGCTCAGCTCCAGAGCGGTCTCAGGCGCAATGTTCAGACCCGTGCGGGAGGGCACATTGTACAGGATGACCGGGATGCCGCCGGCCTCAGCCATGGCGGTAAAGTGCGCCACCAGACCGGCCTGCGAGGTCTTGTTGTAGTAGGGGGTGACCATCAGCAGGGCATCGGCACCGCAGGCAGCAGATTTTGCTGCCAGTGCGCAGCCGTGGTCGGTATCGTTCGAACCGGCACCGGCAATGACCGGTACGCGGTGATTGACCGTATCCACGGTGAACTTGATGGCGGCCAGCTGCTCCTCATCGGTCATGGTAGAGCACTCGCCGGTGGTGCCGCAGATGATGATGGCATCGGTATGGCGGGCGATCTGATCCTCGATAATGCGGCCCAGCTCGTCAAAGTTGATGCTTCCGTCCTCGTACATCGGGGTGATGATGGCAACACCCGCACCGGTAAAGACAGGCTTCTTCATAGTAAAAAACTCCTTTGCTGCGTGTATCGCGCAAAAATTCAGGCATTAGTCCATATAGCCCTTCGCTGCCAGCAGCTCAGCCAGCAGCACAGCACCGCCGGCAGCACCGCGCAGGGTGTTGTGGCTCATGCAGGCAAACTTGTAGTCAAACAGGGTATCCTCCCGCAGACGGCCGATGCACACGGCCATGCCGTTTTCGGTGTTGCGGTCCAGCTTGGGCTGCGGACGATCGGGCTCGGTAAAGTAGTGCAGGAACTGCTTGGGTGCGCTAGGCAGGCCAAGCTCCTGTGCGGGGCCGCGGAAGTTTGCCCATGCTTCCAGCATCTGCTCCTTGGTGGGCTTTTTGTCAAAGCTTACGAACACGGCTGCGGTGTGGCCGTCCGAGACAGGTACACGGAAGCACTGTGCAGTGATGACCGGCTTCTCGGCATTGACGATCTGGTCACCCTCAATGTGGCCCCACAGCTTCAGCGGCTCGCGCTCGCTCTTTTCCTCCTCGCCGCCGATGTAGGGGATCACGTTGTCCACGATCTCAGGCATCCGGTCAAAGGTCTTGCCGGCACCGGAAATGGCCTGATAGGTGCACACCAGCGCCTTGCTCACGCCAAAGTCCTTCATCAGGGGATGCAGGGCAGGCACATAGCTCTGCAGGCTGCAGTTGGACTTGACCGCGATGAAACCGCGCTTGGTGCCCAGACGCTTGCGCTGGGCGGGAATGATCTCGATATGGTCGGCGTTGATCTCGGGCACCACCATAGGAACATCCGGAGTAAAACGATGAGCACTGTTGTTGGAGACCACCGGGCACTCTGCCTTGGCGTATGCTTCCTCCAGTGCTTTGATCTCGTCCTTGGGCATATTGACAGCGCAGAAAACAAAATCCACCTGCGAAGCCACTTCCTCCACCTTGGAAGCGTCCAGAACGGTCATCTTCTTCACGCTCTCCGGCATGGGAGTGGTCATGGCCCAGCGGGAGCCTACTGCATCCTCATAGCTCTTGCCCGCACTGCGGCCGGATGCGGCCAGTACGGTCAGCTTGAACCAGGGATGATTCTCCAGCAGAGTCACAAAACGCTGACCCACCATGCCAGTTGCGCCTACGATACCCACTTTATACTGTCTTTCCATTTCCAGCACCTTTCCTTTCAAAAAAACAAACAGCAAATCTTAGCATTGCGAAGAACACGGCTTGCAAACCGGACAGCGATGCAATATAATAGATACTGTTTATACAGATTCTATGATATCATTGATACGTTGTCCGTGTCAATCATCGGAAAGGCAAATGCACACTATGTTAAAAAAAGATTTTTGGTATGATTTACCCAAAGAGCTCATTGCACAGGAGCCCGTAGCCCCGCGGGACGCTGCGCGGCTGATGGTTCTGAGCCGGAAGGATGACAGCATCCGGCACAAGGTGTTCCGTGATCTGCCGGAATTTCTGGAGCCGGGGGATCTTTTGGTGGTGAACAATTCCAAAGTGCTGCCCGCCCGCATCGTGGGCGTCAAGCAGCCCACCGGTGCCGTGTGCGAGCTGTTGCTGCTGCGGCAGGTGAAGGGCGACCAGTGGGAGTGCCTGGCAAAGCCCGGCAAACGGATGCAGCCCGGCACAAAGGTGAGCTTTGGTGACGGCAGTCTGACCGCTGTGGTAGACGAGACCATGGAGGACGGCAACAAGTACGTTACATTCTATTATGATACCGAAACGCTTTATGAAAAGCTGGATGAATTTGGCAAGATGCCGCTGCCGCCTTACATCACAAAGCAGCTGGAGGATCAGAGCCAGTACCAGACCGTCTACGCCAAGGAGCTGGGCAGCGCGGCCGCTCCCACCGCCGGCCTGCACTTTACCCCGGAGCTGATGGACACTCTCCGTGCTATGGGCGTCGGCATTGCCGAGGTCACCCTGCACGTTGGTCTGGGTACCTTCCGCCCTGTGCAGGAGGACGAGATCTCCGACCACAAGATGCACAGCGAGTGGTACTCCATCAGCGAGGAGACCGCCCGGCGCATCCGCGAGACCAAGGCCGCTGGCCACCGGGTCATCGCCGTGGGCACCACCAGTTGCCGCACGTTGGAGGCTGCCGCTGCCAAGTATGGCGAGATCAAAGCTTGCAGCGGCAACACCTCCATCTTCCTGTATCCGGGGGTAAAGTTCAACTGCATCGATGGTCTGATCACCAACTTCCATCTGCCGGAGAGCACCCTGATCATGCTGGTGTCCGCTCTGTACGGCTACGAAAAGACCATGCACGCCTATGAGGTAGCCGTGGCAGAGAAGTACCGCTTCTTCTCCTTTGGCGACGCGATGCTCATTTTATAATCCATTTGCAATTGTAGCATAATGCTGCTGAGATCATTCTGATAACTTGCAGGCTCACAGCCTGCATCGAGGCTGCACGGCTGTTTTCCGTGCGCAGAAAGGAAAAGACCATGCCTTCTTTGACGACCTACACCCTGCTCAAGCAGGAACATAACGCCCGGCGGGGCGAGTTCAAGACCGTGCACGGCACGGTACAGACCCCTGCCTTCCAGAACGTTGCCACCGCCGGTGCCATCAAGGGCGGCCTGTCGGCGCAGGATCTGAAGGATATCGGCGCGCAGGTCATGCTGTGCAACACCTACCATCTGCATCTGCGTCCCGGCGATAAGCTTGTGGCAGATATGGGCGGCCTGCACAAGTTTACCCGCTGGAACGGGCCTATCCTGACCGACAGCGGCGGATTTCAGGTGTTCAGTCTGGCAAAGCTGCGCAAGATCACCGAGGAGGGCGTGACCTTCGCTTCCCATCTGGACGGTCACCGCATCTTTATGGGCCCGGAGGAGAGTATGCAGATCCAGGCAAATCTCGGCTCTACCATCGCTATGGCCTTTGATGAGTGTGTGGAGAACCCCGCCCAGCACGATTACTCCAAAGACAGCTGCGAGCGTACTACCCGCTGGCTGAAGCGCTGCAAGGCCGAAATGGCACGGCTGAAGCACGAGGGCATCTCGGTCAACCCGGATCAGCTTCTGTTCGGCATCAATCAGGGCTGCACCTATGCAGACCTGCGTGTGGAGCACATGAAGCAGATCGCTGAGCTGGAGCTGGATGGTTATGCCATCGGCGGTCTGGCTGTGGGCGAGCCCACCGAAGTGATGTATGAGATGATCAGTCAGGTGGAACCGCACATGCCCAAGGACAAGATCCGCTATCTGATGGGTGTCGGCACCCCCGGCAACATCATCGAGGCCGTAGCCCGCGGTGTAGACCTGTTTGACTGCGTTATGCCCAGCCGCAATGCCCGTCACGGCCACCTGAACACATGGAGCGGTATTATCAACATCAAAAATGCCAAGTACGAGCGGGACGAGCGCCCCATCGACCCTGCCTGCGGCTGCCCGGTGTGCCGCAACTACTCCCGCGCCTACATCCGGCATCTGCTCAAGGCAGACGAGATGCTGGGTATGCGCCTGACCGTGATGCACAACCTGTGGTTCTACAATCATCTGATGGAGCGCATCCGCGATGAGCTGGATGCCGGCACCTTTACCGCCTTCCACGACAGATACGTGAAGCTTCTGGATACCCGAATTTAAACTTTAGCCTTGCAACAAGGCCGATAAGAGGGTATAATAGCATTATCTGAATTTTTGAGAGGAGATTTTGCCCCATGCAATTTCTGACTACCACGTCCGAAGGCTATATCAGCCTGTTCTTCACGCTGGCATTGATGCTGGTCCTGCTGTACTTCATGATCTACCGTCCCCAGAAGAAGCAGGAAAAGAAGGATGCCGCTATGCGCAGCAGTCTGGAGATTGGCGATCAGGTCACCACCATCGGCGGTATCATTGGCCGCGTTGTCGCCATCAAGGACGACACCTTTGTTCTGGAGACCGGCGCTGACCGCGTGAAGATCCGCTTCACCAAGTCCGCTATCTCTTCGGTCGAAAAGCTGAACATGGACAAGGCTCCTGCCGATAAGAAGTAAGCATTTAACCGTGCATACATGAACCGCCTCCCTGCATAGACTATGTGCAGGGAGGCGGTTTTGTTATGTCTGAATCTCGTGGTTTCCCGGCGGAGCTTCTTTCGTTTCTGCTTTTCGGGGTGCTGGGGGTGGCCGTAACAGCGGCGGCGCTGGCTGGTTTTGCGCACCTGATGGCCGGGCAGGGCTGCTCCGGCAGTGTAGTGCCGATTCTTGCCACAACAGCTGTGTGCATGGGCAGTCTGCTGTGCGCACTGGCGGCAGCGTTCCGCAAAAAGGCGCGCGGTCTGCTGACCGGACTGCTTCAAAGTACATTTCTGGCAGTGCCGCTGGCGCTTTCTGCTGTATGGAACGGTACAGCCACCGAGCCGGCTGTGGTGTGCCGCATTCTGGCGGTGCTGCTCTGCGGCTGCATTGGCGGGCTGCTTGGGGTCACTCTGCGCAGCCGCAGGCACACGCTTCGTTGATTGCACCAGCAAATCGAACGAAACAGAGGGGAAAGCAGCGTATGTGGATCTATGAACAATCTAACCCGGAAGAAACCTTATCTTTACTGCCGCAGACGGTCAGCCTACCGGTACAGAAAGCGGAATCTGCTCTGCCGACTGTACCGGCAACTGCACCGGAACCGCCGACACCGGTGCAGCAATTGCCGTCAAAAGAGCCCTGCATCCCGGCAAAGCGGCACGCCACCCGGGATTGCTGGCTGCTGGCTGCAGCGTTTCTGCTGGGATGTACGGCAGCCGGTGTATTGCAGGCCGTATGTGATGCCCGGCAGGCAGAACTGCTGCGGTATTATCTGGAAGCGTGGCAAAAGCTGTTTGCACCGGGCAGTATGCAGGGGGCAGTACAGCTTTTTGGCATGGAATACCTGACACTCGGCCTTGTGGTCAGCCTTTTTCTGGTGCTGGGGCTTTCTGCCCTTGGGCCTGTAATGATCTTTGGCAGCATGATGCTGTATGGCCTTGGCAGCGGTCTGCTTATGGTACAGCTTTGCACAGCAGGCGGGTGGAAAACGATACTTCTGGCGCTGCTGTGGACAGGCCTGCCGGCAGCAGCGGCAAGCGGTTGCCTGTGTTTTTTCGGAGCTTGTGCTTTGCAGGTCAGCAGCCGTATCCACGCCTATTCCTTTCGCAAACATCCCGGCGGACAAGCCCGCCCTGGGGTTCAGGCACTGCTGGGACAATATCTGCTGACCATGGTGGTGCTGCTGCCGCTGTGCGGCGCTGCGGCAGGGCTTTCGTATCTGGGCAGCCGCCTGTAATCAGCATCCTTTTCTTGCGGGTTTTGGCACAGTGTGTTACAATAACAAAAGACCATAAACAAATGAGGGACAGACATGAAACTGAAATCCGTCTATGTATGCTCCAATTGCGGAGAGACAAGCCCCCGCTGGATGGGGCGCTGCCCCAGCTGCGGCAGCTGGAACACCATGAACGAGGATGTGGTAGCCGAAGCACCTAAGGCAGGAACACCTGCCGCCCGGCAGGCTGCTGCGGCTCGTCAGGAGGGCGTGACCACACTGACCGCCCGGCGGCTGTCAGAGATCAGCACTACCGAGGAAAAAAGCCGCATCCTGACCGGCATCTCAGAGCTGGATCGCGTATTGGGCGGCGGTATCGTGCTGGGCGGTGTAGTGCTTTTGAGCGGTGAGCCGGGCGTGGGCAAATCCACCATGCTGTTACAGCTGTGCGGTGCCATCTCCAACCAGCACAGCGTGCTGTATATCACCGGTGAGGAATCTGTCCGGCAGGTCAAGCTGCGGGCAGCGCGGCTGAAGGTACCGCAGGACAACATTTTTCTGGCGGCGGAAAACGACGTAGACGAGATCTGCGGACTGATTGAAAAGGAAAAGCCGGATCTTGTGGTCATTGACTCCATCCAGACCATGCGCTGCATGGACATTTCGTCTTCGTCGGGCACAGTCAGTCAGGTGAAGGAGAGTGCCGCGCGGCTGCTGGCGGTAGCCAAAAAGCAGGAGATTCCCATGTTCATCGTGGGTCATGTGAACAAGGATGGCGCGATTGCAGGCCCCAAGGTCATGGAGCATATCGTGGATACGGTGCTCTACTTTGAGGGCGACAAGATGCTGCCGTACCGTATTCTGCGGGCAGCCAAAAACCGCTACGGTTCTACCAATGAGCTTGGCATGTTCGATATGACCGGCACAGGACTTGCCGAGATTGAAAACCCCTCCCAGATGCTATTGGAAGGACGTCCGCTGGGGGTTTCCGGCAACTGTGTGGCCTGTACCATGGAGGGCAGCCGTCCCATCCTGAGCGAGATACAGGCGCTTGCCACCAAGACGAATTTCCCGGCACCCCGCCGCGCTTGTAGCGGATACGACTATAACCGCATGAATCTTTTGATTGCCGTGCTGGAAAAGCGGGCAGGGTATTTCTTTGGCAATCTGGATGTCTATGTCAATATCGTGGGCGGCATTGCACTGCGGGATACCGCCTGCGACCTTGCAGTCTGCCTGAGCATGGTCTCTTCGCTGCTGGACCGACCGGTCAGCGATAAGCTTATTGCCATCGGAGAGGTAGGTCTGGGCGGGGAAGTGCGCAGCGTGCCTAATCTGGAACAGCGTCTGCACGAAGCAGAGCGCATCGGCTTTGAGCGGGCGGTCATCCCCAAGCACAGCCTTGCGCACCTGAATTCCGCAGATTATCCCGGCATGAAGCTGGTCGGTGCGGCGTATATTGCAGATGCCATCAACGCGCTGAAAAATGACCGCCTGTGATGAAACGAGGAACCTATGTCGATCTATCTGGACGAAAGAAACCCCGGAAAGCACGCTCCCTTTGAGGACGCTGCCCCGGATATTGTAGAATATGTGCGGTACCTTGAGGTGATTGCCGGCAAAAGCGCCAATACGGCGTTCAGTTATTACTGCGACCTGCGCTCCTTCAGCCGTTTTATGAAGCGCCGCCGCGGGCTTGTGGCCACGGATGCAGAGTTTAAAGAGATCGACCCCAAGGGGCTGGATACAGCCTTCTGGGGCAGCATAACCAAAGAGGACATCTACGAGTATCTGTATTTTCTGAACGGGGAGTGCGGCAACAAAAAATCCTCTACCGCCCGGCGGCTGGCCAGCCTGCACGGCTTTTATGATTATCTGGTCAATCAGGTCAACCGCTTGTCCGAGGACCCTACGGCGGCCATTCGTCCGCCCAAACAGGATAAAGTATTGCCCAAGTACCTGACGGCAGAGCAGTCCATCTCGCTGTTGGAGAGCACCCAGACCCAGAGCGATTTCCCGGAGCGGGACTATTGCATGGTGGTGCTGTTTCTCAACTGCGGTATGCGTCTTGCAGAGCTGGTAGGTATGGACCTTGGAGATATTGATTTAGAGCAGCGGCAGATCCGCCTGTTCGGCAAAGGCCATAAGGAACGCATGGTCTACCTGAATGATGCCTGCGTGGAAGCATTGCAGCTGTATCTGCGCAAGCGTAATACTATGGAAGGGCTTTCACCCAAGGAAAAAGCGGTATTTATTACGCGGATGCGCAAGGAGCGTATCTCGAACCGCAGGGTGGAACAGTTGATCTCCGGCGCGATGAAGGCTGCCGGACTGAAGGGCTTTTCCACCCATAAGCTGCGCCACACAGCCGCGACCCTGATGTATCAGACCGGCAATGTGGATATCCTTACCCTCAAGCAGCTTCTGGGACACAGCAGTGTGGGAACAACACAAATTTATACGCACCTGCAAGAATTTCAGGTGCGCTCTGCCATTGAAGAGAACCCACTTGGCAAGGTGTTGCCCATAAAAGCTGCAAAAGCAAGCTTGGATACAACAGAAACGGCAGGGGAGACATCTGCCGAAAACGCCCCGGCGGGAGAGGATGCTTCTGAGCCGTCCGGCCCGATGGCTGCCTTTGAGGGCGCTGCACAGGATGGCTTCCGGGTAGATATCTTGACAATGTCTGCCGAAGAAACAAACGACTCATCGAACGATACTTAAACCACTAAGATCTTTATGACCTGAATAGCGTTTGAAACGATGCAAAGGCCTATGACACGATCCGGCTTGACCGGATAACGTCATGGGTCTTTATAATTTACATTACAAGCAGTCAGCATCCATACATACAGGAGCATCCATAGAAACGATCTGTTAGAGAAACGATCTGTTAGAAATGCGCAAAGTAATGTCTACAAAAAACAAATGAACAACCGCAGCCGCAACATGAAATGTTATAAAGCAAGCGCATAGATGCTTGCCGGAATAAAATGAATTACTAACGAACCGATGCAGCAGCGCATAACGCAAAAACAATCTGTAAGCGTGAGATAAATAAAACAATAAAATATGATAAAAGTGCAAAGTGTGCAGAATCGCTGAACCAAGCCCAAAAATGAGCCAGCCGGGTCTGGAACGCCAAAAATCCGGGAAATGGGCATTTTTCACTTCCCTAAGTTTCGCATAACGTGCATTATACGAAACAACTATTATCAAAAAAGAGAAGCTGCCCTTCTCTCTTTCTGTCAGATTTCCGGCAGCTTCTGTGGATGCTTTTCAGTTTGCGCACGCCCGCTTCTACGCCGCTGGACGTATTACCAGTATGTTCAAGCGTTCGACTTCTGCCTGCGGTGGCAGTTCTGGTACGTTAGCAGGATCGCTTCTTCTGCTTAGGTGATGCGATGCTCATTTTACCGGCAGCGGTTCTGTACCGAAGTATGCACAGATGGCTTCGTAATAAATGCGTGCCACAGTCTTGCAGCCCTGTTCACTGCCAAAGCGCTCCACATCCTCGGCGTTTGTCACAAAGCACTGCTCCGCCAACACTGCCGGACAATCCACATCTTCCAGCAGCGTAAAGCTGCGTTCAGGCCGCACCTGTGTGTAGGTGTTTTCCACCAGCTGCTTCTGGTCGTTTTCCAGATAATAAATGTAACGCACTCCCCCACGTCCGCGCAGCTTTGCGCCGATGCTCTGCATTCCACCTGCCAGCAGCCGGGCGAAATAAAAGCTCTCCTGATGCCATGTACGCCCGGGCACTGCCGGATAGCATTCAAAGCCGGATGCCGTAGAGCCGTTGGCTGCGGAGTTTCCGTGGATGGACAGCAGCAACTGCGGGCTTTGGGCACTGGCAGCTGCTGCACGCTGGGCAGGCGTGGCGGTGGCATCAAAGCTTTCCCGGGTTTGCAGTGGGATGTAATTGGGGTCCTGCTCTAACCATTGGAGCACCGCAGCAGCCGTGGCTGCGGTGACCTGTTTTTCCTCGACCACTCCCCTTGCGCCCGGGTCGCTGCCGCCATGTCCGGCATCCACTGCCACACGGTACGGCGGGTCGCCCACCACGGGACGAAAGTCATCTGCCGAGACCGAGACTGCCGGTTCTGCGGGCGCGTTCAGTTCCAGCGCCGCCTTCCATAAAAGCAGACCGAAACAGAGCATCAGCACCGCAAAAAGCAGCAGCAGACCGTTCAAAATCCGGTGCTGCGTTTTGCGTCGGTTTGTTTTACGTTTGCTATGCTTATTCGCGGGTCTGCGATAACTGGTTGGCATAAAGTTTTACTTCCTGTTCGTTTTACATTCTCATTTATATAATACGAGTATACTCGCCTTTTGCCTGTGCTGCAACAAAAAAAGACTGCCAATTTTTCAAAAGGCAGTCTTTGCTCGGATTATTTCAGTTCTACAACCGTTACGCCGCTTTCGCCTTCGCCGTAACGACCAAGACGAAAACTTTTGACCATGCGGTTGCCGCGCAGATGCTTATGGATGGCAGTGCGCAGTGCGCCGGTGCCGTTGCCGTGAATCAGGTAGACCACCGTCTGTCCGTTCAGGATGGCGCGGTCAATAAAGGAATCCACCTCCGACAACGCTTCATCTACCGTCAAGCCCAGCAGGTTACACTCCATTTTAGCAGTGCGCTGTACACGCTCTACCCTGCCGTTGGGACGGTTGGTATCGCCGGTCAGGCGGGAGTACCGCTGCTGTGCCTTGGTCTTGGGCGCAGTGGGTTCTTTTACCAGCTTTTCCGGCTGCTTCAGACCCTTGAGGGGTACCTTGGTCTTGATAATACCGGCGCGCACCAGAACATCGCCGTTTTTGTCCGGCAGTGCCAGAACGGTGGCCAGCTGGTTCAGCTCTGCAATGCAGACCTCCTGCCCTACCTTTACCTCCTTCAGCGGCACAAACTCCTTAACGGGGTTATGCACTACCTCCGTACCGGCAAACAGCTTTTCGGTCTCCTTTTTGGCAATTTCGCGGGCGCGCTGCGCTTTCTGCTGGGCGCTCATGCGCTCGTCCTTTTGCAACTGGCGCAGCTCGTCGGTCAGTGCGTAGGCCTGCGTTTCCACCTGCTGTGCCAGCGTGCGTGCCTTGGCACGAGCGGCTTCCAATTCATTCTCGCCCTGCTGGATCAGCTCATCCCGCTTTTTGCGGGCAGCTTCCAGCTGATGGGAGGCTTCGTTGCGCAGCTGCTCCACTTCATTCTGACTTTCCTTCAGCTGCAGTTTCAGGTCGTCCAGCTGCCCCAGAACCGCATCCAGACGCTTATCCTCGGCAGACAGATGCTGCTGGGCAGCTTCGATGACACGGCTGGGGATGCCCAGCTTTTCGCTGATCAGGAATGCGTTGGATTTGCCCGGTACACCCACACTCAACTTATAGGTGGGACGCAGGGTCTCCAGATCAAACTCACAGCTGGCGTTGACCACGCCCTTAGTCTCCAGCGCAAAGACCTTCAACTCTGCATAGTGGGTGGTAGCCATCAGCAGCACACCACGGCGACGCAACTCCTCAATGATAGCAACAGCCAGTGCAGCACCTTCGGCGGGGTCGGTACCGGCACCCAGCTCGTCCAGCAGCACAAGGGTATGCGGCATGGCAAGCTCCAGAATACCGGTGATCTTTTTCATGTGACCGGAGAAGGTGGACAGGCTCTGCTCAATGCTCTGCTCGTCGCCAATATCTACCAGAAATTCATCAAACACGCAGATCTCGCTGCGCTCGTCTGCCGGGATCAAAAAGCCGCACTGCGCCATGGCGCACAGCAGACCGGCAGTTTTCAGGGTGACCGTTTTACCGCCGGTGTTCGGGCCGGTGATGATCAGGGAATCGTATTCCCCGCCCAGTGCAATATCCACAGGAACGCACTTCTGCGGGTCGATCAGCGGGTGGCGGGCGCGGATCAGATTAAAGGAAGAATCCGTCCGCACAGTGGGCTTAAAGGCTTTCAGTTCCAGCGCAAGCCGTGCTTTCGCCAGCAGGATGTCGATTTCCAGCATAGCCTTGTAGCTGTACTGGAACTGCGGCTCAATGGCAGCCACCTGTGCGGTAAAGGCCACCAGAATGCGCTCGATCTCTTGCGCTTCCTGCGCGCGGTACTGCAGGATGCGGGCGTTGGCTTCCACCACAGCCTGCGGCTCCACAAACACCGTAGCGCCCGTAGAGGATACATCATGGATGATACCGCTCACCTCGCCGCGGTACTCGCTCTTGACCGGCACAACATACCGGCCGTTGCGCATGGAAACCACGCTCTCCTGCAAATATTTAGAGGTATCCATGTTGCGCACCATGCTTTCCAGCCGGTCGCGGATGCTGTTTTCGGTGGCGCGGATCTTCTTGCGCAACTCTGCCAGCGTGCGGGAGGCTGTATCTGCCATGGCATCCGGTGCCAGAATGGCGCTGGAGATCTGCTGCTCAAGGCCCGGTTCCGGTGCCAGCGCGTAAAACAGATCATCGGTCGGCAGAGCATCGTGCTCAGAGGAGCCATACCAGCTGGTCAGGTGCTGAAAATTGCGCAGCGCACCGGCCACCATCAACAGCTCGCCCATGGAAAGCACGCCGCCCTTTACGGCACGGGCGGCAAGCTGGCTAACCCCCTCTACCCCGCCAAAGCGCGGCGATCCGTTTTTGATCAGCAGGGTGTTGATGGCGTCCGTCTGTTCCAGCGCGTAGCGCACCTCGTCCGGGTCGCACTGCGGCTCAATGGCCAGCAGCATGGCACGGGCTTCCTTGCACACGCAACCCTCCGCTGCACGGGCGATGATCTTATCCAGTTCTAATGTTTTTAAGTAACTTGTTTCCATACTGTTCCTTTTTGGTCAGGGCAGCACGCTTTTCAAAAAAGCATAGCTCTTCAGCGGCTTATCCAGATGCGTCAGGGCATAGTTTTCAGCCACTGCAGAAAGCTTTGCCAGACTGCCCACAGAGATCTTGAATGCAAATATTTTTTTGTCCTCTACCAAACAGATGTGGCGCAGTGCAAACAGTGCAGCCTTGTCCAGATTGCAGTTCTTGCCGGCCTTTGCGGCGCAGGCTGCACAGAGCAGATGCCCTTCCTGTGCGTCCAGATAAAAGGCATCCCCTTCATCGTAGGTGCCGCAATCCCGGCAGCAGACAATCTGCGGCATAAAGCCGCACTCGCTCATGGTGCGCAGCTCAAATACCGCCTTGATCACCCGCAGGTCGGTGCGGTGCTCGCTGATCATATACAGGCTGTTCAGCACAAGCCGCAGCTCCCTGGCGGCTTCCTCTCCGGTAGGTGAAAGAGCAGCGGCCAGCTCGGTAAGATACATCGCAAGACTTACTCCTTCAATAGAGGAGGAAATGCCGTGGAAGATGTTCTGCACCTCGGCTTCCCGCACGGTATACATATTGCGTCCGGGCACCAGTGTAAACTCTGAATAGCAGAACAGCCCGCAGGCACTGAACAGCTTGCTTTTCAGCCGCAGACTGTTTGCAGCCATTGCCGTGATCACGCCCAGCTTCGGGGTCAGGATCGTCAGAATACGATCTGCTTCTCTATAACGGGTCTCCTTCAGTACCAGACCCATGGTCACAAATGGTTCCATCGTCCGTTTCTCCTGCCGGATGCTCGGCGGGCAGCTGCGCCAGTTGTTTGTAATCGAGATAACGGAGAATATTCCCCGTGCAGGCAAAGGCCTGCCAGCTTGCGGCAGCATCCATCTTCAGCACTCCTTCCCTTTCCTGTGCAAAGGCTACGCTTATTTATAGTGTCAGCCTGATTCTAGCACAGCATACAAGGGAAAACTGTCCTGCTTTGGCAGCACTCAGCGGTTGGAGGAATTCTGCTTGAAGCCGAAATTGTTCAGCAAAAATTCGTTGTCCCGCCAGTCGGATTTTACCTTGACCCAGCACTGCAGATTGACCCGGCAGCCCAAGAACTCCTCGCAGTCAGCGCGGGCGGCACTGGCGATCTTTTTCAGCATCGCACCGCCCTTGCCGATGACCATGCCCTTGTGGCTTTCCCGCTCGCAGTAGATGTTCACATCAATGTCGATCAGGTCTGTGCCCGGGCGCTCCTTGAAGCGCTCCACCACTACTGCAATGCCGTGCGGGATTTCGTCCCGCATAAAAAGCAGTGCCTTTTCGCGGATGACCTCGGCCACCAGCTCTTTTTCGGGCATATCGGTATAGGCGTCATCATCAAAGTAATGGGGGCCTTCCACGGCATAGCGGCTCAGAGCATCGAACAGTTCCTCACTGCCCTCCTTGTTGCGCACACTGATGGTGTAGATCTCGTCAAACACGCCCAGTGCCTTCAGCTCTGCCTTGCGGGCTTCCAAATCGGCAGGGTCTTTCACAAGGTCAGTCTTGTTGATGACCGCAATGGCCGGGCCGCTGCGGTGCAGCGCTTCCACCAATACCATCTCGGATTCGTTCAGCGCACCGTAGGGCTCAAACAGCATCATGGAAACATCCACATCCGCAATGGAATCGCTGGCGGTCTTATCCATGCGCTTGCCCAGCTTGTTGTGGGCTTTGTGCACACCGGGGGTATCCAGCAGCACATATTGCAGCGGCCCCCGTGTGATCACGCCGGTAATGCGGGTGCGGGTGGTCTGGGGCTTAGAGGTGACGATAGCCACCTTTTCGCCGACCAAGAGGTTCGTCAGGCTGGATTTGCCCACGTTCGGCCGTCCGATGACAGCAACGAATACAGAGGAGGTGTCGTAATGCTCCTGAACGGGTGTTGTAGTACTCAAAGCGAACTCCTGTCTTGTTTTTATGTTCTGTTGCAATGAATGGATATTATTCCGTGTAGCTGACCGTGCGGGGCAGACCCAGCTGCAGCAGCACGGCCTCCTCTTTTTCGCGCATACGCATGGCCTCCAGACCGCCGTTTTCGTGGTCGTAGCCCAGCAGATGCAGCATGGAGTGGACGGTCAGAAAGGCCACCTCCCGCTGCAGCGGATGCCCATACAGATTGGCCTGCTCCATGGCGCGCTCCATGCTGATGACGATATCGCCCAGCATCATGCAGCCGTTGTTCTCGTCGATATCATACTTGCCGTTTTCCCCCAGAGGAAAGCTCAGCACATCGGTGGGCATGGGCTTGTTACGGTACTGGTTGTTCAGCTCGGCAATGGCAGCGTTGTCCACAAAGGTAACGCTGATCTCAGCGGGACGGTCGAAATGTTCATACTCCAACACAGCGTTGCAGGCGCGGCGGATGAGGATGCGAAGCCCGGAGGGCACCTTGACAGCTTTCTGGGAGTTGGTGATCAAAACTTTGTTGGACATATCGGTCCACTCCTTTCAAAGGGTTATTTAAAATTCTTTTTGTTTTCTTTATTTTCCGCTTCGGCAGCCGGATGGGCTGCACGCTCGTAAGCCTTTACGATCTCCTGCACCAGCCGGTGGCGCACAACGTCCTTATCGGTAAAGTAGCACTGCGCAATGCCGTTCACATCCTTCAGTACCTTCAGCGCGTCCACCAGACCGCTGCGGGTGCTGCCCGGCAGATCGATCTGGGTCACATCGCCGGTAACGACCACCTTAGAGCCCACACCCATACGGGTAAGGAACATTTTCATCTGCTCCGGGGTGGTGTTCTGCGCCTCGTCCAGAATGATAAAGGAATCATCCAGTGTGCGCCCGCGCATATAGGCCAGCGGAGCCACCTCGATGATCTGCTTTTCCACCAGACGCTCGTAGGTCTCTGCGCCCAGCATATCAAACAGACCGTCGTACAGCGGCCGCAGATAGGGGTCTACCTTCTGCTGCAGGTCACCGGGCAGAAAGCCCAGCTTCTCGCCTGCCTCCACCGCCGGGCGGGTCAGGATGATGCGGGATACTTCCTTTGCCTTGAAAGCCTTTACCGCCATGGCAACGGCCAAATAGGTCTTGCCGGTACCCGCCGGGCCGACACCGAAGGTTATGGCATTGGAGCGGATGGCGCTCAGGTACTCCTTCTGTCCCAGTGTTTTTGGGCGGATCGGGCGTCCCTTTACTGTGACGGTGACAAAGTCCTCGGTCAGTTCCTTTACCCGCTTCTCCGCGCCGTCGTGCGCCAGACTGATACAGTAGTGCACCGTCTGATCCTCCAGCGGGGTGCGGTTCTCGATCAGAAGAAGCATTCCCTCCACAGCGCGGTTCGCTGCCGCCACATTGGCAGGCTCGCCGGAAATGCGCAGCTGTGTACCGCGACAGACAGCGGTAACAGAAAACTCTTTTTCCAATAAGCGAATGTTCCGGTCGCAGTTGCCAAAAACAGCCGCTGCGATCTCTACACTATCCAGTTCAATACACTTTTCCGCCATGGAGCTCCTCCCGAATTGCAGAATTTGATGACTATATTGTACCACCAAAATCTTCAGAAGAAAACTATGAAAAGTGCACAAAATATTTTCTCGTGTTCCATCGGTTTTTCCATACGAACTGTGTTTTAAAGCTTTTTGATGGCTTTTTTCTGAAAACGCTTGACAAAGTATATCGGGAGACGATATACTTTAAGCACGATATATCGGTTGGCGATATAAAGATATCCGATAGAATCCATGGAGTATTTCAGTATGGAAAACCTTGCATTGACAGAATCGACCTATTATATCCTGTTGTCTCTTTACCATCCGCAACACGGCTATGGCATCATGCAACAGACGGAGCAGCTTTCCGGCGGCAGAGTCCATCTTGCCGCCGGGACACTGTATGGTGCATTGACCTCTCTGTGCGAAAAAGGCTGGATCCGTCCCCTGCCCGCCGAAAGCGGCAGCCGCAAAAAGGAATACCAGCTTACCGCAGAGGGCGTACAGATCTTAAAGCACGAGCTTGCCCGCTTGCAGCAGCTTGTGGCCAATGGTGAGAGCATCCTGAAGGAGGAAGCCTTATGAAGGAAAAGAAAACCGTTTTCAAGCTTTTCTTTGTGTGGGATTTTGAAAAAGAAGAGCGCTGGCTGAATGAGATGGCACAGGAGGGCTGGGTACTGGACAACACCGGGTTTTCCTTTTATACCTTTGTGCGCTGCGAACCGGGCGAGTATATCATCCGCTTGGAAATGAACCCTAGCAGCGATTACCGTGCTTTTGTAAAGGAACTGGGTGCGGAATATATCGGCGGCTGTGTCAACTGGGTGTACTTCCGGCGGAAAGCGGAGCTTGGCAGCTTTGAACTGCTCTCGGATATCGACTCCCGCCTGACGCACCTGAGTCGTATTGACCGGATGCTTTTCCTGATTTGTCTGGCCAACCTGATTCTTGGCATAACGAACTCTCTGGACCAGTTCCGGTACGGCTGGCTGAACCTGTTGTGCGCAGCAATGCTCTCCTATGCACTGGGACGTATCCATGGCATGAAAGCTGCATTGGAAAAGGAGCGCAGTTTGCACGAATGACTTGTCAAGCCCTTCTTCGCCACAACCGCAGAGAAAAAAGCGGCGTATCTTTGGATAAAAAGACAATGGCAAACCTTTCTCCATCGTGATACAATAACAAGCGTTGTGTGCCGCCGCCCGGGCGGCCGTTTGGACTGCTTGAACACAAAGGAGAAGGAACCATGGAACAGCTTTTTCTGATGCCCGGTGAAGAACGATACGAGCGCTTCAAGGATGGCAATGGTGTTCCTAAGGTACACTACTCCTACTGCTCTATGCGCGGTGCATTCTTTGACTGTGAGAGCCGCAGTCTTGAGGAAGCCCAGCGCCTGTGCGAAAACTGGCTTGTGGGGCAGGATCGCTGCTACCGCAACTAACATGGAACCATAAAACCCCTGCCGTATTTGCTTCCTTTTTTGCAAAACGGCAGGGGTTATTTTTTTATACAAGCTTTACTGCCACACCTGCGCACAGACAAGCTCCAATACACTGCCGGCAATGCAGCGGGATTTATCCGAGATCAGAAAGCAGTTGGAAAGTTCCTCCCGCCGGGGGTCGATATCTGCGATCTTAAAGCCCGGCGTGACCGGATAGCCGCTGCGCAGTAGTCCGCGCAGAATACCGGGGATCTGTGCTGTGACCGGGATATCTGCTCCTTCCGGGGTGCGGATGGTAGCGATAGTCTCGCCCTTCTCCACTAGATCACCGATTTTAAGCACATTCATAAAAACACCGGCAGCCTGTGCATGGATCACCCGCTCTGCACCGTACCCGCCGATGACGCCGGGGATTCCGGTATTGGGGATAGCGCTTCCCTCCCGGATGATTCGGCCCAGCCGGTGGCCGCGCTTGGTCTCCACCACGGCATCCACATCCTGCCCGGCCACAAAGCCGGGGCCAAGGGCGACGGTCAGCGGTGCCATATCCCGGCAGGTGCCAAGGTTGCGCTTAGCCAGAATGGCGTCCACTACGACCGCCGGCTTTGCCCGGGCAATACAGGCTCCCTCCGGGTCAACGAGCACCGGAACGGCCCCCTGCGCCCAGACGGACTGCGCCTGCTCCAACGCTTCAATGCGGACGGCGCGCAGCCCCTCAACAATGGCTTCGCCTTCATACACTGCTTCACACAGGGCTACCTGACGGCGGATGGCTGCAGGTTGTGTCGTTTCCAATACCAGCACCCGCAGCCCGGCGCTCCACAACCGGTGGATGGTACCGGTGGCAAGGTCGCCGCCGCCGCGCACGATGATCAAAGCATCCTTTTTCATTTTGTTTCCTCCCCGGGGCAAAGTGTCTGCAACAGCACCTCCATGGAGCCGCCGCAGGCAGCAACAGCCGCATCCTCGTTTTTGCCGTCAGCCGAAAGCTGCAAGCATTGCAGGGCGGGTGTAGCCTGTGTCAGCAGCTTCTGAGCAGCCTGTACCGTGTAATGCTCCATAATGCCGCCGCCCACACTGCCCACCGTACTGCCATCGGGCAGAATGAGCATTTTTGCACCCACATCCCGCGGGGTGGAGCCATGCCGTGCAACGATGGTCGCCAGCACCGCCGGAGTGCGGGCATTTTCTGCCTGCACCATGGCATCCAGCAATGCAATGGGATAGCCCTCGGTCTGGGGGCGGGCATTCTTGACCTGCACGATCTGCGCCAGAATGGAAAGCGCGATCTCCGCAGCGGTCTGCGCCCCGATGGCAAGGCCGATGGGGGCGCAGAGTGCATCAATCCGCTGACTGTCCAATCCGACCTCCAACAGCTGACGGCGCACCAATGCGGCACGGCCGCGGCTGCCCATCATGCCCACATAGGCCGCAGGCTTTTGCAGGATCTGGGTCAGGCAGTCCAGATCAAAGGCGTGGGAGCGGGTCAGCACCGCAAAATAGGTCTCTGCCCCGCCGGGCACATTCTGGAGTGCCTGTGCAAAGGGGGCGCAAAGCACGGTATCCGCTCCGGCGGCGCGCAGCTGCTGGGCAAATTCCTCCCGGTCGTCTATGGCAAGCACCGGCATGCCGAGAAGCTTTGCCTGCTTTACAAGAGCAGCAGCCACATGACCACCGCCGCAGACTACCAGCTGCGGCATGGCACCAAAGCGCTCGGCAAATATCCGCTGCCCATCCAGTGTAAGAAAGCCCGTGGCGGTACAGGCCTGCAGGGCAGCAAGCTGCCGCTGCAGAAGCCCGGCGCTCGGGGTCTGCCACAGGGCATCTCCGTCCCGCAGCAGCAGCTGACTGCCCGTCTCTGAACCTTCCAGTACGGTAGCCAGCGTATAGCTGCCGGTCTGGTTTGTATCTTGCAGAACGTCTGCAAGCGTTTGTCTGTTCATTGGTGTTTCTCTCCCTCTGTTATTGCTCCACAGGCGTTACCTTATCAAACTGTGTTTGGTCCAGTTCTGCCTGCCAGCTTTGCCAGTCCTCCGGCAGCATCCGCCATGCAAGCCCGCACCCCGCCGATATCTCACGCGGCAGCGGGATCAGCCGCCCGGGCACCTGCCGGGCATGGCATTGCTTTTCCCACTCCATAGCTTCTAAGGTAGTGCGGAAGGAAAGCACGATATAGCTTCGTTTTATTCGCATAAAAGTTCCCGGGCAAGTGCGCAAACTGCCTGCGCTGCCTGCTGCACCTCCTGCTCCGTATTAAAATGAGAAAAGCTGAACCGTACCACGCCCTGCTCGGCTGTTCCAAGCGCCTTGTGCATCAGCGGAGCGCAGTGTGCCCCAGCACGCACGCAGATGCCGTAGTCCTCCCACAGAATATCTGCCACCCGGGCAGAATCCTCCTGTCCGATGTTCAGTGCCACAATGGGTGCACGGGGCTGTAGGGTCATATCTCCATACAGCGTTACGCCCGGCGCAGTACGCACCTGCTCATAAAACAGGCGGGCAAGGGAGCTTTCCCGGGCAGCAAGGCTTTCTACGCCCTGCTCCAGCAGCCAGCGCACCCCTGCGCACAGCCCGGCAAGGCCGTGCACGTTCAGTGTGCCGGCCTCCAGCGCGGTGGGCATCTGCAAGGGGTGTGTTTCGTCAAAGCTGTGCACACCGCTGCCGCCCACAAGGAGCGGCGCGATCTGTAACCCGGGGCGCACATAAGCACCGCCAGTACCCTGCGGCCCCAAGAGCGCCTTGTGTCCGGTAAAGCAGAGGGCATCTATACCCAGCTGCTGCACATCAATAGGCTGCGCACCGGCAGTTTGGGCAGCATCTACAATCAGCAGCAGTCCGTGCCGGTGAGCAAAATCCGCAGCGCGGGAAAGGTCTATGCCGTTGCCGGTCACATTGGAAGCTCCCGTCACCACCAGTGCCCGGGTCGTGGGACGCAGCAGCGTTTTCCACTGGTCGTAGCAAAGCCGTGCAACGTCATCCACCCCGGTAAAAGAGACCTCTATTCCCTGCGCCCGCAGCCGGTACAGTGGACGCAGAACGGAGTTATGCTCGCATACCGTTGTGATCACATGGTCACCCGGATGCAGCACACCGTTCAGCACCGTGTTCAGCGCCATGGTCGCATTGGCGGCAAAAACAATGCAGGAGGGGTCCTGCGCATGGAAAAGCTCTGCCAGCGCCAGACGAGTATCCAGCACGACCCGTGCGGCGTGAAGGGTAGGCTCGTGTGCGCCGCGCCCGGGGTTGCCTGCTGTGTGCAGTGCCTCCACAATAGCCTGTTCCACCTGCGGTGGTTTATGCAGGGTGGTAGCTGCATTATCCAGATAGATCACGGCTTTACCACGTTCCCTGCCTGCGTCAGCTTTTCGGCAATGGTGTACATGTTGGTCACACTGCCCACCGCCAGCTTCTCGGTAAGGCCGTAGAAATTCAGGCAGGTGCCGCAGGTCAGGATCTCCACGCCCTGTGCCTCCAGCGCCTTGAGGTCCTCCAGCATAGCAGAGCCTTCACAGGTCAGTGCTGCGCCGCCGTTATAGAACAGGATCGTCTTGGGCAGCTTGTCCTGCTGGGTCAGCGCAAACACAAAGGCTTTGAGCAGGGTCTTGCCCAGCTCCTCGCTGCCATCGCCCATAGCGGCAGCGGAAATAGCCACCACCGTATCGGTGCGGGCATCCGGTGTGCAGACGGAAGTTTCCTCTGCCGAGGTGCCTGCTGCTTCTCCCAGCGTGAACAGCACACGGTATTTGCGCTCTTCCAGCTTTTCAGCGCTGTACTGATAGCCCTTCTGCTGTGCCATTTTGGTCAGGTTCTGCACAGCGATCTCGTTGTCCACCAGAACCTCTACCTGTCCTGCGCCCTGCAGCTCAGAAATTGCCTTTTTTGCCTTGACAACAGGCAGCGGGCAGGCGTCGCCCAGCGCATCCACTTTGATAAATTTAGCCATGCTGATTACTCCTCTCATTTGTCTGTTACAGTAATTTCAATTTCCTGTTTCGGCAGGATCTCTCCCACGATACTTGCGGGCAGACCTGCGGCACGCAGCTCCTGCTCCAACGCCGCTACATCTGCCGGATCTACCGCCAGCAGCAGCCCGCCGGAGGTCTGCGGGTCGAACAAAACTTCCTCCATGGCAAAGCTTACATTTTCAAACCGGACGAACGGCCCGGTATGGTTGCGGTTGCGCTGCCCGGCGGCGGTGTACAAAAACGCATCTGCCGCCTTTTTCGCCCCCGGCAGCACCGGCACGGCATTTGCGTGGATGATGCAGGAAAGTCTGCCGCCCATCATCTCATGCAGATGCCCCAGAAAGCTGAAGCCGGTCACATCCGTAGCAGCATGGACGCGGTATTTGCGGCTGATCTCTGCCGCCGTTTTATTCAGAGTGGTCATGGAGCGAATGGCGGCTTCCATTTCCTCCGGGGCGGCTTCGCCTACGCGGTTTGCCGTACACAGAAGACCCACACCCAAGGCCTTGGTCAATACCAGCTTATCGCCCGGCATACCGGTGTCGTTCGTGTACATCCGGTGCGGGTCAACAAGGCCGGTCACGGAAAGGCCGTATTTTACCCCGCTGTCCGCGATGGAATGCCCGCCCGCAAGGCTGCCGCCGGCTTCTGCCACTTTTTCAGCACCGCCGCGCAAAATCTCACCCAGCACGTTCAGATCCATATCCTCCGGGAAACAGACCAAATTCAGGGCAGTCTTTACCTCGCCGCCCATGGCGTAGACATCGCTTAGGGCGTTTGTGGCTGCGATCTGCCCAAAGGTATAGGGGTCATCCACCATCGGCGGGAAAAAGTCTACAGTCTGCACCAGCGCAATGTCCTCCGTAATGCGGTAGACTGCCGCATCATCCCGGCTGTCGTAGCCTACCAGAAGATCCGGGTCTTTTTCGCCCCGGGGGAGCTTTTCCAGAATACGGCTCAGCACCCCGGCACCCAGCTTTGCGGTGCAGCCGCCGCCGGTACAGAATACGATCTTATCGTCCTTGCTCATGCACGTTCTTCCTCTTTGAAATGCGTCAGCACGCACGGTATGCCCTGCTGACGCAAAAGCTGTTGTATCTGTATGCCCTGCTGGCGTAATTCCGGCGTATCAGCCTGATTGAGCACAGCGTAAAACTGCCGGTCACCCACCGCTTTGCGACTGCCCTGCGTGCTTGCAAGCAGCTGCGCCAGCATGGGCGGCGTAAGAGGTGCATCCGGCGCAGCCGCTAAAAACTGCGGACGGATGGTTTCATAGCGGAAGCAGACCTCCAGCAAGGGCTTTCCCAGCGCCGAAAGCCCTGCCACCGCCAAAACGATATCGCTTCGGGGCAGCAGCACCGGCTCGTGCGCCGCCGGGACTTTGCAGGGGTGGTGCTTTGCACCGTCTGCTTCTACAAATACCGCATCTGCCTGCGCCATCCGGCGCAAAAGCTGCTGCGGCGGCAGGGTCAGTTTCCCGTTTTCTGCCGGAGTGCCAATTACTGCATAGTGACCCGCTTGCCACAGGGCGGCAAGCGCTGCATCATCCGGGGCATAGCAGGCTGCCGGTTGCCAGATATGGGTGGTCGTCATCACAAGCACCCGCCAGCCCTTGCGGGCACAGTAGTCTGCCATGGCATACAGCAGGGTGGTTTTGCCCCCGCCGCCTACCAGAGAAACGATATGCCCCTTCTCTGCCAGAAACGGAAATTCTTTTTCGTTCAGCATCCGCTTTTAGTGCTTAGCTGCAACTGCCATGGCGATCTGCTCTGGGGTGATGGGCAGCTCGTAGAAGCGGGTGCCGATGGCGTTGTAGATGGCGTCCGAGATGGCGGGCAGCGGCGTATTGATGACCACCTCGCCGATGGACTTTGCGCCAAAGGGGCCGTTGGGCTCGTAGCTGTTCTCAAACTCCACATGGATATGCCCGATATCGTTGCGGGCAGGGATCTTGTACTGGAACAGAGAGTTCTCCTCCGGGTAGCCGTTTTTGTCGTAGGTGATGTTTTCGGTCAGGGTCATACCGATGCCCTGCAGAATGCCGCCTTCGGCCTGCACGCGGGTCAGGTTGGGGTTGATGGGGGTGCCGCAGTCCACGCAGGCGTCAAATTCCAGCACCTTCACTTCGCCGGTCTCGGTATCCACCTCTACCTCGGCAGCGCCCGCCATATACGGCGGCGGAGACAAGGGAGAGGTATGAGTCTCGGTAAATTCCAGCGGGATCTTATGGCCGAACTGCGAGGCAAAGGCGATCTCAGACAGGGTCTTTTGGCGGGTGGGGTCGGCGCTTTCGAACACGACCTTACCGTCAAACTCTACGGCATCCGCCGGGCATTCCAGCAGCTCTGCGCCCAGCTTGCAGATCTGTTCCCGCAGCTTCAGTGAGCACTTTTCGGTGGCCTTGCCGGTGACATAGGTGGTGCTGGAAGCATAGGAACCGGAATCGTAGGGGGAGGAATCCGTATCCGCACCAAAAACGGTAATGTTATCCAGCGGGCAGTCCAGCACCTCAGCGGCGATCTGCGCCAGCGTGGTGTCGCAGCCGGTGCCCATATCGGCAGCACCGATCATCAGGGTATAGAAGCCGTCATCGTTCAGCTTAAGGGTAGCGCTGCCCACATCCATGCCGGAAATACCGGAGCCCTGCATCGCCATACCCATGCCCACGGCACGAATCTTGCCGTTGCCCATATCCCGGGCGGGATACTTGTGCTCCCAGTCGATCATCTCGCGTACCTTGAGCACGCACCGGTCCAGTGCGCAGCTGGTATTTACCGCGCCGTAATAGGCGGGCATCACATCGCCCTCCTGCACGGTGTTCTTCAGGCGCAGTGCAATGGGGTCCATGTTCAGCTTGTGCGCCAGCTCGTTTACAGCAGATTCCACCGCGAAAAGCCCCTGCGTAGCGCCGTAGCCGCGGTATGCACCGGCAGACATGTGGTTGGTATACACCACATCGCTGACAAAACGGAATGCCTCGGCCTTGCCGTACAGCGGGATGGACTTGTGACCGGACAGACCCACGGTAGTGGGGCCATGCTCGCCGTAAGCGCCGGTGTTGGACAGGGTGTACAGGTCGATGCCTTTCACGATGCCGTCCTTGGTAGCGCCCAGACGGACGTGCATCTCCATCTCGTGGCGCGGCGAAGAAGCTGTCTGGCTTTCTACCCGGCTGAAGATGAGCTTGGAGGGCTTTTTGGTCATCCAAGTCACAAAGGCCGGATACACCTCGCTGACGGCGGTCTGCTTTGCACCAAAGCCGCCGCCGATGCGGGGCTTGGAGACACGCACCATGGATTTTGGAATGTGCAGCGCATTGGCGATGTTGCGGCGGGCGTGGAAAACGATCTGGGTAGAGCTGAGCACATTCAGCCGCCCGTAAGTATCAATGGAACAGTAGGTGCGGAAGGTCTCCATCATGGCCTGCTGGCAGGCCTTGGTATGGTACACATGGTCGATGACCACATCGCACCCGGCCAGCACAGCGTCGATGTCGCCGCTGCCGCATGCATCATGAGCACAGAGGTTGCGCTTGTTGTCGGCACCCACGGGGGAAAGGCTCTCCCAGTTGTCCTCCGGGTGCACAAGGATGGGGTTATCCTTTGCGGTGTGGAAATCCAGCACGGCCTCCAGCACCTCGTAGTCTACTTTGATAAGCTTGAGTGCCTTGTCCACGCACTTTTCATCTTTACCGGCTACGATGGCCACCACATCTCCCACAAAGCGGACATGGCGGTCGATGAGCAGACGGTCGTAGGGGCTGGCCTCCGGATAGGTTTGGCCGGCCTGTGTGTAGCGGCGGGCATCCTGCGGCACATCCTCCCAAGTGAAAATGGCTTCGATGCCGGGCACTTTTTTTGCAACAGCGGTGTTGATGCTGCGGACGATAGCGTTTGCATGGGGCGAGCGCAGCAGCTTGACGATCAGGCAGTCCTGCGGGATAAGGTCATCCATATAGACAGGCTGGCCGGTGACCAGCTGCATCGCGTCTTTTTTGCGGAACGGTTTGTTGACGGTTTTCACTGTACGCCCTCCTTCTGCTTTTTCCATGCCAGAAAGCTCATAATACCGCGCAGCTGGCCTTCGTAGCCGGAGCAGCGGCACAGGTTTCCGGCAAGGTATTCCTTAACCTGCTCTTCGGTGGGGTACGGCTGCTCCCGGAACAGAGCCAGCGCGTTCATGATAAAGCCCGGGTTGCAGAAGCCGCACTGCTCTGCGCCCTGATCTGCAATAAAGGCACCGAACTCGGCGGCCTCCTCCTGCAGACCCTCCAGTGTGGTGATCTTATGGCCATCGGCGCGGGCTGCCAGCACCGAGCAGGACAGCACGGGCTTATCGTCCATAAACACAGTGCACAGACCGCAGTTGGAGGTCTCGCAGCCGCGCTTGACACTCTTGCAGCCGTGTGCGCGGACAAAATCGATCAAAAGCATATCCGGGGCGATCTCCTCGGATACCCGGACGCCGTTCAATGTAAGTGTGATCTGCATTTACTTTTCCTCCTGCATTTTACGCTGTTCCAGTTCCAGCACCGCGCGCTTTGTCAGCACACCCGCCAGATGCCTGCGGTATTCGGCGCTGCCGCGCATATTGGAGCCGGTAACGATCTGTGCCTTTACGCTTTCAGCAGCCTGTGCGGCAAGCTGTTCTGCTGCAAGGGCAGGCTTTGCCGGCAGCTCGAACCGCACGGCGCGCAGCGGACGCGCACCAATGACGATGCGGTAATCTCCGGTCTCCATCCGGGCGGCGGCGCAGGTCAGCACCGGGATATCGGTCTGGCTGTTGCGCACCGACTGGTAATAAAGCTGCATCGGTGTCTTTTTTACGATCAGCCGCACCAGAACATCCCGGTCATAGGGGCGCTGGGCATATTCCCGCAAAGGCAGAATGCCGCCCTTGTACAGCTCTACGTCACAATCCATGGCAAGGAACATGGTCAGCACATCCGAAAAGCCGAACCGGCTGTAGATGCTGCCGCCCACGGTTGCCAGATTGCGCAGCTGCACGCCCACGATATGGCGCACAGCCTCGCGCATAGCACCATGAGTATAGGCGGCAAGTCCCGGATGCTGTTCCAGCTGGCGCAGGGTGACCATAGCGCCGATGGAAAAACTATCCTCGGTCTCCTCAATGGTATCCAGCCCCAGACCGGAAAGGTCGATGGCGGTGCCGACATTGATGGTTTCCATCTTCAGCCAGATCATGCCGCCTAAAATGCGGTTTGGCTTTTTCTGGTTCAGCTGCCACGCTTCCTCCAGACTTTCTGCCCGCTTATATTCTCGGATCGTCATCATGTGCAGTACCTCTCTTTTCTATCGCTGCGATATCTCTTCTTTTATTTTAGCACAGCTTTCGGTATAATACTATTATAAAATGCTGCTGAAGGAGTGTTTTTGTATGAAGAAGTCGCTTACAGTCGGCTGCGTGATCATGGCCTCCGGGCTGAGCCGCCGGTTTGGCGCGAACAAGCTGCTTGCAGATTTTTGCGGCCAGCCCATGCTCTGCCGGGCTTTTGCGGCTACCGCCACACCCGGTATCGCTGCCCGCATCGTGGTGACCCGCTCGGAGGAGGTGCAGGCACTGTGCAGAGCGCATGGCGTCCCTGTGCTGCTGCACAGCCTGCCCGGCCGCAACGATACCGTCCGGCTGGGGCTTTCGGCGCTGCTGGAGCAGCTGCCGGAGCTTAGCGGCTGTATGTTTCTGCCCGGGGATCAGCCCCTGCTGTGCCGGGAGACGGTAGAAACCATGACAAAGCGCTTCTGCCGGGAGGCGTCCTCCCCGGCAGAATGGCAAAAAGAAACAGAACGGGAGATCTTCCGCCTGGGAGCCGTGGCCGAAAACGACCCGACACCTCTTGTCGGAAGTCCCGTTCTGTTTGGAAGCAGCTTCTTTCCGGAGCTGCTCACCCTGCCGGAAAACAAAGGCGGCAACGTGCTGCTTAAAAAGTATCCTGCGCAGGTGCGCACGGTCTGCATTTCAGATAGCGCAGAACTGCTGGATGCAGACACCCCGGAGGCGTTGCAGCAGCTGGAAGCCCTTGCCCGGCTAAAAAACTAAGTTTTACTCTGCCATATCGTTCTTGGGCAGCAGCACGTTCAGCAGAATTGCCACAAATGCGGCCGGAACGATGCCGGACTCGCCGCAGATCAGCTGGAGAGCCTGCGGTGCCTGTGCCAGAATGCCGCTGTTGGCACCCATGCCATAGCCCACGCCCAGTGCCACGGACACGATGGTCAAGTGGCGCGGGGTCATCTTTTCCTTGGTAATCAGCTGGATACCGCTGACCACGATGGAAGAGAACATCATAACGGCAGCACCGCCCAGAACGGCCTGCGGCATGATGGAGATCAGCGCGCCCAGCTTGGGGATCAGGCCGCAGAGGATCAGGAACACAGCGCCGGAAGCCAGTGCCATGCGGTTGACTACTTTGGTCATGGCCACCAGACCCACGTTCTGGCTGAAAGAGGTGTTGGGCAGCACGCCGAACAGTGCGGCAAAGGTAGAGCCGAGACCATCACAGATGACGCCGCCGGACAGCTCCTTATCAGAGGGCTCGCGGTTCATGCCGCCCTCCATCACGCCGGAGATATCGCCCACGGTCTCCACTGCGGTAACGATGAACATGATCAGCACCGGCAGGATCGCACGGGCATCAAATACCACCTTGACCGGCATCAGCTTGGGCACTGCGAACCAAGAAGCCTGTGCTACCTTGCTCCAGTTGAGCACCCATGCCTTGGTGAACTCTACGCCATCAGCAGTCACGCCGGTGGTGGGCAGCACCAGACCCATGATAAAAGCAGCCACATAACCGGCCAGAATGCCGATGAGGATGGCAGAGGAGCTGAGGAAACCGGTAGTCCAGTGCTTGAAGAACAGGATGACCACCAGCACAAACAGTGCCAGCAGCAGGTTCTCCACAGAGCCGAAGTCCTTGGCCTTGTTGCCGCCGCCGAAGGAGTTGATGCCTACCGAGATCAGCGAAAGACCGATGGAAAGCACCACCGTGCCGGTGACCACCGGCGGGAAGAATCTGCGCAGCGGCTTCAGGAAGAAGCCCAGCACGCTTTCAAAAATACCGCCGATGATGGAAGCGCCCATAATGGCGCCGTAGGCCAGCACACCGCCGCCCATCGTGCCCACAACGCTGTTGAACACGCCGATAAAGCCGGAGCTGGTACCCATAATGATAGGCACTGCGCCGCCCACGGGTCCGATGGTGAACAGCTGCACCAGCGTGACGATACCTGCCACGAACATAGCGCTCTGCAGCAGGGTGACCTGCAGGTCTGCAAACTCGCCGCCTGCAATGCCGCAGGCGCTGGTGATGATCAGCAGCGGGGTCAGGTTACCCACGAACATGGCGCAGACGTGCTGCAAGCCCAGCGGGATCGCTTGCCGCAGGGACATTTTGGCTTCAAACTGATAAGCCGCTTCTTCAAGCTTGACTTCCTTCAAAAATTCCACTCTCCTCAAGGTTTTAAAGGTTTATGCGGTTCGGATGCTTTGCAAAAAAGCGAAAATATTATAGCAAAATGCAGATAAGATGTAAAATAAGTATGACTTTTATATGAAAAATTGCTGCATCCTACAAGCGAACTTTTCTCCTGCAGACAAGCAAAAAAGCAGGGTTTCCGCATGATTTGTCCCACCCTGTCGGGCGGGCAGCATACAGAATCCCCTGCTTTTTTCGTGCTTTTCTCTGTTTTTTGTGCGATACGGAAAAATTTTCGTTTCTGCGGTCAGAGCAGTCCATAATCCCGCAAACAGCGCGTAAGGCCGGCCTGCGTGGTGTCAAATACAATGCCCTGCGCCCGCAGCTTGCTGCAATCCATCGCAAGGTTCCGTGCCCAGTCAGCTTCCTGAATATCGACCGTGATCCCCAGTGTTTCAGCGAACTGCCGGGCGGTCAGTACCATGTTTTCGGCGTTTTCACTGCCAAAGTTATAGACCCCGCCGGGCAGGGTCAGGGCAGCTTCCAGCAACGCCACTGCCTGCCGGACATAGGTGATGCCCCGGAAGTCCCGGACAGAAAAGCTGACAGGTTCTCCCCGCTGCGCTGCACGCAAAAGATTCAGCGGCAGGTTGCCCCGGATGGGCAGCCGGTACCCCGGCAGGTCGTACATCCATGTGGCGCGCAGCAATACGGCGCTTGGGCAGAGCGCCTGCACCCGCTGCTCCATTTCCAGTTTGCCCTGCCCGTACACATTGGCAGGCTGCAGCGGCATGCTTTCCGGCAGCGGGCCGGACTGCTTTGCACCTGCATAGACCTGATCCGAACTGAAGGCCAGCAATTTTGCGCCAGTCTCCGCTGCCGCCCGGGCAAACCAGACCGGCAGCTCTACGTTGGAACGGTAAGCCTGCTCCGGGTGGTCGGCGCAATAACCGGTGTCCGAAATGGCGGCGGTGTGCAGAATGACATCCGGGCGCTGCTGCAAAACAGCCTGCCGCACGGCATCCTCCCCTGCTGCTGCCAGAAAGCCTTTAGGAAAAGTGCATAGTTCGTAACGCCCCGCCCATTGCTGCATCACGCGGGAGCCCACAAAGCCGCCTGCACCGGTCACAAGGATTTTCTTCATTTTGTTCTCCTGCTATGAGGTCTCAGATAAAAAATTCCAGCACGAACACCACGGCGCAGCAGCCCGCAGCCACCTGAAACAGGCTTGCACCAAACCATGCGGCGGCGATGCCAACTACCAGTGCAACGGAACCCGCTACCGGGCTCTGCGTTGCCTGAATGATGGCCGGAAAGGTCATCACAGCCAGCGTTACATAGGGCACATAGTACAAAAACGACTGAATAAAGCGGTTTTTGATCGGTTTGCGGATCAGCGTCAGCGGCAGGATGCGGATGGCATAGGACACCAGCGCCATGACCGCAATATAGATATAATTGTTATGCGTCATTTCCGTTTTCCTCCTGCCTGACCGGGAACAGCACCGCTGCTGCGCCGGAGATCGCCACCGTTAAAAGAATGGTGCGGGTGCCCTCGGAAAAGGCCGAGATGCCCGGCAGATAGCTGCACAGAAAGCTCAGCGCAAAGCTGATGACGACCAGCACCGCAACGATCCGGTCTTTGCGGGCCGGCGGGATGATGATGGCCAAAAACATTCCGTACAGGGCCACGCTCAGGGCGCTGACTACCCGCAGCGGCAGCAGGTTACCCGCTATAATGCCCAGCGCCGTACCGGAAGCCCACGCCGGCGCTGCCAGCAGGATAGCGCCATAGGTATAGTATGGGTTCAGGCTGCCCGGGCGGGCAATAGTAATGCCGAACAACTCGTCCGTGACATCATAGCCGATGAGAAGCCGATGCCAAAAGGGCGTTTCCGGCGCAAAGCGCTGTGCCAGTGCGCAGCTCATCAGCAGATACCGCGCATTGGCGATCAAGGTGATGACTGCCACCTCAAAATAGGTGGCATTTGCCATAATCAGCGCAAATGCGACGTATTCTCCTGCGGAGGCGTTATTCAGCAGGCTGACGAGAAACCCCTGAAACGGCGTAAAGCCCGCCTTGCGTGCCGCAATGCCCAGCGAAAACGATACCGCAAAATAGCCCAGCGCAATGGGCACGCCATCCCGCATTCCGTCGCAGAACACCTTACGGCTGAACTGATCTGCCCTTCCCGTCTGGACGAGCTGCGGCTCCAGAAGCCTCTGCTTCGATTCCATAGTTGATACTTCCCCTTTCCTATTTTGCAAACAACAGAATCTATTATACTCCCCTGCGGGCGGAGAAGAAAGGGGTTTCGGGTTTTTTGTGTAAAATACTGCGGTCAAAATGCTTAGAGTTTGCGCTGATACAGGAGATACCTTCAAAGTTACAGCTTGTTTGATCGTGCAAAAAGATGAAAAACACCCCGGGAGGTTTCGTTTTTACGGAACCCTCCGGGGTGATGGTGCTATTGGGGATTACTCGAGCTCGATCGTTGCAGGCGGCTTACCGGTGCAATCGTAGAACACGCGGTTGACGTGCTTGACCTCGTTGACGATGCGGCTGGTGACAGTGCCCAGAACATCCCACGGCATATCGTAGCTTTCTGCGGTCATGAAGTCGGTAGTGGTCACGGCGCGCAGCGCAACGGCGTAATCGTAGGTGCGCTCATCGCCCATGACGCCAACGCTGTGCATATTGGTCAGCGCTGCATAATACTGGCTGATCTCCTTATCCAGACCGGCCTTGGCGATCTCCTCGCGCCAGATGGCATCAGCGTCCTGCACGATGGTGACCTTCTCGGGGGTCACCTCGCCGATGATACGGATGCCCAGACCGGGGCCGGGGAACGGCTGACGGCTGACCAGGTACTCGGGCAGACCCAGCTCGCGGCCGGCCTGACGGACTTCGTCCTTGAACAGGTTGCGCAGAGGCTCCACCAGCTCCTTGAAGTCCACGGTATCGGGCAGACCGCCCACGTTGTGGTGGCTCTTGATGACGGTGGACTCACCGCCCAGACCGCTTTCCACCACGTCGGGGTAGATGGTGCCCTGTGCAAGGAAGTCCACCTTGCCGATCTTTTTGGCCTCTTCCTCGAACACGCGGATGAACTCTTCGCCGATGATCTTGCGCTTGCGCTCCGGCTCGGTGACACCCTTCAGCTTGCTGAAATAGCGGTCGCGGGCATCCACACAGATAAAGTTGATGTCAAAGCCGTTGGCATTGCCCGGGCCAAAGACAGAGCAGACCTCTTCCTTTTCGTTCTTGCGCAGCAGACCGTGATCCACGAACACGCAGGTCAGCTGCTTGCCGATGGCTTTGGCCAGCATAGCGGCCAGCACAGAGGAATCCACGCCGCCGGACAGGGCACACAGCACCTTGCCCTCGCCGATGCGCTCCCGCAGAGCCTTGACGTTGTTCTCTACAAAGGAATCCATCTTCCAGTCGCCGGAGCAGCCACAGACGTTGTACACAAAGTTGCGCAGCATCTTCTTGCCCTCGGCGGTATGCAGCACCTCCGGGTGGAACTGTACGGCGTACAGACCCTTTTCGGCATTTTCAACGGCTGCCACAGGGCAGTTTGCAGTGTGGGCAGTGATCTGGAAGCCAGGAGCCGCCTGTTCAATGTAGTCGTTGTGGCTCATCCAGCAGATGGTAGAGGGCTGCACATCGGTGAACAGCTTGCTCTCGGTGTTCACGAACACCTCGGTCTTGCCGTACTCACGCTCAGGAGCGCGGCAGACATGACCGCCAAGCAGGTGCATCATCAGCTGACTGCCGTAGCAGATGCCCAGCACAGGCACGCCCCAGCTGAAGATCTCGGGGTCGATGGTGGGAGAATCCTCCAGATAAACGCTGTTGGGGCCGCCGGTGAAGATGATGCCCTTGGGATTCTTGGCCTTGATGACCGAAAGATCGGTTTTATAGGAATAGATCTCGCAGTAGACATTATTTTCTCGGACGCGGCGGGCGATCAGCTGATTGTACTGTCCGCCAAAGTCCAGCACGATGACAGTTTCATGCTGCATGATGTTTTTCCTCCATTTTTAAGTGAGTTTCTACAGATAATTTTAGTATAGCACATCTTACAATAAAAAGCGACAGTTTTTGTGAAGTTTTCTGTCATTCTCTTTCGCGGATCGGGTGCCGCAGCACAGTCTTCAGTTTCTCCGGTGCGGTGCGGCGCGGGTCGCCCAGATAGATCTCGTGATGGAAGCGCGTGTCTGAAAAATCCGGGCAATATCCCTGCTCCGCCGCAAACGCATCCAGCTGCCGCAGGGTCTCCGGCTCGGTGTCGTAGGGGCCGATGTGCATACATTGTACGCACAGGCCTTCATCGTAGGTGAAAAATTCCACCTTAGAAAAGTCCTTTTTCTTTTTGGCGGTGGCTTCCTGCACTGCCCAGTCAAATTCGGCACGGGTGACAAATTCCGGCAGACGGATCATGGAGGTCCAGATAAAAGTCTCCTTGTTGGAAAAATCCACACCCTCTGCCCCGGGCTGATGCCACAGGCCTTCCAGCGGTGGAACGACATATTCAAAATAGCCGTCCATCTTATGGCTGCCCTTGTAGCTCATTTTAATGGTAAATGCAATGCCGTACAGCAGTTCCATCGCTACCTTATATTCCCCTGCCGGGTCGTTAGGGTCGCCTTTCCCCTGCACCGCCACAAAATTCATCGCAGGGACGGTAATGATCTGCGGTTTCTTCGTCGGGAGGTAAAACTCTTTATATTCCTTCTTATAGTCAAATGGCATCCTTCTTTTCTCCTTCCAGCAGCGCGCGCTGCTTCTTTTTGCTGAAGCTGCCCAACACCAGCCGATACGATTTTTCCAGCATCTCCCGCAGCAGTGCGTCCGGCACGTTTCCATCTGCTTTTACGGAGTTCCAATGCACCTTGTTCATGTAGTAGCCCGGAATGATATCCTCATACTGTCGGCGCAGAAACTCCCCCTCGGCGGGGTCCAGCTTGCAGGTAATATATACCGGCTTTCCCGTTGCATCATCCAGACAGACGGCCGCAAACATTTTGCCGCCGATGTGATATCTTATCCAGTTCCACTCTGCCTGTAAGTCTTTGGTAACGCTAGGCTTTTGTAAAAGCTCTGTGTCGATCCAGCTGTATTTCATGGCGGCACCTCCGTTTTTTCTCAGTATAACTTATTCAGAAGCGTTTGTAAACAAAAAGTTGTTGATTTCCACTTGTAATACGTCATCTCTGAAAAGTTGGTAGCAAAAAGAGCCATCCGCTCAGAAAACCCGAACAGATGGCTCTTACGTTTGATGTTATGATCAGATGGAGATGGTGTTACACACGTCCACCAGCACGGGGTCAAGGCTCTTGGTCATCTCCAAAGCCTCGTCCACGGGGTAGTCCACCAGCTTCTCGCCCTTCATGCCGACGATGCGGTTATACTTGCCCTGCTCCAGCAGGCAGACTGCCTGATAGCCCATAGCAGACGCATTCACGCGGTCGCGCAGGGTGGGAGAACCACCGCGCTGCACATGACCCAGAATGGTTGCGCGGGAATCGATACCGGTGCGTGCCTGGATCTCGTTGGCGATCTCCTGTGCATGACCCACGCCCTCAGCCACGATGATGATAAAGTGACGCTTGCCGGTCTTCTGGGTCTCGGCGATCTTATCCAGAATGTCGCGCTGCATATCAAATTCCTTCTCGGGCAGCAGCACAGCCATAGCGCCGGAGGCGATGGCTACGTTCAGAGCGATGTAACCGGCGTTGCGGCCCATGACCTCGACCACACTGCAACGGTCGTGGCTCTGGGTGGTGTCGCGCAGCTTGTCGATCATTTCCAGCGCGGTGTTCATGGCGGTATCGTAGCCGATGGTGTAATCGGTGCAGGCGATATCGTTATCGATGGTACCGGGCAGGCCGATCATGGGGATGCCGCGGTGTGCCAGTGCACGGGCGCCGCGGTAGGAGCCGTCGCCGCCGATAACGACCAGCGCATCAATGCCCAGCTCGCGGCACTTTTCAGCGCCCTTGTCCTGACCTTCCTTGGTCTTGAACTCCAGGCAGCGCGCCGTATACAGAATGGTGCCGCCGGCAGAGATGATGTTAGAAACGCTGCGTAGGTTCATTTCAAAGCACTCGCCGTTCAGCAGGCCGTTGTAGCCGCGCTGAATGCCGATCATACGGAAGCCCTTGTGCAGGCCGGTGCGTACCACAGCGCGCACAGCAGCGTTCATGCCGGGAGCATCACCACCGCTTGTAAGCACGCCAATCGTTTTGATTTGCTTTTCCATACGAGAGATTCCCTCCAATTTACAGTTCAGTTCTTCATTTACCCTTTTGCCTGTAACCTCTTCTTCCCGAAACAGGCCGGTTGCTTTGCAACAGCTTTGATTCGCCTTTAATGATTATAGCACACCATCCAGACAAATTTCAATAGGGTTTTGAGACTTTATGCAATTCCATGCGGCACAAGATAATGGCGATATATCGCGTTATTTTTGATTTTTTCGCTGTGTGCTAAATTTAGAATCGCCCCATGCGGTGCCATTCGTGCACAAATATGTTATTTTGTTGCAACATTCTCTGCACCCAGCAGCCGCTCCAGCTCTTTGAAGAAGAGTGGATGCCCGGAGGTGTAAAGCCGGCGCGGTGCGGCCAGCTTCTGCTTGGTATCCTCCAGATACAAAATCACCGGGATGTCGCCATCGAAGATCTCCAGCAGATTCACCACTTTATCGTACTGGGGGCAGCTGCGGGACGGCAGACGGATGAATACCCGCCGGGCCGCTGTTTTGACAGGGTCCGGGCGGCCTTTATCCAAGCGGGTCGGGTCGTAGCTGTCTATGGGCAGGATGCTGTCTGCCAGCAGCTTGGAAGCTTCATCCTCCCGCACGGAGAGCCGGCCGTCGATGACCACAACAGCGTTTTCCTGAATGGCATCCCGGAAACGGTCCAGCACCTTGGGGAACACGATCACTTCCATGGTGCCAGTCAGATCCTCCACGCTGGTAAATGCCATCATGCTGTTGGATTTAGTCGTCATCATGCGGTTTTTTACAACAGCACACACAATGCGTACCTTTTCGCCGTCCTGCACATGGGCATCCTCACCGGTGAGGGCTTTGATGGTGTGGGAGCCGATGCGGGCAGACTTTTCCCGGTAAGCATCCAGCGGGTGGCCGGACAGATACAGGCCGCTGACCTCTTTTTCCTGCTGCAGCAGCTCGGCAGGGGTGTACTCTGCCAAGGGACGGATCTCGTAGACATCTTCTTGCGGGCTTTGCTGCTCTTCCCCGCTCATCACGGAGAACAGATCCAACTGCCCTTCCAGATTGCGGCGGGAGTCGGTCTCGATGCTTTTGAGGATGCCCTCTACCGCTTCCACCATACTGTGTCGGTTGGAGCCAAAGCAGTCAAAGGCACCTGCTTTGATCAGGCTTTCCACCGAGCGGCGGTTCAGCTCGCTGCCGTGCATCCGCTTGCAGAAATCATAAAGGCTGGTGTAGGGCTTTTCCCTGCGCTCGGTGACTGCATTCTCGATGAGGTTGCGGCCTACGTTTTTCACCGCGTTCAGGCCAAAACGGATCTGGCCGTTATCATCGGCGGTAAAGCCGCCGTTGGAGATATTCACGTCCGGCGGCAGCACCTTGATGCCCAGACGCGCGCACTCGCCGGAATACTCAATGACCTTATCCGTATTATCCAACACACTGGTCAGCAATGCTGCCATGAACTGGCTGGGGTAATGGCACTTGAGATAAGCGGTCTGGAAAGCCACATAGGCGTAGCAGGCGGCGTGGCTCTTGTTGAAGGCGTAGGACGCAAAGCTGGACATCTCGTCGTAGATCTGGTTTGCCACCTGCTCCGGGATGCCGTTGGCAACGCAGCCCGGGCATTCGTGACCGGGCTCCGTGCAGCCGTGCACAAAGTGCTCCCGCTCTGCTTCCATGACGGCGTGCTTCTTTTTGCTCATGGCGCGGCGGACGTTATCTGCCTGCCCGAAGGAAAAGCCTGCCAGCTCCCGGAAGATCTGCATGACCTGCTCCTGATAGACGATGCAGCCGTTGGTCACATCCAGAATGTGCGCCAGCTGTGGGGTCTTATAGCTGATCTTATCCGGCTCGTGGCGGTTGCGCAGATAGGTGGGAATGGAGTCCATGGGACCCGGGCGGTACAGGCTGATCAGAGCGATGACATCTTCAAGGTTCTGGGGCTGCAAGCCCACAAGCACCTGCTTCATGCCGGAGGATTCCAGCTGGAACACGCCCTCGGTATCGCCCTGGCCCAGCATTTTATAGGTGTCCGGGTCGTCATAATCCAGATCACGGATGGAAAACTCCGGGTGCTGCTTTTGCACCGCAACCTCTGCGTCCCGGATGACGGTCAGGGTGCGCAGACCCAGAAAGTCCATCTTCAAAAGACCCAGCTCTTCGATCTCGGTCATGTTGAACTGGGTCACCGGCAGGCCATCGTTGGTGGCAAGCGGCAGATAATAATCGGTGGGCTCCGGCGTGATGACCACGCCCGCCGCGTGGGTGGAGGCATGCCGGGGCATTCCCTCCACCTTCAGGGCGGTGTCGATGAGCTCAGTCACCTGCGGATCAGTGTCATAAAGCTTTTTCAGCTCGCTGGAAACTTCCAACGCCCGCTTGAGGGTCATTTTCAGTTCCATGGGCACAAGCTTTGCCACCACATCCACCTGCTGGTACGGGATACCCATCACGCGGCCCACATCCCGGATGGCGTTGCGGGCAGCCATAGTACCAAAGGTGACGATCTGCGCCACATGGTCCGCACCGTATTTACGGTTGACGTAGTCGATGACCTCCTGCCGGCGCTCGTAGCAGAAGTCCACATCGAAATCCGGCATACTGACGCGCTCGGGGTTCAAAAAACGCTCGAAGATCAGGTTATAGCGGATGGGGTCGATATCCGTGATGCCCACGCAGTAGGCGGCGATACTACCCGCGCCGGAGCCGCGTCCCGGTCCCACCGGGATGCCCTGACTTTTTGCAAAATTGATGTAGTCCCACACAATGAGGTAGTAGTTGGTATACCCCATGGTCTTGACCACACCGATCTCGTATTTCAGGCGGTCGATGTTGGCCTGCGGCACGTCCGGGCCGTAGCGGCGTTCCAAGCCGTCCCAGCAAAGCTTTTCAAAGTAGGCCTGATTGTCCATGCCGTCCGGGGCTTTGTAGTAAGGGATCTTGGTGTGGCCGAACTCAAAGTCAAAATTACACTGCTCGGCGATCTTTGCGGTGTTGGCACAGGCTTCCGGCACCATGGAGAACAGCTCGTACATCTCGTCGGTGGTCTTGACGTAGAATTCATCGGTCTGGAATTCCATACGGTCGGCATCCTGAATGGTCTTACCGGTCTGGATGCACAGCAGAATGCTCTGCATCTTGGCGTCCTCTTTGCGCAGATAATGGGCGTCGTTGGTGGCTGCCATGGGAATGCCCGTCTCCCGGGAAAGCTTGATAAGCTGCGGCAGAACGGTGGTATCCTCCTTCAGGCCATGATCCTGCAATTCGATATAGTAATTCTCTGCACCGAACAGATCCCGGTACCACAGCGCCGTTGCCTTTGCGCGCTCGTAGTCCCCTGCCAGAATAGCCTGCGGGATCTCGCCCGCCAGACAGGCCGAAAGGCAGATAAGCCCCTCGTGGTATTGCTCCAAAAGCTGCTTATCCACGCGTGGCTTGGAATAAAAGCCCTCCACAAAACCGGCCGAGACCATTTTGATCAGGTTCTTGTAACCGGTCTCGTTTTTGCAGAGTAAAATCAGGTGGTTGTTGCCGTCGATCTTATTTACCTTATCAAAGCGGGTGCGGGTGGCAACATAGACTTCGCACCCGATGATGGGCTTGATACCCGCCTTTTTGGCCGCTTTATAAAACTGCACACAGCCGTACATTACGCCGTGGTCAGTGCAGGCAATGGCGGTCTGTCCGCACTCCTTCACCCGCTCCATCAGCTGGTCGATGCGGCAGGCACCGTCCAAAAGGCTGTATTCGGTATGGATATGCAGGTGGGCAAAGGGACGGGTATTTGCGGTAGGTTCACTCATTGTACTGCCTCCTGTCCCTCCTGCTGGCGCTGACGCAGATTCTCTGCCAGTGCCTCCAGTTTTTTCATCCGGTGTGATAGGCCGGATTTGCTCACTGCCGGGTCAAAGCAGCCGCACAGTGCGGTAAGCGAAAGATCCGGGTATTGCAGACGCTTTTCCGCTGCCTGCTGTAGCACTTCCGGCAAAGTTTCCAGTGCGTGCTGCTCCTGCAAATAGCGGATGGCTTTCAGGGTCTGGGCATTTGCCCGCGCCGTTTTGCCAAGGTTTGCGGTATCGCAGTTTGTCTGCCGGTTGGTCTGGTTGCGTACCTGCTTGAACGCCTTGAGCACGCTGATCTGGGTCGCGGCATCCGCAGCACCCATAAAGCGGAGCAGCCGCTCCACGTTGGCACCGGTCTTGACGTAGACAAGGTTCACGCCGTTGCGGCGGGTGCGGTGGGGCGCAAACTCGTGCTCGGCCAGCAGCGCTTCAAAATCCCGGGCGAGGTTCGTCCGGGAGGTAAGAAATTCCAGATTATATTCCTTTTGCGGATCGGTGACCGTGCCGCTGCACAAAAATGCCATGGCAATATAGGCGCTGACGCAGGTCTGGCAGCGGATGAGCCCGGGGTCGATCTGCAAACTGGTCTCCCTGCCGGTGGTGCCGAACAGCTCGTGCAGGCGGGCTACCTGCTCCGCATCGCGGATATTGAACTCGTACAGCACACCGCTGGCGCGGGGCTTTTCCAATATCTCGCCCCGGATGCCGCAGCGGGCAAACAACTGCTGCGCCAGCTGCACCGTGTGGGGCTGCTCGGTTTGCAGCACAAGGCCGCGGGCATCAAAGTATTTGGCAAAGCAGGCAATGCCATAGGCAGCTGCACGCACACAGCACTCCTTGGTGGGGCTGCGCTGCGCGATCTCCTCCCGCGCACTGGATGCAAAACTCATAGTATTTCCTCTGTTTTCAGCGCACGGCGTCCCGGTGCTGCACCCCGGGCTCGTAGCCCAGAGAGGTGCAGTATTCCGCAAGCTTGCGTGCGAATGTGATGGAGCGGTGCTTGCCGCCCGTGCAGCCCACCGCAATGGTCAGCTGGCTTTTGCCTTCCTTGACATAGAGCGGCAGGGCGTACTGCAAAAAGTTCTCGTACCGGTGCAGCAGCTCCTGTGCTTCGGGGTGGCCCATAACAAAATCCACCACCTCCTGATCCAGCCCGGTCTTGTGCTTCAGTTCCGGCACATAGAAGGGGTTGGGCAAGCAGCGTACATCCAGCACAAGGTCGGCTTCCGGCGGCAGACCAAACTTGAACCCGAAGGACATAATGGTGAGCCGCATGGCATTTTTCGCTCCGCCGTTTTTCAGAAACAGATCGCAGATGCGTTCTTTGTTCTGGGAGGTGGAGAGCAGGCCGGTGTTGATGGTATAGTCTGCGCGGTCTTTTAAGGGCTGTAGGATCTGCCGCTCTTTCAAAAAAGCATCCCGGGTAGAGATGCCCTCTGCAATGCTGATGGGATGGCGGCGTCGGGTCTCGCTGTAACGGCGCATCAGCACATCGTCCGGTGCATCCAGAAACAGGATCTTGTAGGGTGTTTTCTGATCGTCCAGCTGCTGCAGGGCAGTCTCGATCTGTTCCCTGCTGCGGCAGCCGCGCACATCCATGGAAAGTGCCACCCGCTCCAACTGGTTGCCGCCTGCCTTGGAAAACGCCGTAATGCTGGGCAGCAACCCCGCCGGGACGTTATCGATGCAGAAATATCCGATATCCTCCAGCGCATTCATAGCCACAGACTTTCCCGCGCCGGAAAGCCCGCTGACGATCAACAGTTCCATCTGTGTTCCCCCACTCCCTCTATTCCCGCAGTTCAGCGGACTACGCGGATCTCTTTTTCCAGATCGTAGCCGGTCTTTTCTTTTACGATGGTGCGTACTTCCTCGCACAGCGCCAGCACATCGGCGCAGGTTGCGCCGCCAAGGTTCACCACAAAGCCGCAGTGCTTCTCGCTGACGGCGGCACCGCCGTGTTGGTAGCCCCGCAGACCGCACTGGTCGATGAGCGCCGCAGCAAAAGCGCCCGCCGGGCGCTTGAAGGTGCTGCCTGCGCTGGGCTTATCCAGCGGCTGCTTGTCCAGCCGCTTTGCCATCAGCTCGTCCATTTTAGCGCGGATGGCTTCCGGTTCGCCCGGAGTCAGGGCAAACTGCGCCGAGAGGATGCAGCCGCCGTTTTCTTCAAAAATGCTGTGGCGATAGCGCAGGTCAAGTTCTGATGCTGCCGTTTCTTTCACTTCGCCCTCGACGGTAAGGTGCTGCACTGTGGTCAGCACATCCTTCATCTCGCCGCCGTAGGCACCGGCGTTCATGTAGACTGCGCCGCCCACCGTACCGGGGATGCCGTAGGCAAATTCCAGCCCGGTCAGGCCATGCTCCAGCGCCGTTTTGCACAGTGCCGAGAGCCGCACGCCCGCCCCGGCGGTGAGCTGTGTGCCGTGCACCTCCACAGCGTCCTGCATGGAGGAGATATCCAGCACCGCACCATCGTAGCCCTCGTCGGCAAACAGGATATTGCTGCCGTTGCCCAGCAGATAATAGCGGACGCCCTGCGCCTTGCACAGGGCAACGGCGCGGCAAAGCTGTGCATGGTCTACCGGCTGCACGAACAGCCGCGCCGGGCCGCCGATCTTAAAGGTACAATGCGCTGCCAGCGGCTCGTTTTCTTTATAAGCAATGCCTGCTGCGGTCAGCAGCTGCTTGAGTTGTTCCATAGGGTCAGGCTCCTTTTTTATCGGGAAGATCAGTCCATTTTGTCATCCAGCCCCAGCCGGATCAGCAGCTCCTTGGCTGCGTTGTAGCCCATCTTCTTCTGGCGGTTATTGATGGCTGCGGTCTCCAGCACCACAGCCAGATTACGGCCGGGAGAAACAGGAATGCTGGTGCTGGGAATGCTGACGCCCAGAATGTCATAGTATTCGCTTTCCAGACCGGTGCGCTGGTAGTTCTTGGTGGGGTCCCACGCTTCCAGCTGCACCACCAGATCCAGACTTTCGCTCAGCTTGACGGCGCCCACGCCGTACACGCGGGCCACGTTGACGATGCCAATGCCGCGCAACTCGATAAAATGGCGGATATTTTCCGGTGCGGTGCCCATGATCTGGCGGTTGGACACCTTGCGCAGCTCCACGGCATCATCTGCCACCAGACGGTGACCGCGCTTGACCAGCTCAATGGCCAGCTCGCTTTTGCCGATGCCGCTGTCGCCCAAAATCAGGATGCCCTCGCCGTACACCTCCACCAGCACGCCATGCCGGGTGATGCGGGGCGCAAGTTCCAGGTTCAGCACGCTGATCAGACTGCCCATCAGGGTGCAGGTAGTCTCGTTAGAGCGCAGCAGGGCAACTGCGTGCTTCTGCGCCAGCTGCTGCATCTCCGGGAAGGGGGTCAGTTCCTCGCTGCGGCAGACGATGACCGCCGGGGGCTGCTGCCGGAACAGCTGCTCCAGTGCCTCGTAGCGCTTTTCTGCCGTCAGACCGGACAGAAAGTTCATCTCTGCCAGACCCATGATCTGCAGGCGAAGCTTATCGAAGTAATCATAGTAGCCCGCCAGAAACAGACCCGGGCGGTTGACCTCGGCGATCTCCACACTGATCTCATCCAGCTCACGGGGGGTGTATACTACTTCCATGCTGACGCGGTCGGTCAGCGTTTTAAGCGAAACATTGAACGTACCCATCCTGGTTCCTCCTGTATCCTCTTGCCACGCTGTGCTGCGGGCGCTCTTATTCCTATTATAATAAAATTCGGCGGCAAATACAACGCCCGGGATGCTGTTTTTGTACCCGCGGCAGGAAACCGACGCTGCATCGCAGCCCGTGCACAGGATTTTTACATTTTTCTTACTTTACATGGGTTTTACATTTCGTCGATTTCAGATTTTACATTGTTTTTCTATACTTGAAGCACAGGAGAAAAACACGTCAAGATAAAGTGAGGAAAACACTTATGACCATTTTTAATGTCTTTTCGCTGCTGGGAGGTCTGGCCCTGTTTTTGTTCGGTATGGACATCATGGGCAAGGCACTGGAAAAGCAGGCCGGCGGCCAGCTGCAAAAAATTCTCAGCAAACTGACCGATAACCCCCTCAAGGGCTTTTTTCTGGGTCTGTGCGTGACCGCCGTCATCCAGAGTTCCAGCGCTACCACCGTTATGGTGGTGGGCTTTGTCAACAGCGGCATCATGGAGCTGCATCAGGCCATTGGCGTGATCATGGGCAGCAACGTGGGTACCACCGTGACCAGCTGGATCCTGAGCCTTTCCGGCTTGCAGGGCGACAGCCTGTTCATCCAGCTGCTCAAACCCACTTCTTTCAGCCCGGTGCTTGCATTTATCGGCATTTTGCTGTATATGTGTAAGAGTGAGAAGAAAAAAGGCGTGGGCACCATCCTCATCGGCTTTGCCGTGCTGATGACCGGCATGACCACCATGTCCAACGCGGTGCTGCCGCTGCAGAACGAGGCATGGTTCACCAGCCTGTTCACCCGCTTCTCCAACCCCCTGCTGGGCGTTCTGGTGGGTGCACTGGTCACCGGCATCATCCAGAGCTCCAGCGCCAGCGTGGGCATCCTGCAGGCGCTGAGCGCCACCGGCGTCATTACCTACGGCAGTGCCATCCCCATCATCATGGGTCAGAACATCGGTACCTGTGTGACCGCACTGCTGTCCTCGGTGGGTGCGAACAAAAACGCCCGCCGTGCCGCCATGGTGCACCTGTACTTCAACATTATCGGTGTGACCATCTTCCTGTTCGGGTTCTACGGGCTCAACGCTGTCTGCCACTTTGCCTTTGTGAATACCACCATTGAGGCCTGGGGCATTGCGGTGGTGCACTCGATATTCAATATTCTGGCCACCGTCATTCTGCTGCCTTTTGCCACCGGGCTGGAAAAGCTGGCCATCCTGACCATTCCCGATTCCCCGGAAAAAGAGGAGTTTGCTCTGCTGGATGAGCGTCTGCTGAACACTCCCGCTGTGGCTGTGGAGCGTGCCCGCGCTGCTACCGCCGAAATGGCAGAGCTTGCCCGGGTGGGCGTGGTGCAGGCCATGAGCCTGACCCACGAGTGGAACGACGAGCTTGCCCAGAAGGTGCGGGACGAGGAAAAAAAGGTAGACCGGTACGAGGACGCACTGGGCACCTATCTGGTCAAGCTGTCCGGCCGGGAGCTGAACCATGCCGACAGCCAGAGCGTGAACACCCTGCTGCACACCATCAGCGATTTTGAGCGCATCAGCGATCATTCCGTCAACCTGCTGGAATCCGCCGAGGAGATGCACCAGAAGGACATCCACTTCTCCAAGGATGCACAGGAGGAGCTGCAGGTGCTGGAGGATGCGGTGCAGGATACTCTGAGCCGCACCACCGATGCCTTCCGCAAGGGCGATCTGCACCTTGCTTCCAAGGTCGAGCCGCTGGAGGCCGTGGTCAACGAACTGGTGCGTGCCATCAAGGCGCGCCATATCGCCCGCTTGCAGGCCGGCAGCTGCTCCATCGAGTACGGCTTTGTGCTGGACGATATGCTGACCAACTACGAGCGTGTGTGCGACCATTGCAGTAATGTGGCGGTTGCGCAGATCGAGGTGGCACAGGACAGCTTTGACACCCACGCCTATCTGAACGACCTGCGCCACGGCAACGACACCAAGGAAAGTGAAGAATTCCACCGCCGTCTGGGCCGCTACCGTGAGCGGTATCTGTTCCCGGACGGACAGACTGCTGAGGAGAATTGAGTTATGATCTATATTGTAGAGGACGATGCTTCCATCCGCGAGCTGGAGCAGTATGCCTTGCAATCCAACGGCTACGAGGTGCAGGGCTTTGAAAGCGCCGAGCCCTTCTGGCAGGCCATGCGCACTGCCGAGCCGGAACTGGTGATCTTAGACGTGATGCTGCCCGGCGAGGACGGCTTTTCCATCCTGAAAAAGCTGCGCAACACCCCTTCCCTGCGCAAGCTTCCCATTATTATGGTCACGGCAAAATCCAGCGAACTGGACACTGTGCGCGGGCTGGACTGCGGCGCGGACGATTACATTGCAAAGCCCTTTGGCATTATGGAGTTCCTCAGCCGGGTGCGTGTGGCGCTGCGGCGCTCTGCCCCGGAGGTAAGGCCGGACGTGCTGGTTTTCCACGAGATCCAGCTGGACAATGCCCGCCACAGCGTTACGGTAAACAGCACCCCTGTGGAGCTGACCTACAAGGAATACTGCCTGCTGCGGCTGCTGCTGGAAAACACCAGTCTGGTGGTGACCCGCGAGACCATTTTGCAGGTGGTGTGGGGCACCGACATCTCGGTGGAGAGCCGTACCGTGGATATGCACATCCGCACCCTGCGCAAAAAGCTGGGCGATGCGGGGCGTTATATCTGCACCGTGCGCAAGGTAGGCTACAAGCTGACCGATGAGGAGGCCGAAGAAGAATGAAGCTGCGCAGCATGGAAGAAAAGATCAGCTACCGGTTGTTCCTGATGGGCTTTCTGGGGCTTATATTCACCGCAGCGCTGTGCATTTTTGTGTTCCATAAAGCCTTTACGGCGCAGGCATGGTCGGGTTTGGAGCGCGAGACCGATCTTGTGTGCGCTGGGTACGAGCAGACCGGAGACCCGGCGCAGCTGAGCGCCTTTGTGACAGATGATCTGCGCGTGACGCTGATCAGTCAGGACGGCAGCGTGCTGTTTGAATCTGCCACCGACCAGCCCATGGAGAACCATCTGACCCGCCCGGAGATCCGTGATGCCATTGCAACCGGCGAGGGACGGGACATCCGCGATTCCCAGACCATGGGCTACGAGACCTATTATTATGCGCTCCGGCTTTCCAGCGGGGACGTGCTGCGCGTGGCGCAGGATGCCGAGACCGTATGGTCCATCTATGATGCCACCATCCCGGCCATCGTGCTGAGCTGTGTGGCACTGATGCTGGCTGCTGCGGTACTGGCCGCCCTGCTGACCAAGGCACTGGTACAGCCGGTGCTGAATATGACCGAGGATCTGGATCACATTCAGGAAAATGTGCCCTACCGGGAGCTGATCCCCTTTGCAGAGAGCATCCATTCTGACCGCATTCTGCGGGAGAACAACGAGAAAATGCGGCAGGAATTTACCGCCAATGTCAGCCACGAGCTCAAGACCCCGCTGACCAGCATTTCCGGCTATGCAGAGCTGATCGAGACCGGCATTGCAAAACCGGAGGATGTGCCGGATTTCGGCCGCAAGATCCACAGCGAGGCCACCCGCATGATCCAGCTGGTCAACGACATTTTGCAGCTTTCCAAGCTGGATACCGTAAGCGAGACCGGGGACGCCCCTGTGATGGAAACGGTAGACCTTTTGGAGGTGGCCAAAGAGTGTGTGGAGCGCCAGAAGCTGAACGCCCGCCGCGCGTATATCTCCCTGACCTATCTGGGCGAGAGCGCCCCGGTGCTGGGCAGCCGTGCGCTGCTGGATGAGCTGTGCCAGAACCTGTGCGATAACGCCATCCGTTACAACCGCCCGGGCGGTAAGGTGCAGATCATTACCGCTTGCAGCCGTGACGGGCACTGTACCCTGACCGTAACAGATAACGGCATCGGCATCCCGCGGGAGGCGCAGTCCAGCGTGTTCGAGCGCTTCTACCGGGTGGACAAGAGCCGCAGCAAGGCCACCGGCGGCACCGGGCTTGGTCTTGCCATCGTCAAGCACATTGCCCGCATCCACAACGCCCGCATCAAGCTGGAAAGTCAGGTAGACGTTGGTACTACCATCACCGTCACCTTCCCTACTGCTTCTTAATACAGCATGAAATGCACGTCTGTCCGCAATTGCGGGCAGGCGTTTTTTGTTGGGTCAAAACTTACAGAATTGCTGTCCCGCAGCGCTGCCCGGGCTTGCAGGTGCAGTACATCCACGCCCTGCTGCCAGCAGCTTTGCAAAAGCGCTGTGCACTGCGCCGCAAGCTGTTGCCGCTGTGCCTGCGTGGGCAGCGGGCTGTGGGCAGCACGCTGACAGTCCAGCCGTACAAGCACCTGCGCCTTTTGCAGGGTAACTGAAACGATGCAGCGCCGGATGCCGATGCGCTCCCCTTCCAGCCAGAGTTGTCGGGTGCCGCCCTGCCCGGTAAGCAGACGGTAGATCTCGGCCTGCTCCGGGGACAAGGGCGTATTACCCGCCACAGTATGCAGAACACTGCCTTCCTGCAAAGACACCTCTTCCGCGCTCCACCCGAGAATGGGCAGAAGCCCCGGCTCTGTATGGGCATACAGCCGTGGCGCGGTGGGCGCTGCAGCCTTTAGTTGTGCCATCAGGTCGTCCGGCAGGGCAGCTTGTGCGGCAAGGTGTTCTATCTTCCCTTCGGCGCAAAGCAGCCTTGCCGCCGTGCGTCCGCAGCCGCGCCGCAGCACCAGCTGCTCGTACTCTGTTAATAAGGTTTCTTCCGCTTTTGGCAGCAGCAGATAATCACACAGGCGGTAGCTTGCGGTTTGGGGCAGTGCCTGCTCTGCCGCAGCCAGCGCCCGCTCCATCGTTTGGCCCTCTGCCTGCACAAACTGCAATGCGGCAGAGGCTTCGGCGGCATCGGCGGCGGCCTGCGGTGCCTGATAGAGCAGCCCTGCCTGATACCCCTGTTCGGTCTGTACCAGATACACCGCCCGCACCATGCTTTTCTCGGTGCTTTCGCAGCGCAAAAACAAGAGGCACCACCCTGCCAGCAGCAAATACAGCAGGGGCTTGTAAGGTTTTGTATTTTTCATGGCTGCACCTCGGCTTCCGGCTGCTGCCAGAGCAAGCGGATGGCGGCGCACAGCATGGCTGCCCGGTAGACGGCGCACAGCAGCCACAGCAGCAAGAGCAGCGCATCCATGCGGGAAAAGCTGCCGCCGCTCCACGCCCGCAGCAGCTCCAGCCGGGGGTATGCGCCGCTGCCAAACAGCAAAGCGCCGCCAAGCAAGGCCGCTGCCTGCACCGCAAAGCCCCATAGCGGCAGCCAGACCGTGCGGCGGGCAGACCGCGCACCGCACAGAAGCGCTCCGGCAAAGTATTCAGCGTAGACCGGAACACTCCAGTTTGTTCCAGTCGGCTGTGCCGGGGTGAGCAGCCGGTACCAGTGCAACTGCCCCGCAAGCCCCAGCAGGCAGACAACGCCGCCCACGGCGGCAAACCACCACAGCACCCGCGCCGAGGCGTTCCAGCTTGCGGGACGGACGCCCCACCCTGCCCAGAGCAGCAGCGGCAGAAAGCCCAACAGTGCCATGGAGGAAAATTCTGCCGCGCACAGCCCCTGTGCCTGTACGAGGGTGTGCACCAGCTCCATAAAAAGCCCGGCTGTCAGCGCCAGCCGCACCGCAAGGGAGGGCATTTTGCCCTGCAACGCTGCCGCTGCCAGCGCCGAAAGGATGCACAGACACACCATGCTGACTGCACCCAGCCACAGTGCCCGGCGCACCGGAACGCCTTGCGGGATGCCGTCTGCCAATGCTGCGGTAACCACGCTGAGGGTCAGTGCCGCCGGGGTAAAACGTTCTGTGTGCTGTTTCATGACTGCTTTCTCCCCATCTCCCGTTTTTGCCAGATATTGAACCCGTGCCGGGACAGCTGCCGGTAGTTGCGGCGCAGAACCCCGTCCTCGGAAAGCGGCTGCTGCGGGAACGGATGCGGCGCAAGATAGGACACGCCCAGTGCTTCGGTGCTAACGATGCTGAGCAGAAAGCCGAAAAATGCCGCTGCCAGCCCCACCGGCCCGGCAAGCCCAGCCAGCAGCACTGTGCCGATGCGCAGCAGGGTGGCAGGCTCGTACAGACCCGGGGTGACAAAGACCGCAATGGCCGTAATACTTGCCACAAAAATGACCGGAGTGCTCATAAGGCCGGTGGCAATGGCAGCATCGCCGATGATAAGCGCCGACACCAGACTGACCGAGTGCCCCAGTGACTGCGGCATCCGCAGCCCGGCTTCCCGGATGATTTCTAAGATCAGGATCACCAGCAGCATCTCGGCAAACAGGGGCAGCGGAGTAGCTTTTTCGGCTGCTTCGATCTTATACAGCAGCTGCGGGGGCAACAGCTCCGGCAGATACACCGCCACGCACACAAAGACCCCCGGCAGAAACACCGTAAGATAGAAAGAAAAATATTTCAGTACCCTCAGAAAAGAGGAAAACACCGCCGTAGAGGCGTAATCGTCCAGACACTCAAACTGCTCGCTGAACAAAGCAGGCAGCACCAGCGCCGAAGGGCTGCCGTTGACTAAAACGATCAACTTGCCCTCGCAGAGCTTCGCGGCGGCGACCGCCGGGCGCTCGGTGTAGTGCACCGGGGTGAACAGCCGCGCCTTGCCGGGCAGCAGCCACGGCACAAAATAGCTGGAATCCAGCAGCAGCTCCGGCCGTGCGTTTTGCAAAATCGTGCGCACCCGGCGCACCATAGCGGGGTCGGCACGGTCCTTACAGTAGCAAAGAGCGTACTCGGTATTGCAGCAGGTGTGCGCCTGTGCAGCCTCCTGCACAAGGGTGTCGGTGCGGACAAGACGGCGTAGAAGGCTCAGATTTACCCGCAGCAGGTCGGTAAAGCCTTCCCTGCTGCCGCGCAGGTTGCCTTCGCCGGATGGTTCTTCCACCGAGCGAAACTTGAGCCCCTGCACCGAAAAAACAATGCCACTGCTGCAGCCCTCTAACAGCAGCACCGCCATGCCGGCGGTCAGCCGCGCTATCAGCTGCGGCATATCCTGCACCGGGGTGCTTTCGGCCGGAAACGCCGAGCCATGCAGGATATGCGCATAGGCCTGTGCGCCGGTAAGCCGGACAGAAGCGGACTGCCGCCCGGCGGCGTCCAGCAATAGCTCCCAGAGCGAATCAAGGCTTGCCATGCCGTCAAACATTACGATACACCCCGGACAGCCGTATAAAACGATCTTCTTCGCATAATAGTCCGCCGACCGGCCAAACCTAGCATCAAGCGCGGACAGGTTATCCGCAAGGCTTTGCGAAAGCTGCTGCACATCCATCACTCCTTTGTGTGTGCAGTATGCCCGCTTTGCCGCAGCGGAATACGCCGCGCACACCGCACCGGGAGGGTTTGTGCATGAAACTGCTGCTTTGCCGCACCATTATCCTGTATCTCTGCGTTTTGTTTGCCATGCGGCTGATGGGCAAGCGCCAGCTGGGAGAACTGCAGCCGGAGGAGCTGGTATCCACCATCCTGATCTCCAATCTGGCGTCCATCTCCATTGAATCGGAGGATGTTCCCATCACCGCCAGCCTCATCCCGCTGTTCCTCATTGCGGCGCTGGAGCTGCTGGGGTCGGTGGTGAGTTTCCGCAGCCAGAAATTCTTCAATTTTCTCTCCGGGCGTCCCAAAACGGTCATTCTGGACGGAAAGATCGATCAGAACGCTTTGCGGATGCTGCGGCTGACCACTGCCGACCTGATGGAAGCGCTGCGCGGCAAGGATATCTTTGACCCGCGCAGGGTATCCTACGCCGTAATTGAAACGAACGGCACGCTGTCGGCGGCGCTGCGCCCGGAGCAGGAAGCAGCTACCCTGTCCGACTTGCAGCTGAAGGTACAGCAGACGCAGGCCACCATCCCCTTTGTGCTGGACGGGCAGGTATTGGAGGACAATCTGCGCTGGTGCGGCAAGGACCGTGCGTGGCTGGAGCGCACTGCCACGGCAAACACCGTTCTGCCGCAGGAGATCCTGCTGCTCATCGGCAACGAGACCGAGGACTACTTTCTGCTGAAAAAGGAAGGCCGTCAGCCGGGAGGAAAGCGATGAAGCGGATCTATGCATGTATCCTGATCGTGGCCGCGCTGCTGGGGATATCCCTTTACAGCAGCGGACGGGTGCAGGGCTTTGCACAGGATATCTCGGCTGACTTGGACTGTGCCCTTGAGGCTGTGCGGCAGAAGGATTTTTCCACTGCGCGGCAGGCGCTTGCCGAGGGTGCAGAGCTGTGCGACACCATGCGAGAAACCATGAGCCATCTGCTGCGCACGGCCGACTACACGGAACTGGAAGCTGCACTGCGGGCGGCAGACGGCTATCTGGAGCAGCAAGCCACAGAGGACGCGCTGGGCGAGCTGCGCCGTGCACAGGTAGAGGTAGAGCGGCTGGAATGGCTTGCCCGGCGGCTGGTTTAAGATGAGTAAAAAAGAACACTGCACGAAACGCCATGCAGTGTCCTTTTGAGGGAAAAACCGTTTTGAATATCCTCCGCTTACGCTCTGGATATTATCAGCAGAAAGACTATTTTATATTTCACGCTTGTCGCATCCTGCAGGACGCGACAAGCGATTTTTTACAATAAAAACAGACCGAGAGACGCCCAAAAGCATCTCTCGGTCTTAAATTATCGGTTACTGATTTTCCTTGCGGTCACCCACAAGCTTTTTCAGTTCATCAAGGAAGCTTTCCACGTCCGCAAACTGGCGGTAGACCGAAGCGAAGCGGATATAGGCCACCTCGTCGATCTTTTTCAGCTCCTGCATGGTCAGCTCACCAATGCGCACACTGGGGATCTCGCGGTCGTAGGAGCTGAACAGGGACTGCTCGATGCTGCTGACAGCGCGTTCCAGCGTTTCGTAGCTGACAGGACGCTTGGCGCAGGCACGCAGCATGGCGTTGAACAGCTTCTGCCGGTCAAAGGGCTCGCGGGAGTTATCCTTTTTGATGACCACCAACGGCACTGTTTCCACTACCTCGTAAGTGGTAAAGCGCATGTGGCAGTTCAGGCACTCGCGGCGGCGGCGGATGCGCTCGTTATCTTCTGTGGGGCGGGAGTCGATCACCTTGGATTCCTCCGCACCGCAATAAGGGCACTTCATCTCTTGTTCCTCCGCCTCAGTTTTTCTTCTTACTGCGCTCGCTCCACAGCACCCATGCCGAGGTGGAAACGCACAGAGAGGTGTACACACCGCTGATCATACCCATCATCAGCGGGAACGCAAAGGTAAAGATACTGTCCAGACCGTAGAGCTTTGCCACGATGCACATGACGCCCAGTGCCATCACGGTGGTGATGGTGGTGATCAGGGTACGGCGGGCAGACTGGTTGACCGACTGGTTGACCAGCTCTTCAAAACTGCCTTTTTTGCCCATCAGGGCGCGGTTCTCGCGGATACGGTCGTACACCACAACGGTATCGTTGATGGAGTAGCCAAGGATGGTGAGCATGGCGGCGATAAAGTTGCCATCCAGTGCGGTGCGCAGCAGCACAAAGGTGCCGAACACCACCATCAGGTCGTTGACCAGCGCCAGCACTGCCATCATACCGCCGGTCAGGCCGCCGATGTTCTTGAAGCGCAGGGCGATATACAGCAGAATGAGCACCAGTGCAAACACCACAGCCACCAAGCTCTTCTGCAGGAACTTGGTGCCCATGGCTGCGCTGACGTTGCTCAGGGACAGCTGGGCAAACTGGTTGTCCGGGTAGTTCTCGTTCAGGGAATCCAGCAGGTTCTCCACCTGCTCGGTGGTCACAGTCTCAGTGCCGGGCATGGAGATCTTCAGGGTCTGATCGCCGGTGGCCACGTTCTCGCCGGTCTGCAGGGTCAGGCCGGTGTTTTCCAACGCTGCCGCAGCGGTCTTTTGCACAGCGGACTGATCAAAGCTGCCCTCGTAGGACAGGGTGATCATGGCGCCGCCGGTGAACTCGGTATCCAGATGCACACCAAACACTGCGGCGCACAGCAGGATGACTGCCATCAGGCAGGCAGAGAAGGTCAGGAACTTTTTGCGCATGGATACGAAATCCACCGGCTTCTTTTCGGCCTTCTCCTGCCCGGGCTTTGCAGCGCCGTACAGCCACGGATTGCGCAGCGCCTTGATGGCAGCAGCACCGCGGATCATCACACGGGTAGCGAACACGCCGAACACGAAGTTCAGCAGCACGCCGGTGAGCAGCGTATAGCCGAAGGCGTAGATGGTGCCTGCGGTAGAGGGGCCAAAGGCAAAGAACACAAAGTGCAGTGCCTTGGCAAACAGGCCGTCCGAGGGGCCGAAAGCACCCATAAGCACGATGGCCACAATGACAATGGTCACGTTGCCGTCAATGATGGGGGTCAAACCGCGGGCAAAGCCGCTCTTCAGTGCGCCGTCCAGAGATTTGCCGTTTTTCAGCTCCTCCTTGATGCGCTCGGCGGTGATGACGTTGGCATCCACGCCCATGCCGATGGCCAGAATGATACCTGCGATACCAGGCAGGGTCAGGGTAAAGCTTTCAAATACCGGGAAGTAGCCGGACACAAAGGCCAGCGTAGCGGCCACCTGACCGGCCAGCGCGATGCAGGCCAGAAAGCCCGGCAGACGGTACAGCACCGTCATGAACACCACGATGAGGGCAAAAGCGATCAGGCCGGCCAGCACCATGGCACCAAGGCTGTTTTCGCCCAGACTGGGGCTCACGGTGGAGTAGCTGTCCACGCTCAAAGCAAAGGGCAGCGCACCGGAGTTGATCTGGCGTGCCATCTTGACCACGGCATCCTGCGTAAAGGGATTGGAGGCCGAACTGGTGATGATGGCCTGTCCGTCGGTGATGGCGGTGTTGACGGTGGCGGTGCTCACGTTCTCGTCGTCCAGCCAGATGCTGATGCTGCCCTTATCGGCGGCCAGCTTGGTGGTGGCATCGCCAAAGGCCTTGGCACCCTCGGTGGTAAACTTGAGGGCGACGTAATATTCAGAGCTGCCGCCATTGCTCACCGCGCCGTACTGCGCCGAAGCGCTTTCGACCATGGAGCCGTCCAGGATCAGCTCGCCGTCCTTGCTGGCTCCCTCGCGGAAGGTCAGGTAGGCGGTGGTGCCGATTTCCTGAATAGCAGACTCGGGGTCAAAGTCCGTCTCGCCGGACTGCCACGGGAACTCCAGGATCAGGCTGTCGGAGTTGTTGTCCACATACAGCTCGTAGTCGGTCACGTTCAGGGCGACCAGACGGTTCTCAATGACCAGACGGGCGGCATCCAGCTGCTCGTCCGTAGCATCGTAGCCCTCCGAGGGCACAAAGGTGACGTTGACGCCGCCCTTGATATCCACACCAAAGCGGATATCCTTTGCACCCTTGATGTAGGTGGTGGTCACATCGCCGTATTTTGCCGCCACGCCAAAAAAGGCGGTATAGACAAACACAACGATCAGCAGCGCGGTAACGACCAGCTGCCATGCTTTGCCTTTTGTTTTCATAAATCAGGGAACCTCCAAAAGCGGCGGCTGTGCAGCCGCAGCCGTTTTTGTTGTGAACCGCAAGTTTTGCCGACGGTTCCTCTCCTCACAGAGCAGCCGTCGTGCCGACCTTTCTGTGATAAAACTCCCCTGCCAGCCCTGCAAAGAGCCCCGCAGAGGAGAATATACAAATTATTTCAAGCCTTAGGCCATATCAGCCAGCAGCTTTTCCACAACAGCCAGACGCACGCAGACGCACAGCAGCTCGGAAGCGGTCTCCACCTCGTCCAGACTGGGGTAAGTGGGGGCGATGCGCAGGTGAGAATCCTGCGGATCCTTGTGGTACGGATAAGCAGAGCCTGCACCGGTCAGCACCAGACCTGCATTCTTGCACAGGTCTGCCACGCGCTTAGCGCAGCCGGGCATGACATACAGGCTGATGAAGTAGCCGCCCTTGGGGTTGGTCCAGTGGGCAATATCGCCGCAGGGAGTAAGGTTTGCGGCAAAGGCGGTCTTGACGGCATCGAAGCAGGGCACCAGACGGCGGCGATGCTTTGCCATGTGTGCCAGAACGCCTTCCTTATTCTTCAGGAAGCGGACGTGGCGCAGCTGATTCATCTTATCGTAGCTGATGATCATCACGGCAAAGCGCTTGCACATATACTTCATGCTGTTGTCGCTGCAGGCAATGGCAGAAACACCGGCACCCGGGAAGGTGATCTTGCTGGTAGAGGTGAACATGAACACGCGATCCTGCGTGCCGTACTTCTTGCTCACGTTCAGCAGAACGGGAGTCTCGATGATCTCCTCGGTCAGGTGGTGGACGATGTAGGCCTCGTCCCAGAAGATTTTGAAATCCGGGGCGGCGGTCTTCATCTTGGCAAAGCGCTCGATGGTCTCATCGCTGTAGGTGTAGCCATCGGGGTTGGAGTACTGCGGTACGCACCAGATACCCTTGATGGTATCATCCTCTGCCACCAGCTTTTCCACAACGTCCATATCGGGGCCGTTGGGGGTCATGGGCACGCTGATCAGCTCAAAGCCGAACTCCTCGGTAATGGCAAAGTGACGGTCATAGCCGGGCACCGGGCAGAGGAACTTGCGCTTCTCCACCTGAGACCACGGACAGGGAGACTCCGGGAAGCCGAACACATAGCCGATGTTGACGAGGTTATACATCAGCTGCAGGCTGGAGTTGCCGCCCACGAACACCTCGTTGGGCTTTACGCCGAACACATCTGCAAACAGGGCGCGAGCCTCGCTCAGACCCTCCAGCTCACCATAGTTGCGGGCATCGGTGCCTGCATCCGTGGTGTAGTCGGTCATCTTCAGCAGATCCATTGCCAGATCCATCTGGTGGGGGCCGGGCTTGCCGCGTGCCATATTCAGCTTCAGACCCTTTGCCTGAAACTGCTTGTATTCCTGCTCCAGCGCTGCCTTTTCAGCGGTCAGCGCATCGCGATCCATCTCGTGATAATTTGCCATTGAAAACACACTCCTTTATAGTACTTCCTGTTACCCAGTTATATGGCTCGTCTTTTGCGGTATGCCCCTGCCAGAGAGCACACGCCGCACGTTCCACACTTTACTATTATAGTACATTTTCCTGTCAGAAACAAGAATTTGAAAGCAAAAAGCCCTGCCAAAAGCAAAAAGCTTTCGAAACAGGGCTTTCAGGCAGGTACACTCCCCTGCTGTACGGCAATACCGTCAGCTCAGAGCGACCTGATTTTTATAGCGTTTGCGCACGGCACCGTATTCCAGATGTGCCTCGCCGCCCTCCACAGTGTCCTCGTCCACGGTCACACGGATGATGGTGGCATCGCTGGGCACCTCGTACATGATGGGCAGCAGGATGCTTTCCATCACGCTGCGCAGACCACGGGCACCGGTCTTGCGCTCGATGGTCTTGCGGGCAATGGCGTGCAGGGCTTCGTCCGTGAAGGTAAGCTCCACGTTGTCCATGCCCAGCAGCTCCTTGTACTGCTTGACCAAACTGTTGCGGGGCTCCTTGAGCACGCGCACCAGTGCATCCTCGTCCAGATCGTCCAGCACGGTGATGACAGGCAGACGGCCGATCAGCTCCGGGATCAGGCCGAACTTGACCAGATCGTGGGGTTCCACCTTGCGCAGCAGTGCACGCTCGGCCTCGGTGGAGTTATCCTTCAGCGCACTGCCGAAGCCCAGCGCGGACTTATCGGTGCGGCGCAGGATATACTTGTCCAGACCATCAAAGGCACCGCCGCAGATGAACAGGATGTTGGTGGTGTCGATCTGGATGAACTCCTGCTGCGGGTGCTTGCGGCCGCCCTGCGGCGGCACGTTGCTGACAGTACCCTCCAAGATCTTCAGCAGTGCCTGCTGCACGCCCTCGCCGCCCACATCGCGGGTGATGGAGGGGTTTTCGCTCTTGCGGGTGATCTTATCGATCTCATCAATATAAATGATGCCGATCTGTGCCTTCTGCACGTCAAAATCTGCCGCCTGGATCAGCTTGAGCAGAATGTTTTCCACGTCCTCACCCACATAACCGGCCTCGGTAAGGGTAGTGGCATCCGCAATGGCGAAGGGCACGCCCAGCATCTTGGCCAGTGTCTGTGCCAGCAGGGTCTTACCCACGCCGGAGGGGCCCAGCAGCAGCACGTTGGACTTTTGCAGTTCCACGTCGCCGCCCTTGCCGCTGAGGATGCGCTTATAATGGTTGTAGACCGAAACGGACAGCACACGCTTTGCCTCGTCCTGACCGATGACATACTGATCCAGACCTTCCTTGATCTCGGCCGGGGTCATGATGTTGATATCCAGATCTGCGGCAGCGGGCTGGACATGGGCGCGGCTTGCGCTGCCGCGTCCCGGACGGGCGCTTTTGGGCTGATCCGGCTTGTCAGAGAGCAGATCGTGGCACAGGCCGATGCACTCGCTGCAGATATTGACCCCGGGGCCAATGATCATGCGCTCCACTTCGTCCTGATGCTTGCCGCAAAAGCTGCAAACCAGATCCTTTTCGTTTTTGCCGGAATTGTTATTTGCCATAGCTGTTTTTCCTTATCCTGGATAGATTATAGCGGTTTACCGGTGGGCAATGACCTCATCGATCAGGCCGTATTCCTTTGCCTGCTGCGCGGTAAGGTAGTTGTCGCGCTCGGTGTCCTGCTGGATCTTTTCCAGCGGCTGGCCGGTGTACTCGCTGAGCATCCGGTTCATCTTATCGCGGATATAGACCATGTGCTCGGCATGGATCTTGATATCCGTGGTCTGGCCGGAAAGGCCGCCGCCCTGACCGCCGATCAGCGGCTGGTGGATCATGATCTCGGCGTTGGGCAGCGCAAAACGCTTGCCCTTGGTGCCACTTGCCAGCAGGAATGCGCCCATAGAGGCAGCCATGCCCATGCAGATGGTGGAAACATCGCACTTGATATACTGCATGGTGTCGTGGATGGCCATACCGGCACTGATGGAGCCGCCGGGGCTGTTGATATACAGGCTGATGTCCTTATCCGGGTCCTGCCCTTCCAGATACAGCAGCTGCGCCACCACAAGGCTTGCGGTGGTATCGTTGACATCCTCGCTCAGCACGATGATGCGATCGTTCAGCAGACGGGAGAAAATATCGTAGGAACGCTCCCCGTGCGCCGACTGCTCGACAACGTAAGGAACAAAACTCATAAAGTTCGCCTCCTGAAATGGTTTAAGTTTATTGGCAAAATTGACCGATACGGGTCCCCTGTAAAGTTCAGCCGTACCGGTCAATTTTAACAACCTTTGATAAAACGCCTGCGGCGCTTTACAGGGCCCGGCACTGATTACTCAGCGTCAGCAGCCTTCTCAGCCTCTGCGGGCTTCTCCACGATGTTAGCGTGGCTCTTGATGAAGTCGATGGCCTTGGTGCGAGCCAGATCCTGCTTCAGATCCTCAACGTTGATCAGCTCACGCACCTTGTCCTCTTCCATCTTGTACTGGTCAGCAATGCGCTTGATCTCGGCATTGATCTCGTCCTCGGAAGCCTCGATGTGCTCAGCAGCGGCAACAGCCTCCAGAGCCAGGCCGATCTTGACCTGCTTCTCAGCCTGCGGCATGAAAGCGGCACGGAACTGCTCCATGGACTGACCCATATACTTCAGGTAGTCCTCCAGACGCAGACCCTGCTGCTCCACGCGGAAAGCAAAGTCGTTGACCATCTCGTCCATGCGGACATCGTACATAGCCTGAGGGATCTCGCCCTCCATGCTCTCGATGACCTGATCGACCAGAGCATTCTCGACAGCCAGATCATCCTGCTTGTCCAGCTGCTCCTGGTTGTTCTTGCGGATGGAAGCCTTGAACTCGTCCAGAGTGTCGTACTCGGAGCAGTCCTTTGCCAGCTCGTCATCCAGAGCGGGCAGCTCCTTGTACTTGACCTCGTGCAGCTTGATCTTAAAGACAGCAGCCTTGCCGGCCAGCTCAGCAGCCTGATACTCGGTGGGGAAGGTGACGTTCACGTCGAACTCCTCGCCGGCGGAGTGGCCAACGACCTGCTCCTCAAAGCCGGGGATGAAGCTGCCGCTGCCCAGAGTCAGGTTGTAGTGCTCAGCCTTGCCGCCCTCGAATGCGACACCGTCCACAAAGCCCTCGAAGTCGATATCAGCGATATCGCCATCCTGAGCAGCGCCCTCACGGGTCAGCTCACGGGCGTTGCGCTCCTGCACGCGCTTCAGCTCAGCGTCCACAGCCTCGTCGGTAACAGTATGGACAGTCTTTTCCACGGTCAGACCGTTGTAGCTGCCAACCTTGACCTCGGGCTTCACGGCGACCTTAACGGTCAGGGTAGCGCCCTCTGCCTCGCTGGCAGAATCCACGGTGACCTCAGGACGGCCCACGGGCTCCACGCCGGCTTCCTTAACGGCAGCCTCGAAAGCCTCCGGGAACAGCTCGTTGATGGCATCATAAGTAAAGACGTCTGCGCCGTACATCTTCTCGATCAGAGCCTTGGGAGCCTTGCCCTTACGGAAGCCCTGCACAGGGTACTTCTTGCCCTCTTTTTTGAAAACATCGGCAACAGCCTTCTTGAAAGCCTCTGCGTCGATGGAGAACTGCAGTTCTGCCATGCTCTTCTCGAGCTTTTCACACTTGATGAGATTCATTTGTTTATCCTCCACTCAAATATTCTATTGCTCAGGGCAGGAAGTTTTTGCCCGGGGCAACCGCGCACCACGTCCTTGCTGTATGCACACGGAATGCGGGGACGCGCGCGCTCAATTGGGTGCAACAATCGCGTCAAAACTTATTATAGCACGCTCTGGACACAATTGCCATACCAAATTTTTAAATTTTGTCGTTTTTGCCCTTTTCTATCGCCGTCAATTGATGCGGTAGGGGCAGAAACGCAGGCCGTCGGCACTTACCAGCTTGTACCGGATGCCGTCCACCTCGCCCTGTACAGCAAACCGGATGGCATTGCCGTGCAGATGCCCATAGAAGCAGGTCTTGATGCCATACTCCTTCAGGGTGGCCACGATCTCCGGGGCGCTGGTACCGGTGTAGACCGGCGGGTAGTGCAGGAACACCAGCTTTTCCAGCCCGGGCTCCGCAGCCTGCAAACTCATGCGCAGACGGCCGATCTCGCGGTTCATCACCTTTTCGTCGTGGGGCTCTCCTACATCGAACAGCCAGCCGCGGGTGCCGCAGATGGCGTACCCCTCCACGCTGTAGGAATTGTTGTGCAGGATATGCAGGGTATCAAAGCCCTCGGCCTTGAGGTAGGCGTTCATCTTGTTGGCGGTGGACCACCAGTAATCGTGGTTGCCCTTCATGATGATCTTCTGGCCGGGCAGCTGCTGCAAAAAAGCAAAATCCTTGCGGGTATCGGTCAGGCGCATGGCCCAGCTGATATCCCCTGCCAGCACGATGGTATCCTGCGGGGTGATGAGCTTGCGCCAGTTTTTCTCCAGCCTGTCCACATAATCGTTCCAGCCGGGGAAGATATCCATCGGCTTGGATGCGCCCAGAGAAAGATGGGGGTCGCCAAGCACAAAAAGTGCCATAGTCTGTTTACTCCTGTTCTGTCTGTCCGCAGAAGCTTATGCCTGATAGCCCAGCGCCACCTCAGCGATCTGTGCCGGGGCAATGACCGTATCAAAGCGCTCCGGCTTGCTGCGCAGAGCGGCAAGGCTTGCCGGTGCGGCATGGCCGGTGGCAGCCTCCAGCTGCTGCATGGCTTCAAAATCGTTTTCCGGGGCAGCTTTGCCCAGTGCGCTCAGCACGCTGCGGGGGAACTTGAAGGGCGATGCGGTGGAAAGCACCACCATGGGCACGCCCTGCCGCTTTTTCTGTGCAGCTACATGGAAGGCCACAGCGGTGTGGGTATCGCACAGGTAACCGTCCTTTTCGTAGCGGGAGCGGATCTCCCCTGCCACCTCATCCTCGCTGCTCCAGCCGCAGGAGAAAGTCTGCTGAATGGCGGCCAGCGTCTCAGGACGGACGGTGTAGCTGCCGGTGGCAGCCAGCTGTTGCATAAAGCCCGCCACCTCGGCATCGCTGCCGGTCACATGGTACAGCAGGCGCTCCAGATTGGAGGACACCAGAATGTCCATGCTGGGAGAGGTGGTCTTGAAGAACTCCCGCTTTGCGGTGTAAGTACCGGTGGTGAGGAAGTCGGTCAGTACGTTGTTCTCGTTGGAGGCGCAGACCAGCTTGCCCACGGGCAGACCCATCTGCTTTGCATAATAACCGGCGAGGATATCGCCGAAGTTGCCGGTGGGTACGCAGAAGTCCACCTCGTCGCCGAAGGTGATCTTGCCGGCCTTGAGCAGCTGGGCGTAGGCGGCAAAGTAGTAGACGATCTGCGGCACAAGGCGGCCCCAGTTGATGGAGTTGGCGCTGGAAAGACGGATGTTGCGGTTTTCCAGTTCGGCAGCAATGGCCTTATCACCGAACACCTTCTTCACGCCGGTCTGGGCATCATCGAAGTTGCCACGCACGGCGTACACGGCAACATTCGCGCCCTCCTGCGTTGCCATCTGCAAACGCTGGATCTCGCTGGTGCCGCCGGTGGGGTAGAACACAGCGATCTCTACACCGGGGATATCGTGGTAGCCGTCCAGCGCAGCCTTGCCGGTGTCGCCGCTGGTGGCCACAAGGATCAGGGTCTTTTCGGTGCGTCTCAGATTCTTTTTGGCCTCCACCAGCAGCTTGGGCATCAGCTGCAGGGCGTAATCTTTAAAGGCACAGGTAGGGCCGTGCCACAGCTCGAGGGCATAGGTGTCCCCTTCCACCGGGGCAAGATAGCCTGCCTTGCCGCCAAAAGCAGCGCCATAGGTGCTGCGGGTGGCCTCGGTCAGGAAAGCGGGGTCGTAATCGGTCAGATACTCCCGCACAACGGCGGCTGCCAGCGCGGGATAGTCCAGCCCGCACAGGGCTTTTACATCCACTTGCGGAAAACTTTCCGGCACAAACAGGCCGCCTTCATCGGACAGTCCCTGTGCAATTGCCTGAGAAGAGGTCACTTTGCGGTTCTGATCTCTGGTACTGAAAAACTGCATGGTCATCGCTCCTTTTCGCCACGGAACGTGCCGGGCACGTTCCCGGTTGTACGGCAAAACCCTCGTTTTGCCGCATACTTCCCACCGGTGCCACGGTTTCTGCCTAAGATTCGCAGAGAAAGGCACCCTTTATAATATGTACCATCCAGCGCCCGCTGTCAAGAGGAACTACCTCTGCAACGTCAAAACGCACCGGTTCTTCGCTTTGGCCGGTCTGCTGCAAATACCCTTGTGCAGCGCAGATCAGCCGGTGCTGCTTGGCCGGGTCTACGGCGGCGGCGGGGCGCTGCAGCATCCCTTGGCTGCGGGTCTTTACCTCGCAGATGACGATGGTGCCGTCCGGCTCCCGCAGTACAAGATCCAGCTCTCCCATGCGGGTATGATAGTTATGCGCCAGCAGCTGCGTGCCCTGCTTCTGATACCAGCGGGCAGCGGCAGCTTCTCCCCTGCGGCCGGTCTCGGCGCGGTTCATTTGCCGCTCTCCGGCCAGTAGCCCTGCTTTTTAAGGAAGCTGCGGCGGTAGAACGGCTGGATGCCGTACTGCGCGATCAGCTCATAGTGCAGCTTTGTGGGGTAGCCCTTGTGCTTCGCCAGCTGATACTGCGGGTACTGCTTGTCCAGTTCCAGCATATAGCGGTCACGGCTGACCTTGGCAAGCACTGAAGCCGCGCCGATGCTGGCGCTGGTGGCATCGCCCTTGACCACCGGCTGTGCCGGGATCTGCAAGCCTGCGGGCGTGCGGTTGCCGTCCACCAGCACCAGATTGGGCACGATGTCCAGCTCTTCCACCGCCTGCTGCATCCCGCCCATGGTGGCGTTCAGGATATTTTCCCGGTCGATGACCTCCGGCCCCACAAAAACGATACGGTAGGCCAGCGCTTTTTCGCAGATCTCGTCAAACAGCGCTTCGCGCTTTTTCTCGGTCAGCTTTTTGGAATCATTGATGCCGTACACCGGGTTTTCCGGGTCCAGAATACAGGCCGCTACGCACACAGGGCCGCAAAGCGGGCCGCGCCCGGCCTCGTCCACACCGGCAAAGCAGCCGTACTGGCTGCGCACCTCGGCGTCAAAGGCGTACAGCGGAGCCGAGATCTCCTCATCCGAGCGGCGCTTCATTCCTCTTCCTCCTCGGCAAAGTCTGCCAAATCATCCCGCTGCGGCGGACGCTCCAGAGAGATACGACCCCACTTGCAGGCGCGGAACTCGTCCACCAGCATGATGGCGCAGCGCTCGGTGTTCACCTCGCCGCCGCGCACCAGCAGCCCACGCTTGCGGCCGATGGCTTCCAGCAGCTCGTAGGGCGGCAGTGCCAGCGTTTCGGCATCTAGCTTGTAGCGCTGTGCCACAAGGTCTGGATAATTGCGGCGCACCTCGTCCAGCAGGTTCATGGCCAGCTCTTCTACATCCAGAATGTCGTCCTTGATGGAGCCGATGAAGGCCAGATTGGAGGCGATGGTCTTGGAATCGAACTTTTTCCACAGCACGCCGGGCATATCCAGCAGGTCAAACTTTTCGGTGCTGACCCACTGCTTGCCCTTGGTCACGCCGGGGCGGTCTGCCGCCTTGGCGCGGGCAGAGCCTGCAAAGGTGTTGATAAAGGTGGATTTGCCCACGTTGGGGATGCCGCACAGCATCACCTGCGTTTTGGCACCGCCCATGCCGCGGTTCTGGCGGCGCTCCAGCAGGCCGGAAAGCTCCTTTTCAATGGCCACCTTCACGGCGTTTGCGCCGCCCTTCTGCTTGGCGCTGATGGCCACGCAGCCGGCATCTGCGGCGTGGAAGTAGCGGATCCACTCCTCAGTCACAGCCGGGTCGGCAAGGTCGGCCTTGTTCAGCGCATAGAGCTTGGGCTTGCGGTCGGTGATGCGCTCGATCTCCGGGTTCAGGCTGGAAAGCGGGATACGCGCGTCCAGCAGCACAAGGCTGGCATCAACGTGCTGGATCTCCTGCTCCATCATGCGCAGGGTCTTGGTCATGTGGCCCGGGAACCACTGAATATTGTACTGGTTTGCAAACCGGGTATCCATTTCGTTCATTTTACCACCCCAAAATCTGTAAAGGGCATAAAGCACAGCAGCACCTTGCCCAGAATATCACGCTCGTCAATGCAGCCGACATAGGAGGAGCGGCTGTCCAGCGATTCGTTGCGGTTGTCCCCCATCACAAACAGGGTACCCTCCGGTACCGTGAACGGGAACTGCACATCGTAGCCCAGATAGGTGGGCGCTGCAATGTAGTCCTCCTGCAAAAGCTCGCCGTTCACCGTGACTGTACCGGCGTCGTAATCAATGCTGATGGTGTCGCCGCCCTTGGCGATGATCCGCTTGACCAGCGGCTTACCATAGACGGTGTAGCTATCTACGATGACCACATCGCCCCGCTGGGGGGTGTAGCCTGCCGCCCAGACGATGAGCTTATCGCCGTGGGTCAGGGTAGGCACCATAGAGCGCCCATCCACCTGAATGATGCGGAAGAAAAACGAAAAGATCAGTACCAGCACCAGCGCTGCGGAGATGAGCGCTTCGTACCATTCCAGTATGCCCTGCCCGCGCACTGCGGGGGCAGACTGCTGCTGTTTTTCCATAGCCTTGCCACCAGCCTTTCATCCTTTTATCCATACACCCGGGCTTTGAAAAAGAAAAAAGGGACAACAAGTTGTCCCTTTTCTCCCGGTTTCAAATCGGGGATGATCAAATATCGCTCTTGACCTTGGCAGCCTTGCCCGTACGGCCACGCAGATAGAACAGCTTTGCGCGGCGGACCTTGCCCTTGCGGACAACAGTGACCTTCTCAACGAAGGGGCTGTTGATGGGGAAGACACGCTCGATGCCGACACCGTAAGCCACGCGGCGAACGGTGAAGGTCTCTGCAACGCCACCGTGCTTCTTAGCGATAACAGTGCCCTCGAAGGCCTGAATGCGCTCACGGTCGCCGTCCTTGATACGAACATCAACGCGGACGGTATCGCCAACGTTGAACTGAGGCTTTTCAGCCTTGATGCTGCCTTCAGAAATAATCTTCAGTGCGTCCATTTTTGAATCCTCCATTTGTTTTTAGACGTTCATGCACGGCATAGCCGTCAGAGGACCGCCCGTTTAATGATAAATACTTGTCATTAACCCCGCTGTGGTCTCAGCGGACACTAACGCCTTAATAGGATAGCACAAAACCGGCTTGAATGCAAGCGATTTGCCGAAAAATATCGCAAAAATTTTCTGTTTTGCCCGGTAGACGGACTTTTGCGGTGTATCAGACAAACAGCTGACGGTCTGCCGTTAAAAACTTGGTGCGCAGAATGTTGGCACTTGCGGCGGGCAGGCCGAACTTTTCTTCCAGAAAGCCGGTGAGCAGCGAGGGGTTCAGGTTCAGCTCCTGCGCAGCGGGCAGGCACAGCTCCAACTGCACGGTGTCCCCTGCTGTTGTATAGCGCAGCTGCGGGATATGCTGCTTGAGATCCACGATCTTTTTGCCGCGCTTGCTGTGTTTTTCCACAGGGGCTGCTTCCAGCGCGTTATACTGCTCCAGCACCGCAGCGGCAGCCGCCGGGTAGCTGATGCGATAGCAGGCGAAGGCGATGCTGTCCGCCTTCATCTCCACCGGAGCCACCCGGGTAACGTGGATACCGGCGGGCATAATGGCGTTGAGGGCGGTCTGCCACTGGGCAAAATCCGGGGCTTCGGCCTCAGTCTTGACATCCACGCACTCGCACTCACTCTCCTGCCCCAGCGAGAGCGGGCAGGCAAAGGTCATGTAGATATGGGGGTTGAAGCCCAGCGTATGCCACACCGGCAGACCGCTGCGCTTGAGCACCCGCTGCATCACCCGCTGCAGGTCCAGCAGGGAGATATAGGAGGCTTCATTTTTCTTTTCAAACGAGATTCTGACTGTAATCAAAGCAGGGACCTCCTAACAGATGGTTGGCACCGCAGGCGTTGCAGGCACGGTTGCAGGGCGGGGTGGTTTGGGCGGCCAGAGCCTTGTTGTACTCCCGCACAAGATACTCGTGGGTGATGCCGTAGTCCATATGCGACCACGGAGTCACCTCGTCCAGCGCGATGGGGCGCTGGCAGTAGAAGGCGGGGTCGATGCCGAGGTCTGCAAAGGTCTGCATCCAGGTATCGTACTTGAAGCACTCTTCCCAGCCATCGAAGTAGCAGCCGCGCTTGTACGCTTCCACGATGACCGGGGCAAGGCGGCGGTCACCCTTGGCGAACACGCCCTCAAGGAAGCTGGTGGTGCTGTCGTGGTAGTTCACCTTGATCTTGCGGCTGTGTACGCTTTCCAGCAGGTGCTTCTGCTTGGCCTGCAGGGTCTCGGCGGTATCCATGGGCACGAACTGGAAGGGGGTGTGGGGTTTTGGCACAAAGCAGGCGCAGCTGATGGTCACCTGCACGCCGCGTCCCTTGGCGTGATTCGTGTTCTTGTAGTAGAGGTCTACCACCTTCTGGGCGGTCTCGGCAATACCCTCGATATCCTCCATGGTCTCGGTGGGCAGGCCCATCATGAAGTAAAGCTTGACCGAGGTGTAGCCCGCGTTGAAGGCGATGGTACAGGTTTTTTCGATTTCGTCCCAAGTGACGTTTTTATTGATGACGTTGCGCAGGCGCTGGGTGCCGGCCTCGGCGGCAAAGGTCAGGCCGCTCTTGCGCACCTTGGTGGTTTTTTCGATCAGACTCTGGGAGAAGTTATCCACACGCAGGGAGGGCAGCGACAGGCTGACATGCTCCTTGGGTGCCCACTCGTTCAGATCGTCCAGCAGCTCTTCCAGCTGACCGTGGTCGGAGGTGGAAAGGCTGGAAAGGCTCAGCTCCTCGTAGCCGGTGTTGGCGCACAAATCCTGTGCGGCCTTGTTCAGCAGGCTGGCATCGCGCTGGCGCATGGGGCGGTACAAGAAGCCCGCCTGACAGAACCGGCAGCCCCGCACGCAGCCGCGCAGCACCTCGATGCTGGCGCGGTCCTGAATGGCACCCACCATGGGCACCACAAAGTTGGTGGGCGGGGCAAACTGGTTCAGATCCTTGATGATGGCCTTGGTGATGCGCGCCGGAATGCCCGGCTCGTTGGGAGTGATGGCCTTTACTCTGCCATCCTCGTGGTAAGTGACATCATAAAAGGCCGGGATGTACACGCCCGGGATCTTTGCAATGTTGAGCAGCAGCTGCTTTTTGGAAATGCCCTCTTTTTTCGCCTTTTCAATCTCGGCGCAGATAGCGGGCAGCTGATTTTCGCCCTCGCCCAGCTGGATGACATCGAAGAAATCCGCAATGGGCTCTGCGTTGCAGGCGCAGGGGCCGCCCGCTACGATCAGCGGCCAGCGGTCGTCACGGTCTTTGGAATAGAACGGGATGCCAGCCAAGTCCAGCATGGCAAGGATATTGGTGTAGGAAAGCTCGTACTGCAGGGTAAAGCCCACAGCATCAAAGGCCATGAGGGGGTCTTTGCTCTCCATGGTGTACAGCGGCAGCTGCAGGCGCTCCATCTCTGCCTTCATATCCAGCCAGGGCATAAAGGCGCGCTCGCACCACCAGTTCTCGTGGCTGTTGAGCAGCTCGTACAGGATCTTTTCGCCCAGAAAGGACATGCCCACCTCGTAGGTATCCGGGAAGCAGAAGGCAAAGCGCACATCCACCTTATCCTTTTCTTTATAGATACTGCCGGGCTCGCCGCCGGTATAGCGGCCGGGCTTCTGCACCCGTCCCAGCGCTTCTTTCAGTTTGGGATCAAACATCGGGTCCTCCATAAACAATCCGTTTTTTGCGTTCTTTTTATTTTACCCCAAATGCGCCTGTTTTGCAATCGTTTCCGGCGGTTTGTGTGCACTTTCCGTATTTTTGCCGCCAGAGTGCCCCCGCGCACGCTGCCATCTGTGCGCCGTCCAGCGGGGGCACCGGCAGCAGATTGAACAGCCCGGTGAGCAGATTCGCCGCCCAGAACGCGCTGCCGCGGATGGTGGCAGTCTGCGCAAGACGCACCGCCCATACCCCGGCAAGGGCAAAGTTGACCGCAGGTCCGGCGGCGGCAAGCACGAGCCGCTGGCGCGGGGAGAGCTTCTCCCCTGCCGTGCGCATACAAAAGCCGGTCATGGTCACCTCGATGACCGGCAGACGCCTTTGCTGGATGCAGTAGACGAGGATGTGTCCCAGCTCGTGTAAAACAGCCGCCAGCAGCCCCAGCCGCAGAAAGCCGCTGGCATCAAAGTAGAGCAGCAGGTACACCACGCCGCACAGCAGCACCGGGTCCCGGAATACAAGCTTCCCTGCCCGCACACGGCTCATGGGGCATTTTCCAGCAGGGCGGCAGGGTCGCAGGCAGCGCCCTGCCGCCACAGTTCCAGATGCAGATGCGCACCGGTGGCGCGGCCTGTCTGCCCTACCGTGCCCAGCGTCTGCCCGGCCTGCACCACCTCTCCCGGGCGGACATAGAGGTATTGCAGGTGCGCGTAGCGGGTCTCGCAGCCATCCGGGTGTAGGATGCGCAGATGGTTGCCGTAGCTTGGACTGTATGCCGCCGCAGTCACTACCCCGCCCTGCACCGCTTGCACTGCCGTGCCTGCCGCACAGGCAAGGTCGATTCCGGAATGGAACGCAGGCTTGCCTGTAAAGGGGTCTGTCCGTGCACCGTAGGCGTCCGAGATGCGCCACGCTGTAGTATCCAGCGGAAAGCAGTGCTTTTGCGTGTTCCGGGCGGCCTGCACCGGCAACGCCGCCAGCAGACAGAGTGCTAACCCTGCCACCACAAGCGCTATGATGCCCCACCGCCGTCTGCGTATTTTTGCTGCCTGTCCGCTCCGTTTTGCCCGCATACGCTGCCCTCCTATCCTGAAAAGTGTATGCACAAGCGGCGGGCAGCAGAACCCGCTCACCGTTCCGGTGGAACGATTCAAAATGCCCTCCGCTTGTGCTCTGGGCATATTCAGCGGAAAATTTATTTTATATTGCGCTTTTATCGCGTCCTACGGGACGCGATAAAAGCATTTTCACGGGAGGGGTCACAGAGGAAATTTTTATCCACAACAAAAAGAGCCGCCGCACAAATTTTTGCGCAGCAGCTCTGGCTTTGGTTTACATGATTTTACAGCTCAGCGCCGGAAAAAGCTTCCGATGCGTTCCAGCAGGCTCTTTTTCTTGGGCGCGGTGACGGCAGGCTTTGCAGCCGGGCGGGGTGCAGCGGGAGCTTTGGGGGCGGGCTGCGCAGCGCGGGGCTTGTTGTTCAGCATCTGTTCCTGTGCCTCGTAGTGGTCGGGCTGCTGCGCCGGGGCGGTATCCTCTGCCTTTTCCGGTGCAGGCTGGAACACATGAGGCAACTCCTGTTTGAGCTGTTCCACGGTGACTTCCTGACAGACTGCCGCCGGTTTTTCCGCTTCCGGGGCGGGGGTGGTGCACTTCCACGGCTCGGGACGCTGCCAATCGTTGCGCAGCAGCTCGTACATGCCCATCTGGCCGTTGACCAGCGGCTCGCCCTCGGCGGGCTTCACCTTCTGGTAGCTGCCGCTGGCATCCATGACCCGGGCGTTGACGTTATCCCGCAGCTGCAGCTGAAGGATATCGGTGAGCTTTTGCACCAGAACGGGATCCTCCACCCGCACGCCCACCTCCACGCGGCACTCGGTATTGCGGGTAAGGAAGTCGCCGGAGGCAATATAGATGCGGGTGTGGGTGCCATCAAAGAAGCTGTAAATACGGCCGTGCTCAAGATACCGTCCTACCAGACTGCGGATGTGCAGGTTCTCGGTCTTGCCGGGCACCTCTGCGCGCACGCAACAGATGCCGCGCACGATCATATCAATGCGCACCCCGGCGCAGCTGGCTTCCTGCAATTTCAGGATGATGTCCCGGTCACTGATGGAGTTGTTTTTCAGGATCATAGAAGCCGGACGTCCCATACGGGCGGCAGCGATAACGTGATCCATCTCGTCCAGCAGCACGCTCTTGAAGCGCAGCGGGGCTACCAGCATCTTGTCGCTTTCCTCGGTAAGCTGCTGCACAGCCAGATTGCGGAACACCTTGGAGGCTTCCTCGCCAATGCGCTCGTCTGCGGTGATGAAGGAATAATCGGTATACAGCTCGCTGGTTTTTTCGTTGTAGTTGCCGGTACCAATCTGGGTGATGTAGGAGTAACCCTCTGCGCCCTTGCGGGTGATGAGGGTCAGCTTAGAGTGCACCTTGTAGTCCTCGAAGCCGTAGATAACGGTGCAGCCTGCGCTTTCCAGCTGCTTGGACCAGTCGATGTTGTTCTGCTCGTCAAAGCGGGCGCGCAGCTCTACCAGCGCTACCACTTCCTTGCCGTTTTCGGCGGCTTCCATCAGTGCCTGCACGATCTGGGACTCCCGCGCCATGCGGTAGAGGGTCATCTTGATGGAGATGACGTCCGGGTCCTGTGCGGCCTTTTTGAGCATGGTGATAAAGGGACGGATGGACTGATACGGGTAGCTGAGCAGCACGTCATGCTTCTGCACCTCGGCAGCCAGATCATAGTCCGGCGGCGGCAGCATGGGACGTGCGGGGGTGTAGAACAGCGCCGGGTGACCCTCGGCCTCCATGCGGCCGGAAAGCTTGAAGAAGAAGCTCAGGTCCAGCGGGCTCTTTTGCAGGAACACCCGCTTGCGGGTCAGCTCCAGACGGCTGCACAGCAGCCGCTCCACCTCCGGTGCAGGGGCGGGGGTGATCTGCAAACGGACTGCGGCCAGCTTGCGGCGGCGCCGGAGCAGCTCGGTCATGATCTCGCGATAATCAATATCGTGATCCATCATGCCCTCTTTTACGTCGATATCCGCGTTGCGGGTGACCCGGAACAGGCATTTTTCCTGAATAGAATCCTTGCCGAAGATGCTGGACGCATAGTGCAGCACCAGCTCCTCGGTGAGGGCAAACTGCACAGCGCCGTCCTTTTTGATGAAGTGCATCCGCTCCATCTGGCTGGAGATGGGCACGATGCCAAGGCTCTGCTCCTGCGTGTGCTTTTCTTTCAGCAGCACGCCAAGGTAGATCTCCTTGTTGCGCAAAAACGGGAACGGATGGCGGTTATCCACGATCTGCGGGCTGAGGATGGGGAACAGCTCCGACTGGAAGTATTTTTTCCAGAGATGTTCTTCTTCCTTGGTCAGGTGGTCGAAATCCACCTTATGGTAGCTGTTCTCTGCCAGATTTTCCAGCGCCTTTGCGTAGAATTTATCGCATTCTTCCTGCAGCTGCGCCGTTTTGGGCATAATAGCGGCCAGCTGCTCGGCGGCGGTCATGTTGGTCTTGTTTTCCCGCTTTTCCTTTTTGGTCTTGCTCTGCTCAAGGTTTGCGCGCTCCTGCAAAGAGCCCACGCGCACCATGAAAAACTCGTCCAGATTGGAACCGTAAATTGCCAGAAACTTGATCCGCTCGCCCAGCGGGACGTTCTTGTCCTTGCCCAGCGCCAGAACGCGGCGGTTAAAATCCAGCCAGCTCAGTTCGCGGTTGATAAAGATCGATTCGTCACTCATAACAATATATCTCCGTATTTCCTCTTTGACCAAGGCGGCAAGCGGGCTACGCCCTTTTCAGCGGACATACGCCTGCCCTGCCCATGAATCCACCATTGCTTGGGTAATGCCCGGCACCTGCGCGGCATCCTCCACCTGTGCAAACGGGCCGTACTGCGCCCGGTAGTCCAGAATGGCCTGTGCATTGCGGGGGCCGACACCGGGCAGGGTGCACAAAGCGTCTGCATCGGCTGTGTTCAGCTCCACCTGCGTATACGCTGCAAGTTCCTTTGTGTCCGGCAGTGTCTGCGGAGTCTGCGCTTGCAGCGGCACTGCAAACCGGAACGCCAGCCCTGCACAGACCCCTGCGGCGGCAAGGCACAGCAGCAGAAACAGCCCTTCGCGGTGCTTTTGGTTTGGCATAGATCCTTCTCCCATTCTACCTGATTTTTTGCTAAAAAGAAAGCCCTCTGCGGGAAAATTGCAGAGGGCTTTGCACAAATTTTACACGGATTTTTCAGCGGCACGCACCATGCGGTACAAAACCTCCACGGCAGCGCCACCGGCGGCATCCGTCAGGGTGACCTGCCCGGCGGCAAGGCGCAGCTCTGCCGGGGCATCGGCGGCAACTGCGCTGTGCTCCGCAGCCTGTACCAGCTCCAGCATGGGCTGACCGCCCGCCAGCACCAGAACCTGCTCTGCACCCACCTGCGCCATCGTGCAGACGGTGTCCAGCATTTCCCGGCCGGAGATACGCTTCGGGGTGAGGACAAGGGTGTCCGGGGCGATGCGCTCGCCCAGCAGGGCAACACGATCCCCGATGGCCTTTTCTGCCAGCGAGATCAGGGGCACAGACTTGCTGTCCTGATACAGCAGGACCCGCAGTACCTGCTCGGGGTGGATATCGGCAGCGTTTGCCAGCAGATACGGGGTCCACTCCTGCCGCAGATGGCGCTCCAGCGCGTTGCTCATGCGCAGCACCCGGGTGGTGCCGTCCTGCATCTGCACAGCAACACCCACGCCGGGGGTATCCGGCAGGCAGGCAAAAAGCTCCTGCTGCTGGGCAAAGCTGCACAGGGGCACCCGGTTGCCGTCGGCATAGTGGTAGGCCATGGTGCCGCCGCACACCAGCGCAGGCGCAGCCAGACGCACGCTGCCCAGAATGGAGCGCACGGCACGCGGAGAGCGCTGCGAAAAAACGGTCAGTCTGCCGCCGCGGCTGCTGAACAGCTGCAAAACATCCCGCACCACCTGGGTCAGATTGCCATCCTCGCCCAGCAGCAGGTTATCCAGATCACAGAGCACCAGAGTGGATGCCAGAGAATCGTTCATGTGTTTTTCCTCCTGAGTGTTGCGAGAAAATGGGTAAAGTAGTCCGGCAGCTCGGAGTCGAACCGCAGCTGTTCCCCGGTGATGGGGTGGATAAAGCCCAGCGTTTTGGCGTGCAGGCACTGGCCGTGCAGGCTGGTGATGCAGTTGTGGGGGCCGTACACCGGGTCCCCTGCCACCGGATGGTGGATGGAGGCCATGTGTACGCGGATCTGATGGGTGCGGCCGGTCTTCAGGCGGCATTCCAGCAGGGTGAACTCGCCCAGCCGCTCCAGCACCTTATAGCCGGTATAGGCGTACTTGGTGTGGGGCTCGGTGGCCGGATAGACCGCCATTTTTTTGCGGTCGGTCTTGCTGCGGCCAAGGTTTGCTTCCACAAAGCCCTCGTCCTGCGCAAAGCCGCCGTAGACCACCGTCTGGTAGGCGCGCTCCACGCTGTGCACCGCCATCTGCTGGGAAAGGCCGATGTGGGTGGCGTCGTCCTTTGCCACCACCAGCAGGCCGCTGGTGTCCTTATCGATGCGGTGGACGATGCCGGGGCGGATCTCGCCGCCAATGCCGGAAAGACTGCCCTTGCAGTGCCACAGCAGGGCATTGACCAGCGTGCCGTCCGGGTTGCCGGGTGCGGGGTGCACCACCATACCCTTTGGCTTGTTGACCACCAGCAGGTGGGCATCCTCGTAGACGATATCCAGCGGGATATCCTGCGGCACGGCTTCGATGGGCTTTGCGTCCGGGATCTCCAGCAGCACGGTGTCCCCTGCTTTGAGCTTCAGGCTTTTGGCAACGGTTTTGCCGTTGCACTGCACATGGCCCTCTGCCACCAGCGCTTGCAGCGCCGAGCGGGACAGGCCGGTGTCCTCGCCGCTGAGAAAGCGGTCGATGCGCTGGCCGGCAGTCTCCTGCTCTACGATAAATTCACGCTGTTCCATGGTTTACTGCTCCTTGGCGGCATCATCGGCGTGGAGCTCGTCCAGAAAGATCACCAGCACCCACAGTGCCACGCCCACGCAAACACAGATATCCGCAAAATTGAACACGGCAAAGCGCATGAACAGCAGGTTGATGTAGTCCACCACCTCGCCGTTGAGCACGCGGTCGATCAGGTTGCCGATACCGCCGCCCAGCACCAGCACCAGCGCTGCCTGCTGTAAACGTTTGCCGCGGCTGCGGAAAAACAGGCCGTAGGCGACCGCCAGCAGCGCCGCGCTTGTGGCGATGATAAGGAACAGCTGCTTGCCGCTGAGCAGGCTGAAAGCCATGCCCTGATTGAGCACGAACCGCAGCTCCACTACATGGGGGATGAACGGCATAGCGCCTACCGGCTGCAACGCCTGCACCGCCCACAGCTTGATCAGCTGGTCGATGCCGACCAGAGCTGCCACAGCCGCCAGATTAAAGAGAATAAATGCCATTGGCTACCTCGTTTCTGTTATAAAAAACGGCGCTCCCCGGTCAAGGGAGCGCCGCCCTTTTACAAAACAGATTTGTATTTATGCGGGACGCTTATGCTTCCACAACGCTGGCGCAGCGTGCGCACAGGGTGGGGTGTGCGGGGTGGCTGCCGATGGAAGCAGAATACTTCCAGCAGCGCTCGCACTTGTCGCCGGTGGCGTGTGCAGCTGCAACGCCCAGGCCCTCGACAGCGCTGGCAGCGCCGCCCTCGCCCTTGACCAGCTCCACATGGGAGACGATCATCAAGTCGGCCAGCTCGTCCATGGGGATGCTGTTCAGCAGATCATAGACGGCATCATTGCAGTACAGGGTAACAGAAGCTTCCAGAGAAGCACCGATCAGCTTTTCAGCACGGGCCTGCTCCAGCACCTTCTTGACCTCGTCGCGCACGGCGATGAGCTGTGCCCACTTTGCCTTGAAGGCATCGTCGGCGGCGTACTGGCCAGCCTTGGGCATCTGCTCGAACACCACATACTTGTTCATACCCTCGGTCTTGGGCATGAAGTCCCAGATCTCCTGACTGGTGAAGCACAGGATGGGGGCAATGATCTTGTCCAGAGCGACAAGGATCTTGTACATGGTGGTCTGGGCTGCCTTGCGGGCTGTGCCGTTGGTGCAGTACAGGCGATCCTTGGTGACGTCCAGATAGAAGTTGGACATAGCCACCACGCAGAAGTTGTACACGGCATGGTAGACCTTGTTGAAGTCGTACACAGCGTAGCCTGCGTTGGTGTTGACGATCAGGTCATCCAGCGCAGCCAGTGCCCAGCGGTCGATATCCTGCAGCTGGTCGTCTGCCACACAATCGGTGTTGGGGTCAAAGCCGTCCAGATTGCCCAGAATGAAGCGGGCGGTGTTGCGGATCTTGCGGTAAGCCTCGCTGAGCTGCTTGAAGATGTTCTTACCGGCGCGCACGTCCACGGTGTAGTCGGAAGAAGCCACCCACAAACGGATGATATCAGCGCCGTAGTCCTTGATGATCTCGCTGGGCTCCACGCCGTTGCCGGCGCTCTTGTGCATCTGCTTGCCCTGCTCGTCCACCACCCAGCCGTGGCACAGCACGGACTTATAGGGTGCGCAGCCCTTGCTTGCAACGCTGGTCAGCAGGCTGGACTGGAACCAGCCGCGGAACTGGTCGCCGCCTTCCATATACATATCGGCGGGGAAACGCAGCTCAGGACGCTCGTCCAGCACGGCGGCGTGGGTAGAGCCGGAGTCGAACCAGACGTCCATGATGTCGGTGTCCTTCTCCCACTCGGAAGCGCCGCACTTTTCGCACACTTCGCCTGCGGGGATGATCTGCTCGGCATCGTACTTATACCACGCGTCAGAGCCTTCCTTGCGGAACAGGGCGCTGACAGCCTTGATGGTAGCATCGGTGATGTGGTAGGTGCCGCACTTCTTGCAGTAGAAGGCGGGGATGGGCACGCCCCAGGTGCGCTGGCGGCTGATGCACCAGTCGTTGCGGTCGCGTACCATGCCGGTCATGCGGTCGTGACCCCAATCCGGCATCCAGGTGACGGTATCAATGGCCTTGTATACGTCCTCGCGGAACTTGGCGATGGAGCAGAACCACTGCTCGGTAGCACGGAAGATAATGGGGTTGTGGCAGCGCCAGCAGTGGGGGTACTGGTGCTTGATGTGCACCTGACCCATCACAGCGCCAGAAGCAGTCAAGTCGGCCAGAATGGTCTTGTTGGCTGCCCATACGCGCTGACCAGCGTACTTACCGGCCAGCTCGGTCAGGTAACCGCCGTCATCCACGGGCACGGTGATGGGCACCTGCGGATACTTCTGGCAGACGTTGAAGTCGTCCACGCCGTGGCCGCCTGCGGTATGCACGCAGCCGGAACCGCTTTCCAGCGTGACGTGGTCGCCCAGAATGACCCAGCCCTCCTTGGGCAGGTAGACGTGGTTGTAGCGCATCAGCTCGAACTCAGCGCCGGAAACAGGCTCGCCCACGATCTCGTAGTTCTCGATGTGGCAGGCGTCCATGACGCTCTTGACCAGATCGGTCGCCATGATGTGGTACTCCTCGCCGATCTTGACGAAGGAATACTCGAACTGACCATTCAGGCAGATAGCCTCGTTGGCGGGCAGGGTCCAAGTGGTGGTGGTCCAGATGACGAAGTAGGTCTTATCCATGGGGATGCCGTACTTTGCCAGAACACCGTTGGGGTCCTGCGAGACGTGGAAACGCACAAAGATGGAATCGCAGTCGTCCTCGCCGTACTCGATCTCGGCCTCTGCCAGCGCAGTGCGGCAGTCCGGGCACCAGTACACGGGCTTGAGGCCCTTGTAGATGTAGCCCTTCTTGGCCATCTCGCCGAAGATCTCGATCTGACGTGCCTCAAACTCAGGCTTCAGGGTCAGGTAGGGGTGCTCGAAGTCACCGATGACGCCCAGACGCTTGAACTGGTCGCTCATGATGTCGATATGCTCGGTGGCAAACTTTTCACAGATCTGGCGCAGCTCCAGCTTGGAGATGTCCTTCTTCTTGTCGCCGACGGAGGACAGAGCCTTCAGCTCAATGGGCAGGCCGTGGGTATCAAAGCCGGGCACATAGGGAGCCTGATAGCCCTCCATGTTCTTTTCGCGGATGATGATATCCTTGATGATCTTGTTCAGGGCGGTGCCCATGTGGATGTTGCCGTTTGCATACGGAGGGCCGTCGTGCAGAATGAACTGGGGCTTGCCCTCGTTGTGCTTCATAAGCTGGTTGTACAGGTCGTTGTCGTCCCAATCCTTGAGCATGACCGGTTCCTTTTTGGGCAGACCGGCACGCATCTCGAACAGGGTCTTGGGCAGATTCAACGTACTGTCGTACTGCGATTTGTTCTTAGCCAATGGTTTACACTCTCCTCTATTTTTGCGTTGGATGCCTTACTCGCTGAACTTGACGCCCTGAAAAGCGTCATAGTCCGGCTCGTCCGGCTTCATATCAGCAGGAGGCGGGTCCAGCTTGAGCTGGCTTTCGTCCTTTGCCCAGAAATCCTCGCTGCTGTCAGCCGCCTTGTCGTCATCGGCAGGGGCGGCAGGTTCGGTGGTTTCGGCAGCCTCGGCGGCAGTCTGTTCTGCCGGGGCGGCTGCGGTATCGGCTGCAGGGGCAGCATCAGTCTGTGCGGCGGGCTGCTCTGCAGCAGTCTCCTGCGCAGGCTCTGCGTCCTGTGCGGGGGCATCCTTTTCGGCGTCCTTGGTTTCCTTCTGGAACTCCGGCAGACGGCTCAAAGACTCCACATGGCTGCGGTACAGGTTGAGCACATCCGACTTGAAGCGGGTGACCTCCAGACGGACGCGGTCGTACTCCCGCTCCTCCGCCAGACGCTTCTCGTTGGCCTCATTCTCGATCTCATCCGCGCGGTCGCTTGCCTTCTGCAGCAGCTCGTTGGCGTCGCGGATGATATCGTCGCCCCGCAGATTTGCGCGGTGAATGATCTCCTCAGCCTTCTGGTTTGCTTCGCGGATCACGTTTTCGCCCATGCGCTGGGCGTTGATCAGCGCGCTCTTGAGCATATCGCCGTCAGCCTCGAAGCTTTGCAGCTCGCCCTTGAGCTTCTGGTTCTCTGCGGTCAGATCTGCGATCTGCTTGCGCAGCTGCTCTGCCTGCGCATCGTTCTGCTGCAGCTGCTCCTCGACCTTGTCCAGAAAACGGTCCACGTCCTCTGTACGGTAGCCGCGGAGGTTTTTTTCAAATTGTACAGAGCGGACATCCTGCGGGGTCAGCATAGTCATTTCCTCCCATAGCTTTTAATATTGAAAGAACTCAATGATCGAACGATCTTTTTTACTTTTCCCGGGCAATGCAGTCAACCGGAAGCGACCCTTGCCGCGCACGGTGAACACATCCTGCTCGTATACGGGGGCATGGGGCTTTTCTACCGGCAGATGGTTGATCTCTACCCTGCCCGCTTCGATCAGTTCCGCAGCTGTGCCGCGGCTGATGTGCAGCATGGCAGAAAGCACCGCGTCCAGCCGCAGGGAGGACACGGTGGCGGTAAGCAGCTGCCGCTCCGGTGCCGGGAAGGCCGGGATCTCTTCCGGCTCCAACAGACGGGTGGACACCTCGGTGCGCCCCGCCTGACACAGCTCCCGGCAGATAAGCTTTGCCGCCGGTTCCAGCGCGAACACATAGGCTGTGCCCGGCGCATCGGCGGGCAGCAGGATATCGCCCAAAGCCTCGCGCTTGAGGGCAAGCCCCATCAGGCTGCCCAGATAGTCCTTGTGCGCCGGAAGCGCCGCACCGGGCAGCGCCCGGCATTGCAGCTGTACGCAGCGCACCGGACACTCGCCGTAGCTGTACTCCGGCTCCAGACAGAGCACCCGGCGCTCGGCCTCGGGCCAGCCGCCGTCAAAACGCCAGCCGTCCCGCACACCGGCACGCCCCAGTGCCGCCCGGGCAAGATCCTGTTCCCGGTCGCTGAGGAACGCAGAGTACCGGGCTATGCCGCGGGAAAAAGCCGCATCGGCAAGATCCTCGATATGCCGCATAAGGTAGCGTTCCTCATCGTTGCGGGCGGGTACAAAGCCCCGCACCGCACCGGCTGCCGGATCAATAGAATGCGCCATTGTTCTCCAGCTCGTCCAGCAGATCGCCCATGATATCCACGTTGTACGGGGTAATGATAAAGGTGCTGTTGGCTACGCGCTTGATCTGGCCGTTGTTGGCATAAGCCACGCCGGACAAAAAGTCCACCAGACGGCGGGAGACCTCCTTGTTGGTGGACTCCAGATTCAGCACCACGGTACGCTTGTTGTTCAGATGGTCGGCAATGGTGCTGGCATCCTCGAACCGCTCGGGCTTGACCAGAACCACCTTGAGCTGGGTGGTGGCATGGATGTTGACCACCTTGTTCTTTTTGCTGGCACCCTCGGCAGGCTCTTCGGTCTCTTCGTCCATTCCGATGCCGACGCCGCTGTTGTTGTTCACCATCTGGGGGCCGTCATCGATGTACTGGTCCTCGTACTCGTCCCCTTCGCCCATCAGGCCCTTCTTAATGCTATCCAGCAAAGACATAATTATCTGCTCCTTTCATTCGGGCAGCGCCCGGCTGCCTGGCGTTCTTTGCAAAAAGAATGCAAATAGCTTCTACTATTATCTGATTTTTTGCAGCAGATGTCAATAACTACAAAAGTTTTCCGTCATATAAATTTTGTCCCGAGACGATTATTTCGTCATAAAGCCTTACCTGACTGACAGAACCGTCCGTTCCCTTGGGCAAAACAAGGATGTAATCCCCTTCTGTGACCAGCGGATGGTCAGCATCCACGGGGTCGATCTTGCAGAAGCGGGCAATGTTGCCGTACTTGACATACACGCCGGGGATATAGTTTTCGCCCTGCGTCTCGGCCTCGGTGCCGTCCTCTTTGAGGTAGTGCACCGCTGCGGCAGGCACCCGCAGGCCGGTGCTCTCGCCGGTGCTGATGCGGGCGCGGGCGTGGTTGAGGCACAGCACATCACCGTTGATGGAATTGCAGCGCAGCACAAAGCGGGCAACATCCTGTTCTGCATCAATGGTCACCTCGGTAACGGTAGCACGCAAGGCGGCATCGCTCTGGCCGGGAAAGCTGATCTCCACCGCCGTGCGCAGGGGCTTGCCGTCCGAGCCCAGCAGCTTTTCGGCCTGCTTTGCCGAGCACACCCCGGCGTACTGCCAGCTGAACCCGGCCACCAGCTTGCCTACGCAGCCATCCAGCGGCATCTCGGGGTCAGAGTCCAGATATGCCTTGAGTTGCTCCGGGCTCTGCGCCAGAATGTCCGCAGCACCGGCGTTCAGCCGTCCGCTGCTGGCAGCCCGGACAAAGTAGCCGGTGGTGGGGGCGAGGATCTGGGTAGGGTTGCCAAGCTGTGCCTGTACGGTCTGTGCCTGCTGGGCAAGCAGTGCGATCTGGTCCGCAAAGCCGGCGGTATCGCCGGTGGTGATCCACAGCTTGTTCTGCGCCAGCAGATAGGCATCGGCACTGCTGTCCACATCGCTGTAACGGGCGGTATCCAGTGCGTCCAGCAGGTCATACAGCGCACCGGAGCGCTCCTTGAGCAGGCCGTCCAGCTGGGTGGCTGCGGTGTTCTGGGAGCGCTGCAGCAGGTCGATCTGGCTGGTGAGCTGGGTCAGCTGCTGGCGCAGCACCGCCTGATTGGCGTCGGTATACAGCTCTGCAACGGCAGTGCCTGCCGACACCCGCTCACCGTCCGAGACAAGGTAGCCCAGATTGCCGCTGCCGGAAATGCAGGTCTCGTCAAACAGCAGCACGCCGTCCGCTTCAATGGTATCGGAGATGGTGATGGGCAGCGCCGTTTCGTAGACGTTCTGAGGGAAAAGGATGTGCGCCGCCTGCCAGCAGACATACGCTGCCGCTGCCAGCAAAAAGGTGGCCAGCACAACTGCCAGCGTGGTGAGCGCAGAGAGTTTCCGGCGCGGCTCCTGAGGGGTTTCCGGCATAAGGATCATCCTTTCGATAAAAAGTCTTGGGTCAGGCGCAGGGCGGTCTGCCGCACGTCTGCCGCCCCGGCGTCCAGCCATGTGACCCCGTCCATGTGGCGGAACCATGTCAGCTGGCGCTTGGCGTAGTTGCGGGAGGCCTGTTTGAGCTTCTCAGTGCAGGCATCCAGCTCTGCGGTCTGCTCAAAATACGGAAAAAATTCTTTATAGCCGATGGCCTGTGCGGCAGTGCGGAAGGCTTCGCGGTTGCGCCAGACGTATTCCGCTTCGGCTAAAAGCCCGGCTTCCAGCATTTTGTCCACCCGCAGGTCGATGCGGCGGTACAGCGCTGCACGCTCCGGGAAATCCAGCCCCAGCACAAGGCTGCGGTAGGGGCGCTCCGGCGGCAGCGAATCGGCTTTTTGCTCGCTGAGACGCTTGCCTGTGGCGTGGTAGTGTTCCAGCGCCCGCAGCACACGCACCTTATTATTGGGGTGGATGGCAGCGGCAGCTTCCGGGTCCACGGCTTGCAGTTTTGCGTACATGGCCTCCGGGCCGACGGCTTCCAGTTCAGCGGTCAGCTGCTCGCGCAGACCGTCCGGGGCTTTTTCAGCGGTGAAGCGCACCCCGTACAAAAGGCTCTGTACATACAGCCCGGTACCGCCTACCAGCAGCGGCAGATGCCCACGGGCGGTGATATCCTGAATATACTCCCCTGCCAGCGCGGTAAAATCCGCCACGCTGAAGGTTTTTTCCGGGGTGAGGATATCCACGCCATGGTGCGGGATGCCGCAGGTCTCCTGCGGGGTGACCTTGGCAGTGCCCACATCCAGACCTTTATAGATCTGCATGGAGTCGGCGCTGATGACCTCGCCGGAGAACTGCTGTGCCAGCGCAACGCCCAGCGCGGTCTTGCCGGTGGCGGTGGGGCCTACCACGGCCACCACGGCGGGTTTTGCATTACACGATGCGTCCAAACTGCTTTTCCAACTCCTTTCGGGTAAGCTTGAGCACGCAGGGACGGCCATGGGGGCAGAAAGGCGGCACCTCGCCGGAGAGGATCTTCTCGGCCAGTGCCATAAGCTCCTGCGGAGAGGACTTGTCCCCCGCCTTGATGGCGGCGCGGCAGGAGATGGAGTGCAGTACCCACTCGGTGTGCTCGTTCAGCGCGTCACGGCTGCCCTTGAGCAGGCGGTCGGCGATCTCCACCAATAGATCCTCGGCGTTTTGCGGCTCCACGTCCGCAGGCACGGCGCGCAGCAGCACGGTGCTGCCGCCAAAGTCGGCTACATCCAGCCCGGCGTTTTCCAGCAGGGGCTGGTTTTCCAGCAGCGCCTGCTTTTCCTCTGCAGAAAGGTCTATGGCGGCGGGCTGCAGCAGCAGCTGGCTGGGCACGTTGCCGTAGTTCGCAGCAAGCTTTTCGTACAGCTGGCGCTCATGAGCGGCGTGCTTGTCGATCAGACACAGCTCGTCTCCCCGCTCCGCCAGAATATAGGTACGGAACACCTCGCCCACATACCGCAGCGGCTCTTCCCCCTGCGGCACATCAAAGCCCAACTGCTCCGGCTGCTCAGGCTGTTCCGGCTGATAGGGCACCGAGGCGGCTTCGATCTCCGGGACGGCGGGCACGGCGTCCCATGCCGCCATGTGATCCAGCAGCGGGTCGGCTGCGTCGTCCGTTTCCGGGTGCACATCCAGCTGCGCCTCACCGGCTGCTGCCCGGAAGGGCTGCGGCGCGGGCTGGACTTTGGTTGCGTCCGGTTTTTCCGGGCTGTGGAGAGTGACCACCGGGTCCAGAATGTCCTCTGCAGGGGCAGACTGCCGCCACGAGGGCACGGCAGCAGCCGTGCGGACAGGCTGTGCGGGCTGTACCGGCGAGGTGTCTGCCGTAAAAGCCGGGGTTTTCACCGGTGCAGCGGCGGGGCGCTCCGGCTGCGGGGCTTCCCAGCGCTGCGCAGGCAGCGTACCGGGGTCTGCCTGACCCGGAATGACGGCAGAAAGTCCTGTAAAGTGATTATTCTTTACATGGTTTTCGCTTTGAATATCGTTTTCTTTTTCAGTTTTCTCTTTTTCGTCCGTTTCGAAGGTAAAGCGCCGTTCCCCGGTGCCGGGCTGTGCCAGCGCCAGCTTGACCGCATGGTAAACGACATCGAACACATCATTTTCCCGGGCAAAGCGGGCTTCGATCTTTGCAGGGTGGACATTGACGTCCACAAGGTCGGTGGGCATTTCCAGCAGCAGGATGCCGCCCGGGAACTTGCCCTGCATGGTCGTGCCCTTAAAGGCCATTTCCATGCCCGCCATGATGGTGCGGTTGCGCACATAGCGGCCGTTGATGTAGAAATGCTGCATGCTGCGGCTGGCGCGGCAGCTTTTGGGCGGGGTGATCAGACCGGTGACCCGGTACAGCCCTTCCTCGGAGTGCACCTCAATGAGGTCGCGGCTGAACTCCCGCCCCAGCACCGCATAGGCAGCGCTGCGCAGCTGGCCATCGCCGGGGGTGACGTATTGCAGCTTGCCTTCCCGGATGAATTTGACGCTGACCTCCGGGTGGCTGAGCGCCACATGCCCTACGTTATCTGCCACAAAGGTGCCCTCGCTGGAGTCCTTTTTGAGGAACTTCATGCGGGCGGGGGTGTTGTAGAACAGGTCCTGCACCCGGATGGTAGTGCCCACGGCGCGGGCGGCAGGCTCCCTGCCCTGCTCCTCGCCGCCGGCGATGCGGTAGCAGGTGGCAAACTCATCCACCTCGGTGCGGGTGAGCAGTTCTACCCGCGCTACGCTGGCGATGGAAGCCAGTGCCTCGCCCCGGAAACCCAGCGTGTGGATGCTGTTCAGGTCGTCCGGTTTTTCAATTTTGCTGGTGGCGTGGCGGATGAAGGCCGTCGGGATATACTCGGCATCAATGCCGGTGCCGTTATCGCTGATCTCGATCAGCTTTACGCCGCCGGACTCGATGCTGACGGTAACCTGCGTTGCACCGGCGTCGATGGAGTTTTCCAAAAGCTCCTTGACCACCGATGCCGGGCGCTCCACCACCTCACCGGCGGCGATCAGCTCCGCGGTATGCTTATCCAGAACATGGATGACTGCCATAGTCTTTTCCCTCCCCTGTGGTTACTATTTTTACGGTCAGCCGTTCAGGCTGCCCTTGAGGGTCTTTTTCAGCTCGTACAAGAAGTTCAGCGCTTCAATGGGAGTAAGTGTTTCCACATCCACGGCTTCCAGCTTTTCCATCATCTCGCTGGGCACTGCCGGGGAATTGTATTCCTGCAAAGCATCAAAATCCATCTGCTCCACCTTGTTTTTGGGGGCAGAGGCTTCCAGTGTGCGCAGCACCTCGTGGGCACGGCGGGTCACGCTGCCGGGCAGACCGGCCAGCTTTGCCACCTCGATGCCGTAGCTGTCATCGGCGGGGCCGCGCACGATGCGCCGCAGGAAGGTGATATCCTCGCCGCGCTTTTTGACCGCGATGTTGTAGTTTTTTACGCCCTCCACGGTGCCTTCCAGCTCGGTCAGCTCGTGGTAGTGGGTGGCAAACAGGGTCTTGCAGCCCAGCCCCTTGGCGGGGTCTGCGATATGCTCCACCACGGCGCGGGCGATGCTCATGCCGTCAAAGGTAGAGGTGCCGCGGCCGATCTCGTCCAGCACCACAAGGCTTTTAGCGGTGGCGTTTTTCAGGATCTCGGCCACCTCGGTCATCTCCACCATAAAGGTAGACTGACCGGCGGCAAGGTCGTCCGAGGCACCGATGCGGGTGAAAATGGCATCCACCACGCCCACATGGCAGCTGGCAGCCGGCACAAAGGAGCCGATCTGCGCCATCAGAGCGATGAGGGCATTCTGACGCATGTAGGTAGATTTACCCGCCATGTTGGGACCGGTGATGATCAGGCAGCGGTCGGTGGTGCAGTTGAGGGTGGTATCGTTTGGCACGAACATACTGCCCTTGAGCACCTGCTCCACCACCGGGTGACGTCCCTCGGTGATGGTCAGCACATCGCTGTCATCCACCACGGGGCGGCAGTAGTTGTTCTCTGCAGCGACCTGCGCCAGCGCAGCCAGCACATCCAGCTGGGCAATGGCGTTGGCGGTGCGCTGGATGCGGTCCAGCTGGGCGCCGATGCTTTCCAGCAGCTCGTCAAACAGGCGGCGTTCCAGCGAGATAAGACGCTCGTGTGCGCCAAGGATCTTGCTTTCCAGCTCCTTCAGTTCCTGCGTGATGTACCGCTCGCCGGAGGTGAGGGTCTGCTTGCGGATATAGGTCTCCGGCACAAGGTTCTTGTAGGAGTTGCTCACCTCGATGAAGTAGCCGAACACATGGTTATAGCCGATCTTCAGCTTGGGGATGCCGGTCTCCTGCCGCAGGCGGGCTTCCAGCTGCGCCAGCACACCCTTGGTGTTATCGCGGATGGAGCGCAGCTCGTCCACCTCGGCATGGTAACCCTTGGCGATGACGCCGCCATCCTTGAGGGTGGAGGGCGCGTCCGGGTCTACTGCGGCATAAATGCGCGCCTTGATATCCTCCAGCGGGTCGATGCTGGCGGCAAGCTCGGCAAGCTCCGGGCAGCTGCAGCCCTCCGCCTGCCTGCGCAGGCCGGGCAGACGGTCACAGGTCTGGGCAAGGGTGTAGATCTCCTTGGGGGTGGCAGAGCCGTACACCGTGCGGGTCATCAGGCGCTCCAGATCCGCGATGTAGTGCAGCTCCTCGGTCAGATCGCCGCGCACCATGGTCTGGCGCACCAGCGCCTCTACGGCGTTCAGGCGGTGGTTGATGAGCTGGCTGGAAATAAGCGGCTGCTCGATCCAGCTGCGCAGCATCCGCTTGCCCATGGCGGTGCTGGTCTTATCCAGCACCCAAAGCAGGGTGCCGCGCTTTTCGCGCCCGCGCAGGGTCTCGGTCAGCTCAAGGTTTGCCCGGGTGACCGGCGAAAGCCGCATGAACTGGGCTTCGTTGTAAGTAATAACGGTCTTTAACCGCTCCACTCCCTTGATCTGGGTATCGTGCAGGTATTCCAGCAGGGCGGCCATGGCAAAGCGCACCAAGCCCTCGGCGGCTATGCCGGTGGTCTGCGACCAGTCCCGGCCGAACTGCTCTTCCAGCGCAGAAGCCACCAGCCCCGGCGCATAGCGCTCGTCCTCGACCAGCTCCACCGAGCAGCTCATGTTCTTTTTGATGTAGGCGGTCACCTCGCGGCAATCCAGCAGACCGGGGTTCAGCAGCACCTCGCTGGGATGGTAGCGGCACAGCTCGGTAATGACCGCCGGGGCGATCTTATCCGCCGTCAGTTCGGTGATATGCGCCGTACCGGTGGAAACATCCGCAAAGCACAGACCAGCCTTTTTGCCCTTGAGGTACAGGCTGGCAATGTAGTTGTTGCGGTCGTCCTGCAGCATACTGCTTTCAATGACCGT